>JAWKLR010000049.1:0-28413 GCA_041392625.1 Saprospiraceae bacterium | reverse complement strand
CTCAGGTTTCATGTAATGGCCTTGAAAATGGTTCAGCAACAGTGAATGCCGGTGGTGGTGATGAAGACTACAGCTATGCATGGAGCAACGGTCAAACCACTCAAAGTGTAACCGGCCTCAGTGCAGGAACATACCAAGTAGTTGTAACCGATGGCGAAGGTTGTACGGCCGGCGCAACGGTTATTATTAACGAACCAGCAGAACTTGTTGCAAATGCATCTGCTTCTGCTCAAACTATGAATGGAGTAGATGATGGAACAGCCACTGCAAATCCACAAGGTGGAACCGCAGACTATACCTACGCATGGAGCAATGGAGAAACCACACAGACTATTACCGGTCTGGCTCCAGGCACGTACACTGTAGTTGTAACCGACCTAAACGGATGTACCGACCAGCAAACCGTAACAGTAAACAGTTTCGACTGTGCATTGAGCGCAAGCATTTCTGGTCAGAACATTACGTGCTTTGGTGATGCAAATGGTAGTGCAACCGTAAGTTTGGTTGGCGCAGAAGATCCTGTTACCTATGCGTGGAGCAACGGCTCAACCGATCAAACAATTACTGGACTTGCACCTGGTACTTACACCGTTGACATTGTCGATGCAAACAACTGCCCGGCTACCCTGAGTGTAAATATCACACAGCCATTGTTGCTTGATCCAAACACATCTGTTACGCACGAGACAGAATTTGGTGCAAATGACGGGACAGCTACTGCCAATACAGTTGGTGGGGTTGGACCATACACCTACGAATGGAATACCGGAGAAACCACACAGACTATTTCTGGTCTGGCTCCGGGATCCTACACGGTAATTGTTACCGACGGAAACGGTTGTTCTTCCACCGAAAGTGTAAATGTAAATGCATTTAGCTGTGCCATTTCTGCTTCAATTGGAACTACTGATGTTTCCTGTTTTGGCCAGACTAATGGTACTGCGGCAGTAACACTGCAAGGAGGTACTTCTCCATTTACCTACAACTGGAGTAATGGAGGTACTACATCCAATATCAATAATCTGGCAGCAGGCGTTTACACGGTAAGTGTAATCGACTCTGATGGTTGTGAAACGACACAAAACACCACCATTACGGAGCCAGATGCACTTGTTGCAGCCATCGACAATGTAGAGGATGTGGTTTGTCCTACTGACAATAATGGATCCATTACAACTCAAACAGAAGGTGGTGTTGATCCGTACACTTACTTGTGGAATACAGGATCTACAGCATCTGATCTTACTGGCGTTGGCGCAGGTGATTACTCTGTAGTGATTACCGATGCAAATGGATGTAGCAGTACCCTGGAGGCAAGCATCGCATCCACGGATACCGATGTTCCAGCAGTAGCAGTGCAGAACACAACTCTGGCATTAGGTGCCGACGGAACTGTTGCACTCAACCAGTCAACATTGGACCTGCTTGCAACAGACAACTGTGCTGTTGCCTCTGTCACCATCGAGCCTGCTGTGTTGGATTGTGAGCGCGTTGGAATCAATTCAGTTACTGTAGTTGTCACCGACAATTCCGGCAACTCAACCGAATTGGTTGTAGACGTGGAAGTAGTTGATAACCTGGCACCATCTGTTACCTGCCCGGCCAATATTGTGATCTGTCCATCCGAAAATCCGGTTGCATACGATGCACCGGTTGCGGTTGACAACTGTTTGAGCAGTGGTGGCAACTGGGATCTCACTGCTGGCTTGCCTAGCGGTTCAGATTTCCCAACGGGCATCACAACACAGACCTACACCTACACCGATGCAAACGGAAATGAGGGGACTTGTTCATTTACCGTAGAAGTAACTCCACCTGCTGAAATTGTTGTTGTGTCTGTGACAAACGACCAGGACAGCCAGGGAATCGGAGCGATCAATATTTCTGTTGCCGGCGAAGGCCCATTCACCTACGAGTGGACTCTGAACGGCGAATTGGTTTCTACCGAAGAAGACCCAAGCAATCTGAATGCAGGTGAATACGTAGTGTTGGTTACCGACGCAAACGGATGTAGCTTCACCATTGATGCTGTGACCGTAGGAAACACTTCTGCTACCCAGGAGCCAGCATGGCTACAGGGAGTGCAGTTGCGTCCAAATCCAGCATTTGACGAAGTGCAAATTGTATTCAGCGAGTTGTTGAATATCGACCTGGAAGTATCGCTCATTGATGCGACCGGTCGTACCATCACCCGCGAATACAGCAAAGGACTTCAGACCGTAACCTTGAACGTGTCATCACTGCCGGAAGGCATGTACCTCGTGAAAATCAGCAGCGGAAATGCCGTTGGCATGCGCAAACTGATTGTAGGACATTGATAGTCTGAACACATACATTTTACAACGGCCTCATTCTCTTGTGGAGTGGGGCCGTTTTTTTGTTTATTCAGCCCTTCGGGCTTTGTTTACTCGGGACGCTGTGCTTACCCTTGTTTATTTGTTGAATATAGTGGTCAGTAGCCAGTGGTCAGACATTGTTTATTTTAATGTTAGGAAGTTAAAATCCAGGAAAGAGATTGATCTAAATACCATAAATGAAATGGATATCCCACCATTAGAAAATGGAATCTATTTTATTGAATTAGTCATTGATGAGCAGCAGTGGATTGCAAAATGGGTTCGTTGGGATTGAGTTTTAATAGCACAAAATCACCCAAAAGGATGAACCCCAACCGGTGCATATTCCCGTTTTTTGCATAAAAACCATGAGAACAAGCAGTGTTATTTTTACGTTTTTATTCCTTTTGTTTGGGACGCCTTTCGCTTTTGCACAGAATCCCGAAATAAGCATCCTTACCAACGATGGCGCATATGTTGAAGGCCTGGGTTTGTGTTTTAATGTGCGCCTGGTGAATCCCAGTCCCCAGGAAACCAGTGTGGATGTATTGATTGACCCGAGTTCTACTTGTACCCTGGGTGAGGATTTTACCCTGAGTCCCACAACGGTTGTTTTTCCTCCGAATACCGATGGAAACATGTCGGTCTGCGTGTTTTCTAACCTGGATGGAATTGTGGAGCCCGTAGAATACCTGACCCTTACTCTGGCAAACCCCACCAACAATGCAACCTTGGGAGATAACACATTGACGTATACTTTTTACGACCGGGACTCCATCACCAACAATGCTCCTTGCCAGCAGGTGTTTATTTCCGAATACCTTCACTCCCTGGTAAATGGTGGATCGCGGGCGCTTGAAATTTACAACCCAACACTCTCTCCAGTTGATTTATCTTCTTATAACTTCCGGATTTACACCAATGGAAATACCGAACCAGACACCAGCATTTATTTATCAGGCAGCCTGGATCCCGGGGAAGTTTATGTGCTCGCCTCTCCAATTTCTGTCCAGGAAGTACTGGATGTAGCAGATCAGATTTCCGAACTGTTGATCTACAGCGGGGATGACGCGGTAGGTTTATACCAGGGAGACCAATTGGTTGATATTGTTGGCATAATTGGCGAAGACCCAGGCGTTTCCTGGCCCGCAGGCATGCGGAACACCTCTTCGGCGGCACTGACTCGTGATTCCATCATTCGCCAGGGGGAGCAAGACTGGCACATAAGCGCCGCACATTGGACGGGCTATAACCAAAATAATTACTCCCATTTGGGCAGCCATTTTATGTTGCCATGTGATTCGTCTGGAAATATTCCACCGACCATCACCATTATCACCAGCGATGCAGAACGTCCGGAAGAAATGACGACCTATGCTTTCGCCATCGCCCTGTATAATCCCGCAGATACAGAAACAACTGTTGAAATCAAATTGGGTAGCAACACAACTGCCACGCTGGGTGCAGATTTTACCTACCAAACTGGCCCCATTGTCTTCCCGGCAAATACAACCAGCACGCAATATGTGAGCGTAAACTTTTTAGATGACACCATTGAAGAGCAGGATGAATTGATTGAGTTGATTCTGCATAGCCCCAACAACAGCGCAAACCTTGTGGATTCTGTCTGGCGCATTACCATCCTGGCAAACGATGCGCAGGTTTCCAGTCAGAACCCCGCTCAGGATTCCGGGCTAAACCTGTTCCCAAATCCGGTTAGGGCAGGGGAGTGGCTTTCTGTCCAAACCAGCGATCCAACGATCCGCTACCATCGAATCAGCAACCTAAGCGGAAGCTGGCAACATCAATTCAGTACAACCGACTGGTCTACTCAATCTGGCACCCTCCAGGTGCGCATCCCAGATGCCATCCCGCCGGGAATGTATGTTTTGTATTCAATGGATGCGGCAATTCCTGCACGCAAAATAATAGTCGAATAATGTATCCGGCCCGTAGAGACGCAAGATTTTGCGTCTCTACCACAATCAAATAGTTTCGCCCCAAATTTTTTGTGGTATTGAGACGAAAAATCTTGCGTCTCTACGGGTGGGGCAAAATGGTTGTTTTCATAGTACCATTCCCTACTACATTTCTTGTTACCTTTGCCGTTCCAAATTCTTGCCTTGGGTAGTTCTCAGGGCAAGAGTTCGGATTCATTCGTCTATGCAGCAGAATAAACCGGTAGAATCAACAAGCCATCCCTTGGAGTCAAGTGGCGCAACGCCTTCTGGTGAAGGATTTTCATTTCGAGTGCGAGATCCTTTTGGCAACATCATTTTCTTAAAACGCCTGTTGACCAGCGTATTGGGTATAGCCACTTATCCTGGACTCAATCTCATCAACCGTACACAGGTAGAAGGGGCGGAGCATTTGAAACAACTGCCCAGGGAAAATGTGTTGATCATCTCCAACCATCAGACCTATTTTGCAGATGTGTTCGCCTTGTACCACATTTTTTCAGCGGCAAAATGGGGTTTTCGCAGCATCAACCTTCCTGTGTATTTGTTCAGCCCGCGGGTACGATCCTACTATATTGCTGCGGAAGAAACCATGCTGGAGAGCGGTTGGTTGCCCCGTTTATTCACCTACGCAGGTGCAGTTACGATCAAACGAAACTGGCGACATGCCGGGCAAAATGTAAACCGGGGAGCAGACTTGAAAGCCCCGGCCAAAATCATTAAGGCACTGAAATTTGGCTGGGTTATAACGCCTCCCACGGGGGACTACTGCAACCAATGCTCCAGTTCGCAAAGTGCAGCGCACATCATCCAACTTCTTACGGCCCGATTGTCGTTCCGATCGATATAGATGGATTCAATCAGGCATTTGACAAAAAAGGCCTCCGCTTACGAAAAAAAGGAACCAAGTTAACGGTGAAAATTGGCACACCCATCCGGTTTGGAAAAGAAAAAACGGTGGATGATATCCAGGATTTTTTGGAAGCACATCTATTAAATAAGCCGGACTAAACTTCCATTAAGAAGTCAATCAGATTTTCATCTTTTTCAATATCCATTTTCTTTCGAAGTCGATACCGGCTTCCCTCAACACCGCGCACCGAAAGGTTGAGCAGGTGGGCGATTTCCTTTGACGTCAGGTTCATGCGCAGGTAGGCGCAAAGTCGATAATCATTTGGACTAAGTTGCGGATATTTTTGCCGTAGGCGCTTTAAAAAGTCACCATGCACCTGATCAAAGTGGAGTGCAAATTGCTGCCAGTCTTCATCGGTCTGGACATCTGCCTGTACAAGCCGCAGCACTTTTTTGATTTCAGTTCGGACAGGGTCGGGCAAACCGCCCATTCCCTTTATCCGCTCCAGGGCCTCACGGATGCTGCCAATCATTTCCCCCTTTTGCACCAGGTGCATGGTAGCCAATGCCAACTCCTGGTTTTTGTGCATAATTTCAGCCTCTAGTTTTTCAGTTTGTACCTGATTTAGTTTTTGGCGGGTTTCTTCCTGGCGTTGGATGTGTTCTTTTTCCTTAAGTTGATGAGTTTGCGATAACTGTGCTTTTTCAATTTCAAACAAGGTTTGCTGTCGCTTCACTACGCCCACAATCAAGCCGCCCAACAATAATAGATAAAACGTATAGGCAAGGCTGTTTGCATACCACGGAGCCCGGATAACCCATTCAAAGGAAGCCACCGGACTTTCCGTCCCATGTTCATCCCTGCATTTCACCTGAAATTTATAGGTGCCGGGTTGTAGTTGACTTAACTCCCTGCTTGTCGCGCCCGACCAGGCAGACCAATGATCATCCAGTCCGGAAATTCGGGTGCTATACTCCAGTTTACTGCCAGAACCAATCTCCGGACTGGAATAGGAAATATGCATACCTGTTGTTGTATGTGAAAGTCGGGGAGCATCCTGTACATAACCAAAACCGCCATACAGCATGCTATCCGGGTACGCCGATAAACTCACTTGATTAATAAGGACTATCGGCGCTTTTTTTACCTGATTTAATCGCTCCGAAGACAACATAAAAAAGCCACGATCCATACCAAAGAACAGGGTGTTCTCTGAGGCCGGGTATAGGTATTCAAATCCACCTACCATATGCCCCTGAAGTTGTGGAAAAACCTGCAACTCAATGTTTTTCTTTAGCCGCTGGTCTTTTATCCAGAGTACTCCGGTTTCACCCTCCCGGGTAAACCATATATTCCCCCGTTTATCTTCCTGCAGGTAATTGATTCGCTTGTCTGCTCCAAGAATGGTATTCAACTCAGTAAACGGTATAAACGATCCGGCCTGATGTTCGAACAAAAAAGTTCCCTTCTCCGACGCAAAAACAGCCTGGTTGTTTATCCTAAATACATAATTGAACAAATCGGAGTACAGGCCTGCATTTTGACCAAGTAAGTGGAACTTGTAGTCGTTTTTCACATCGATCTTGTAAATTCCGCGATACGGATGGGAGACCCACAGCAGGGAATCTCCTTCCAGTGAAAGTACCCTGCAAGACTCCTCCAGTCCCGGGATATCTTTAACATAATCCCAGGTCGTGTTTTTCTTCTTAAACAGTGCAACTCCCGTATATCGACCTGCCAAAAGTGTAGTGTCGTTCAGCAATACATACTTCCATGTGCCAGCATCCTGATTGATAGGAATTGCTTGTCCACCAAGAATTTTAAATGCGCCTTCATGATGCCCCATGAGCAAATCGCCTGCAACATCCTGCAGGCCCCAAACCTGCCCAACGCTCCCCCTCACAAGGCGAAACTGATTGGCTTTCAGTGGGTTGTAGTAAGTCTTCCATGGAATAAAATACAGCCCATTGGATGTACCTAGGTATAAGGTGTCCTTCCAGACCCGGGCGATGTACCCCGCACCTTCCACATCCTTATCTGGTATAATGGAGTAGAGTGGGGCAGTGAGTTCTACGTAGTCGATCCCATTATCCAGTCCAAGCCATACATTCCCGGCAGCATCTGCACATACGCTCAGAATGTTCCTGTGTTGCAGGCCATTTCCTTTATGCATCCACAACTGCGGTTTTCTGGTGTGGTCCAGCAAGACTAGTCCCCCCAGGGTGGTACCAATTGCCAGTCCTTTTCCTTCCAGTTTATCGATGCAATAAATCCGTTTGTTTTTAAAGAAGGTATCGATGGGCGTTTCCCAAGTGCTCCACCGGTTATTAGTCAGACTAAAAAAACCGTCTTTCAGGGTCGCGATAAGAATGGAATCCCCTGACCAGGGAAGCATGCCCGTTACAACACTTGGTGGCTTAGCACCCGGAATCTGTTCAAATTCAGAGCCATTGAAACGAAGCAAGCCCCGTTTGGAATCATGCGCATAAAGTTTACCATGAACGCGGGCCAGGTATTCCCAGGATCCCTGAGAAGGATAGGAATGCATGGTCCCATTTGTCAGCATAAAAATTCTGGAACTCGTTCTGAAGAACATCCTGGATTGAAAGGCTACTACATCCCAAACATCTGCAAAGTTTTGGTCCTGAGCAGGTACCAATTCTGTCAGCGAATGAAATTGAAGGGCAGCGGTTTCATCCGGCGAAAAGTAGCCAAGTTCTCCTTGCCCGCCAGCATATATGGTATCATTTGACGCGACATGAACCGACCGCACACAGGTCCGATTGGGTAGTGGAAAAAGTTGCCAAAAGGCACCATTGAAGCACAACAAGCCTTCGTTGTTGGCGATAAAAACACGCTTATCGGCGGCTTGTCGTATATCCCATGACTGCGTACCAGCCCCGTAATCCGATTTTGTGAAATTACTTACCGGCGGCAAGCCCAAATTATTCGCCTGTCCGGTACCCTCAAGGGGCATTACTATGCCGGCGAAAGCCAAAATACAGGTAAATATTCGGTGGTAGAGCATGTCCAAAGGTACTACAAAAAAATAATAGGGAAGGTAGGTAAAAAGTAGTGTTTGTCGTAGTAATGTCGTAGTGTTTTGGGGTTAAATAGAACGGGTGTGAATTCATGTCGTAGGTATTATTTTCTTTAAAAATGATGGTCAACCTAATTTTGTGCAATTCAATTTGAAATCAGCAAAACAAAATTTCATTCAATCAATTTTAGATTATGACCTTACGTATACTTACCACTTTGTTTGTCGTAGCCTTTTGTGGGCTCTTAACAGCACAAACAACAATACTTGACTTCGAGACTCCTGCTACGTCTACCACCTTTCAATACTTTGGTAGTAGCCTTGAGGGCCAATTGAGCACTACAGTAGCCAATCCAAATCCATCTGGAGATAATACCAGCGCTACGGTTCTTCAATGGATTAAGCCTGCTGGTGCTCAAACCTGGGCCGGTGGTTTTTCAAACCCAAATCCAAGTACACCGATTGACGTTACCAACAGCACCAAGATTACCGTTATGGTGCACATGGACCACATCGGCAGTGTTTCTATCAAATTGGAAGGGGCTGTTTCTGGAGCAAATAACTACCTGCAAACAAAAAGCAACACGGTAGTGGATGCCTGGGAAAAAATCGAATTCGATTTGACACTCCCCAACGAAGAGGCTCCCAACCAGGCAGGAAACGGTGAGGTGTACCAGACCCTTACGCTGTTTTCAGACTTTGGTGTTAGCCCAACAGAAGAAACAATTTCATACATCGACAACATCGTTGTGGAAGCAGGCGGTGTAGCATGTGAAACAATCCTTGACTACGAAACACCTGAAACATCCACTACTTTCCAATATTTCGGAAGTTCGCTGGAAGGAGTTTTATCCGAGTCTGTTGCCAATCCAAATCCTACCGGTATCAATACCTCCGACAATGTACTGTGGTTCAGAAAGCCTGCCAATTCTCAGACCTGGGCTGGTGCATTCTCAAATCCAAACCCAATCAACCCAATCAACCTGGTTAACGGCGGCACCATCAAGATCAAGGTACACAGCGACCACGTGGGCAACCTCTTGCTCAAACTGGAAAACTCCACTACCGGTGGTGATAACTGGGAACTTCAGCAGGAAATTAATACCACCGGCGAGTGGGTTGAACTGAGCTTTGATGCCGGCCTGCCTTCATCTGGTGCTCCGAACCAGCCAGCTACTGGTCATGCATACGCAACAGCCACCCTGTTTTTTGATTTTGGAACAAGCTTTACAGAAGATCAATCCTACTACCTCGATGATTTTGAAGTGTGCACCCAAGGTGGACCACAATTGGCAAATGTTACCTTCCAGGTTGACATGAACCAGTACGGAAACAGCTTCACCAATGTAGCAGTAAGTGGCTCATTCAATGACTGGTCTGGCGACAGCAACATCATGACCGATGCAGATGGAGACGGCGTTTATGCAACTACCCTTCAAATTGCAACCGGAGCATACGAATACAAATTTACTCTGGACAACTGGTCTGCCGAGGAATCACTTTCTCCAACATCTTCTTGCACCAACACAACCTATGACGGAGCCAATGTATTTACCAACCGCAAACTTTTGTTGGTTGCCGACTCTACCGTATTGGATCCGGTTTGTTTTAACAGCTGTTACGAATGTGGCGAAGGCGTGACCATCACCTACAACATCGGCATGAATGGATTTACTCCGGATACAACCGGTGTATATCTTGCCGGTGGTGCTGACTTTGGAGCACCAAGCCCACGTTTCCGCATGACAGACGATGATGGCGACGGTATTTACTCCATCTCCATCGAACGTGAAAAAGGTTATTCCACATTCTATGCCTTTACCAATGGTTTCTGCCCGGACTTTTCTTGTAAAGAAAACCTGAGCGGCCAGCCTTGTGCGCAAGTGCAGAACTTCAACGACCGTTTGCTCGATCCGGTACAACAGGATACCGTAGTAAACACATGTTATGCCTCCTGCGCAACGAATACGGACTGTAGTGTTAGTGTAAACGGACCAGCGTTTACCAACGATTGGTTCGAATTGCGTCCAAGCATTACCTACACAGATGTTGCACTGTACATCCAGGAGCCTATCCAGGAAGGAGCACATATCCGCATTTTCAATGCAACAGGCAACATGGTTTGGGAACAAACCTACAATGAAACGCCTGGTGATGTGCTTATCCCATCCTCAAACTGGAATGCAGGATTGTACTACATCCAGATTGAACAAAAATCACGTCGCGGAATCAGCAAGTTCATCAAGTACTAATTAGTGGTCAGTAGACAGTAGTCAGTGGTCAGTAGCTTATCAAATCCTGACCACTGACTACTGATCACTGACCACTAACAACTAAATCTCTTTGTATGAAAAAAATATATATTCTGTTTTTAGCCCTGTTCTCACTCAGCAGTCTTTATGGCCAGCGGGAAGTGACTGGGCAAATAACCGATGCAAGCAACCAGGAACCGCTTATTGGGGTTACCGTTCGAATCCAGGGTAAAACAGAAGGTGCAATTTCTGACCTGGATGGAAAATACAGATTATCCGGAGTGGACGATCAGACAGTACTTGAGTTCTCCTATTCAGGTATGAAAACCAAACTTGAAACCGTAGGAAACCGTTCTGTAATTGACGTGCAGCTTGATGAAAACATCTCGCTTATCGACGAGGTTGTTATTGTAGGATACGGTTCACAAAAACGCAGCAACATCAGTGGGGCGGTTAGCTCCGTAACTGCAGAAGAAATTGCAGAACTTCCAGTTTTGCGTGTAGAACAAGCCTTGCAAGGCCTCACTGCAGGTGTCCAGGTTACTCAAAACTCTGGTTCACCGGGCAGTCCGCTCACGGTACGTGTGCGCGGTACAGGTACGATCAACAACAGCGACCCCTTGTACATTGTCGACGGGATCCCTGTAGACGGGTTGGATTTTCTCAATCCAAATGACATTGAAAGTATTAACGTATTGAAAGACGCCGCTTCGGCTGCTATTTATGGTGCACGTGGTGCAAACGGGGTTGTATTGATTACAACCAAAACCGGAAAGAAAAACGAACAGGGACTGATTCATTACGACGCCTATGTTGGTATGCAGAGTGCCTGGAAAAAAACCAACCTGCTCAGCGCTTCAGAATATGCAATGCTTTCAAACGAAGCCCATATTGCAGCAGGAAAAACACCACTGCCGGAATTTGCAGACCCAAGCGCATTGGGTGCGGGTACGGACTGGTTGGATGCCATTTTTACCGAAGCACCTATGGCAAGCCACCAACTTACGTTTACCGGAGGTTCTGAGAAATCAACCTATTCTGTTTCTGGTAATTACTTCGATCAGGACGGTATAGTAGGTGGAGAAAAATCGGGCTTCAAACGCTTCACAGCCCGGATCAACGGCTCGCATGAAGTTAAGCCCTGGCTGACAGTCGGAACCAACCTGGGCCTTACAAACCTCAAGCGCAATTTCCTGCCTGAAAACAACGAGTTTACAACACCCCTGGTGCGAGCACTGAACATGGATCCAGTGACGCCCATCCGTAAAGCCGATGGAACCTATGCATACTCCCGGTATGCCGATACAGATATTGTAAACCCGCTGAATGCAATCGATCAGACACACAATTCCTGGAACTCCAATCGAATTGTAGGTACCGCATTTGGTGTTATTAAATTGGCAAAAGGTTTGCAATTCCGGTCTAGCTACAGTGTAGATGCAACTTTTGCCCAACAGGATATTTTCTTTCCACGATTTGACCTGAGCAACGATCCGAATTTGAGCGATGCCCCTGCAGGCGAGAAAAACCTCACCAATTCGGTTGTTATTCAGCACAACAAATGGCAAACCTGGCAGTGGGAAAATGTACTGACCTGGGAAACCCAGATTGGCAGCCTCCACCACTTTACCATTACCGGTGGTACAACAGCATTGGAAAATTCACATGAATACAGCGGAGGTGCAAACACCAATTTGCCTTCCAACGATCCGAAAGATGCCTACATCGCAAACACCATCGACCCAATCACCTCACAGAGTGCATACAGCGGTGCAGATGAGTCTTCTTTGCTTTCATTTTTTGGACGGGTAAACTACGATTTGAACGACCGCTACCTATTGAGTGCTGCACTTCGTTCTGACGGATCCTCTCGTTTTGGTGCAAACAATCGTTTTGGCACCTTCCCATCGGTATCTGCAGGCTGGATTATCAGCCACGAAGAATTCTGGAACCTGCCAAAGGTAGACTTCCTCAAAATTCGCGCATCCTGGGGCCTTAACGGAAACGACCGGATTGGCAACTATGGATTCACCTCCGTAGTACTGAGTGGACAAAATTACACCTTTGGTTCCGGCGAAGTGATTACAAACGGAAGTGTACCACTGACGGTTTCAAACCCGGATTTGCGTTGGGAAAGCATCGAACAAACCGATATTGGTCTGGATGCTGAATTCTTTGAAGGCCGCCTTTCGCTGGTTGTGGATTACTATCAAAAAAATACCTCCGGCATGTTGTATGCAGCACCTATTCCGCTTACAGTAGGAGCCAACCCGCCGATTCGCAACATTGCAAGTGTACAAAATACCGGTTGGGAAACTGCACTTTCTTACCGCAACCAGGCCGGTGCATTCAAGTACAGTTTTGGAGGCAATATCTCCTTTGTGAAAAACAAGGTAACCAGCCTGGGCGAAGGCGGTGAGCCGGTATTTGCAGGCCGAGTTCAATCTGCCAATGCTAACGTAACCAAAACCGAAGTTGGCCAGCCTATTGGCTCCATGTTTGGATTTGTAACAGATGGAATTTTCCAAAATCAGGAGGAAATAAACAACCACGCGTTTCAAAACGAGGGCACGGCTCCTGGCGACATCCGTTTTGTTGACCTGAACAACGACGGTGTAATCAATCAGGATGATCAGACCTACATCGGAAATCCAATTCCGGATTTCACCTATGGCTTCAATGCTGATCTCGAATGGAAAGGATTTGACCTCGGTCTGTTCTTCCAGGGCAGCCAGGGCAATGACATCTATAATGCTACTGTGCGGTATGATTTCACGTATGTAAACCGACCAGTTGATGTTTTGAACCGCTGGACTGGCCCGGGAACATCCAATTCCCAGCCACGGGTCAACTTGAACGATCCGAACCAAAATGCCCGTGTTTCCGATCGGTTTGTCGAGGATGGCTCCTACATCCGTTTGAAAAACGCACAGATTGGATATTCACTTCCACGCACTATCCTGGACCGCATGCACATCCAGAAATTCCGCGTATATGCATCGGCTCAGAACTTGATTACCATTACCAAGTACAGCGGAATGGACCCGGAAATCGGGGCCTACAACGGCGCACTGGAAGCCGGGATTGACCGCGGATTTTACCCACAGGCCAGAGTGTACTTAGCCGGTGTTAACCTGACCTTTTAATTCAAAATCTCAATGCAATGAATGCGATAAAATACGTATCCTTTTTGCTGTTGGTTGCTGCTATGTTGCTGCCTACAGCCTGTCAGAAAGATTTTCTGGACAGAAAGCCCATTGTTGGGACGACTGAAGAGAACTTTTACCGAACTGCTGAGGATGCACAAGCTGCCATCAATGCAGCGTATGCTCCACTACAGTTTGAACTTTCTCCTGCCGGCCACTTCCGCTGGTTTTGGGGCGATATCATGTCGGACGACTCCGAAAAAGGTGGTTCCGGCGACAACGATGCCAACGAACTGCTTCAACTCGAAAACTTCAACGGTGCAGCCAACACCGACTTGCTGGAAGGCGAGTGGTCGGCTGACTACGAAGGCATTTACCGGGCTAATGTGGTTTTGGAACGGGTTCCTGCTATCGAAATGGACCCAACTCTGAAAGCCCAAATCCTGGGTGAAGCCCGATTCATCCGCTCCTGGTTTTTTTACAACCTGGTTACCATGTTTGGCGGAGTTCCACTGGCTGATCATGTATTGGCACCAAGTGAATACAACCTCCCACGTGCAACGGCAGATGAGGTATGGATGCTGATTGAATCTGATTTGAATCAGGCAATTGAGGACCTGCCGGTTCGCAGTGCCTACGGTCCGGAAGATCTTGGCCGCATTACCAAAGGTGCAGCACAGGCCTTGCTTTTGAAGTCATTAGTTTGGCAAAAAAGATGGCCGGAAGCCCAGGCTATTGCGGAGGAGATTATTCTTTCTATGGAATATGACCTTGCAAGCGATTACGGCAGCATTTTCACACAGGATGGTGAAAACAACATCGAATCAATTTTTGAAATTCAATACATGAATGCCTCCGGTGGAAACTGGGGTAAAAACAATGCTAACGAGGGTACTTTCACCAATGTGTTCCAACGTGCACGCGGACAGTTTGAAGGCTTCGGGTTTAATATTCCGACGGAAGATTTTGTCCAGGAGTTTTTCAAAGAAGGCTTTGAAGATCCGCGCCTGGCTCACACAGTATTCCGTGAAGGCGATGCTATGGGGGATCGCGGTGTGTTCACCCAGGATGCAGCCGGACAACCGTATGCGTACTATCCTAAGAAGTACTTCAACAACAAAAGTGAAGAAGCACCATTCGGTGACCCGAATCCAAACGGCGGCTCAAATGACCGGGTAATTCGTTTTGCTGATGTGCTGCTCATGCATGCGGAAGCCGCTTACCACAACAACATGGAAGGTCCGGCACGCACCTCCCTGAATCGGGTACGTGCGCGTGCACGTGGTGGCAACACCAACATCCTGCCGGATGTTACCGCAAGCGGTCAAGCCCTGTTGGATGCCATCTACCACGAACGCCGGGTGGAACTCGGACTGGAAGGTCATCGCTTTTTTGATCTTGTTCGTACCGGACGTGCAAGTGATGTACTTGGCCCATTGGGATTTGTGAGCGGAATTCATGAGTTATTCCCAATTCCAGTTTCTCAAATTCAGGCTACAAACGGTGCCATCACGCAAAACCCTGGATACTAAACCCCATTTCATTTATTGAACAATGTATTGATTATGAAATACTTAAGCATATTCAGCCTCTTGGCTGTTCTACTTTTTTCCTGCAATCCTTACGAGGATTCAGACGTGATCCTTCCGGACCCGCCTGCAAAACCTGATTTCAGCGTTGAAGTGTTGCAGAGCGACCCAAATAGGGTAGTGGTCACTGATTTATCAAGCGGCAATTTCAGTCGTCTGTGGGATTTCCCGGGAGGAGTCCCTGCTACTTCCAACAAGCAGACGGATACGGTGTTTTTTCAAAACATGGGCGACTATGCCATCACCCTGCATGTCTCTGCAGAAAATGGGGGAGGAACCGCTCAAAACACAAAATCCGTTAACATTGCTGCAGATGCAGCTCCGGATTGTGACCCGCAAATTGCCTTGCTTACAGGCGACTGCGAAACACCAGGAAAATGCTGGACATTTATCCATGAAGCCGGTGCCGTAAAGGTTGGCCCAACTCCCGGATCCTCTGAATGGTTTACCTCTCAGGCAAATGGACTTCAAGCCGAACAATACGACGACTCGTTCTGTTTTTATTTTGATGGAGCACATTTTGAGTACGACAACAATGGACAAACCATTGACCCCTGGAACGGGTATGTACCTGTGGCCTACACGCCACCTTCTGATTACACCTGGTTGATTTCTGAAGGAACGGGAGCTAATGGTGAGGACCAAATCATTTTACCAACTGGTGCTTTCCTGGGTGTCTGGGATTCCGGTCCGGTATATGATATTGTTGAAGTAACCGAAACGACACTGATTGTCCGCAGTATAATCAGTGGTGGAGCCGGATGGTTTGAATTAACGTTCGAGAAACGATGAGTGCTTTATTTCGGTTTAGTTTGATTGTATTCTGGGTCGTATCCGCTTCGGCGTGTTTGCACTATGCAACAAATCAAAGCAAAACAGAGGAGCCCGTCATGCAGCTAGTGTGGAGTGATGAGTTTGATTACGAAGGCCTGCCCGATTCCAGCAGGTGGGGATATGATCGGGGTGACGGATGCCCAAAACTCTGCGGATGGGGCAACAACGAACTCCAGTATTACACCGAAAACCGCATGGAAAATGCACGTGTGGGTGGGGGCATGTTGACAATAGAAGCACACAAGGAAGCAATGAACGGCAGAGACTTTCCTGCCCGACTTGTTTCTAAAGGAAAGCTATGATTACAGTACGGAACTATCAAAAATCCGTGCGCGATTGCCCAAGGGAAAAGGCGTTTGGCCTGCCATTTGGATGCTGCTCACGGATAAGCCTCCTACGGTGGATGGCCAGACTGCGGGAGAAATTGACATTATGGAACATGTAGGGTATATTCCGACAGTACCTTGGCAATCGTCCACCCGAAACTACAATGGAATGATTGGTACACAGGTTGTGCAAAGTCACTACATGAATGATGTAACAGAGAAGTTTCATGAATATGGATTTCCTGACACCGGAACAAATAGATTTTTGATTGATGACACCGTATTTCATCGTTTTAAAAACGATGGTCGGGGATACAAATCAAGTGGCCTTTGACCAAAAATTCCACCTCCTGCTGAATGTGGCTGTGGGTGGAAACTGGGGCGGAAAACACGGAATAGATGAATCCATTTGGCCTCAAAAAATGGAAATCGACTACGTTCGCGTTTACCAACAGGCTACCAACCGATAACATGCTGGCGATCCGTTCATTTTTTACGGATCGCCGGCTTTTTAAAACCAAACTACACCATGCAAGTAAACATCAAAAGCGTTTTATTTCTTTTGCTTTTTATTCCATTTTCCTGCACAAAAGACAATGGGGACGACCCTACGCCAACCGTGCCGGAAATCAGCATCCTGGATAGCAGCGCACCGGAAAACGAACAGAGCGGAATGCTGACATTTACCGTCCAGTTGAACCAAGCAGCGACCACCAATGTGATTGTGAATTATTCAACATTGAACGGGACTGCATTTTTTGGCAGCGACTATGAAAAAATTGAAAATGCACAGCTGATTATTCCGGCGAATGCGAGCGAAGCCACCATCTCTGTTTCCATCCTGAATGATGACAACAAAGAAAACGACGAGTACTTTGAAGTCGTACTCCTCAATCCAATCAATGGCACCCTGGTACGTGACCGGGCTAAAGGAACCATTGTGAACGACGACGATGTTAACCAGTTGCAAATCCCAACAACCGGCTTCACCAGTCCGCTTACCTATCCCGGGATGACCCTGGTCTGGCAAGATGAATTTGATCAGGGCGCACTCAACGGAGCAAACTGGACGCATGAAATTGGTACCGGACAGGGTGGCTGGGGTAACAATGAGCTGCAGTACTACCGCCCGGAAAACACCTACTTCGACAGCGATTTCCTGATCATCGAAGCCCGGGAAGAAAATGTTGGCGGCAGCAATTACACCTCATCCCGGATGGTAACAAAAGATAAATTTGAATTTCAATACGGACGCGTAGATATCCGTGCAGCATTGCCTCAGGGGCAAGGACTTTGGCCTGCCCTCTGGATGTTGGGTGCGAATATTGACGATCTTGGATGGCCTGCATGTGGTGAAATCGACATTATGGAAATGATCGGCAGCCAGCCGGGACGAACCCACGGCACCGTTCATTATGGAAACGATGTAGGTAGTCACCAATATATGGGCGGTTCTAAAGCATTGAGTGGTAATGCCATTTTTGCCGATGAGTTCCATGTGTTTTCCATCATTTGGGAAGAGAACCGGATCGAATGGCTTTTAGATGGAGTGACCTTTTATGTGGTTGACCCAAGCGATATTGTAGCCGGACAAAACTGGCCCTTCAACGAGCCGTTTTTCTTCATCTTCAATGTGGCTGTGGGTGGCAACTGGCCGGGCAGTCCGGATGGAAGCACACAGTTTCCGCAACGCATGATCGTGGACTACGTCCGCGTATTTCAATAACGAGCATTACTCCGTAGCAAGCCACTTGTTGGCTTACTACGGAGTAGTTTACTTCGTACGCTTATACCATTGGCATCCGGTTTGCATGTAGTTTCAGCACCGGATGCCATTTTTTTATTTCCGAAATCATGGAATCGGAATTCGGAAATCCCTAGGTCAAAAGGTAAATTTGGGATACCTTCGTCCCATCAATAAAAAGGTATGAATACACAGGATCGGGTATACAAGGCTATAATTTTTGACTTGGATGGCGTTTTGGTAGATACATCTGAATACCATTTCCAGGCTTGGGAGCGCCTGGCCGAGCAGTTGGGCATTCCTTTTTCCCGGGAAATTTATCAGGAAATGAAGGGCATGAGTCGGTTTGACAGCCTGGATTACCTGATTCAAATCTCCGACATTTACCTGACCGATGCAGAGAAACTCTTTCGTGCCAATATTAAGAACAACTGGTACATCGAACTGATCAGCCAACTTCAACCCGACGCACTGCTGCCCGGTGTACTTGATTTTTTAAAAAAATGCAAGTCATTGGGCTTAAAAATGGCAGTCGTCTCTTCCTCCCGAAACGCACGCACCGTCCTTCAATCCGTAGGAGTGATTGAATACTTTGACGAAGTGATTGACGGCACGATGATCAAAAATGCGAAACCCGATCCGGACCGATACTTTTTGCTGCCATGCAACTCCAATCCAGCAACAAAGACACCTTGGTAATTATGATGGTATCATCGGAGCACAAATGGCTGGTTTTAAAACCCTGGCAGTTGGTAATCGCTGGGAAGACACCCAACCAGATCTTACCCGGGACGATTTGTTTGACCTGGACCCCGAAGCCTTGTTACTCCAAATTACATCACCCACACAACAACACACAGTCCAACTCACTGATATGAAATTTAACATCATTCTCGCCATCCTTGTAGTCGTCATGGGCTACGTCACCTGCCGCAATTCAAAAGACCTAATCGAAGGCACCGCAGGCAGCACACCGGAATACCAATACGGGGCACCTCCGGGCGTGAAGGCTTCCCGTGTAATTCACGGAAGCAATCCGGACTCGGCAGTAGGTGTCCAAATCCACGAGCCTCCGGCTTATGTGGATGTGAAAGGCGCTATGCAGTCACTGCCTCCTGCAACTGCCAGCCACCGCGCTTACCTGTCAACCGGTTGGTGGCACCTCAATATGGCTTACCAGCCAAGCGACACGACCGTTCATGAAAACTACATCCGCAAATGGTTGCATTGTGAAGACCAGACCTTTGACGTCCTGCAAGACAACCAGGTAGTGGACAAAGGAACCTGGAACTGGATAACCTGAACAACGTCATCTACCCTTTTCCTGTAAGGACCCATATATCAACAACACCTGGAAAGTCATCGATAAAGGGTTTGTTATGATCTGGAAAGGAAATACCGACCTCAATGTTACCGGAATCCAGGTTCGGGTAGCAAACTCAAGAACCGCTCCCACCTGGGAATAAAGCCCATCATTTATGTTGCACCTTCGATTCCTTATCAGCCTGGCACTTGCAAGCCTGTTTTTCTTTGCTTGTGAGTCCAACAACTCCAATTCGATGCAAGATCAGGATTTGACTCCACCGGAATTACCCGCATGGGCTACCAGCGCTGTATTGTACGAATTGAATGTGCGCCAGTTTTCCGAGGAAGGGAATTTTCAGGCAGTTATAAAAGAACTGCCCAGAATAAAGGAACTTGGAGTAGACATCCTGTGGCTCATGCCCATTTTTCCCATTGGCAATGAAAACAGAAAAGGCACGCTGGGCAGTCCGTATTCTGTACAGGATTATTATGCCATCAATCCGGACTACGGCGATGAAGACGACCTGAAGCAACTGGTCGAAGTTGCCCATTCCCTTGGGCTGCGTGTATTACTCGACTGGGTTCCCAACCACACCGCCTGGGATGCAGTTTGGAGTAAAAATCACCCGGAGTATTACACCCTGTATGAAGGAAAACGCACGGTTCCGCTCAACGAGCACGGTGAACCAATCGAAGATTGGTCGGATGTGTGCGACCTGGATTACAGCAAACCCGAGTTGCGCACGGCAATGATCAATGCCATGTCGCATTGGGTGAAACTGGCAGACATTGACGGCTTCCGGGTGGATATGGCCGGATTGGTTCCGAATGAATTCTGGAAAGAAGCGCGGCCGGGACTGGACAGCCTGAAACCACTGTACATGCTGGCAGAATGGCAGGATGAGCCCGGGCATTTTCAAAGTTGTTTTCACACCAATTACGGCTGGATGTGGAAAGACGTAACCAAGGCAATTTGGAAGGGAGATCAAAATGCCAATGCACTCGACAGCCTGGATGCCACCCTCCAAAAACTCTATCCAAGGCATTTCACTCAATTGTATTTCACCCAAAATCACGATGAAAACACTTGGGCCGGAACCGAAGCCGATCTGTACGGAGCCTCTTCCGATGCATTTAATGTACTGAGTTTTACCTGGGCTGGCATGCCCCTCATTTACAATGGCCAGGAGGATATTTTGGTGCAACAACTTGGCTTTTTTAACCACACACCCATTCAGTGGAAAAACTACGCCAAAACGCCCTTCTATCAATCCCTGAGCGCATTGCGGCATGGCAATAAAGCCCTGTGGAGTGGGGTCCACGGAGGAAAGCCTGTTCGAATTCACACCGATGCAGATGATGCAGTGTATGCATTTTACCGAAAAAAGGAGGAAGACAAGGTTGTGGTAATCCTGAACCTGAGTCAGGATGTACAGACCTTTACCATGAAGATCCCTGAATCACTCACCGGTCCGTATGCCAATGTATTCGGAAAGAGTACGACTCAACTGACAGAAGAACTGACACTGAACCTTAAACCCTGGGAGTACATTGTACTAACCAACCGGTAATTCATGCATATCAGGTCCTTTAAAATAATAGAAACGCTCCGGATCTTTTTTTACCCCTTTCGGTTAAAAAAAGATCCCAACAACCGGTTTCAGCGGATTATCCTAAGCATTAAATCCATTCGCACTGCGTTTTCTCTGGTATTGCTTTCGGTATTGATCGGCGTTGCCGGTTTCCGGCTCATCGAACATTTTTCCTGGACCGATTCCTTTTTCATGTCCATCATCACCATCTCAACAGTGGGATTTGGTGAGGTTCAGGAACTGAGCGAACACGGCCGACTATTCACTTCCATTTTGATTCTTTTTAATGTAGGTTTGTACGCGTATGCGATCTCTACGGTGGTCAGCCTGTTTGCCGAAGGGAATGTCTCCAAACTGTTAAATGAACTAAGAATGCACAACGAGATTGAGGCGCTTTCCAAACACACCATTATTTGTGGATACGGCCGCCACTCCACAGAAGTTGCCAAAGAACTGACCAAGCAGCAAATGCCATTTGTTGTGATAGAAAACAGCCTGGATAAACTCAAAACCATCCAGGAAGAAACTCCGTACTTGTTTATTGACGGGGATGCAACCCAGGACGAAACCCTCAAGGAGGCTGGAATAGAGCAGGCGTCCGTCATTGTAGTAACCTTGCCGGATGATTCAGACAGTCTGTTTGTCGTGCTTTCGGCCCGCCAGTTAAATCCCGGCATTCGGATTATTGCCCGGGCCAACAGCCTGACCGATGAAATCAAAATGAAACGCGCCGGAGCAAACGAAACGGTGGTACCCGAACAAATTGGCGGCTTTTTTATGGCTACCCTGATAAATAAGCCGGATTTGGTTGAATTTTTCCGATTATTGTCAAACATGGGGCCGAGCAATGTTATGTTTGAAGAAGTCCCGGTCAGTATGTTGCGCAACCAATACATCAACAAATCCTTCAGCGAAGCGGGTATTCGAAAAATCTCACCGGTATCCATCATCGCAATCCGGCAACCCAAAGGACAATATGTACTGAACCCACCCAACGACACCCTGCTCACCGCAGACCTTGACTTAGTGCTCGTAGGCAGCCGGAATCAGGTAATGGATTTTAAAAAACAAGCATTGAAAAAGGATTAAAAGCACCACTGTATGGCGACTTTTTAAACAAACGCACTCATGGAATCCAAAGACGCACACAGTCACCACAAACGCACGCTTGCGGGCCTGCTCATCACCCTGGGAATTATATACGGAGACATAGGAACTTCGCCTTTATATGTGATGCGAGCGGTTGTGGGGGATACCCCAGTCCATGCCGGGTCAATTTACGGTGCAGTATCGCTTGTTTTTTGGACCCTCACCATACAAACCACCCTGAAATACGTCACCCCCGTCTTGCAAGTGACAACAACGGCGAAGGCGGGATTTTCTCCCTGTACACCCTGGTTCGCCGGCGCGCCAAATGGCTCTTGTTTCCTGCCATGATCGGTGGCTGCTCGGTGCTTGCCGAAGGCATGATCACCCACCAATTTCAGTTTGCTCTGCAATTGAAGGACTTGAAATACGCTATCCCGGAATTCCGGTTGTCGGGATTACAATAGTGATTATCAGCGCCTTATTCTTTTTTCAGCGCTTTGGAACCGCCGCAGTTGGCCGCTTATTCGGTCCGGTAATGCTGGTCTGGTTCTCCACCCTGGCAATCCTGGGGGTAGGGCAAATAGCCGGCGACATTGGAATCCTGAAAGCCCTGAGTCCGCATTATGCCGTTCAGATGCTGATGCACGAACCCAAGGCACTGGTCATCATGGGGGCTGTATTTCTGTACAACGGGCGCGGAAGCGCTGTATGCCGACCTGGGCCATTGCGGCAAATCAAACATCCGAACCAGTTGGATTTTTGTAAAAACCGCCCTGGTGCTCAACTACCTGGGACAAGCAGCCTGGTGTATGCAATACGAAGGCCAAATGCTGCCAACCAATCCGTTTTACGGTGTCATGCCACAGTGGTTTTTGATGTTTGGAATTGCGATTGCAACCCTGGCTGCAATCATTGCCAGTCAGGCTATGATATCCGGTTCATTCACCCTGGTGAGTGAGGCTATTCGACTTAGTTTGCTTCCCAAATTGCGCGTGGTTTTTCCAAGTGACTTGAAGGGACAACTCTATATTCCAGCAGTAAACGCCTCTGGGCGGGCTGTATAGCCATGGTATTGATCTTTAAGGAAAGCGCCCGAATGGAGGCAGCCTACGGCTTGTCGGTTACTCTAACCATGTTGATGAGCACTATTTTGCTGGCCAACTTTCTGGTAGTGCCGAACAAAACCAGCCTGGGTATGGCTGTTTTTAATCTGGTATCTGTGTTTCGAAGGCTCATTTTTCATTGCTAATGCACTCAAATTCACTGACGGTGGCTACATCACCATCCCATTGCATCTATCTTGTTTGTATTGATGTTTGTCTGGGTTCGTGCTAAATCCATAAAAAACCGCTACATCGAAAATGTGCGTGTTCAGGATTATATTGATCAACTCATCACACTCAGCAATGACACGAACATCCCCAAATACGCAACAAACCTGGTTTTCCTGTCGAATGCAAAATACGAGGGAAAGGTGGAAGAGAAGATCCTGTATTCCATTTTACAAACCCAACCCAAACGGGCCGACATCTACTGGTTTGTGCACATCGAAGTGACCGACGAGCCCTATACCATGGAGTATAAAGTCAATGTCATGGCTCCGGATGATGTGGTACAAGGTGACCTTCAAACTCGGATTCCGGGTAGAACAACGTATGAACCTGTTTATGAAACGGGTGGTAGAAGAATTGATTGAAAATGGCGAAGCCAGCGTAGATACCCAATACCACATCAACCGTGATGAATACCCAACCGGTGATTTCAAATATGTGATCATCCAGGAATTCCTGTCCAGAGAAAATGAACTTCCACTCCGAGAACAACTGATAATGAGCCTATATTTGGCCGTGAAAAGCGTCACTGCTTCGCCACAAAACTGGTTTGGACTGGATCCCGGATCGGTCGAGTTGGAAGAAGTTCCGCTGGTATTACAACCCGTACAGGATCTGCAACTCAAACGCAACCGATAGCGGATGCTCTTAATTTTAAATTGAAGTAAAAAAAATGAAAATACTGGTCCTGCGGTTTAGTTCCATTGGTGATGTGGTGTTGTGCAGCCCAGTAGTTCGGTGCCTGAAAAAGCAAACCGGAGCGGAAATTCATTTTTTGACAAAGAAAAACTACCGGAGCCTGCTGGATACCAACCCATACATCGACAAGGTCTGGGCGTTTGAAAAAGAGCCCGCAGAAATATTGGATGCATTGCGGAAGGAAAAGTTCACACTGGTAGTTGACCTGCACCGAAACCTGCGGAGCCTTTTGTTAAAAATCCGCTTGCGCCGACCAAGCCGTTCATTCAGCAAACTCAATATTCAAAAATGGATTTTGGTAAATACAGGAATCAATCTGCTCCCTTCAGTTCAAATTGTTGACCGCTATTTGGAAACGGTATCTTCCTTGAACGTACACAACGATGGCGAAGGGCTGGATTATTTTATTCCTGAAGCCGAACACGTTGAAGTAGGGGAGTGGAGCCCGGAACTGCAGCCCGGCAACTATCTGTGCCTCGCCATTGGTGCTACGCACGCCACCAAACGCATGCCGTATGAGAAAATGCAGGAGTTGTGCAGGCAGGCGCCCTGCCCGGTAGTCTTGCTGGGCGGAAAGGACATGGAGGAGATTGGCCAACAACTCGCTAAATCAACCGGCGCTATTCAGTTGTGCGGAAAATTGAGTCTGCACCAATCTGCTTCATTTATACAGCAAGCTGCAGCAGTGGTTAGTCCCGACACCGGAATGATGCACATTGCAGCAGCGCTTCGCAAGCCCATTGGCTCTATATGGGGAAGCACGGTACCTGAATTTGGAATGTATCCGTATTTTCCAACATCGGCACCGGATTCCAGGATTTTTGAAGTAAAAAACCTTCCTTGCAGGCCTTGCTCAAAAATCGGCTATTCCAAATGCCCGAAAGGCCATTTCAATTGCATGCATCAAATTAAAACAGGAGAGATCGTTCAATGGCTAGCTGAAAAGATGCAAACTGCTGGTTGAAACTGTCAATTAGTTTCCTAAAGTGGATTTTTAACAAATTCTCGTTGCTGACGCTGTGAAAGTTGATCTATTTTCCTCTATTTTGTGCCCGTCTTAATCCTTGACACTTAAAACCTCAACGTATGCAGGTAAAATCGCTACTCAGTTTTCTTTTTGCATTTTTATCTTGCCTGGCTCTTCAGGCACAGGATGTGCATTTCACCCAATTCAATATGTCGCCGCTGACTGTCAACCCTGCTCAGGCGGGTAAATTCGAGGGAACCGCCCGTGTAGGAGGCATCTATCGAAACCAGTTGGCAAGCATTATTCGCGACGAATATGGCACCCCGGGTGCTTATGTGGATGCACCCATTTTACCTGGCTTTCGCAAACGCGACTGGATCGGCGTAGGCGTTGGTTTTTTCACCGACCGTGCCGGTACATCGCAATTAAAGCGCTCTTCCTTCGGACTTGGCGGTACCTACCACCTTGCATTGGATAAAAAAGGCAAGACGGTAATCTCTATCGGCGGACAATACGGAAATGAATCCCGTGGCCTCAACCGCGACAGCCTTACCCTGGAGGATCACCTGCGGGACAACCGGGATGTTTCCCTTTCTCAGGATTACGGAAAGATCAATCAGGGCGATGTGTCGTTCAAGGATGTCAATGCGGGCATCATGCTTTCCGCACAATTGAATAAAAACATGGACATCCAGATCGGATATGCCATGTACCATATAGGACGGCCAAACTATGGTTTGTCTTCTTCTCTTTCCAGCAAAATGCCGCGCCGTGCAGTTGTTCACGGTCAAATGAATGCTGTGTTGAATGATCGCTTCACCCTGAGCCCGACGTTCCTGTTCCAAACCATGAGCGGAGCAGACGAAATCATCGTACAGGCCATGGGTGGCTATTTGTTCAATCCGGAGCGTTCCATTTACCTGGATTTTGGCTTGAGCTACCGCCTGGCCGATGCACTGAACCTCAGCCCGATTGTGGGTATGCGCGTGAAAGACCTGAAGGTTGGATTTGCCTATGACATCAATACAGGCAGCCTGTCTAACACCAGTGTGCGCGGTGGTTTTGAAATTGCAGCCAGTTACATTTTCAAGATCTACAAGCCATCTGTCGTGAAGCCGAAAGTACTGTGCCCACGTTTCTAACAACCCAATTGATTAACCCTTATTTTTAGAAATATGAAAAAACTGTTCTTGTTATTTGCGGCGGCAGTAGTTACCCTTCAATTGGAAGCCCAGCCCTTGAACCGCTCCACTCCGGAAGCGAACCTGGAAGCGGCGAAAGAAGCCAAAGCGTCCGGTAACCTGTATGCGGCATTGGAGAAATACGAAGATGTCTACGACGAAGACAAAAAAAATAAAGAAGTAGCAGCGGAAATCGCTATGCTCAATTACGAACTGCGGGATTACAAAATGGCATCCCGCGGATTTAGCCGCCTGGTACTTCGCGACCGAAAGCAAGAGTTCACCGAACTCAAGTATTGGTACGCAATGAGCCTCAAAAAAGAAGGCAATTATGCGGATGCAAAAGACATGTTCCGCCAGTACCTGAGCGAAGGCAGCGATGAGGACAAAAAAGCCTCTGCCCGCCTGGAAATCGAAGGATGTGATTTTGCCCGCGAAGCAAAGCAGCCGGAAAACCTGAAGGTTTCAAACCTCGGCAAAAATGTAAACAGCCCGCAAACAGAGGCGACCCCGTTTGTCAGTGGCAACACATTTTATTTCACTTCACTCCAGGCCAAGGAAGTTATTACCGTGGACGGTAAGGAGGGCGACTGGCAATCTAAAATTTACACAGCCTCTTCACTCCCTCCAGAGGAAGACCAGCAGGAGTTTTTCAGCGAGCCTACCGCTTTGGGTATGCAGATCAACCGCGAAGGCTGGCACCAGGGCAACGTGAGCATTTCTCCCGACGGCAATACCATGTACTTTACCCGCGTGCAATTGGATGCCAACCGGGTAACCGAAAGCAAAATCTTTTACGCACTCAAAGGCCCTGACGGCTGGGGTGCAGCCGTAGAAGTGGAAGGTGTAAACGGTGAGTACATCGCCAAACATCCATGCGAAGGCGAACTCTTTGGTGAACGCGTGTTGTTCTTCGTAGCCGACATCCCAGGTGGTGAAGGCGGCTTCGACTTGTACTACTCTCCAAAGAAAAAAGACGGACTTTTCGGTTTGCCTGTAAACCTGGGGAACGTTGTAAATACAAAAGGCGATGAATCCAGCCCGTTCTACTCCGATGGCAAACTGTTCTTCAGCAGCGACGGCCTCGTGAGCATGGGCGGATTTGATGTGTACAGCAGCCAGTGGAACGGTTCCGTTTGGAGCAAACCAGTGAACCTCGGCGCCGGCATCAACACCAGCCTGGACGATATCTTTTACATGCAGCTGCCTGACGGCAAAAAGGGCTACCTGGTCAGCAACCGCCCGGGTCCAAACAACTTGAAAAGCAAGACCTGCTGCGACGATATGTACTACTGGGAACTTGAGGAAGTAAAGGTGCAATTGCTTTCAAGCACCTTCCGCTACCGCATGCGGAGTGAAAACCTCAAAACCAACCCGCCATTGCTTGGCTGTACCGTACAGGTATTTGACGTAACGGATAAAAATCCGAAAAACGTAGAGGAAAAAACCGATCAGGGTAGCAATGAGTTTTCATTCACCCTCAAGCCGGAACGCTCCTACATGGTAATCGCCACCAACGCGAAGTACCTGCCGGATACCGTAACCTTCAACACCGTAGGTGTGAAGCGTTCTATCCAGGTAAACAAGAAGCACACCCTCCGCGTGAAGCGCAAGCCGAAGCCAAAGGTAATTACCCGGGAAGAGCCTATTCGTCTGACCAACATCTACTACGATTTTGACGACGATAAAATCCTCCCGGCCTCCGAGCCGGATCTTCAGTTCCTCGTAGACCTGATGAACAAATACCCGGATATGCGCATCGAACTTTCTTCTCATACCGACTCACAGGGTAAGGACAGCTACAACGAGAAACTCTCGCAGCGCCGTGCCGAAAGTGCTAAAAACTGGATGATAGCAAAAGGCATCGCCGGTGATCGCATCGAGGCCGTTGGATACGGTGAATCCAAAATCCTCAACCAGTGTACCAATGGTGTGCAGTGTACCGACGAAGAGCACCGCTTCAACCGCCGTACCGAATTCCAGATCATTGCCGGTCCAACCAGCATTACGATCGAAGAAGAAGTAGAGGTACAGGACGAAAATTAATTCATTCCGGGCCTTTCAGACCCGTTGATCTATAAAGAAAACTCCTGTGTTGGATTTCCAGCACGGGAGTTTTTTTTGTTGATGATTTGATGATGCGCCCTACGGGCTTGGATGATTTGTTGAGT
>JAWKLR010000048.1:0-30203 GCA_041392625.1 Saprospiraceae bacterium | reverse complement strand
ACTGGGTTTGGGATGAGGGATGCGATTAAATCGTGTGAAATAGTTTTAATCCCAATATCGGATTAAAATGCACTTTGGATTTGCCGACAAGGACATGCCGGATTGACCAAAGAATGTACAATTTTAGGATTTTAAAACCTATTCCGCAACTACTCCTATCAAAAGAAGGGCCAAATCCGGTTTTTAAAAATGAAAAAGTATTGTTTTGATTGCCCTTCCTTCTTGTTTTATTTAAATAAAAAACTGTAAATCAGTTGATTGTGATTTTTTGTGTCATAATACGACAATTGCTGTTAAAGTTTTATATGTATGTAATTGAAATGTGTTTGCTCCTAAAATACGGTAGATATTGAATGTTTGGGTTCGCAGTTGTGTTTGGTGTTTTAAACAAGCGGGAGAGTGGCATAAATTCAGAGGAATCGAATCAAAATCGTACAGACGCACTATATGTGCGTCTCCTTCATTTCGTGGCATAGGATGGGCCCTTTTCTAAAACACGCTCTAATATGGCAAAGCAATTGGTTAGTGCGTAGTATTGAGGCGTGATAAATCACACCTCAACGGAATGTGGCTGACAAAATGTGGACATTTCCTACCTTAGCTCTTCAGTACAAATCCATTTCCAGAACTGTGTTCAAAAACAAATCTGGAACTTTAGCCCCAAACAATGGGTTGTATATCCGAATCACTTCGTCTTAAGATGAAAAAGCAGTGGCTGTTTGGGACGGGGGCACTTTTTATACTTTTAAATTGAAACGAACTATGGCACAAGATTGGACGATGGGTGAAAAACAGTCGGGCCTGAAAAAGGAAACCGAACACGCTGTGCTTGTGAGTTTGATTACACCCGAACAGAATGAAGAGCAGGTGCAGGAATATCTGGACGAACTGGAGTTTCTGGCTATGACCGCCGGTGCACAAACTGCAAAACGGATAACACAGCGACTGAAGCACCCGGATCACCGAACCTATATCGGATCTGGAAAAGTGGAAGAAATCCTGGAATACCTGGACCGGCACGAAGAGATAAGCCTCGTTATTTTTGACGACGACCTTACCGGAAAGCAAACCAACATTCTGGAAGAAAAATTGAAGGTGAAGATCGTCGACCGGTCCACGCTCATCCTGGATATTTTTGCCGACCGGGCCCAAACCGCCCAGGCAAAAGCACAGGTTGAACTCGCACAGATGAAATACCTGCTCCCGCGTTTGCGCGGCCTCTGGACCCACCTTGAGCGTCAGCGAGGGGGTATCGGTATGCGGGGCCCCGGTGAAACACAGATTGAGACCGACCGCCGACTGGTACAATACCGAATCAAATCGCTTGAAGAAAAGCTCCAGCAGATCGACAAGCAATCACAAACCCAACGCAAAACGCGGGGACAAATGATTCGCGTCGCATTGGTAGGCTACACCAACGTGGGTAAGAGCACCCTGCTCAACCTATTGAGTAAGTCGGAAGTATTGGCCGAAAACAAACTTTTTGCAACGCTGGATACCACCGTTCGCAAAGTGGTATTCGACCGGATGCCATTTCTCTTGTCGGATACCGTAGGGTTTATCCGCAAACTTCCCCACCACCTTGTGGAGAGTTTTAAAAGCACCCTGGATGAAGTCCGGGAGTCAGATATTCTGCTGCATGTAGTTGACATTGCGCACCCGCAATACGAAGATCACGTACGCACCGTCCAGGAAACCCTCAAGGACATCGATGCCGTCGACAAGCCCACCCTTATGGTATACAATAAGGTGGATCTGTACCGGGAAACTTTTTTTGATGACCTCCTGGAAGAAGATACCAAAGAGGAAATTGAACGGGATACCAAGGAAAATCTTGAAAACTCCTTTGGCGAAAATGTATTTGTCTCTGCCCACACCAAAGAGGGCATTGATGAACTGCGGGATAAAATGACCCGTCTTATAAAGGAGGCATATGTGGTGCGGTATCCACACCAATCGAAGGCGTGGTAATTTAGTTATAAGTGGTAAGTAGTAAGTAGTAAGTAGTAAGTAGTAAGTAGTAAGTTTTTTACTTACCACTTACCACTAATAACTACTTAATTACACCCTTGATCAACTTGAGATTGTGGATCGTTGTTGGGGAAGCAGAAGTCGGTTGGAAGTCTGCTTGGGATGTAGCGGGTCAGGTTGGGGTCGCGGAGTGCTTTTTCCAAAAATTCGGTAATGGCATCAATTTCAGAGTCTGAGAGATTCAGTTGCGTGAATCCTGGCGACAGCTGTGCTGTAGGTACATCCGGATTCTCTGGAATGCCATTGTTTTTGTATTCGACTACACTGCGGATATCGGTGAAAGAGGCGCCGTGTCCGTAAAATGGGCTGTCTTCCAGGTTGTATAATTGAGGAACTTTGAATTTATACATGTCCTCGGCTCTTCCTGTGAAGCCACCCCGACCGCGGTGTTCGCCTGCATTTGGGTCTGTATTGATTACCCCGTAGCTGCCATTGACCAGGTCGGTCATGCCAAAACCATAGAATGCCATGGAGTTCAGTGCAGGGCCGGTATGGCAGTTTACACATTTTGCTTTTCCAAAAAACAGCAGTGCACCCTCTTTTTGCAAATCGGTCATTGCGCCTGAGTTTCCTCGGAGCCAGCGCTGCCAGGGTGATTGGTTGGCGAGCAGGGTACGTTCGTAGGCTGCCATTGCCAGACCGGCTGTGATCCTGGTGTAGCGATCTGCCACTGGAACATCCGGGAATGCAGCATCAAACATGGCTTTATATTGCGGAATGGAATTTACCCAGTCGGCATCAACCTTGAGGCGGTGAACATTCATTCCGGCCAGTGCCTGGGTTTCCACTCCCTGGTATCCGAGCAGGTTGTTTTCCTTAGGTGTGCCGACAGTCCAGCTGGCTTCTGTGCCAACGTTATCGCCGGTTGCACCAAATTGGCCGTTCCAGAGAACAATTTCCTGGTATGCCATATTCATTGCGGATGGTGTACGAATGGGTTGTACATCCACCAGGTTCATTGCATAGGAGCTGTTGACAACGCGACCTTCACCGTTTTGGCCAAAGCCTACTCCTCCTTCACCAATTCCCTGAGCAAGGCAAGCCTGGAACCCACCGGCTGCATGGTGGCAGCTGGCACAGGAATACATTTGGGTACTGCTCGCATCCATAGGGTTGCGGCCCAATCCGGTTTCATGGAAGAGCATTTGGCCAAGTTGCACTTAAATACCGTGATTGGATTGCGAGGGTCCTGCGGAATTTGATCGTAGTCATCGCTTTCCGGCATGGTGAAAAAGGCAAGCCCTTCGCCATTTGGAGCCTGTGATTTAACCTGGTTGATCAGGTCTTCATCCATAAACGTGGAACCTTTGGACCCCGGGCTGTCGGTGGTACAGGATTGCATTCCAAAGGAAACGAGTCCGGCAAAAAGGACTGTTTTGAAGTAGTTTGATGTAAATGACTTTTTCATAAGCATACGGATAGAGTTCAAAACGATGCAATCAGCGCGATTACATCAAGCAAGTGATTAAATGGTTTAAAATTAAACGAGTTCTAACGGGGATTTTAGGCATGCAGAGCAAAATGCCTGCCAAGGCAGCTAAGTTTGTGAAAAATATACAATTTAAAAGATTAGAATTTCCTTAAAAAGTTGAACCGGTACGTGCGTTTATTGCATTGTGCAGGGAATTGATCCGTTTTATTCGATGATTTAAAAAATAATTGGATGCCTGGACTACCCAATTAGGGTAATCTACCTATGATAAAAAAACTATATGGTATGAAAATTGGTGTAAAAAAGCAACCCTACTTATTAAATGAAAAAGAACCAGACCGGTAGTTTTTTAATCCTGTCCCCCGCCAGACTCCCGATTTGCTCTATAGCTTAAACGTAAAAATCACAACGGACCGTGGCAATCAATCTTCCTGTATCTGAAACTCTGAACGTAGTTGTGGCCGACAACCAGCCAATTTTTATTGAGGGACTAAAGTCTGTCATGAAAGCACATGAGGATGCGCTGGAAGTCCGGCTGAAAGGCGTGGCACACAATGGCGACGAAATTTCCAATCTGCTTCGTTCCGGCCGGGTAGATATTCTTATGCTCGACCTGAACTTGCCCGAGCCCGACAGCCTCAAGTTGATTCCTGTTTTAAAAGAGCGTTTTCCGGAACTTCGCATTTTGGTTATGACCATGCACGACGACCCGCGCCTGGTCAAAGCAGCGTTTCGGGGTGGTGCAGATGGGTATTTGCTAAAAAATGGCGACCCGGAAGAATTGTTTCAGGCAATGCACGAAGTTGTTGAAGGCAATACATTCCTTGGGAAAGGAGTCGCGGTTTCCGACCGGCTTCCCGGCAGCTCTGCCGGAGCAAACATGCCGGAGGATCGGTTTGTACGCCGGTATGGATTGACCCGCAGGGAAATGGAAGTAATGAAGTACATCGGTCAGGCATTCAGCAATAAGGATATTGCTGAACAATTGTTTATCAGCGATCAAACGGTTTCGGTTCATCGCAAAAACATTATGCGGAAAATTGGGGTAAAAAGTACCGCCAATTTGATCCGTATCGCGTACGAGAACAACCTCGTGTAAGCCAGGGAGCCTGTAGGTGCTCCCCGTTTTCAGTGTAAACTTTATGTTAAAAGTGTCGTGTGTGAATGAGTTTAACAAAACTTATTCGCGGTATTTCTCATTCCGGCATGATTCTTGAATTTGGTATGACTCGCGATGAAGCGTATGCTCTGATAGAGAAAACAACGTTCCAGTTTGCTTCTCTATGTATTAAGCAAATGCTGCATAGCGGGCATGTTCGTGGAATTTTTAAGGTTTTTTTCGCAAAAAAATATACAAATGAATATATTTGCACAAATCTTAATCCATCTGAACAAAAAAGGCGCAGAATACTCTGAATCAGCTGCTTAGTTGCCCTTTAACTTTTTTTATGAGGTATCAAGTAGTTGCATTTATTGGGTTGCTTGCGTTTGAATGACCATTATGGCGAAGGCTGTTGTGGTTTATCTGTTTGAAAACCGAAAATTTATTATTCACTTATCTTAATCTTCATCTCATGAACAAAGCGAATTTTACTCCTTTCGCTAAAATTTGGGGAGCCATTCTGACAGCCGTTTTGGTTGTTTTTGTAAGTGCTCAATCTTCTGCCCAATGTACATTGATCTGTAACAATTTGGTGCAGGTTTCGCTTGACGAAGACTGTACCTACATGCTTCAACCAGACGATGTATTGGAAGGCGGTTCTACCTGCCCTAACGGTAACCTCGTTGTTGAAATGAAAATCAACGGTGTCTGGGTTCCTGCAATCCTGACAAGTTCCCAACTCAACCTCACTGTACAGGTTCGTGTACGTGATTTGATCAGCGGAAACTTCTGTACCGGTTACGCACACATCGAAGACAAACTGGCTCCAGAACTGGAGTGTGCAGATTTGTTCCTTTCCTGTGCGATCTCCGACTACTCAGTTTCGTATCTTCAAAACGTGCTGGGCCTTGCCAACGTTGAGCCTACAGTAATTGAAAACTGTGGCCCATACACACTGAACCACTCTGACACCTGGGTGGACCTCCCTTGTGGTGGCTCATTCAACGGTCAGGATGACCTTAGCGGATATGTAATCCGTAAGTGGGTGGCTACCGACCCAAGCGGCAACCAGTCTGAGTGCACGCAGTACCTGTACTTCGAACGCCGCCATATGTTCGACGTGGAGTTCCCAAGCGATGTTACTGTAGATTGTACAAACCCGGTAACAGACCCAAGCAACACCGGCGCTCCTTATATTGAGGAATTCGGTTTCCAGTTTGGTCTCTACCCAAACAACACGCTCTGCGAACTTCAGACCGCTTATACCGATCAGTTGCTTCCAGTTTGTGATGGTACCTACAAAATTTTGCGTACCTGGACTGTGTATGATTGGTGTTTACCAACCAACCAGTTCCCTCCAAACCAAAACCCTGTTTACTTCATTCAGGTAATCAAGGTATTGGACGAAACCGGTCCGGTTGTTGACTGCCCTGCCAACATTACAGTAAATACAAACCCATGGGAATGTGAAGCGGATACAGATTTGCCAGACGTGATCATCACGGATGACTGTTCTCAAATTGCTTCCATCGTAGCCCATTACACAGATAAAAATGGTATTCCTCAAACTCTGAACGGATCCCTGACCTCTTTCCCTGGAAACAATCCATGGAATCCGGATACATTGGGCCAGATGGGTTATGCTGAAAACCTGCCTTTGGGCGATAATGAAGTTACGTATTATGTAACGGATGACTGTGGAAACCAGTCCATCTGTACATTCATTGTAACGGTTGAAGACCTTACGCCTCCAGCAGCAATCTGCGACGAGCACACCCAGGTGTCTCTCGGTATTACTGGTGAAATTTATGTAAACGCATCTACGTTCGATGACGGTTCTTACGACAACTGTTCTCCAGTTTACTTCAAGGCCCGCCGCATGGTTCAAAATCCATGTGACTCCGTTGATGTATTTGACGATAAAATCAAATTCTGCTGCTCTGACATTGGTGATACCATCATGGTTATCTTCCGTGTATACGATGTACCAGTTCCTGCTGGTGAAGTGGACCTGTGGTTCGAAGAAGAGCACTCTAATGACTGTATGGTTGAGGTGTTTGTTGATGATAAAATCAAACCAACCTGTCAGGCTCCAGCCAACGTAACTGTTTCTTGTGAAAACTTCGATCCAAGCCTTTGGTCTTACGGGTTCGCAATTGCAGAAGACAACTGTTGCCTGGACACAGTAACTGTATCTGTTAATTACAGCCTGTTTGACACGGTATGTAATAAAGGAACTATCACCCGTACATTCCGCGCATTCGACTGCGGAACTCAGTCCAGCCAGTGTACTCAGCGTATCGTTGTGAACTACGAGCAGGATTACTACGTGAAATTCCCGAACGACGCCATTGTAAATGAGTGTGACGGTACCGGCATGTACGGTGAGCCTACATTCTTCGGCGAAGATTGCGAATTGTTGGGTGTTTCTTTTGAAGACGAAGTATTCACGGTTGTTCCTGATGCTTGTTACAAAATTGAGCGTACCTGGCGCATCATCAACTGGTGTACATACAATCCTAACAACCCATGCATCAATGTACCAAACCCGAATCCAAACGCAATTACCAACCATCCATCCAACCTGGTTGGACCAACGGTATCTGCTCCTGGTACACTGGCTCCATGGAACCCGACGATCACCAAAATTAATGCAACTGACCAGTTCCCAACGAACTACTCGATCTACTGGAACGCAAATGCAAACTGCTACCAATACAAGCAGATCATCAAAATCATTGACGGTGAAGACCCAGTGTTTGATGAGTGCCCAGCAAGCCCGGTTGAAATTTGCGACCTGACTCCAAACGATCCATTGTTCTGGAACGAATCATACTGGTGGGATGCTACCACAGAAAGCCATGACCTCTGTGAAGCACCAACTGAATTGTGCATGACTGTAACAGACTCTTGCAGCGGCGCGGATGTGAATGTACGCTACCTCCTGTTCCTCGACCTCGATGGCGACGGAACTATGGAAACAGTAGTTTCAAGCACCAACCCTCCTGCTCCTAATACAGTTAACTACAACAACGCCAACAATCCGAATTTCTCTGGTGGTGATCCACGTGCATTTGACCACCGTGCAGTTTCTGCAAACCAGAAATATCGCTTTACTATTGACTGGACTACTTCAGGCACCTCCCGTACCGCATGCGTGCGCTGGGATTGGTTGCAGCAGCCAGCCAACCTGAACGACAACGTTCTGCAAGGTGTAATTCCTCAATTGCCTTACGGTACCCACAAAATCAAGTGGTTCGCTGAAGACGGTTGTGGTAACGAAGCCATCTGTGAATACAGCTTTGTAGTGAAAGATTGCAAGAAACCTACTGTGGTTTGTATCAACGGCCTCAGCGTAAACATCATGCCAACCGGTATGATTACACTCTGGGCAAGCGACTTCTTGCAGTACACAGAAGACAACTGCACACCTGCCGACGACATCGTAATTGGTATCGTGAAGTCTAGCCAAAGCACCGGTTCCTTCCCATTGGATGGACAGGGCAATCCGATTACCAGCGTTACATTTGATTGCAACGAACTCGGACCTCAGCCTGTTCAGTTGTGGGCAATGGACCTGGCTGGAAATGCAGACTTCTGTGAGACCTACGTAATTGTTCAGGACAATATGGGCAACTGCCAGCCAGGTGTAAATGCATCTGTTGCCGGTGCCGCTAAAGTAGACTTTACCAACCCAGACGCTGGTCTGGAAGCAGCAGATATTCAGATCTCCGGCCAGGCTCCAAACGGCCTGCCACCGATCTCTTACTTCACTGCAACCGACGGCAATGGTGCCTATAACTTCATTGGTGTTCCTGTTTCTGGTGACTATGTAGTTACTCCGGAAAAAGATGACGACCCATTGAATGGTGTATCTACCTATGACTTGGTTCTGATCTCCAAGCACATTCTTGGACTTGAGACACTGGATAGCCCATACAAGATGATTGCTGCCGATGCTAACAATTCTAAGTCGATCACAACCTTCGACATTGTTGAATTCCGCAAACTCATCCTGGGTATCTACACCGAGTTGCCTAACAACACATCCTGGCGCTTTATCAAGAATGACTTTGTCTTCACTGATGACACAAACCCATTCCTTGATAACTACCCAGAATCATATGACATCCTGTCGCTCGCATCAAGTGGAATGAACGGTGCTGACTTCCGCGCAATGAAAGTGGGTGATATGAACGGTTCTGCGATCGTGAACAGTTTGATGAGCACAGACGACCGTACTGCGGGCACCTTGTTCTTCGATGTGAAAGATCAGGAGATCAAAGCCGGGGAAGAAGTTACTGTACGCTTCAAGGCCGCTGCAAACATGCTGGCATATCAGTTTACAATGAACTACGATGGTTTGGAAATCATCGAAGTACAGCCAGGCAACAACATGAGCCTCGAAAACTTCGCGGTATTTGCAGATCAAAAAGCACTTACCAGTTCTGTTGACGGCGCTACTGAATTTGCAGTAGTATTCCGCGCAACCAAAGAAGGTAAGATCAGCGAGTTCTTGTCAACCGGAAGCCGCATCACCAAGGCAGTAGCCTACAACGATGCCGGAGAATCCTTCGATGTTTCTCTCCGCTTCAATGGTGACAATGGCGCAGTAGTTGCCGGACAGCAGTTTGAATTGTTCCAGAACATGCCAAACCCTGTTGCAAGCACTACCAACATCAACTTTAACCTGCCACAAGCAGCCGAAGCAACGCTGACCATCAGCAACGTAGAAGGCCGTATTGTAAAAGTAGTTAAAGGTGAATTTGGTGCCGGTCTGAATACCATCGTACTCAACCGCAGCGAACTGGAAACTGGTATCCTGTTCTACCAATTGGATACTGAGAACTTCAGCGCTGTTAAGAAGATGGTTGTTGTAGAATAATCAACCACTTCAAATACTTAAAAGAAGCCGCTCCGGATTACCGGGGCGGCTTCTTTGTTTTGGTCAAAATCTAAAAATGAATCCCAAACACCCGAAATAAGCCTTTTAAAAATCGCAGGACTTTCCGTGATTTTTTAGCCACAACTCTTTGTCCCTGTAATCGGGCATAAAACGCTCTACCAAAGCCCAATACCGATCTGAATGGTTCATTTCAATCAAGTGAGCCAATTCATGCAGGATGACATAGTCCTGCACCGGACGCGGTGCAAAAAGAAGGCGCGTCGACAGGTTGACATTCCCATTGATCGAGCAACTTCCCCAATTTGAGTGGTTGTATTTGAGAAATACGCCGTTAATTTTTTGCCGAAAGGTACGCTGGTTGATTTCTTCTACCCGGGCAGTTATTTCAGGTAAGTAATCGTTTGCAACAATCCTGGAAAGCAGGGTTTTAATCGTTTTTTCTTCCTCAAACTTGTCTGCTTTATTGCTGATGTCAAGGCAAATGGTTTCACCCACCAGTTTGGCTACGCTGGTAGCCCGATCTGAGTTTTTTAACTCAATCCAATATTTGCGGTCGCCCACTTGAAGGGTCTGCCCTGTAGAATAGGTTTTGGGTGTAAAATGGGCAAGTAGTTGTGGCTTTTTTTGAACCTGTACCCGCAACCATTCTTTTAACTCATACAACTGCGCCTGTACAAATGCATTCCCTTGCCCTCCGGGAATTCGAAGAGAAATTCCCTTACGCGAAATGGAAAACCGGGTATTCAACCGGCGCTCCATATAAACTGTCACAGGCAATTCCTGACCTTCCAACATGATGGTGGTCCGAAACTTTTGTGAAGCGGGAGCTTTTTTATTTCTTCCAAACATTCTGACAGGGGGTACTTATACTTATTGCTGGATCGCCTTATAGACTACTTGCTGAATGCGGGGTCGGTAATTTCCGGTTATCAACTTCTTGTTTTCCATAGTCGGATAGGTCCGGTTGGAAAGAAAAATATAAATCAAATCCTTCTCCGGGTCTGCCCAAACTGCATTGCCGGTGAACCCAAGGTGACCAAAGGTTGATGGCGATGCTTCCCAGCACATGTTCTGACTGGCGTGCACATCGAGTTCTTTCATATCAAAACCAACCCCACGCCGACTGCTTTCGCGGAAACGACTGGTGAAATACAAAATGGTATTTGCATTCAGGTATCGGCGACCACCATACTGACCGCCTCGAAGCAACATCTCAAAAATCTTTGCCAGGTCATTGGCGTTGGAAAACAAGCCGGCATGACCACTTACTCCTCCCAGCATCGCTGCACCCATATCATGCACATAACCTTGCAGACGTTGTCCCCTGAAATAGCCGTCTTCTTCAGTAGGTGGACAACGATCAGTAAGTCCTTTTAACCAGGGGTTGTAACAGGTGGTGGCCAGTCCCAAAGGCTTGTAGAATGCTTTATCAACGTATTCATCCAGGCTTTTATGGCTTGCCCGTTCGACAGATCGGGCTGTGAGGTACAGACCCAAATCGGAATATCGGTAGGATTTTGAGGTTCTCAATTCCGATTCAAAAATACGTTTCCACAGCGTGTCGGTATATGGCTGGCACATATAGAAGTCGCGCGCCACCGGAATGCAGTACAGACTATCGCCACCGGAACTGTATATCTTATTGGAGGCCGCTCCGTTTTTATCCAGGGTTTCTTTATAAAATGGAATCCAGGCCTGGAGCGCGCCGTGGTGCGTCATCATTTCTTCCAGTGTAATGGAGTCCTTGTTGCTGCTTTTTAGTTCCGGAAGGTAGGTGCTAACTGTGTTGCAGATATCCATTCTTCCAAGGTCCGACTCCCGCATCACAGCAAGGGTGGTCGCAGCCACCTTCGTTACCGATGCCAGATCAAATATGGTTTCCGGAGTAACAGGAATTGAATCTGTATAGGTGTAGTAACCGTATCCTTTGTTCCAAATCACACTTCCATGACGCGCCACCAGAATCTGACAGCCCGGCGAAGCACCTTCGGCAATCAATGCATAGGCAAGCGAATCAATTTGAGCCAGGGTATCGCTGCTCATACCTACGGATTCAGGCAGGTCATACCGCAAGCGGTGGAATTTGGCATTTTTTACGATACCTTGTCCAAACCGAGCCTTGCTCGAGGCAGTAATTGGGAGTTTCCCGTGGTAGTTTCGTGCACCAAAAAGTGCCTGCGCTGCTAGGCTCTGCGTTGTAGCATCGTCCTGATAGGCCACTACCGCACTGGGGACTTCATCGAAGTGCCGCAGGCTGTATGGGTTCCCAAAAACATGGAGGATTACCCGGTGTTTTTTATTGAGTTGTTGAACCAGATCAATGGCCTGATCCGTAATCCCGTAATCAATCTGTGCCCGGATACTCCACAAGTGCAGACTGATTAATACAACATCATAACCATCCAGTAAAGCGATGATGCTGTCGTTTGCGATTGAGTCTGTTTCCCACGGACTCTGAACCAATTGCATTGGAGCATACCGGTTGGAGACCTGCTGAAAAGTGGTCGCCGTGGTATCGCCAATTGCAAGCGAAGCAATTCTTAGGCTTTCCAGGTTTGGAAATCCAGCCAACTGGTGGTCGTCCCGACCGAGAGTCAGGGCTTCTTCAATGAGTTTGCGACGAAGCATTTCGCCTTCAACAGGATGGAGGTCTTTGCGAATCCGTTTGGCTTGCACCTGTTGCGGTTTGTTCAGGCCAAGACGGTATTTGGCTCGCAATACCCGTTTTACACTTTGATGCAGTTCTTCCCGGTCTAAACTTCCGTCTTCCAGTGCGGTTTCGATAGCCGTTACTGACTCACCAATATTGGCAGGAAGAAGGATCATGTCGTTGCCGGCACGAAGGGCTTCCAGGTCTGCCTGTCCGGGACCAAAATATTTGGTAACGGCTTTCATTTCCATCGCGTCTGTAAATACCAGACCCTGAAAACCGATTTTTTTGCGAAGCAAATCGTGAATCACCGGATGGCTGAGGGTTGTCGGGCGCTTGGCGCGGTCGTCTAAAGCCGGCACGTTGAGATGCGCCACCATCATAGATCCTATACCATATTGAGAGAGCACCCGGAATGGGAATAATTCCAGGCTATCCAGCCGATCCTGTGCGTGTGTGATAAGCGGCAATTCCAGGTGGGAGTCGATGTCGGTATCCCCGTGGCCGGGAAAATGCTTGGCACAGGCCATGACTCCCGCATCCTGCATGCCCATCATGTATTGAAAACATTTGGCTGTCACATTGAAACGGTCTTCTCCGAAAGACCGGGAATTTATCACGGGGTTATCGGGGTTGTTGTTGATGTCGGCAACCGGAGCAAAATTCACATGTACTCCGAGCCGGCGGCATTGCCGGGCAACCTCTTTTCCCATTTCATAAATCAGGCGATTGTCGGAAATGGCGCCCAACGTCAACTGCTTGGGAAAGGACATGGTGCTCGATTTCAAGCGCATTCCCAGGCCCCATTCTGCATCCATTGCAACGAGTAAGGGCAATTTCGGACTGCTATTCTGATATCTGTTTGTAAGAACTGCCTGCTTTTCCGGAGTTCCCTGGAAAAAGCATAGCCCACCAACCTCAAAGGTGCGGATGATGGAGTCAACCTCCGCCTCAAACACCGAATCCTTGTCGGAGTGGGCGCGGATCATAAACAACTGACCAATCCGCTGCCGCTCGTTCATCGTTTCAAATACAGAATCCACCCAGTGCTGCTCAGCCGGACTGCTCGAACGCAACAAGGAGTAGGGCTTCTTGTTGTGTGCACTCAAAGCCAAAAGACAGGTCAATAATCCGATGACAATATACGGTCGCAAAGGCAAGTTGTTTGTTAAGGGCGCAAGTTATTGATTCTGTAGTAACTGCATGGAAAAAATGTGCAAATTCGAAATTCAATTCTTTTGCAAAGAAAAATAAAAGGTGCGTTGACAACACAAAATACAACACCCAAACTGGATTCGTTTTACTAAAACGAATATTAGAAGTCCTGTATTCCACTTGGTTGGTTCTTTTTACCTAGGAAGCATCAGATAGATTGATCATAGGCCTGGTTTTCCATATTATTTGTACCAATCCATAGTTAAATAAAATAAAATTAGTGGATACCTCAATCTTGGTACAGAGTTTGCAGTTGTAAACATAAGTCCCGGTATGGGCGTTTACAGCATATGTTTTTAGCATGCATTTGTGTGCTCATAATCCCCGACAGAAAATTGATTTCGGTGTTCCCGCATCCCTTACGAATCAGTCGACTGTTTAATCCAATTTTAATCCACGCTGAGCCCCAGGCCCAATCACACTCACAAACCGATTTAAGTAGTTAAAAAATGGGAGCACAATTTTATCAAGGTGAAATCTCACCCTTCCTTGTCTTGCAAGAACGCTTGCCCGGTATCCAGGTCGGAGTAGAATTTGGAACAATGAACCGCGAGGGCAATTGCGTCAATGTTGGCATTTGTAGAATGACCAGCGAAGAATCCGGTGATTATATTTTTGGCAAAAAAGCACGCCGATGCAAACGCGCTCAGGCTGTTGCTTCCGTGATGCCAAGCGGTCGTTTCCGACTTCAATTTCCAAAATCAGGAATGTTGCCATGCACCGAGCGGGCAATTTTTAAATCTGGTGGCTTTCACTTGCCGTTTGATTTTATCATTCCCGATGGTATGGCCTTTTTTCTTCCTGCAACACATCGCCTAAGGCTTTCAGCCGGGATTTATCCAATTCTGGAAGACGAACACCAGTACACCATCCTTTTTTAAAACTAAAACATGCCCACACCAGGGCTGTCTGGTTTTGCCTTCTCTCCAATAAGCCCGACCTTTGCCCCTATGGCAAACTCCTGGGAAAAATTGACGCGTCAGCTGGTTGGCGGTTATGAACAGGCATCCGATGCACGTACTGCATTGAATGCACTGGCTCAGGAATATTTGAAGAAAAAAGCCGGGCTGGTATTGCAAGCAGCTCAACCAAATCCTCCCCAAGAACCCGATACCGCTGATTTTCCCAAAGCCTATGGCATCAAGGACCTGCACAGTATCCTGAGCGGATTGTACCCGGCTGCGCTGCAGGAATACATGGATATCCTGTCAACACAAAATCTGTCCTGGCCCCCGCAATTGCTTCCAGACCTATTTAACCGCTGCCTTCAGGAACCCGAACTTTGGTTTCAGGCAAGTCCCCTGGTCTCCTCAACCGGATTTTGGTTGTTGGATCTAAACCCTGATTGGCACCAACTGGAATTGGAGGTAGACTGGCATTTGGCAGATGCAAATACCCGACTTCGGGAAGCCCGTCGTTTGCGGGCACACCATCCGGAAACAGCCCTCCAGTTAATCCAGTCTACCTGGCAAACAGAACCGGCAAGTTTCCGTCTTAGTCTGCTTCAAACCCTGGAAATCGGACTTTCGGAGGCAGATCAAACATTCCTTGAAGCAGCATTATCAGATAAAAGCCAGCCTGTAGGCCAACTGGCCGCCGGCCTGTTATTGCGCTTGCCCGGTCGGCAAGTTCAGCATGACTTAATTTCAATAGCCCAATCCCTGCTTGAGAACCAAAAGCCCATTGAGAGCGTGTTTCCTTTTTTAAAGAAATGCCAAACAGCACCAGAGCAATTGGCCTGTCTGCTTGCGGTCGTTTCACCCAAACAGCTGAATAAATCATTAAGACCAACGCACCCTCAATTTGAAAACCAATTACAGGGAGCCTGCTTTCACCGCGACCGGGAGTTTGTACTGAATGCTGTTGATCTTCTGCTGGAAGCTGGCAATGCAGATCTTTGGTCAGAAGAAACCAGTTTCCTTCTGCTTGAGGCCTTGCCCTATGCGGATTGGGAACGGTCTATTCTTAAATTAATACAAGCCGATATTTTTGATATTGAACAAAAAAGTCCGGTACTGAAAAGCCTGGGCATGCGTTCAGAAAACTGGTCGGAAAAACTGTATTTGGAACTGTTGAATCGATACATGCAGGTTCCGGGAAATCCATACATGCAACCCGACCCGGTGGGATTGCGTCAGGTATTAGAACACGGTGCCTATCGGTGCAGTCCGGAAAATATCTTAGGTGCAATTCGAACTATTCAGGAAAGTCATAAGCTGGTTGGTAAACAGGAAAGTTTCTTGTTCCATCTTTGGAATATTTTTGGCTTTCGGGCCCGGATGCACGAACATTTCAAATAGTCTGGCCTGAGTCCATAGACTTGTTTTTGACCAGTATAAAGACCAAACAACGGTCAAAAGCGTTCAAATAAACATACGATGAAAAAAACAGCATTTTACATACTCGGCCTGCTGCTGATAGCCTCACTATCTTGCACCAAAACCGACGATTTGCGGCCTGGTTTTGATATGCCGTATCAGCTTCAGTTTGAAATCCCTGCCGGAATTGGCCCTTTTGTGGTGCACCATTTTTATCTGCGGGATATCCCCACCCGCTACACCCAGTTGCTGGCTCAGCAGGGAAAGGTGGATTCGGATATCGCCGGGATTTCTACGCTTCAGGCCGTTTTACAAGGGATTTTTGGAGATGAAAATTATGACTTTATAGACGATGTTTCGGTGCGGGTTTATAAGGAACCTGATGAGTCCAATTACATTGAAGTGGCCTATCGGCAACCAGTACCACTTAACCCGGGAAACAACCTGCCGCTGATCCCTTCACTGGCAGATTCCAAACAGTTTATGTCGGGCGGTAACTTTAGTGTCGACATTGCCCTGCGGCTCCGCAAGACCACCCAGTTTCAAATCCCGACAAGACTAGACCTTCAATTCCGGGCGGTATATCAATAGTTTTGTATTTTTGTGCAAAACAAAGACATATACCTATGGATACCTTAACCAAGCAGAATACCGCAGAAACCGGAACCGATACATTTCCAATCAATGGAACTGACCACATCGAATTGTATGTAGGAAATGCCAAGCAAAGTGCCATGTACTACCAGGCCGCACTCGGCTTCAAATTGGTAGCATACATGGGCCCTGAAACAGGTGTGCGTGATCGGGTGAGCTACGTGCTCCAGCAAAATAAAATCCGAATTGTTCTTACCGCGGCGCTTGACCCTTCGCATGAAATTGCACGCCATGCAGCATTGCACGGCGATGGCGTAAAAGTGCTGGCGCTCTGGGTGGACGATGCCCGCAAATCCTATGAAACAGCCGTCTCTCGTGGTGCTGAAAGTGCATTTGAGCCGATTGTAAAAGAGGATGAAAACGGAAAGGTGGTACTTGCCGCAATCAAAACCTACGGGGAAACTATCCACACATTTGTAGAGCGCAGCGCGTACAGCGGCACCTTTATGCCCGGATACGAACCACGTGAAAGTGCCTACCCATCACAGGATGTGGGCTTGCTGTATGTCGACCACTGCGTGGGCAACGTAGAACTCGGTGGCATGAACAAATGGGTTAAGTTTTATGAGGATGTAATGGGCTTTAAACTCCTCATCACATTCGACGATAAAGACATCAGCACGGAATACACCGCCCTCATGTCGAAAGTGGTGAGCAATGGCAATGGCTACATTAAGTTTCCGATCAATGAGCCAGCGCAAGGCCGCAAAAAAAGCCAGATCGAGGAATATTTGGACTTTTACAAAAGCGCCGGTGTTCAACACATCGCTGTTGCAACCAATGATATTTTGAAAACCATCTCTCAGATGCGCGCCAATGGTGTCGACTTCCTGTATGTACCGGATAATTACTACCTGGATGTAATCGATCGGGTAGGGGCCATCGAAGAAGACCTGGAGCAACTCAAGGAAATGAACATCCTCATCGACCGCGATGAAGATGGTTACCTCCTACAGATTTTTACAAAACCAATTCAGGACCGTCCAACTGTTTTCTTTGAAATTATTCAGCGAAAAGGGGCCCGTTCATTTGGTAAAGGAAACTTCAAAGCGCTCTTCGAAGCAATCGAGCGCGAACAGGAATTGCGCGGTACGCTTTAGGGCGAACTGCACCGCAAAGAGGGCTTTCCGAGTAGGCATACCATTTTTCGGAAAGCCCTTTTTACTTTGTTTCAACAGGCTATTAAGCACGCTCTTCGCATTCAATTTGTCAATCAGACCCAGCTATGTACAGAAGTCACGGTGGTAAATGCAAAATATTCAACGACCCGGTGTACGGTTTTGTATCCGTTCCGCATGGTTTGTTGTTGCAGATTATAGACCATCCGTATGTTCAGCGCTTGCGGCGGATTCGGCAGATGGGCCTTTCTCATTTTGTGTATCCCGGTGCACTGCACACCCGTTTCAATCATGCGCTTGGTGCACTGCACTTAATGCAGGAAGCCATTGAGGTACTGCGGTCAAAGGGAACTGAAATCAGTACAGAAGAAGCGGAAGCAGTTTGTGCAGCAATTCTTTTGCACGACGTGGGCCATGGTCCGTTTTCACACGCATTGGAGCACACCCTGTTGCATTTGCACCATGAGTCCATTTCATTGCTGTTTATGGAGGAGTTAAACCGGCAGATGGACGGCCGGTTGGAACTGGCAATTCAGATTTTTTCTGATAAATACCACAAGAAATTTCTGCACCAGCTGGTCTCCGGCCAATTGGATATGGACCGGATGGACTACCTCAATCGGGATAGCTTTTTCAGTGGGGTTAGCGAAGGTGTAATTGGCTACGACCGCATCATCAAGATGCTGGCAGTGCACGACGGCGAGTTGGTTGTGGAAGAAAAAGGAATATACAGCATTGAAAAATTCCTCATGGCGCGCCGCTTTATGTACTGGCAGGTCTATTTGCATAAAACCAGCGTTTCGGCAGAGCAAATGCTGATTCACCTGTTGCAACGTGCCGGATCACTCGCACGTTCCGGTTTTCCTGTGGAAGCATCACGGGATTTGTCTTGGTTCCTGGAAGGAAAAAGTGAACAGGAAGAAAACCCGGCAGAACTGCTTCGCCATTTTGCCCGCCTGGATGATACGGACATTGCAGTAGCATTAAAAAACTGGACTTACTCCGAAGATTTTCTCCTGAATTATCTGTCTACTTCCCTGCTTGAACGAAAACTTTTCCGCCTGGAATGGCATTTGAATCCCGTGGATAAAGCCTATCGGCAAAATATACTCAACGAGTTGACTCCACGCTTCGAGCAATGTACCGACCCCTCCGGTTTGATTTATGAAGGAACGGAAAGCAACCAGGCATACGATGATTTACACGAACCTATCCGGATTGTATTTAAGGACGGTCGGGTTCTGGCAATTGAAAAATGCTCGGATGTACCACTTTATACGCAAGCCGTTACCAAGTTTTTTATTTGCTATCCCAAGCCTGTATCCAGCTAACTGATTTAGCCCGCTACATCCAAAATACCTGCCCGGTTCTGCAATAAATAAGTACTTCTGAGTACCTTTCGACTCAAACCCGAACCCCAACAGGCTCTTAGCCCAAAGAATGCCCCAGGTTGTGCATTCATTTGGTAGTACAAAACCAGGCCCCGGGCCTTTAATCCCATTTTTTGATAATGAAAAAGACCGATTACCCTTCTATGAAGTACCTCTTTCTCCCACTGTTTTGTCTGATTTCCCTTTACACCTATGCACAACCCGGAGGTGCTACTCCGGGGAAATGCTATGCAAACTGCTATATCGGCGATCAATACTTTACCGAGACCGAACAGGTCATGCTCCAGCCCCCGTTGAAACGGGTACTTCCGTCAAAAGGCCGAATTGGTAGATACCCGAATTGGAGATTGAGACAGTCCCCGGGATGATCCGCTATGTGGTTTCTCCGGCAGAATACGATACCATCCGCGAAAAAATTGAGGTAAAACCAGCAACGGTATTTTACCGGATTATACCACCTGAATACGAAAAGGTATCAGAACCTCTGGATAATCCACCCGTGCGCAAACGCTATGGAAGTCTTCCTGCAGTTTACGAAACAAGCAAACAAAAGTTCCTGATTTCTCCGGAAGAGACCATTTACACTGCAACGGAACCAGAATTGGAAAAAGCCCAAACTTTTATGATAAAAACTCCTGCATATCAACGTGTGGAAGTCAGCCAGGCGGATTACGAAGAGCGTACCGAGCAAATCGAAATCAGACCAGCAAGCCAAAAGTGGATAAAAAAGAAAGGGGATGCCGGTTGTCTGCAGGCCGATCCGGATGATTGTTTTGTCTGGTGCCTGGTAGAAGAGCCCGCCGAATACCAAACCATTACCAAACGGGTAGATAAAGGCTGCGACGGATCCGGTGTTCCGGGGTCTGGTTGTGTGCAGATCATTGAAGAGCCTGCAAAAGCGAGTTCCATTGAAGTAAAACGCCTGATCACTCCGGCAACCATCGAAGAAACTAAGGTGGAAGCCAAATACCAAACCGTACTGATCAAGACGATCAAGGATGAACCAAGAGTTATCGAGGAAGAAATTCCGGAGGGCCCGGCTGGCCTCGTCAATGAACGACTGGTAAAACCCGCTGAGATAGTAGAGGAACAAGTCCCGGCGGAATATCTGACCGTTACCCGACTGATTCTCAAAAAACCGGCTACCTATGAGGTGATCACCGTTCCACCAGTGGTCAAACAAGTGTCGGTCAAGACTCTGGCGCAACCGCAAACAACCGTAGAAGAGCTAGTGCCCGGTGAGTTTATTACGGTAGCCAAACGGGTACTTGCCCGGCCTGGTGGATTCACCGAATGGCGCGAAGTGTTGTGCGACGAAAAAGTGACCGGTTATACCATTCGCCAAATTCAGGATGCCCTGAAAGCCAGAGGGTACACCCCGGGTAACTCCCGCCGGCAAATGGATGCCGAAACCAAGGATGCGCTTCGTCAGTTTCAGTTGGACAACAACCTGCCGGTAGGCAGCCTGGATATAGAAACCCTGAATGCCCTTGGAATCAAGTATTAATTGAAGCTCTAATCACTTGTTTTTTGCTTATTCAGGCTGTGGAAATCGATGTTTAAATAAAACTCAAAGCGATAGTTTTTCACATTGGGCCCCAACGACAGTTGGCTGAAATCCAGTTGTTTGCAATAATTATTAACATTTTTTGGACTTATCCACATGTTTATTTTGTTAATTTTTGTTTAAAGGCTGGTTTCTTTGACTTTTTTTTCTGAAACTTTGAGCGTTCAAAATAATTGGTCACACAGGCAAAAGCCAAATTTTGCCATCGACCCATTCTTATCCCTTTCACTTTTAATCCCTCGTGGAGAGTAAGGCACGCCCAACTCCGAGGACCTGACAATATGGAAAATAATATCAATCAATTCATGGTGGACTTTACGCTCCCCAGTGAATATTCAGAAGAATTTATCAGTAAAATTCCCCTGCAACGCAATGCCGTTAACCGCCTTCTGAGCGAAGGTAAAGTTGTGAACTACGCCCTCTCCCTGGAAACATCCAAACTGTGGGCAGTTTTTGCGGTAGAGTCCGAAGCAGAACTTATGGAATTGATTTCTGAACTTCCCCTTAGCAAATACATGAAAGTCCGGATCAGCGAGCTGACCTTTTTCCAGGCAGCCAATCCGTTTACTCCGGCCTTTTCAGTCAACTAATTCCCTAAATAACGTTGCATAAAACAACCCGCATTTCGGCATGTGCTGAAATGCGGGTTGTCTATTTTTACTCAAGACGGGACGCTACCTGTTGAGACAAATCATTTTTTCTGTAAAAATGCCCTGTGGCGTGTGGCAACGCAATACATAGGTTCCGGCTGCCAATTCCGTCTTGATCTCCCAGTGGTTCCATCCTTTTTCCGCATCAAAAACCTGGGTGTACACCACCTGGCCATTTAGATTCAGCAGATAGAGCTGGACAGACTCCTGCCCAACAGAAAGATAATCCAGGCTAAATGGGCCGGTTGCCGGATTGGGGTATACCACCACATTTTGAGAAATATCTGCATCCGGTTCCGGATACACCCGTTGAATCAGGGCTCGATCTTCCGCTGAAAGGAGTGCATCATCCAGGGTACCGCCCAACATGTGCACCCGCAGTTTCATTTGTTGGCCCTGACTGTACTGGTTTGTTACTTTCGCGTGCTCAGTAAAGCGCAGGCTGGCTCCCCTGGGCAAATCCATATCAATGTGCTGAGGCGGAAGTGCATCGTCACATTCTGCCAAATTGAGTATTGCATCCACAATCAATTCAGAACCGGGCTCAATGTGGATGGTTCCTTCTGCACACATTGCCAGCATACCCACACCATCCTGTCCGTAATGCAGACTTTGTTCGTTCAGAATGTGCAGTGCGCTTTGCTTTCTAAATTGCATGCATGAATAGGGGTTGTTCATGTAGAGATCGCCACCGGTATGCCGGTATTCGTTTCCGTTTTCAAAAATAAGATCGAGGAGGTTCAGGCAAATCTCGCCACCATTGTTGTTTAGGTTGGCAATATGACGAATGGAGTTACTCCCGCTCACCAGTCCTCCGCGCAACTGAGCAAAGGGCTGGAAGACCAGGGTTTGAAATTCGTCTATATTCAGGTTTATTATCTGCGGAGTCGAACTGTTGGGTTCCGGAACGGCTTCGATGTACGAAAGGTTTTGTGCACTGGGGTAAGCGGGCGCCGTGTAAAGCCCCAGGAAATTTGTTCCCCATCCTTGAAAATCAGAAGCATCATAAACGGGAACATCGTACTCCTGAGTAACCGCATTCCAATGCATACCAAGTGCAGTAACTTCGGAAATAGTCCCCAACTCATACATACTTGTTTGCTCAATCTGTGCATAGCGCAGTTCCAACTGATGGTTGGCGAGTTGGGCATTGGGGGCGAAACTAAACTTCATTACAGCATAGCCCAGTTTCTGATTAAAAAAATACTCCGATGGAAAGCAAAACTGGGAGGTTGTATAGCAATTGGAGGATAGGTTTCCATTAAACAATCCGGTATGCTCCCGAAAGGCTCCGTACTCGTTCAAATCTTCATCCGGGATAAGCAAACTCAGAAAGACCCCGGAGCAAATTCCATCTTCACAGTCGGAACCAAATCGCAAAACCGGGGCAATGCAACTCGGTTTTATTTTGGCTTCAAAAATGGCATTGAACAATTGGTTCTCCAGCAATTCAAACCGCTCGGGAATAGGGGGCAGAAGTGAGCGAATAAAGAGCGGTTTATCCGGATCTACCATACCGAGGTCCAGGGTAGCATAGAAGTTTCCGGTGCCGGCAACAAAACTCAGGCAACGGGTGGAATCAAATGGCCCATCCCAGTGCCCATCCTGTGTCTGGTAGGCAAACCAATCCGCGGGTTGCTTTATGGAAATATTTGAGTCGAATGGGCAAGGCTGGGTTTCGATGCTTCCAAAATATTGGTTGAGAATGAAATTTTGGCTAAACCCATGGAGTTGTAGCCCCAGAAAAACCAGGGTGAGTGTAAGTTGCTTTTTCATAAAAGTTGGTTTTGGTTGTTTAATCCTCCAAATTTAACTTTTGAATGAAAGGCAAACCTGAAATTCGGAGTTTGTGCCAGTTATGGCAGCTGAATTGACGGATGTTTGCATTTCGAGTGCTATCCTTTAAGTGATCTGTATCTTTGCAGCAATGGAAGACTGGGAATTGGACTTTAGTACTGCAATTTATCTAATTGGGTAATGAAACAGGAAGGCTTGCCCAGCCTGAATACCAATTCTGTTTCTGATCGGAATTCAGGAATTGAGGCGTTTGAAAAAGTCGTTTACCAAGGAGGAGAAACAAGATCTCATGCACATTGCCGTGTGCCGCTTGTTGTCGTACGAAGACTTTTTTGAGTTTGTTGGTCGGGATGAAGATGGCTGGCCGCATTACAAGCAAATCCGGGAAATGACCACCACCAATATGGTCAATCAGGAAAAAATGTTGAAAGTGTATGCTGTCCGCTACTTTAAAGAAATGGAAGCCGAGGATGCCCGGTAGGCCATTGCTCTGGGTTGGGTTGATAAGTGTAGCGTACTACTCCTGCCAAACCCAAGCGACTCCAGCCATCGTTTGCGAAAGCCCCATGGGTTCTTTTTCAATTCAGGCTACAGCGCACACTGTTTTCCGGTGTGCTAGCACATGATTCATTAGCTAGGCAAAATTGGTATCGATGTGTAGTTATATTCCAGCCAGGTGAACCTCCCGTTTAAAACACATGCAAATATTCCCATTCTGAAGGAGACAATATTGTTGCAAGTCGGATACACCAAACGGTGATTTGTTTTGGTACAGGGGCAAGCCCCATTCCGTAGATGAATTAGAAACCATTGAGAAAAAACTATCAAATTTTCTCCAAATGTACGGAAGGCTTACCTGCAGTGGAATTAGCCTGCCGGAATGGGACGGACAATGCCAGGTTGCTGGCCTATATTTTGGATGGAGCAGAGGTGGTTGACCGTATTGCCGGACTGCCGCAACGGATCGGACGCTCCGCTCCATCCCTGTGTGCTTCGGTTCAACGAACAAGGAATACGTTAATCCCTCTTATCAACGCTTACACCTATGGGTGTAGCCAAACCCAAGCTTACAAATTGGTGTTAAACAACTTTGCATCCGTCAGGTCTTGTCCGTTTTCATCGGTAAATGTAGTGTTGAAACATTTACCAGCCCATGTTATTGCCGCAAATGCATGCATATTTTTATGCTGGTACTGAATTACCGCCAACCAGACCTAAATCAAGGGGTTTGGTCAAATTCAAATTTTGTTTGAAGTCCATTTGCCGTCAGGCTGGTTTTAGTTGTTCTTTTTATTCTAACCCCGATATTTAAGCCCATGCCCACTGACAGGTTTGGGAGAAAGGCCTGGTGATTTCGGGATGGAAGTCCAGGTACGTAATTCGGTATTCAAGGGGGCATCCAGGTTGTTGGGCGCATGGAGGATGAACCCTTTTTGACTGTACTGTACACCAGGATTGGCACAGTGGTTTTTCTTTCTAGATCCACTCTTGAAACCACACCCAGAAAAGGTCAAAGCGTTTTGTGCTAAAATTATTTTTACCGGTAAATATGGCTCCGAACGGTTTTGACCTGCTTCAATACCCAGGATGACTTGGGCATCAGATTCAGAGCGAAAAAGCAAATAAAAGGGAATAACAGAAAGAACCTTTTCGCATTAAATGTTTGGGTGATAGAATGCGCCGAAGTGAAAATAGGATTCCAGGCTTTGTTCTATTTGATGCAGTTCCTTCAAATCAGTTTTGCTTACTTCTTTTTACGAAAAATCCCCAGCACGAAGATTTATGAAAAAAATACATTGGCCCAGTACAAAGAATAGGCCCATCCAGGTTGAGAACCTTGTGACAAATTGATAACTGGTGAACGTGCCCGTTAAATTGTAACTGCTCGACATTAGGAGCACCGAGTACAATCTGACCAAACCCGAATACTCCAATGTAGTTAGGATATGTAGTTTGGTTAAAAATGAGGCCAGTTTTCGACTTCGAAACAACCAGTACAGCAGCCCGCTAATCCCAAGCCAGAGGCAAGTTGCGAGCACAAAGTATATGCCGGGGATGACATACCAGGTCTCACTTCTTGGCACATCTAAGCTGGTGTTGATCAATAGCAGGGAAGCAAGTAAAAAAACAATACTTGCAGCCCAAACCAACATGTGTGGATGCTTCCAGGATAAAAGGGCTCTCCAGTTTTTACTTATTTCCATCGGTAAAAAAAGTCTGACTTTTCTCCTTTGCAAACTTTTCCTGATTGAACGAATCGGATTGGTTTTTAGGGATGGTAAGGGAGGTCCAATCTGCGCCCGCAAGCTCCCTTGCTACAAACACCAATTGACCAATGTGATAGGCGTAATGAGCCAGTTGTCGTTGCAGGGCTTCGAGTACCGTATGGCCTTCGTTTCGGATGTATACGATCCGTTGCAGGTCTGCATCTCCGATTGAATCCAGGGCCTGAAAGACACAATCCCAACCTTTAGTCCAGGCGGCAAGCATACTTGTTTTGTCTTCAAAACTCGTTTCAAACTCCGCATCGCGTTGCCGCCATTCCTTTTCGCCATCGGCGGTGAGGAAATCCGTAAAGCGGCTCAGCATGTTTCCGCTCAGGTGGCCAACAATGACAGCGATGCTGTTGCCTTGGTCGGAGAACCGCTTGTTGACCTGGCTTGCATCCACTTGTTCCATCGCGCGTTCTCCCAGGTTTTTGTAATATTGAAAAAGAGACCGGGTGCACTCGAGGTAATTTGATTCTATTGGTTGGTTCATTTCCTAGGGATTGAAGGTTAGGATACAGGTGAAAAGTCAGGCCCGTTTATGCCAATTCGGCAGGTGTGATGTTCAAATGCGTCAATTTACCGCTGCGTAAAATCTGTAATACGCCTTCCTGGTTGATGGCTGATTCATCCAGGATTTTGTGCAGGGAATCAATCGAGAAAACAGCCTGGTCGTTGAGGCCCAGCACGACATCCCCCGGACGCAAGCCGGCTTTGTAGGCAGGGCCAGCGGTCTCAATGTTCTGTATTTGTACTGCACTTGCATTTTTCCAAGGAAGGGAATCCCGCAGGTTTGGAGGAAGTGGAATGGTTTGCGCTCCGATGCCGATATACGCACGGCGTACCCGGCCTTCCAGGATCAGTTTGCCGACCACGTATTTTGCCAGATTGGATGCAACCGCAAAACAGATGCCCTGTGCCGGAAGAATAACCGCTGTGTTTACGCCAATTACCCTGCCAAGCGAGTCTACCAATGGACCGCCGGAGTTGCCCGGATTGAGGGCAGCATCTGTTTGAATAACATCGTCGATGAGGCGGCCGCTTTGGCTGCGCAGGGTTCTTCCCAATGCACTAACAACCCCCGCAGTAAGCGAATACTGGAACCCGTAGGGGTTTCCAATGGCAATTGCGATTTGTCCAACCTGCAATTGGTGGCTTTCTCCAAAAGCCAGGCCACTGAATCCATCGCCATTTATTTTAAGTACGGCAAGGTCGGTTGCTGGGTCATCGCCCACCAGTTCCGCCTTGAAGCCACGACCGTCCGGAAGGGTAGCCTGGATGGCTTCCGCTCCGTGCACCACATGACTGTTGGTAACCAAATACCCATCACTACTAATAAGGAATCCGCTGCCACTTCCGCCTTGCGGATTGGGTTGGCGTTGCTTGCCTCTATTGGCAGCGGCTGGTTTTTGTACATTCAGGTGGGCTACTGATTTGCTCACCTGCCGGGCAACCCCGGAAACTGTTTGTGAATATGCATCTAAAAGCGCGCCATCGGCGGGAATATCTTTACGGCTTTCATTCGGAACGCCGGGCTGATCAGAAATAAATTGAAACATATGGAAGGCTTAAAATAAAACAGGGAACGCCTATTCGTTCAGAGGAGAAAAGAGCCAGAATTATGCCAGACAAAAAAAACCGCCATTTTGACACCCCCGTACAGACGCCCAACCTGGGCGTCTCCCCCGCAATCGTAACCCACTCATCGCCCAATAACACAGAAAACCCAATCGTACTATTTTGGGCCTCTGTAAAAAAGCACCTGGGCGTCTCCCCCGCAATCGTAACCCACCAATCACCCCTCGCCCTCAGGATATCCAATCGTAACATTCTTTGCCTCCGTAAAAAAGCGCATGGCTTCCCAACCGCCTTCCCGCCCAACGCCGGATTGCTTCACTCCGCCAAACGGCGTGCGAAGGTCGCGAAGCAGCCAGGTGTTTACCCAGACAATCCCAGCCTGGAGCGAACGCGTAAGTCGATTGATGCGGTCTTGCCGGTTGGTCCAAACCGTGGCACTTAAGCCGTATGACGTCCCGTTGGCGAGTTCCAGCGCTTCCGCTTCCGTGTCGAATGGCTGGATCGTAACTACCGGACCAAAAATTTCTTCCTGATTGGTGCGGCATTGCAGGGTAAGTCCTTCAATCACGGCAGGTGTGATGTACCAGCCCCCGGAAAGTTCGCCCGGAAGTTGCAGGGCTTCCCCGCCGCACAGGATGCGTCCGCCTTCCTCCTGGGCCAATTGCAGGTAGGATTGCACTTTGTCAAAATGCATTTGACTAACTACTGCGCCCAGTCGGTTTTCCGGATTTTTCGGATCGCCTATTTTTATTTTTTTTACCCCCTCTACAAAGTCTTTTTTAAAGCGCTCATAAATCGGGCGCTCCACATAAATCCGGGACCCGCACAGGCAAATTTGCCCTTGGTTGTTAAACGAGGAGCCAACGGTTGTTTCCAGCATTTTGTCGTAATCGCAATCCGCAAAAATCAGATTGGGATTTTTGCCCCCCAATTCAAGCGAGAGTTTTTTAAATACCGGAGCGGCAATGGAGGCAATGTGCGCCCCGGCCCGGGTACTTCCTGTAAACGAAATGGCTTTCACATCCGGATGTCGTACAATGGCCTCACCGGCACTTGGGCCCAATCCGTGTATGATGTTCAGAACGCCGGGTGGAAGGCCTGCTTTCTGGCAAATTTCCCCGAGTAGATAGGCGGTCAGGGGTGTGACTTCAGAGGGTTTTCCCACAACGCAGTTTCCGGCAGCAAGGGCCGGTGCGATTTTCCAGGAAAACAGGTAAAGTGGCAAGTTCCAGGGGGATATGCACCCCACGACGCCAAGTGGTTGGCGGAGTGTATAACTGGTTGCGTGGTGGGTATGGTGGCTTTCCGATGCAAAATGCATGAGAGCGGTTGCAAAGAATTTAAAATTCAAAGCAGCCCGGGGAATATCAACGGAAAGCGCTGTGCGGATGGTTTTTCCTGAGTCCATGCTCTCGGCTTCTGCCAGCGCCTGCAGGTTTTCCTGAATGCCATCTGCAATGGCACGGAGGATGTCATGGCGTTCCTCAAGTGGCATATTTGACCAGCCCGGGAATGCTGCCTTAGCTGCTGCAACGGCCTGTGCTACATCTTCAGCATCCGAATCCGGTATTTTTGAGTACACCTGTCCGGTTGCGGGATTGTAGTTATCCAGGTATTTCCCGTTCACCGGGTCCTGGTTATGTCCGTTGATATAATTACTTATTTTAAGCATAGAAATGGATTGTTTGAGCAATCGGGTAAAAAATGCAGCGGGGAATCCTGCTGACTTTTGAAATCATCGTATTTTTTAGACAGTTCGCCGAAAAAAAACAGTAGACTTGCCCCAAACATACCTATTTTTCAGAATCTTAGAGGCGAAACCCAAACGCGTAATAAAACAAAACAAGAAACTACATGTCCATACTTTCGATTCAGGATGTGGTCAAACAGTACGAAGGGCATACTGCTGTTGATCACGTGAGCTTTGATGTGCCCAAAGGCAGTGTGTTCGGATTGCTCGGCCCCAACGGAGCGGGAAAAACATCCCTTATCCGGATGATCACGACCATTACCGCACCGGATGAAGGAAAAATCTATCTGGATGGAGAACCCATCAACGACCGTACGCCGGAGCGAATCGGCTACCTGCCGGAAGAGCGGGGGCTTTACAAGAAAATGAAAGTAGGAGAGCACCTGGTTTATTTGGCCCGACTGAAAGGCCTCTCTGAAAGTCAGGCAAAAGCTGAAATCAAAGCCTGGTTTGAGAAGTTTGAAATTATGGGCTGGTGGAACAAAAAGATTGAAGAACTCTCCAAGGGGATGCAGCAGAAAATACAGTTCATCGCCACAGTGATCCACCGGCCGCCACTGCTCATTCTCGATGAACCATTCAGCGGACTCGACCCAATCAACACCACCCTGATCAAATCCGAAATTGCCCGGATGAATGCAGAAGGAACCAGCATCATTTTTTCTACCCACCGCATGGAACAGGTAGAGGAAATGTGCGACCACATTGTATTGATCAACCGCGGACAAAATGTGCTGGTGGGTGAAGTAAACGAAATCAAAAACCAATACAAGCAAAATATTTTTAGAATCGAAACCGACTTGCCGGTTCCGGAGGAAATTGAGCAGCATTTTTCAGTGCACTCAAGGGATGCAAACAGCGCCACTATCCAATTGGAAAACGAAGAGGAAAGCAATACCATCCTCAATTATTTTCTGAGCAAGGGCAGCCGGGTGCTCTCCTTCCGCGAAATCCTCCCAACATTCAACGAGATATTTATCCGTCGCGTTGAAGAAACCATGCAAGGGTAGTACTGCCCGCAGTGCTCATTTTTCAATTCTTAAAAAACAAACGATATGTCCAAATTAAAACTCATTGTTTGGCGTGAATATATAACACGGGTTCGCAAAAAGTCTTTCATCATCGGTACACTCCTTGCTCCGGTCGGATTGCTGGTTTATTTTCTGGTGATTTTTGGCCTGACCAACTACGAAGGAGGAACCGAAATTAAAGTCGCACTGCTCGATGAAGCCGGCGTGGTAGACAACCTTCCGGATGACAAAGGAATCCGCTATGTAAAAAAATCCGACCAAAGCCTTGACGCGCTGAAAAAGGAAGTGGAAGAGGGTACGTACGACGGTGTTCTGCGCATTCCACCGCTCAAAAGTCTGAAGCAAAAAGACCTGACGCTTTTCTACTATTCCGATGAAAAACTGGCGCCTGAAAAAAGCAACGCCATCGAGCGTCGGATATCCAAAAAAATCAAAGACTTTAAGATCGATTCCCTGAAACTTGACCGGGAAAGCCTGGAAATCCTCTCAACGGATGTTTCCATCGACCCCGAAAAGATCTCGGATAAAGGCAGGGACGATAGCAAATACACCGTCGGGATTGGACTGGCGATTGGCGGTGTGATGGCATTCATCATGTTCTTCATGGTATTGATGTATGGCCAGATGGTCATGCGCTCGGTTATGGAAGAAAAAACCAACCGAATTGTGGAGGTTATGATGTCATCCGTCAAGCCCTTCCAACTGATGCTGGGGAAAATCCTGGGTACCGGAGCTGTGGGACTTAC
>JAWKLR010000047.1:0-30792 GCA_041392625.1 Saprospiraceae bacterium | reverse complement strand
TCTGCTTGTTTTGTTAACATCTCTCGTATTGAATTTGTCTTACGCACAGGAAAAAGACAAAAAATGGGATGTTTCTGATCCTAAAGGAATTGATTATAAGGAAGTAAAATTCACAGTTGACCAGGGCACCTGGCTCAATGTGGATGTGCATCCCGACGGCAATCTGTTGGTTTTTGATCTGCTTGGCGATATTTATACCATGCCGGTTGCAGGCGGTAAGGCTACCTGTATTCGCAGTGGTCTGGCCTGGGAAGTGCAGCCCCGGTTTTCACCTGATGGTTCCCGCATTTTGTTTACTTCCGATGCGGCAGGGGGTGACAACATTTGGGTAATGGATGCCAATGGAGAAAATGCAACCCAAATAACCAAAGAGAGTTTCCGCCTGCTCAACAATCCGGAGTGGATGCCCGATGGCAATTATTTTGTAGCGCGAAAGCACTTCACGAGCTCGCGCTCGCTGGGAGCCGGAGAAATGTGGATGTATCACATTTCCGGTGGGTCCGGGGTGCAACTAACCAAACGCAAAAACGACCAGCAGGATGTGAATGAACCCAGTGTAAGTCCGGATGGCCGCTATGTTTACTACAGTGAGGATATGTATCCGGGTGGATTTTTCCAATACAATAAAGATCCATTGAAGCAAATCACAGTAGTGAAGCGCTACGATCGCGACGAGAATAAAGTGGAAACCGTAACGGGTGGCTCCGGTGGAGCCTGTCGCCCGCAGATCAGCCCGGACGGCGAATGGCTGGCTTTTGTCCGCCGGGTCGATACCAAATCGGTTTTGTTTGTTCGCGATTTGCGCAGCGGAGCGGAATATCCGCTGTTTGATGGACTGGATAAAGACCAGCAGGAAGCGTGGACCACCTTCGGTGTGTATCCCGGATACGACTGGATGCCACAGGGCTTGCACAACGAGTACGATTTGATCATTTGGGCGGGAGGCAATTTCAAGCGCATTCATTTCAATGCCATCCAACTGGCAGAAGGAAATTCCAATGACCCGGCCCGCTTGTCGGTTTCTGAAATCAAGTTTTCCTGTGAAGTGAATATGAAACTTGCTGAAACACTGAAGTTTGAAAACAAGGTGTTTGAACCAAGTTTTGAAGCCAAAGCCATCCGGCATGCCGTTACCAGTCCGGATGGAAATCTCCTTGTGTTCAATGCAGCAGGTAAATTATACAAGAAAAAAATGCCCGACGGGAAACCCGAATTGCTCGTTCCTTCAGGATATGCAGAGGCTATGTTCGGAGCTGAAAAAGTAAGTAAACCAGAACTACTCGAATTCGAACCGTCCTTTTCCGACGACGGGTCCGAACTGGTGTATGTTACCTGGAACGACGAACTAGGCGGAGCCATCTGGCGACTGAAACTTGCCGGTGGTGCACCTCAACAAGTGCTGGTGACAGACGGGATTTTCAGAACTCCAAAATTCTCACACAACGGCGATAAAATCGTGTACCGTGTACAGAATGGCGACGATGAAATGGGACCGGCTCGTACCATTCAAACCGGTATTTTTATTCATAACTTAAACCCAAGCAGCCCGGACTATTGGAACGATGTGCAGTTTGTAACCAAGCAAGGTGAAAATCCCCGGTTCTCAACCGACGATTCCCGCATTCTTGTAAACACCGGTGGATACCTGTTTGGTGGTTTGAACAAGGCCCTGGTTTCGTTCGATTTAAACGGGGAGGATCGCAAAGAATTGGCTACATCAAAATACGCCAACCAATGGGTGCCTTCACCCGATGGCAACTGGATCGCTTTTACCGAATTGCACAAAGCATACATCTGCGCCATGCCGCCAAGCGGACAAGCATTTGACCTGAGTGGAGGAACCAAGGCCGTACCAGTGACTCAGGTGGCAAAAGATGCCGGATATAATTTGCATTGGAGCGGCGACGGACAACGCCTGCACTACACACTTGGCAACCAATATTATTCCATCGAACTCAAAGACCGGTTCACGTTTTTGCCTGGCGCCCCGGATAGTCTGCCAGAACTTCCGGATGCAGGCACACCCATTGGCCTGAGTCTTGAATCCGATATGCCAGAAGGTACAATCGTATTCAAAAATGCCCGAATCATTACCTGTGAAGGAAATACGGTGATTGAGAACGGTGTTCTGGAAGTAGTTCAAAATAAAATCAACTACGTTGGCCCAGCGAATAAATACCGAGGCGCACGCGGTTCTAAGGCTACTGAAATTGATTGCAAAGGCAAAACCATCATGCCGGGAATGGTCGATGTGCACAGCCATTCAGGCAACTTCCGGTTTGGATTAAATCCTCAAAAGCAATGGGAGTATTACGCGAACCTGGCGTATGGTGTGACTACCATGCACGATCCATCGGTGAACTCAGAAATGGCATTTTCCAATGCGGAAATGCTTCGTTCCGGTCGCATGGTTGGTCCGCGACTGTATAGCACCGGAACCATCTTGTATGGTGCTGAAGGCGATTTTAAGGCTCCGATCAACAGTCTGGAGGATGCATTAAGCACCCTGCGTCGTACACAGGCATGGGGCGCCTTTTCTGTAAAAAGTTACAACCAGCCTCGCCGGGAGCAACGCCAACAGGTGATTGCCGCAGCAAAGGAACTCAATATGCTGGTTGTACCGGAAGGTGGCTCATTCTTCTATCACAACATGAACCAGATTGTGGATGGCCATACCGGAATCGAACACAACATTCCTGTCGCTCCCTTGTATGCTGATGTACAGGAAATGTGGAAACGCTCTCGTGCACACAACACACCAACCTTGGTTGTTTGTTATGGTGCCATGAACGGGGAATATTACTGGTACCAAAATTCGGAGGTTTGGAAAAAGGAGCGCTTGCTTCAGTTTACTCCGCGCCATATCCTGGATACACGGAGCCGCCACCGCGAAATGATTCCGGATGAGGAATATGAAAACGGCCATATTTTGGTGAGCAAAAGTCTCAAGAAATTGCAGGATCAGGGTGTGAACATCAACCTGGGTTCACACGGGCAGTTGCAGGGTCTGGCAGCACACTGGGAACTGTGGATGTTGGCACAGGGCGGTATGAGTAATTTGCAGGCCATCCGTTGTGCTACGATCAATGGTGCAAGTTACCTGGGTATGGACAAGGAAATTGGTTCGCTAAAAGCCGGGAAACTGGCCGATCTGATCATTCTGGATAAAAACCCGCTGGAGGACATTCAAAACACAGAAGCCATTCATATGGTGATGGTAAATGGCCGTCTGTTTGATGCAGATAACCTGAATGAAGTTGGAAACTACGACCGCAAATGCGGAACATTCTGGTTTGAGCGTCCCGGAAGCCAAATCAATGGCGATGCAGATATGGAGCACTCCTGCACCCATTCAAAATGTGTGTGCGGACACTAATTCAAAGTTGATTTTTCAATACCCGGTGCAAGCCTCTTTTTGCACCGGGTATTTTTTTCGAAAAAAAACACCTCAAGCCGGAACCTTTTTCTAGTTTGGTTGTTTTAGTGAGAAGTCGTTTGCAAACGATGTATTAAGTCAAAACTCAAAAGGAGTTTTTTGCCCCACAGGAAAACCCCAAAACAGGGTGCGCCCGCATCCAAATTTCCGGTTCATTTTGTCCTGAAACCTAGTTCGTTGGCTCTGCACCCTGCAGGTTCAACATCCTGTTGATTCCACAAAATAAATTTCCTGCTGCCCAATTTGGGCAAACTCCCAGTTCAGTTTTGAAACTTGGTTTGCATTGCTTTATCCCTCGAATTCTTTTGAATCTGTTTGGGATTTTGGTTTGCCGCTTGCAGCCCAAACATAAAATCCCAAACAGGTTCTTAATCTCAAAAAAAATAATCAATTTTGAATTTCAAATCAAATGCTGCTGTTAGCAGCCAACAATTTATGACCAAAACAAAAAATAAAGGCGGCAACAAGATGACCGCCAAAGAACTTCAGGTCAGACTCCTCAAATTCTTACTTTCCAACCCCAAACGCGCCTTTTCTGCCCGACAAATCATTAAAGTCTTGAAGTTGACCAACAACAAAGACTCGGTGACACATGCACTCCAACAACTAGCCTTGGCCGGATCTGTCCGGGAATTGAGTGTGGGCAAGTTTGGTGTGGCCCTGGACAAACTAACCCGCGATGAATTTATCGCAGCAAAAGAAACTCAAAAAACGGTGCGGCCGGCTGGAAAGATCCAGCGCGACATGCGCCGGAAAACCATAGAAGGCCGGGTGGATATGACCCGCTCTGGCTCAGCCTACATCGTGAGCGATATGCTGGATACCGATGTATATGTTTCTCCAAAATACCTGCAAGGTGCTCTGAATGGGGATACTGTTTCAGTTCTCATATTTCCCGAACGCCCCCACCGAAAAGGCAGAACACCCCGGAAGCCGGAAGGCGAGGTGCTCAAAGTACTCAAGCGTGCCAAGGATTTCTTCCTGGGTACCATACGCATGAGCCGAAAGCACGCCATGTTTATTCCAGATGATGAAAATATGCCCATTGACATCTTTGTGCCCGCAGATCAAACCGGCAAGGCAAAGGATGGCGATACCGTTGTGGTGCATGTAACGGATTGGCAGGAAGGCAAAGGCCGAGTTCCTAAAGGCAAAGTGACCCAGGTACTCGGAAACGCCAAAGGCAACGATTTTGAAATGAACAAAATCCTGCTGCAAAATGGCTTCGAACTTTCACATTCAGATGCAGCACTGCAAGAAGCCTCCCGGATTCCGGAGACAATTCCTGCCAATGAAATTGCCCGTCGACGGGATTTTCGCGGCATTCTCACGTGTACCATTGACCCATTGGATGCACGTGATTTTGACGATGCACTTTCCATTCAAAAACTGGAAAACGGAGATATAGAGGTGGGTGTCCACATCGCCGATGTGACCCACTACCTGCGTCCTGGTTCATCCATGGATGAAGAAGCCTACAAACGCAGCACCAGTGTGTATCTGGTTGATCGGGTATGTCCCATGCTGCCGGAGAAACTTTCAAACAACCTGTGCTCGCTGGTTCCAAATGCTGATCGCCTGGCTTTTTCAGCGGTATTTACCTTTGATAAAACCAACAAGATCGTCAAGCGCTGGTTTGGTAAAACGGTAATCCACTCGGATATGCGCTTTACGTATGAACAGGCTCAGAGCATTTTGGAGAAAAAACCAGACCCGGAGGTAAAAGCCCATCCACAATTTGATGAACTGAAGTGGGGGATTTTGAGCCTGAATAAAATTGCCCTGGAATTGCGCAAGCAAAAAGTAAAAAACGGGGCGATCAATTTTGATTCCGAGGAAGTCCGGTTCCGCCTGGCCGAAGACGGAACACCTCTGGAAGCCTATGTAAAGGAACGTAAAGAAGCCCATTTGCTGATTGAGGATTTCATGTTGCTGGCCAACAAGGAAGTGGCTTTTTACATCGATCAAAAAGGTCGTGCGCAACAGGAAATTCCATTTGTGTATCGGGTGCATGATCTGCCTGATATGGAAAAGGTAGCCGACTTTGCACGGTTTGCAGCCGAGATGGGGCATCCCATGAAGGTTTCCACACCAAAACAAATCGCAGCGGCCTACAACAAACTGATGGAAGCCGCTAAAGAAAATGAACGGCTCAAACTGTTGGAACCCCTCGCCATCCGAACCATGGCCAAAGCGGTGTACTCCACCGAAAACATCGGTCACTATGGCTTGGCATTTTCCCACTACAGCCATTTTACCTCACCAATCCGACGCTACTCGGATGTACTCGCACACCGTATTCTGGAACAAAACCTGGATGGCCGCACCCATCGGGTGGATAAAAACAAACTGGAAGAACAGTGCAAACACATATCTGCTCAGGAAAAACGAGCAGCCGATGCCGAGCGGGAAAGTGTCAAGTACAAACAAGTGGAATGGATGAAAAACCACGTGGGTGAAGTCTTTGACGGCGTTATATCCGGAATGATTGACCGGGGCATGTTTGTCGAACTTCCCGAATCAAAAGCCGAAGGAATGGTGCAGTTTGCAACCATGGATGACCAATATGTCTTGGATGAAGGAAATCTCCGCGCTCGGGGCCGACGATTTGGTGTCGATTATCGAATGGGACAAAAAGTGCGAGTCAGAATCATCTCAGCAGATTTGGATCGACGGCAAATTGAGATGAAAATCGAAGATGAGTAGTTAGAGGTTAGTGGTAAGTAATAAGTTGTAAGTGTAAGAAAAAATCCGACCCCGGAAAGGAGTCGGATTTTTGATGTTAAATCGGTTGTTGCGATGTTTGGATTAAATTCCGCTTAATTGCTGCCACTTCCTGAAGGGGCAGTGTTCTTGGTTTTCTGAACTGACTTGTCCTGCTTCACAGGTGTGTTTTCGGAATTGGTGGTCGGACTCTTACGTCCCTCCGGTTGGCCTATTTTTTTTCCAGATTCTTTTGATTGAGGCTTGGATTCTGGTGCCTTTGGTGTTTTAGGCGTTCTTGGCGCTTCAGGTGCCTTTCCGGCTTCAGTATTTTTACCTTGCTTCTTTGCATGTTTTTTGCCATGGTGCTTCTTACCATGCTTTTCATGTCCTTTCCCTTTTGGGGATTTAGCTACAGTGCCTTGTTGCGCATTTTTTCCTTTTCCACTAAATGCCGCACCGTCTGATTTTTCTTCAGCATGCATGCGTTTCTCGGTTTTGTCCTTTGGCGATTTCTCTACCTTTTTATTGGATTGTGTCCAGGCTGTGTTGAAGGCAGCGAAGAAAAAGAGGGCGGATAATAAGATTGCTTTTTTCATGGCATTGTGTTTTAATTGTAAGATGTCCTTTAAACGCAGGATGGGGCAGAAAGTAACAGGCTATAAAACATTTAAGAAAAAATTAAGGAACACACCATCTCTTACTACTTACTACTTACCACTTACCACTTTGTTTTCTATGTCAATTGAAAAAGCTTGGATACCTTGGCAATTATTACACGAATTTATAATAAACGTGTTTGGTCCTTTAGCATCTGGCCCATCAATCGAGACACGTTTTTAGCCCGAACCCAACTGTCATGTGCAATCGAAGAAGTTTTATCCGTCAAACCGCCACCATTCTTGGAAGTCTTGCCTTGCATTCAAAGGTGAGTGCGGCATTTCCTCTTGATAAACAGCAGATATTGGATGAATCTGGACCGGAGGAAGATTTCTGGAATCAGGTACGGCAGGCATATGCCTGTAGTCCGACCATACTCAATCTGAACAATGGCGGAGTTTGCCCAGCCCCGAGAGCCGCAATGGATGCACTGGACTACTACAACAGGATGTGCAATGAAGTTCCTTCCTATTATATGTGGCGGGTTTTGGATCAGGACCGGGAGTCGCTGCGGCAAAATCTGGCAGATTTAGCGGGAGTGAGTGCGGATGAAATCGCAATCAATCGGAATGCAACGGAGTCCTTGAACACACTTATTTTCGGACTTCAACTGGAAGCAGGTGACGAAGTTATTTTGTCAAAATACGATTACCCCAACATGATCCATGCCTGGAAACAACGGGAAATGCGGGATGGAATAAAACTGGTTTGGGTGGATTTGGACTTGCCCTCTGAAGATGCAGAGGCACTGACTGAACCATATATTTCCAAAATTACCGACAAGACACGGCTGATTCACCTGACTCATATAATCAATTGGAGTGGTCAGGTGATGCCTGTACGCAAAATTACCGATGCTGCTCATGCGAGGGGGGTAGAGGTGCTGGTAGACGGAGCGCAATCGTTTGCTTGTTTGGACCATAAAATACCCGATCTGGGATGTGATTATTGGGGAACGAGTTTGCATAAATGGTTGTGTGCCCCTTATGGGAATGGGATGATGTGGATTAAAAAAGAAAAAATATCCCGTGTGTACGCCTTACTCTCCTGCGCCGACCCCGCCACAGATGATATCCGAAAGTTTGAGAACCTGGGTACCCGCAGTTTTCCGCAGGAAATGGCCACCGGGTATTCCCTGGATCTGCACCATTTAATCGGTTCAAAAAGGAAGCAGGACCGCCTTCAATTTCTTCGCAAATACTGGATGGATCGGGTTGCTGATGCACCCGGGGTTTACTTCAATACACCAAATAACAATGACTGGGCAGTTGTGCTTGGAAATTTTGGAATTGAAGGGATGGAAGCTGGTGAAATTTCAAATGTTTTGTTCAAAAACTATAAAATCCACACAACCACCATTAATTGGGAATCTATACATGGTGTGCGGGTGAGTCCAAATGTTTACACCAGTATCCAGGAAATGGATAAATTTGTGGCGGCAGTTCACGAAATTGCAAAACGATAAAATCCATAAAAGCACTAAGTCAGCAGATATAAAACCAAGACCATGTTCCAATTTATCGAATTTTCAATCGAACAGGAAGTAGCCTGGATTACTCTTAACCGACCTGAAGTATTCAATTCCATGCACCATGCAATGCGCCAGGAATTAATTCAGGCGCTGGAAACCTGTGCATCAGATTCTGGTATCCGCGCAGTGTACCTTACCGGAAACGGAAAAGCATTCTGTGCAGGTGAGGATTTGCAGGAAGTTGTTGATCCACAAGGACCTTCACTGACAGAAATCATTTCTACGGGATACAATCCAATTGTCACGGCTATTCGTCGATTGGAAAAGCCGGTTGTTTGCGCAATCAACGGGGTTGCTGCCGGAGCAGGTGCCAACATTGCATTGGCCTGTGACATTACCGTGGCTACAGAGTCTGCTTCCTTTACGCAGGCATTTTCCAAAATTGGTTTGATTCCCGATAGCGGTGGGACCTGGACTTTGCCCCGGCTTATTGGTCTGCAACGTGCCACTGCACTCATGATGTTGTCTGATAAAATCAGCGCCTCGGAAGCCGCTTCCATGGGGATGATCTGGAAGGCTTTTCCGGATGAGTCATTCAATGAAGAAAGCCGCAAACTGGCTACACGGCTTGCGGGTATGCCAACGAAGGGCCTCGGACTTACCAAACGGGCTTTAAACCGGAGTTATTCCAATGATTTTGAATCCCAGCTGGACCTGGAGGACGTACTGCAAACCCAGGCAGGACAAACGGATGATTATCGCGAAGGAGTTGCCTCGTTCCTGGAAAAACGAAAGCCGGTTTTTAAAGGGTCTTAAGTATGAGTCCGACTAAAAAGGAAACCTGGCGGATTTTCCCCAAAGGGTATGCCCGATCCATGACTTTGAAACAAAAGCGCCGATTGCTCTTTGTGGGCTTGCTTTTTGGCTTGCTTCTTATATTCAGTCCGAGTATTCGCTATCGGGTTTTTTCATTTTTGTCCTATCCAATTCATTACAAAGAGTACAAGCATTTTGGCATCCGGATACCGGGTGATTATACGGTTCATGGAATTGATGTCAGTCGGTATCAGGGACAGATTGATTGGCAACGGGTTGCCGATATGGAGGTTGGGGATACCCGAATCTCTTTTGCGTTCATAAAAGCGACCGAAGGGTCCTGGATAAAAGACCCGCAGTTTACTCGTAATTGGAAAGAGGCCGGGAAGACCCGTTTATACCGCGGAGCCTACCATTATTTTTTGCCCAACATTAGTCCGCAACACCAGGCAAACTTGTTTATCAGGCAGGTACGACTAAAACCCGGTGATTTACCACCCATGGTCGATATCGAAGAAACCCGAGCGATGAGTGTCGAACAGGTGCGCATGTACACCCTCCGGTTTTTAAAATTGCTGGAAGCCCATTATGGAGTTGCTCCGATCGTCTATACGGGCCTGGATTTTTACCGCATTCATTTTGCAGAACAATCGGAGTTTGATGCATACCCGTTTTGGCTTGCTCATTACCATGTTCCAAGCCTGGAAGTTCCTGATAAACGCATCTTTTCATTTTGGCAGCACAGCAACAAAGGAACTATCAATGGAATCAACGAACAAGTTGATTTCAATGTGTTCAATGGGAGCATAGAGAGTCTGGAACGCTTGCGAATACAAGGCAGGTGAAAACGTCCGTATGTAGACAATATTTGTTATCAAGTGGTTAATACCTCGGTACACACGTAATATTGCGTTATTTTTGAGCGTCTAAACACATATACAACACGCTATCCGTGTTGAATTATTTGAATTGCACTCTATTAATTTACACAAATCAATACATGAAACAAGTACTAACGATTCTCTGCTTTTTTGCCAGCGCTTCACTGTTAATGGGGCAAGGCAAAGCACTGCCTTCGGCAACTATTAAGACCCTGGAGGGACAAAACATCAATGTTCAGGAATTGGGCGAATCCGGTAAAATCACCGTACTCAGTTTTTGGGCAACCTGGTGTTCACCTTGTAAAAAAGAGTTGGATGCCATTATGGATTACTACGAAGAGTGGCAGGAAGAATACGACATGGAGTTGGATTGCGATTAGCGTAGATGATGCACGCACTGCCGCAAAAATTCCGGCTATGGTCGAACAAAAGGATGGGAATACCGGATTTTGCTGGATTCTCAAAAGCAGTTTCAAAATGCTGCAAACATCACCTCTGTTCCCTACACCATGCTGTTGGATGCTGAAGGAAACATTGTTTTCGAGCACACCGGCTACGCTCCTGGAGACGAATTGGAATTAGAAGAAAAACTGAAAGAACTTTCAGGAAAGACTGAGGGCAAATAATCCTCAATCTATACACATAAAAAGCCCCCTGATCGAACCGATCACGGGGCTTTTTTTATCTTAAGTTGGGGCCGGATTAGTCTACCAGACCGCGGCCTTCTTTTACAATCTTATCTTCTTTGGTCAATTTCTTCATCAGACGATCAAGGATGCCGTTGATGAATTCCTTACTTTTTTCCGTAGAATATACTTTGGAAATCTCCACGTATTCATTGAGCGTAACCTTGGTTGGAATGGTAGGGAAATAAAGCAACTCAGAGAGTGCCATTTTCAACATAATCATATCCAATGCTGCAACGCGCTCTGCATCCCAGTTTTTGAGGGTTGGCTCGATGTGTGTAAACAGTTCCTGATCTTCCTGACAGGTTTTTTTGAGCAGTTGCTCTCCAAACTCGCGTACGGTTTCGTCAGAAGGCTGGAACTCTTCAAAGAAAGGTTCTTCGCTCAAAGGCATGGCCTTGAGTGTTTTTTTGATGGCGCCGACAACCAGTGATTCATCATCCGGCCAGTTGCTGAAGCGTTCTTCGGTCATATCGCTAAAGAGATCCTGATTGATCAGGAAGCGGTACATATCCAGCAAAATCTTTTTGCAATCGGCATCGCTTACTTCTTCAGTTGCGAGGAAGGCTTTGTACTCATCGGTATCTTCAAATGCCTGATAGAGTTTGCGGAGATAGTCCTCATCCAGGTTGTCTGGAATTTTTTGCTCTGCAACAACATTCAAAAAGCCAATATGATTGGCCAGGCTTTGCGTACAGGCGTTAGAATAGAGAATGGGCTTAAATGCTTTGTCTTCATCGCTGGGGAGGAGCTTGGCAGCCCGGGTTTCTGCATCCTTTTCCGCTTGTTGAGCAACTCGGAGAATCAGGTACAGGTGGAAAACATACAGTTCGTACGTACGCCAAATGCCATCGTTATATTCTTTGACCACATCAGGGAAGGCCAACTGCTCGTCGCGATTGAGCATGTATAACAATTGCATTACTTTAATTCGGACACTGCGACGACTAAGCATAAAATTTCAAAGGACTAGTTAGTATTCAAATACTCGCAGGCATTTCAATAAATACCTATGCAGCTGCAAAGTAACGAATTCCTTTTGGGGCACACAAGCTTCGGAATTAAAATTGTAGCCCTGCCAGGCCTGATGGAGAAAAGTAGACCTTTCCCTGCCAGGCAGGGCAGGGATACACCACGCACCATCTCCCTGCCAGGCATGGTAGGGCTACTCTACAATAATCTTTACACTTTCCTGTTTGGAACGTTCGGCAACGAGGTCGATGGTTTGCTCGCGGACGCCGTCGTAAATTACTACCATTGCAGAGTTGGGTTCGGCTTTACCGAAATCATCGGCGTAGACTGTGAGGTAGTGTTCTTTTCCGGGCGGGAGGGTGATTTCAAACTCCTTTGGTTGTTTGCGGAGGTAAATATGGTCGATCACCTTTTTATCGTTCAGGAAAATAGAACAGATATCGCCGTCTTCAACCTGGCTGTCCCAGATTTTAATCTTGATGGTTTTGTTTTTAACCTTGACGGTTTCGCCAACTTCCACCTTCCGGCCTCCAATTTCTGCTGGCTTGGTACTGGCTACCGTGGGTTTCGGTGCTGGCTTGGTTTCCGGTTTGGGCTTTGGTTTGGGCTTTTCGGCAACAACGGTTGGTTCCGGATCTTTATCACAGGGCAATTTAGCGGAGCCGCCAAAGGAAATGCTGAAGCCAGGACCTCGGGTGCTGACATTGCTAACCAACAAAACATATTTTTCGCCCTTTTGTACATCCAGGGGCTTGAGCCAGGTATTGTCGCCCGGATCGTTGCAACCCGCATCTTCAGAGGTGTCGGTTTCACCGTATTTTAGGCCGGTGGCACCCATACATGGGCTGGTTGCGGCATTGCCTTCACTATCACCAGCGGCCATGCAGCGGACGATTTGTTTGTATTGACAGTTTCCGTCTTTTGGAAGGCGGAACAATACGAAGTCGATGTCATCGGTTTTTCTTTGCGGTGTAATGGTAAAAACCAGGGATCCGCTTTTTTCAATTTCAAATTTTATCCAGGTAGAGTTTTCTTCTGCCTGGCCAAAATTTTCTCCATTCATGAAACAGGCAACAAAATCGGCTTCCTTGTTGTCAGATCCTTCGCCACCTGCACGACTGACGGTGTAGGTCTTTTTTTCGCAAATATCCATTGCACTGCTGCAATCGGCATTGGATTGAGCATGACCGAACCCACTAAGGGTTGCGACCAAAATAATGAGCACTAAACTTCTTTTTTGCATTTCGGGTGTGTTGATCAATGGTTTGGGTTCAATTGGGTTGTGAGCAAATTCCTGGTTAGAACGCGTTTTCTAAGATTTTCGCTTCAAAAATATTGAGTTTTCGATAAAACATAAGATATAACGGATGAGTGGGCTTGTGATTGCATTTGGTTTGTAGTTGCCCGGTCAGTTTTTACCGCTGTGTTACAAAGGTACAAGTTCCCCGTAGAGACGCGATGCCTCGCGTCTAACAATCGTATCCAAAAATTAGGTCAAACAATCGCGTCTAACAATCGTATCCAAAAATTAGGTCTAATAATTAGGTCAAACAATCGCGTCCAACAATTACGTCTCCCGATCGCATAACCCAAACATCCCCCATTTTCCATGATCATTTTTTAAATCCTTTCAATTATTTTTCAAATCCCATTCTCAATTATCCATTTCCAACCCATCCGGCTATTACATCATGATTGCGTGGGAGACGCCCAGGTTGGGCGTCTGTACGGATAGGATAAGTTCCTGATCTTCCTGCTTCAATTGGTTTTACTGTTGTATTTTTGCGCTTCATAAGAAAATGGATATGTTGACACTGGAAGAACGATTGAAATTGCTTGCTGAATTGGGCGAATACATCAAGACGGGAATGGATGAAGCTGCAGACGCTGTCATTCAGCGCGCTTACCATGAAAACAAATGGTTTACCCCGGAGTTCATCCGGCAATCACTGGATGCTCTGGCAAATCAAATGCTTGACATGGAAGCACTGAGTGAATGGGCGGATCATTACCAGATAAAACCGATGAAAGCCGAGCCAAAGCACATAGGGATTGTAATGGCAGGCAATATTCCTTTGGTAGGTTTTCACGACTGGCTTTGCGTCTTTGTAGCCGGACATTATGCACGTGTCAAACTATCCGAAAAAGACCGCCTGTTGCTCCCATTTTTGGTGGCTAAAATGGGTGAATGGGAAAAAGAATCCTGGGCATACACCCATTTTACTGCAGAAGGTGAAACACTAAAACAGGTAGATGCGGTTATTGCTACCGGAAGCAACAATTCGGCACGACTGTTTGAATCGTATTTCGGAAAGTACCCAAACATCATTCGAAAAAACCGGAATGGAGTCGCAGTGCTGATGGGCGACGAAACAGAAGCCGATTTTATCCAATTGGGCAAAGATATTTTCACCTATTTCGGATTGGGATGCCGGAACGTGAGCAAATTGTATGTGCCTAAAAACTACGATTTCAAACCCTTGCTGGAAGCCTTGCACCAATATCAGGATGTGATTCATCACGACAAATACAAAAACAATTACGACTACAACTATACCTTGTATTTGCTGAACCAAATGCCGCATCACACTTCCGGCTGTTTGTTGTTCCGGGAAGATGAATCCCTGAACTCCCGGATCGCTTCGGTGCATTATTCGGAATATGAAAGTCTGGATGGACTGAAAAGTGAACTTTCAAACCGATCCGAAGAAATCCAATGCCTTGTAGGGGCACTGGATGTGCCCGGAGTTACCACGATTCCTTTTGGCGAAAGTCAGACCCCCGGCCTGCGCGATTATGCCGATGGCGTGGACGTAATGGATTTTTTAAACAAACTCAACTAAACATTCCTGCGCATGCGCTTTGATATTATTACGGTCTTGCCCGAATTGTTGGAGAGCCCGCTCAACCATTCCATAATGAAACGGGCGCAGCAAAAGGGTTTGCTGGAAGTAGTGGTCCACAACCTCCGGGATTATGCGGAGGGAAAACACAAGCAAGTCGATGATTACGCTTTTGGCGGCGGAGCTGGAATGGTAATGAAACCCGAGCCCTTGGCTGCTTGTCTGGAAGGACTCATGCAGGAACGCCAATACGATGCGGTTATTTATACCACGCCCGACGGACAGCGGCTTGACCAGTCGGTCTGCAACCGGGTTTCCCTGTGGGAACATGTGATTATCATTTGCGGCCATTACAAAGGAATTGATGAACGCATCCGCGAAAAGTACGTTACACTGGAACTAAGCATAGGCGATTATGTGTTATCCGGAGGAGAACTGGCTGCGGCGGTGATTGTCGATTCGGTAGGCCGGTTGATTCCCGGCGTTTTGAACGACGAAACTTCGGCTTTAACAGATAGCTTTCAGGATCAATTGCTTGCCCCGCCGGTTTATACCCGACCCGCAGAATGGGATGGACGCAAAGTCCCTGATGTGTTGCTTTCCGGCAACGATCAGTTGATTGACGACTGGCGTCTGGAGCAAAGCATGGAACGCACCAAAACCCGTCGCCCGGATCTGTGGGAGCAGTACCAAAACGGAAAGTAAGCACCTGTTTGTGCCGGTTTTATTTTTCAAAACCCTAGTTTTGCGCGCTTGAATTAATTCAATACCAATTTTTCAGATACAATGGATATTTTTTCCCAAATTCAAAACACAGTTGCCGAATCTGTAAAAGAATTGTTTGGCATAGATACAGAGGCTTCCAAGGTACAGGTACAGATGACCCTGCCTGAGTTTACAGGTGATGTGACTGTGGTGGTTTTCCCATTTGTCAAACTGGCTAAAATGGCTCCTGATCAATTGGGGGAGGCACTGGGCAAACACCTTGCAGGAAAAATGGATGTAATCGCCGGCCACAATGTCATTAAGGGATTTTTGAATTTGGAGTTGCGCCCTGATTTCTGGCAGCAGTTTTTGGGAGGCCTATTGGCAAATCCAACCTACGGAAGCAAACCTAAGAATGGAAAAAAGGTAATGGTCGAGTATTCTTCACCCAATACCAACAAGCCATTGCACCTGGGGCACGTGCGGAATTGTCTGTTGGGCTGGTCTAGTTCCAAACTCCTGGAAGCGGCTGGCTATGAGGTAGTTAAGGTGCAGGTTGTGAATGACCGGGGCGTTGCTATTTGCAAAAGCATGTATGCCTGGCAAGAGTATGGAGCGGGGAAAACTCCGGAATCTACCGGCATAAAGGGCGACCACCTGGTTGGTGACTTTTATGTCTTATTTGAACAAAAAACAAAGGAAGAATACGAAGCCTGGCAGCAATCAGCAGCTGGCAAAGCCCTGTACGAGGCAGAAAAAAAGGAGGGGCAGGATGCAGCCGACTATTTCAAAAAATACAAAAACAAGTGGTTTAATGAACACTCTGTTTTGGGGGCTGCCGTTCGGGAAATGTTGCTCAAATGGGAAGCAAACGACCCGGAAGTACGTGCACTTTGGGAACAAATGAACAGTTGGGTGTATGCCGGGTTCGACACGACCTACGAGGCCCTGGGTGTGGCATTTGACAAATTATACTACGAAAGCAATACCTATTTGCTGGGAAAGGAAATTGTAGAAGAAGGGCTGGCAAAAAAGGTGTTTTATAAGAAGGAAGATGGTTCTGTATGGGTGGACCTGACCGATGCAGGTTTTGACGAAAAAATTGTGCTTCGTTCAGACGGGACATCCGTGTATATCACCCAGGACTTGGGTACTGCTCAAATGCGGTACGAGGATTTTGGAGTGGAGCGGATGGTGTACGTGGTTGCAGATGAACAGAACTACCATTTTTCCGTATTGTTTGAGGTCTTGAAACAACTGGGCGAGCCTTATGCTGAAGGCTTGTACCATTTATCGTACGGATTGGTGGAACTCCCGACAGGCAGAATGAAAACACGGGAAGGCACCGTGGTTGATGCTGACGACCTGATGGCAGAAGTAAACCGGATAGCCCGGGAACAAGCCCAGGAGCGGGGTGGATTGCCAGAAGTATTGACACCAGAACAGGAAGAAAATATCCGGAAAGTTGGCCTGGGGGCTTTGAAATTTTATATGATTAAAGTCAATCCGAAAAAACGGATGATTTTTAATCCCGAAGAATCGGTTGAATTGCAGGGCCAGACCGGTCCTTACATTCAGTACTCCTACGTACGGATTCACGGCCTGCTTTTGAAAGCAGCAAAGGAAAATATTGACCGGGCTACAGCCAATGCATATACCGATATTCAGCCGCAGGAATTGGCCTTGCTCAAATCGCTGTATTCCTACCCGGCAATGGTTGAACAGGCTGCCGAAAGCTACGACCCTTCCCTGGTTGCCAACTTCTGCTATGCATTGGCGAAAGATTACCATAAGTTCTGGCACGATTTGCACGTCTTGCAAGCGGAAACTGAGGCTGCAAAAGCCTTCCGTGTTTCCCTGAGTCAGGCGGTAGGTCAGGTGCTCCAATCCGGCATGCTCTTGCTCGGAATTGAGATGCCCGAGCGGATGTAAGCAGATCTCCAACAGTTTGATTGCATTTTGATATGTTCCTGCACGATGTGTTGGACTGACATGTTACGTATACTGGATAAAAGCGCTATATTGTCCGCCATCATTCCAGGATGGAAGATGCCTTTATACCTAACCGAAATTTTCAACAACTTATGCTTACGGACATTGAAATTGCGCAGCAGGCCAGGATGGATAAAATCATGGGCCTGGCTACTGAAAAATTAGGAATCCCTGAAGATGAGATGGAACCCTTTGGGCATTACAAAGCCAAGGTTTCACTGAATTACCTGGACCAACTCCCAGAAAAAAAGGACAGTCGCCTGATCTTGGTGACGGCCGTCAGCCCGACTCCTGCAGGAGAAGGAAAAACCACCACAACTGTCGGACTTGGAGATGCGCTTAGCCGAATTGGCAAAAAGACCATGCTGTGTTTGCGCGAACCAAGTTTGGGCCCTGTATTTGGAATGAAAGGTGGTGCTGCCGGTGGCGGATACGCTCAGGTAGTTCCAATGGAAGATATCAATTTGCATTTTACCGGCGATTTTAATGGCATTGGCTTGGCTAATAACCTGCTCTCTGCCATGATCGATAACCACATTCATCAGGGCAATGCCCTGGACATTGATGTACGCAGAATCACCTGGAAACGGGTAGTAGATATGAACGACCGAGCCCTGCGCGATGTGACCGTTGGCCTGGGCGGTGTTGGCAATGGTTATCCGCGGCAGGATGGATACGACATTGTGGTAGCCTCTGAGATTATGGCTATTTTTTGTCTGGCAACCTCTCTTTCCGACTTGAAAGAGCGTATGGGCAATATTGTAATTGGTTATAACCGCAAGCGCGAGCCCATCCACGCGCGCGACCTGAATGCACATGGTGCAATGACGGTATTGCTTAAAGATGCAATCAAGCCTAACCTGGTACAGACGCTGGAGCAAACTCCGGCCTTTATTCATGGCGGGCCTTTTGCAAACATTGCACACGGATGTAACTCCGTTATTGCTACGAAGAGTGCACTCAAATTGGCGGATTATGTAATTACAGAAGCTGGATTCGGAGCGGATTTGGGTGCTGAAAAATTTGTCGATATCAAGTGCCGGAAAGCCGGTTTGCGTCCGGATGCAGTGGTGGTAGTTGCCACCCTTCGTGCCCTGAAATACCACGGCGGAGCGGACTTGAAAGAACTGAATCAGGAAAACCTGGATGCCCTGGCCAAAGGCTATGTCAACCTGGAGCGCCACGTGAAAAACGTGCGCGAAAACTTTGGTTTGCCCTGTGTGGTAGCAATCAACAATTTTGTTTTTGATACCGATGCGGAGATTGCTTTGTTAAAAGAAAAACTGGAGCCAAGCGGTGTTCCAGTTGTGCTTTCACGCCACTGGGCGGAAGGTGGAAAAGGTGCTGAGGACCTTGCGCGAACCGTTGTAGAAACCATTGACAATACGGAGAATAACTTCCATTTTGTGTACGAAGACGATCAAAGTCTTTGGGATAAAATGAAATCAATCGCCACCAAAATTTACGGTGCATCAGACATCAGTGCAGATGCATCTGTAAAACGCCAGATTAAAAACCTGGAAGAAGGCGGATATGGGCATTATCCGGTTTGCGTGGCAAAAACGCAATCTTCGTTTTCAACCAATCCAAAATTATTGGGAGCACCATCAGGCCATGTGGTAAACATCCGGGAAGTGCGCCTGGCAGCCGGTGCAGAATTTGTAGTAATGGTGTGTGGTGCAATTATGACCATGCCCGGACTACCCAAAGTGCCATCGGCAGAAAAAATTGACATTGATGAAACTGGTAAGGTAGTTGGTTTGTTTTAATAAATAAGCCGGTATTAGTTGGCTTCAAATTGGAACTGCCTACCTTTGTGTCGGCGGGGCGGTCTTTGGATCGCTCCGCCGAAATAAGTATAAATATCACTCGAATACATAAGATGCATTCAGACAACAGCAACGAGACTAAAGAATCGCTCAATTTTCTGGAAGAGATCATTGAGAATGACCTGAAGGCAGGTCATGTGAAATCGGTATTGACCCGGTTCCCACCTGAGCCAAATGGCTATTTGCACATTGGCCACTCCAAGAGTATTACACTCAACTTTACCCTCGCAGAAAAATACGGCGGCCAGACCAACCTCCGTTTTGATGATACCAACCCAACCGCTGAGGAACAGGAATACGTTGATTCCATCCTTGCCGATATCAAGTGGCTTGGATTCAACCCGAAACAAGTGGTTTTCGCCAGCGATTACTTTGATCAGTTGTATGATTGGGCCTGCAAACTCATTCAGGAAGGAAAAGCGTATGTAGACTTTTCCAGTCCGGAAGAAATTGCTGCAACGAAGGGCACACCAACCGAACCCGGCACACCAACCAAATACCGCGATACTTCCCCTGAGGAAAACATGGCTCTGTTTGAACGCATGAAAAATGGTGAGTTTAAAGACGGCGAGTGCGTATTGCGCGCTAAGGTCGACCTGACTTCACCCATCATGCACATGCGCGACCCGATTATGTACCGGATCAAGCATGCACATCACCACCGCACAGGTGATAAGTGGTGTATTTATCCGATGTACGACTGGGCACACGGTCAGTCGGACAGCATCGAAGGCATCACGCATTCAATCTGTACACTGGAATTTGCACCGCATCGCCCCTTGTACGATTGGTTTATCAATGAATTGGATATTTTCCCTTCACACCAATACGAATTTGCTCGTTTCAACTTATCGCACACGGTGATGAGTAAACGGAAACTGCTCCAGTTGGTGAAAGAAAACCACGTTACCGGTTGGGATGATCCGCGGATGCCCACCATTTCTGCGCTGCGTCGCAAAGGCTACACGCCGGAGAGTATCCGGGAATTCAACCGCCGTTTGGGAGTCGCTAAACGGGAAAACCTGATTGAATTGTCGCTTCTTGAGTTTTGTATTCGGGAGGATTTGAATAAAAAAGCTTTGCGCCGGTTTGCAGTTTTGAAGTCGCTGAAGGTAATTATCACCAACTTCCCGGAAGGCGGGGTTGAACCATTGAGCAGCGAGAACAATCCGGAAGATCCAAATGCGGGGCACCGCACACTCAACTTCAGCAAAGAGCTATACATCGAACAGGATGATTTTATGGAAAATCCGCCACCTAAATATTTCCGCTTGTCGCCAGGCGGAATGGTGCGTCTGAAATCAGCCTATATCATTCGTTGCGATGAGGTTCAAAAAGATGCGGATGGAAACATTGAAGCGCTCTTGTGCTCCTATGTGCCCGAAAGCCGTTCCGGTCAGGACGAATCCGGACTAAAAGTAAAAGGCGTAATCCACTGGGTATCGGCCGAAGATGCCATCCAGGCTGAAGTCCGCCTCTACGACCGCCTCTTTCAGGTAGAAGATCCAGCTGCTGAAGAAGATTTCAAAGCTGCCATCAATCCCAATAGCCTGGAAGTCATCGAAAAAGCCATGCTGGAACCGGCACTGGCAACAGCCCAAGTAGGAGACCAGTTCCAGTTCACCCGACTTGGCTACTTCTGTGTGGATACCGATTCCACGCCAGAAAACCTCGTTTTCAACCGAACCGTAACCTTGAAGGACGGTTGGGCGAAGAAGCAGAAATAAGTTGTAAGTAGCAAGTGATAAGTAGTAAGTGGTAAGTAAGGTCCTACTTACCACTTACCACTTACTACTTACCACTAAAAATACAACTGTATCTGTCCGCGGATGCCGTATTTTGGTGCGCCAGGGTGGTCGAGGTACGAGAATCGGCGAACCACATCAATGCGGAGTACTCTGAAAATATTTCCCAGGCCAATACTTGCCTCGATGTAGGGTTTCTTTTCGAGCGTGTAGCTAATCGGAGTTCCATCAGGATATTGTGGAAAGAAAAAGACATTGGAGCCGGGAACTGGTTGGTTGGTTTTGGATACGGATCCGTACAGCACCTTTAGAGTTGCGGCTTCACGCAGTTTGAGTTTATTTAGCAAGGGGATTTTATTGAGAAAAAAGCCGTAGAAGTCGTGATCCATTGTGAGTGAGACGTACCGATCGGAAATGAATTCCATAAAGTTCATCAGGTTGTACCCGTTGCGCTGGTAGAAATAGGTTTGGTTGGCCCGGTGGATGGTCAGCAAAGGGTAGGGGGCTTTGCCCCAGATTCCGCCTGCTTCCAAAATCATAATGTTGAAACCAAAGGGTGGGGTATTGCTCCATTTGCGGAGTGAGAAACGGAGTTCGTGAAAATCGTATCCGCTGCCCATCATCCCGGAGAATGCTTTGTTGTACCGCAGGGTAGTGATGTAGCGGTAGTCGATGAGTTGTCGGTTTGTGGATGTTTCCATGAACAACTCATTGGGTGCATACCGAAGTTCTATAAACGCATTGGAGGTGGCAATGCTTTTATAGGTTGGTTCTCCGGTTTCGGTGGATCGAAAGTCGAGGGCACCGGCTGGAGTCAATTCCTGATTTTCGACCCCAAGAATGTAGGAAAAGTGGTTGATGAACTCCTTTTCATATTGCAGCCCGTAGTATTTGGTGTACAGAAATCGGTCGTTTGTTCCACGCACAAAGGAGGTCAGAATGCTGTTTGTGTTGGCATACAGAAAGGATTGACCCGGAATACGTACGTCGTAAAAGGTTTTAAATCGGAGGAGGTTGAAAGGAAACTGGTTGTGGGCCGTGCCATTGAGTGCTAGAACTGCTCCGGCTCCGTATTTCCATTGCTCATCCCGAAATCCGTAAGCGGCGTAGCCTTCCAGTCTGAATTTGGTGCTCCAGGTCGAGGCGGTACGCCCACCAAACCGAAGCCGGTCACCCTCCACTTCATTGAAGGCCACAAAGGTGTTTAGCGGACCGATTTCCAGGCTTTTTCCAACAGGTACATAGCCCACAAAAGCAATCAGCATGGCCTTTGCGGTGTTTTTGAACAGCTTGGTATTTTGAATGCTGTCCATATTCACATAGGTCATGGCCTCAGTATGGCTGAGGTCTTCATGTCGACTGGTTTTCCAAAAACTGGAATCCTGCACATTGGATTCCGGCAGGTAGATTACTTCCAGGGGGTGTTGAAACAGGCTGTCGGGAATGGGTGTGTTCAGGTCTTGCTTTTCGTGTGTAACCAGGCGTTCGCCATATACACCCATACCTTTTTCTTTCAGACTGAATTCGAGTTTGTAATATTCCCGGCTCAGTACCCATTTTCCCGAAGGGAGTTGTTCAAACTCCTGATCGAGTTCCAGCACGTTCACCCAGTTGAGGTTGATGCGCGGGTTGACACCAAAGATGGCTTTTGTGACTGCATAGTTGTTGTCGGGCGCAACATGCAATTCTCCTTGAAGAAGCATGTCGTTTTTATTTCTTGGATAAAAAGCCAGTCGGATGATTTTTGTTCCGTTTTGTTGGATGGTATCCAAGGGGTAGTATCGGTAAAAGGCGGGCGCTCCGTTGGCGATCGGGCTCATAAAGTGGTCGGTAAGCATGACCACATAGTTGTCGTACAGGTTGATTTCCTGGTTGACATATTGCAAGGCCTGGTTGATCCCGTCTTGGTCCAGGTAGCCTGGAAACTCTACGGTTTGAGTCGCTTTTACGTACTTTTTAAAGCGTTCCGGATCGTTTTTGCTGTAAAAGTCAATCAGGTTTTCTTGCAGGTAAAAAGGGAGGACTGGTTTGCCATCTAACTTGGTGGTATCCGAGTTTTCAAAAGCAAACTTCCAGCTTTGCAGGACTTTCCGGTTTTGGAGTTTTTCCGGCATATTACTCAGACCCACAAGTACCTTTTCATATTGCTCTTCATAAAAGAAATCCCGCTTTTCTACGCGGTTTTCATCCCGGTGATCGATCACCTGTTTAATCAGGGCAACGGTAGGGTTGTTTTTGTTCTTGTATTTGTCCGGGCGAATGGTGATTTCTCGAATTTCCTGAACCTGCGGTTTAAGCCGGATTCGTTGGTACTCCAGAGGCCCTTTCGGAAAGGAATCAGTTAGGCTGCGATAGCCGATGCAGCTAATTTCAAGCACAAAGCCTGTGTTTTCAACAGGAAGTTCAAACAAGCCATCTTCATTGCTTTGTGTGGCTTTATTCTGTGAGGGTATTTTTATGCTTGCAAACGGAACGGGCGTTCCGGTTTCGTCATCCAGGATGACACCCTTCAAGGTGTTTTGTGAAATCCCGGCTGTTGCAAACAGCAAAAAGGCGAACAGGAGTAAATTGCGGTACATCATCTTTGTCTACATACTTAAGCGACAAAGATAGACCCTAGAAGGATTCAGAATTGTTAAAGAAAGTTAATGTCGGGAGGGCGGTAGTTTTTTATTTTCAATATCCTACAACCGGCTCTACTTTTTCTCCGCAATTTTTCGCAACTCATTCAACTTCCAAAGAGCATCCATTGGAGTCATGGTGTTGAGGTCCAGGTCGATGAGTTCCTTCTTGATTTGGCGGGTGTATTCATCTGCCTCGAAGATTTGTAGTTGCATCGGAGCACTCAGGTTTTTTACCTTGTTGCGGGCATCCTGACTGCGGGGCTGTTTGCCTTTTTCCGTAGCGGGTACATCCTCTTCGATGTGCTTCGTTTCCAATTGTTCCAAAATGGCATTTGCCCGCTCGACGATGCTCTGAGGCATGCCGGCCATACGGGCTACATGGATACCAAATGAGTGGTTGGTTCCACCAGGCTTGAGTTTTCTAAGAAAAATGACTTTTTGTCCGTGCTCCTTCGTGCTCACATGGAAATTGTGCACCCGCTCATGGCGTTCGCTGAGTTCGTTTAGTTCGTGGTAGTGGGTAGCAAAGAGTGTTTTCGGGTGGGCGCGATCGTTGTTGTGCAGGTACTCCACAATGCTCCAGGCAATGCTGATGCCATCATAGGTACTGGTTCCGCGACCGATTTCATCCAATAAAATCAGCGAGCGGGAACTGATGTTATTCATGATCAGAGCCGTCTCGTTCATTTCCACCATGAAGGTACTTTCGCCGCCGCTGATGTTATCGCTGGCTCCAACCCGAGTAAATACTTTATCGACTATCCCGATATGGGCAGCCTGGGCAGGGACGTAACTGCCAATCTGTGCCAGCAGCACGATCAATGCCGTTTGGCGCAACAGCGCCGATTTACCAGCCATGTTCGGACCCGTGATCAGAATGATTTGAGTCGATTCCGTATCGAGCAAGACTGAGTTGGGTATATAGGCCTCACCAACTGGAAGTTGCGTTTCAATTACAGGGTGACGCCCCTCGGTGATGTCGAGTGTGGTGCTGTCGTCCAGTTGAGGTTTGCAGTAATTGTTTTTTACGGCCACCTTGGCAAGCGAAAGGAGGCAGTCTATTTGTGCAATCAAAAAAGCGTTGTGCTGGTTGGGCCGGATGTAGGTTCCAATCTCCTCAATGAGTGCGCTGAAGATTTGCATTTCCAGTTCCAGCATTTTTTCTTCGGCACCAACAATCCGTGCTTCGAGTTGCTTTAGTTCTTCGGTAATGTAGCGTTCTGCATTGGCGGTGGTTTGCTTCCGGATCCATTCTTCCGGAGCGTGATCTTTGAATTTGTTGGTTACCTCCAGGAAATACCCAAAGACGCTGTTGTTCCCAATTTTCAGATTGGTTATTCCTGTTCGCTCACTCTCGCGCACGCGGATTTGCTCGAGGTGGTCTTTGCTGTTGAGTGTGATGCTCCGCAGTTCATCCAGTTCGGCATGTGCTCCACCGGCAATGGCTCCTCCTTTCCGAACATCCGTCGGTGGATCTTCTACCAGGGTATTTTCGATTTTTTCCCGCAAAGTGTTGCAGGGATTTAATCCTTCTCCAATTTTTTTGAGTCCATCGTGCTTATCGGACTCCAAATACTTTTTGAGCTCGTCAATCGCCAGCAAGGATTGCCAGAGGTGGCGTGCTTCTCGCGGGTTGATTTTTCCAACGGCAGTTTTGGCCATGAGTCGCTCAAGGTCACCGATCTTTTTTACATGTGGTTGAAGCCGTTCGGTTTTTTCTTCCGACTCGATAAACTGGGTGACGATATCCTGTCGATCCTGGATTTGCTTCAGGGAGGTAAGGGGCAGCAACACCCATTTTTTCAACATCCGCGCACCCATCGGACTCAGGGTATGATCAATTACGTGCAGCAGCGAGGATCCGTTCTCATTGTTTGGATACACCAATTCCAGGTTGCGGATGGTAAACCGGTCGAGCCAGACGTACTCATTGGTTTGTAGCCTGCTCAAGCCCGCAATGTGCTGCAAGCGGGTGTTCTCCGTTGTGGAAAGGTATTGGAGCGCTGCGCCCGCTGCCGACTGCGACAACTCCATTTCTTCAATCCCAAACCCCTTGAGTGATTTGGTTTGAAAATGTTGGAGTAATTTTTCTCTGCCAAAATCCAGGGTAAAAATCCAGTCTTCCAGGGTATTGACATAAAACCGGTCGCCAAATCCGGCATTGAACTCCCGCATCCGGCTTTTGGGGATAATCACTTCCGAGGGACGGAAACTTTGCAGGAGTTTATCAATGGTGCCGGTATTTCCTTCGCTCACGAAGAATTCACCGGTGCTTATGTCGAGAAAAGCAATTCCAAACTGTTCGTTTTTGCCGTAGCAAACCGTGGCCAGGAAGTTGTTCTGATTGTGGTTGAGCAGGGCATCGTCGGTGGTAACTCCAGGGGTCACGACTTCTGTAACAGCGCGACGGACCACCTTTCCGGGTACCGGTTTTTCCATTTGCTCACAAATCGCTACGCGAAACCCGGCCCGTACCAGGCGCGGCATGTACACATCCATCGCGTGATGGGGGAATCCGGCGAGTTCAACATCCGATCCTCCGTTGTTGCGGCTGGTGAGGGTAATGCCCAGGGCCTTGGATGCTTTGACGGCATCTTCTGCGAAGGTTTCATAAAAGTCGCCCACCCGAAACAACAGCAAGGCATCCGGGTGCTGGGCTTTGACCTGAAAATACTGGGCCATTAATGGGGTTGTTCCTGACTTCTTAGATTTTTTTGCTGTTGATTTTGCCATAATTTTCAGATTGGAGCATGGCAAATGTAGTAGTTTCCAATCGCATGCCTTGGATGAACGGGCAATTAATTCCAACAATTCAGAGGATATGTTTGAAATTTTGTGCTGGCTGTTTTGTGTGGATTAATGGGAATGATAAAATACAAAATCCGGGCTTGCAGTCCCGCAGGTGTTTCTTACCTTTGCTGCGAATTTGAACCATGTGCCTCGTGTCCGGTTTTAATTTCAACGCATTGTTTTGCAAACAGGATTTATAAAATTCTCTTTCGAACCAAATACCTAATTCTAAATATGTGGACTATGTTACCAGGATTTGAAAATCTGAGCTCGGCTGAAGTGGACCAGCTGGTTGCAGCCCCTGTGCTGATTACTGTTTTGATCGGTGCCGCTGACGGCGAACTGGACCGGGAAGAGCGGAAATGGTCAGAGCGTTTGACCAAAGTAAAAACCTACTCGAACCCAAATTTCCTGACTGAATACTATCAGGTGGTTTCCAATGGTTTTCTCGACAAGGTAGACCAGGCAATGGCCAACCTGCCAAGCGGCGTTGAAGAACGCAGTGAGGAGATCAAAACAAAATTGGAAGGACTGAACCCAATTCTGGCTAAACTGGATACGCAGTTGGCATACGAACTGTACAAAGGATTTCTCGGATTGGCAAAAGAAACAGCCAATGCATCCGGTGGTTTCCTCCGTATCGGCGCAGTGAGTGCTGCTGAATATGCCTGGGTTGAATTGCCCATGATTACACCCATTGAATTTGAGGAAGAAGAAGCAACTGACGAAGATTAATTCAAGTCAGGTTCTTAAAAATAGGATCCCGGAGCTCGATTGAGCATCCGGGATTTTTTTTGTCATTACCTCAGAATAAAGCCCTCCCGCATTGGATCGTTTGGATCAATCAGGAATTGATGCTGACCGGTAATGTACGCGGTGCCGGATACCTGAGGAATTACAGCCTGGTAAGGGCCAAAGTCAAGAGCCTCCACCACGGATCCTTCAAATATACTTCCGGTAATACTTTCAATCCGAAGTGTTTGGCCGGGTGCAAGTTCATTGCGTGCATGGTGGATGGCCATGCGCCCTGATACACCGGAACCGGTGGGGGAGCGGTCGACTTCGGCTTCCGCAAACACACACACATTGCGGCTGTGACAATCGGTTCTCGGAGAGTCTCCAATAAAAATAGTACCGTATAAAAAACTGAGATCCTCCTCAAATGGGTGTTGCGCCGGTGCATGGCCAACAGCATGCTTGATATCCATTCCCAACTGGATAATTTTTCGGTAGTTTTCCGGAGTGAGGTCCAGGTCCAGTTGTCCTGCATCTACATAGGCATAGAATGCACCGCCATACGCCAGGTCGTATCGGATCATCCCATATCCGGGGAGTTCCACATCGCGATCTAGCCCTACGACAAACGAAGGGACACAATGAAAGCGCACAGACTTTACCTCTTTCTCGGCCATTTTTACAAAGGAATGAATGCGGCCGCAGGGGGCATCAATTTTCAAGGCGATTTCCTCCTTATCGCTTTCCACCCAGTTCATTTGTACTGCCAATTTTGAAATTGCAATGATGGCATGTCCGCACATGGTGCTGTCTCCTTCGTTGTGCATAAAAATGATTCCAAAGTCCGCATCAATGTCGTTTGGAGGAACTAAAATACAGCCGTACATATCCGCATGTCCCCGGGGTTCAAACATCAGCGCAGTGCGCAGGTAATCGTAGTTGTCGCGGACAAACCGACGGTATTCCAAAACAGAGTTTCCCTCCAATTTCGGAAAGCCCGATGTGATTACACGTAACGGCTCGCCACCCAGGGTATGCATATCAATGGTTTCGATTGCATACCATCCATCCGGGGGACATCCAGGTGCGTTTTTTTATTGATAAAGGAACTTATGTGTTTGGTTTTGAATAAAATAAGCCGCAGCAATCAGGTTCCTTTGTGCGGCATGTCCGACTGATTTGTACACCGTAATTTCATCCGGGCTCTGTCGGCCTGTGTGCCGCTTCCAGCGCATAGTTCAGGCAGGGAGGCTGATTCCATCAGCCGCGAACAGGCCTTCCTGGATTGGAATAGCGAAATTACTTTCCAAGATGCATCCTTCCGGGTTATCCGCAAAGATGCTGCTGCGCAAGAGAACTTCTGCATCGATTCCCGCAATGGAGGGTTTAAATGCGCCAATCAGTGCGAGGTGTTGTTCCAGCCAGCTAATGGAGCCACACTGAAGGTTTTTCACTCAAGGTGGCAGTGCAGATAATGTCCACTTTGAAATCATCATCCGGCTTTTGAATGGCTTTGAACCCCGGAAATTCTTGGAAAAGTTGGAGCGCCAAAGCGTTCGCTTTTGTAGGGTTTCTGCCCCAGATAAAAATCTGCTCTAAAGGGCGAACGGCTGCGTGTGAGCGAATTAGTTCGGGGGCCAAATTACCCGTTCAAGCATTAACAGGCCCTCATCCACGTGCAAGGAATCCGCAGCCAGTGCGGCACAGCTGCAGCGCAGGGGCAGGAGGTTTGGCCTGTCCAGCACGGCTGAGGCTTGGCCCGTCGTGCCATCCATCAGAAATAAGAACCCTGGACAGAGGGCAAGCCTTTACCCGTATTTTCCGGATAAACTCCAACGACCTTAACTCCGGTGAACTGAACTGCTTTCCAGGCGGGCATCAGCAAAAGGGTAGCCCCGGAATGCACCATGGAATGATGATGCCTTGGTGGCACTACAAGGTCCGTTTGAAATCCCATTCGGAGGGCTTCGATCAAGTCCGGATAACTAAACCCTTGGTGTAAATCCGATGCGCTCAAAACACGCATGCATCAAAGTTTACTGGTGTCCGGCTTGATGCCAAGCCAGGATTCAAGGGTGGCCTCCAGGTCTTTTTTCATTACATCCGACATATTGCGAATGCGTGCTTGCCCGTGGTCTTTGCCCGGAAGAATAAAACTCCTGGAATTTACTTTGGCTGAGGGCGTAATCCGGTCGGCCGACCAGGTGTCAAAACCACCATAAATATAGAGGATGTTGTTGCCATCCTTGTCCAGCCATTTCGCTGCTTTTTCATTCAGGCTGTTGTCGTATTTAGGTGTTTTCTCTTTGATCGGAGAGAATGAAGCAAGTGGGTTTGTTTTGAACTGAGTCAGGTAGTCTTTGAACCGGGAAATATCATACCCGTAATACCCCATTTGCGTTGCAGCCTGGTAGTAGTGTGGTGCATAGCGCTCCATATCCCGATCGGAAAAGAACCCGAGATCAGAGACAGCAAGAAGGTGTTCCAGGTATTGATCCAGGTCTTCATTTTCCGGGATGTCTGCTTCTTTTGCGCCCCATTGCCAAAAGGAGAATGGGTATTCCAGAACAGCAAATTCAAAGGCTTTTTCCAGGGAGCCCAGGTAATTGAATTTCAGTTCGGCTCCTTTGGTAAACCAGTATAGTTTCTCACAGGCCTCTTTTTCATTTTTCAATAAATAAACCTGGAAGTCGTAGATCTTTTTTCGGGTGGCATCCGAGCCGATGGTATCGAGAAATGCGTATATGCGCTTGTCCTCCAAACTGTTGTTAAAAGGGGCAACATAGGGGATGGAAACCGTCACATCATTGGGGTAAAAGTACCGGTAGAAAATGGTGGTTTGCCCGCCTTTGCTGATACCGGTACTAATCCATTCACCCGAATAAATTTGCCGGAACAATTGATTGATGTGATGCAGGTCTGCGGTGACTTGTTCCAGCGTCAGGAATTCCCACTGGATGGAGTCGGGAACTGATTTTCCAAAATACCGGTGCTCTATATTCAGGTAATTGGCATCGAAAATCGCTTCAATTTCGTTTTTACCTAAATGCATCTGGTAGCCCTGTGTGTTCATCACGGTAGGCCGGTCGAAGCCATGGTGTGAGAGCAAAACCTGTTGGTAAAAACTGCCTTTTTCAGGATGCTGGTGGTCCAGGGGCTGTTGCACAAAGAGGCGGTAAATCAGGGGCGTTTCGCATGATTTTGATATTTTTTCAAAAGAAACGCCCGGAAGATTGAACAATTTACGCTCTAATTGTTGTTCCGTATTTTGGGCCTGTACAGAAACGAGCGTGAACAAAAAGATGGATAGGGTGTAAAATATTTTATTCATTGTGTGGTGTTGTTACTTGTAGCCTTGCCATGCCTGGCAAGGAGTGATCAGAAATAACGCATACATTGTCCAAGTAAACGAATTTGCAATCTTATTCCTTGTTTACGGGTTGCATTGTATATTTGAATTCATTCATTCGACAAAAAATACCAAACATGCTGCAAAATTGGTTTAAAGACTTGATGGAACGGCACGCCTTTGGCGTTTGTCAATATTTGGGAGATAAAATGCATTTGGCTCCTGCCGAGGTGCGAAAGTATTTCATTTACACTTCCTTTATTGCAATGGGGTCGCCATTGATTGTCTATTTGGTAGTGGCATTTTGGGTGAATATCCGCCGGTATATCCGCAAAGGTCGTAGTGTGCTTTGGGAATAAGCGCGGAGTCCGTTTGCGAACTCCACACTTATCGGATACTGCTTATTCCCAAAGTTTGAGCAGTCCTTTTCTTGCCTGGTCAATGCCTTCCAAAGGAGTGGTCTTGTAGTGCTCAAGTTCGACCACAAAATGCTCCAGGCCTGCCTTTTTTCTTTTCTTAAATATTTTATTGAAATCCAGGGTTCCCTGACCCACT
>JAWKLR010000046.1:0-31260 GCA_041392625.1 Saprospiraceae bacterium | reverse complement strand
AAGTTTACAATTCTAAATGATGGAACAGTAATTACCGATTCAAATTATATTCCTGAAGACATACACAAGTTGGCTGACGAAGCAATGCAAAAAATAGATGGGGCTTTTGGTTCACAACGAAGAGAAGGTATTGAAATTATTCGAAAAGAAGTTCCGGAAAAATATAAAACCAAGTCTTATTGTACAGTAAACAACAAAATCAAAGCAAAACACTAAATACCATGGATAAGACATTTGACGATATCAAGGACATGCTTAAAGCAAACTATCCTTTGCTTTATCTTGCTACGTCTGAATATGGAAGAGCCCTACAAAAATTAAGAAGGATTGCATTCGAATTGGATTACGCCTTCTATTCATGGGATAATGTTGATGGCCTACAAAGCCACATAAAAAATCAGAACAACCGACTTGAAAAAGTTGAAAAGCATAAGGCATATGGGGAGACGAAGGGATATCAAGAATTACTTGAATACATCAAAGAGGATTCCGAGGGCGGTAACTCAGAAAAGGAAATCTATATTGTTGAGGATTTTCATAAGTATTTCAAAGATGATAAGGTCATTGTTTACTTACGAAAATTGACTAATATTCTAAAGTCCTACGATAAGCATCTTGTGCTTATGTCGCCCTTTCTTAAGCTCCCAGATGAGTTGGAAAAGTATGTCACAATATTGAATGTGCCATTACCAGATCGGGATGATTTGAAAACAAGGTTATCTACTATTTCTGGTTCTGAAAATTTAAATCCTGATCTGGAGAAGTATCTAATTGATTCTGCATTGGGTATGACTGATATGGAGGCTGATTTGGCTTTCAGGCTTGCAAAGGAAAAGGTGGGCTTAAATTCTAAGGAAGCAACAAGAATTATTGCCAATGAGAAAGAGCAAATCATTAAAAAAAGTGGGATCCTTGACTATTATCAGGTTAATGAAGAATTGGAAAAAAGTGTTGGCGGCTTAAACAACCTCAAAATCTGGTTAAAACAAAGAAGTAAGGCATTTGAGAGGAGGGCAAAGGATTTCGGATTAAAGGAGCCCAAAGGGATTCTTCTGCTTGGTGTCCCTGGTTGTGGTAAAAGTTTGACCGCTAAATGTGTAGCTACTGAATGGAAACAACCACTCCTAAGGCTTGATATTGGAAAGGTTTTTCAGGCAGAAGTGGGAAGTAGTGAAAATAACATACGCATGGCAATTGCAACGGCCGAAGCAGTTGCCCCTTGCGTTCTTTGGATTGATGAAATTGAAAAGGGCCTGAGTGTTGGTGGTGGAGAGAAAGATGGAGGAACTAATTCAAGAGTTTTCTCTACAATACTCACCTGGATGCAGGAGAAAACCGTCCCGGTGTTTGTTGTAGCAACTGCCAATAATATAAGTGATTTGCCTCCGGAGTTGCTTCGAAAAGGTCGTTTTGATGAAATATTTTTTGTTGATCTTCCAACCCAAGAGGAAAGAAGCAATATTTTTCAGATTCACCTCGCCAAGTATGGTCAGAAAAACATTACCGATTTTTCAACTCTTGCGGAGAAATCAAAATATTTCAATGGTGCAGAAATTGAGGAGACCGTCAAAGAGGCGATGTTCCTCAGTTATGTTGAAAATCCGGAGAATACTCAAATATCAATTCGGCATTTGGAAAAAGCAATTGAACAAATTGTGCCGCTGGCACAAACCATGAAGAAGAAAATTGACGGCCTTCGGGAATGGGCTACCACCAGGGCAAGACCAGCGAGTTCAGAACGTAATGATGAAAAATTTGCGGTTGCCGAAAGCGAAAAGGAAACCCAAATTGTTCAGACAAGACGGGAAAAAGAAGAAGATATATTTTGATAAGGTGATTGGCTATGCGGCTTTCTTCAATCAGGTAGGTTTGCATCAAAACCATATTAAAAGAATCATGATAAAATCTGACATTAAGTTCTACCCGTTAACACAAATTGAGGCAGACATAGATTTTCTTATCTATCAAATTAGGAAAAGACAGGTTAAGTTGATAGCAAATTTAGGTCTACAAAAGCTCATAGATGACTGCAGAAACTACTTAGCATTAGCACCAGGTGCCCCAATATACAATACTACTTTGCAGCCATTACTCGTACTATATAGTTTGTCTGACACCCTACGAATGCTATGGATGAAGCGATTAGATTTTACAGTTCAGCTGCGGGCAATGAATACTGGGGACTTTGCATATGGTGTTACAAGCACGGGGAACTCTATCAATTTTAAGGACTTTGAATTGGAACTATTTTCAGCAGCATATTTGAACGAGTACGGAGTAAATGCCACTCTACCTCAACATACCAGTGGAAATGATTTATTTTATAAGGATATTGAAATTCAATGTAAACATCCTGAAGCATTGACCGTGATAAAGTAGATGGTTTCCTGCGAGATTTTCAAATATTTCTTCAAAACAATCAAAAGTATGGTGTATTTGGAATTGGGGTAGACGACCACTTGCAATTTAATGAAACAACATTTTGACTTTGAGGCTTATTTTCAGGCATATACTCAAAAATTGAAACAAGTTGACGAAGAATTGAAGTTGATATTTGACGATACCATGAGATTCTGCCCCAGAGTATTAGGCGTATATCTTGTAAATACCCATTTTACATACAATGACAGAATGGGAATATCTTTAACCAAGACAACAAATTCTACGTTCTGTATTAGGCCTAATGCCAAAGACGTGCCTGAAGAGTTTCATATCCAGGCGTATGAAGTAATTTCCGTTTTCAACACAAAGCCATCGATCCGTACTTACTGACAAATTAAGTCTCGTTTATTGCAGATTACATGAGTCCAAAGCATCTTTTTTGTCAATTATGTACCCAATTTGTACCTAATTCTCATAACTGATTGATTTTCAATGCAAATCACTTTTTGTATTGGGAAGTAAGTCCCCCTAGCCACAATAAAAAAAGCACCCAATTGAAATCAATTGGGCACTTTTTATTTCAGGTAATTATCCAAATTCAGCAATATTTCTATTGAGCTGTGCCGTGAAAAACTACCATGTTACGATCTATTAAAGTCTTATTTTTCAAGATGAAATATACCCACGAAGGATATGTTTATTTCATTTTAAAATAGATTTTATACCGTGTGTCTCTGCCGTCCTCTCTGCTGCCAACTTTATAAAAATTCACGACCTCAAGGCGCTCGTACGAATTGCTCCATTTAATAAACGCGGTGGAGTCTAACTCTGAAGGCTCCTGGAATGGAAGGCCGAAGTTTTTAATTGTTTCAGACTGAAACCCATACCCTGGCTTGTGTACAATGATTTCCTGCAAATGGTTTTTTGCAAACCGAAATTCGCAGGAATCAAGGTCATTATACAGTTGAATGTATTTCTCCTTTCCGAGGATGACTTTAGTAAATGCCGAATCAGGCTTTAAGCCCAATTCATCAGAAACCTCAGATGGAGTGGTTTCACCCGAAAATGTGGACACATCAAATAAGTTATCCTTCTTACTGGAAAACTCACAGGATGCAGCAAGCAAAATGATCACTAAGGCATGTAGTATGAACTTGCCAGATTTTACCATTCCCACTAATTAATTTTGTAGTTGAAGGACAAAGAAAAAGCACGTCCGCTTTGGTACCTGGTGGTGTAGTATACCTTGTCGGCCAGATCGATTTGCTCCTTGTAGCTGCTGTTCAATAAGTTGGCCGCGCTAAAGCGAATGGAAGCACGGTTATTGATGTTTCTCTTCAAGGTAAAGTTGAGCTCCGGCATTGGCTGCAAATAGATCGAAGGCAAATCGATTTGGTATACGATAAGCCGCTCTCCTGTTACATTAAAGCTCACGGTTGACTCCCAGGTTCTGTTTTGATTCTCATAAGAGAGGTTACCATTGAACGAATATGGAGCCTGGTTGTACATTGGACGCGTATCACCAGGGTTGTTGTTCCATGCCTGAATTGCCAACAGCTCCTCCGGAGTGATTTTTACATAGGTGTACACATAGCTGAAATTGGTTGAAGCCTTAAAGTCTTTCAAGGCCGGAATCCAATCGCCCAGGCTTTTGCGCAATTCAAGTTCCGCTCCAAACAAGTTTGACTCTGGTACATTTTTGAATTGGAACTGACTGGTAGAACCACCGGCAGAAGGAATTTGTGCATTCTCAATCGGATCAATAAACTTCTTATAAAAGAGGCTAAATGCCAAATATTCTCCAGCTGCAGGATATTTTTCCCAACGCAAGTCAAGATTATTAATCAGCGTTCTTTTCAGTTCCGGATTACCATTTTGAATGTATCCACCCAGGAAGTCATATGAATCGAATGGCGCAAACTCCCGGAAAGAAGGACGGGCAAGGGTTCTGCTCGCAGAGAATCTCAGATTGCTCCGATCGGTAATGTTGTAGGTAAGTGCGAGGGCCGGAAGAAAGTCATTGGTATTGATCTCTCCGGTAACATTATCTGCAGCATCCAGGGTGATGTCTGTTTTTTCAAAACGCACACCTGTGCTCAGGTTCATTCTGGTAAAAATTGGGGTCTCGATCATCAAATAGGAAGCCCACAAGTTTTGCTTGGCATCGTAGCTATTCTTCGTGTCATTAATTTGAAGATAGTTTCTGAGTTCGTTGTTCACGTAGCCCAGGTTTTCATCATCAAAGAACCCTTGAATGTTTCCATCAAAACTTAAGGCCGTCTGAATGTTGTATTCGTACAGGCTTTCTGTAAACATTCTCTTTTTATAGGTGTAGAGCCCTCCGAATTTCAACTTTCCTCCTTTTTTTCCAAAAACTGAAACAGGCAATGAAAAGTCGAGTTTTGCATTTTCATTCATCTCCTGCAAGTCTCTAAAGAAGCGGGAAGGACGGTCAAGGTTGTTCACGAAGAACAGCGAATCCCCTGCTGTATTGATCCGGAACTGGTTTCGCATCAGTCTAAAGTCGGGCTGCTCAATAGAAGAGCGTGTGAACGAATTGCTCCACTTAATCGAGAGGTCGTTCAAACCCGGGATGAGGTGCTCACCGCGCAATTGACCGTTGTGAAAAGAACGCTGCTGGTAATTGATCGCACGGTTTTGAATCAAGGTGCTAGAGTCCGGTGATGTATCCAGGATGTATCCAACCTGATAGCGGGATTCCTCGGTGCCTGACTGGTTAGTCAAAAGGCTCAAGCCCACTTTGTTTCGATTGTCGATCTTGTAAGAGGTATTGAACATTGCGCCCATCAATACATCTGTTGCAGATTTATCTTCTACGGTGGTGGTTAAGATGTCGTTATCAAGGGTTTGCTGCCCTTGGCTAATTCCATCAAATACGTTCTGTGTACCCCCTGTATAGCCTGAGAAGCTCTTGTTGTAGGAAAACCCAAAGATGTATCCGAGAGGTTTGGAGAACAGGTTCACCTGATCACCAACGGAAAGGCTCATTTTATGGTTCAAAAATTGAGACTGCTGAGTCGGATTAAATTGTGTGTTATCAAAAGCCCGACTCACCTGAGTAATCGCATCTTTGTTCAGATACGGATCTGGGAAATCGGAAGGCGTCTTGTACGCTGCGATTTCACTTGGCAGTGCCCGGAATCCGTTGTCGTAACCCAGGAAGTCTGTTTTGCTGCCCTGGGCATCCAGGAAGTTCTTATTGAAATTTGCCTGGCTATTATATCCAAGGCCCAAAGACACCTGCATGTTGAAATCGTCTGGAAAGTCCTTTGTGGAAATATCCACCAGACCACCGGCAAAGTCTCCCTGCAAGTCGGGAGTGAATGTTTTATAAACAATAATGTTGTCAATCAAATTGGACGGGAACAAGTCCAACTGAAGTGAGTTTTTATTCGGGTCAAGGCTCGGAACTTCAGAGCTGTTCAGGTTGGCTTTGCTATACCGGTCACCCAGGCCTCGAACGTATACATATTTTCCACCTTCAATAGTTACGCCTGTTACTTTTTTGAGCGCACCTGCTGCATCGCTTACACCAATTTTACTAAACTGATCCGCAGTGATTGCATCAAAGAGTTTAGGCGATTTTTTTTGTAGGGTCAGAAGTGCATTTTCACTGTTTTTCATGGCTTTTGCCGCGATTACAATTTCTGTCATTTGAACATTATCCGACTGAAGCGGAACATTCAATTGAACCGTGTTTTGCTCCTCTACCAGTACATCGTTCACCGTAATTGCCTGGTAGGAAACATAAGATACCCGGATGCTGTGAGCACCAACGGGCAGGTTCGAAATCATTGCAACCCCATCGAGGTCGGTAACATTGCCTTTGCTTGTACCAACGACCGAAACGGATGCTCCAATTAGAGGTTCACCCGATTCTTTGTCAGAGACATTGATTTTGATTGATCCGGTCGATTGACCGAGGAGCGGTATGCTAACTTGCGCTATGAAAGTTATGCAAAAAAGTAACGTTTTAAGATTCATTGCTTTTGCTTATAAAAACAGGATAAAGGACAAGGTTTTTACACCTGTCCTTCATCCTAAAATAACTAGTTAATTTTTAGAACTATTAGTTATTGAGAACTGACCAAGTTTTAGTCCAATTAGCATAGAATGGTGTTCCACTTGGGTCAACTGCTCCTTTGTATGGTTTGTCTACCAGGCGTGCGTCGAAGCTGGAAAGTCCAGTCTTCACATTGCTGGTTGCATCCGCAGTGCTTGGAGTGAATTTTTCTGTACCTGATCCAAAACCAGGATCAACGATTTTATTATTTGCCATCAAGTACTGCTCAACTTCCAATTCTTTGGCTGCGTCAGTTTCATCGCTCAATACAAACACGCTTGCAAAACCTGCTGCGTCGTTTGTAGTTGCTCCGTTGGTGTACAACAGGTTGTTTTCAATTTTCAATGTACCGTAACCACCTTCGGCAACAGAAAGCCACATATCGTAGCAGCTTGCTGACTTACCATCAACAGAGTTGATTTTGTCAGTTCTTCTTTCCATGTCGATTGGTCCTTCGAAACCGTAGAAAATAGAGTTGAAGAAACGTCCTGCCCAACCGTCACGCATGTAGAATGTCTGAGTTGCAGATGGGTCCAGAGCGGATGATCCTTCGAAAAACAGCGTGATGTTTGCCATAGTAGCGATACCGAAAGGCATTTCTGCTTCATTTGCACCTACACCACCGTCCAACTCAGCTCCGCGAGGGTCGCTACTTTCGTTGGTTTCAGCTTTTTTCCAGATTACTGCATTTTGTACAGTACCGTGGTAACCTTCATCTTCATCAAGACCGTCATCACCTGTGTAAACAATGATTGCATTGGTTACAGTAGCGTTACCGCCGAAGAATTCGATACCGTCGTCAAAGTTGTTGAAGATTTCAACGTGGTCAATTACAGTACCGGCACCTACACCACCAAGGGTGATACCGTTAATTTCGTTGTTAGCACCGATTACACTACCAGCGTGACGAACAGAAACGTACTTAACTACACCAGAGTTATCGTTGTCGTCGTTTCCACCGTAGAAGGTACGATCATCTGTGGTTGGCAAACCTTCGATGTTTTTAGAACCACCTTCTGCGTTGTTGTTGGTTGTAGCGTTACCCAACATGATCAAACCACCCCATGTTTGGTTCGCATCATCAGGAATAGAACCTTTCAAGTCATCAGCCAGACCAGTCATGATGATTGGCTCGCTTGCAGTACCTTCAGCAAGAAGTTTTGCACCTTTAGAAACAATCAAAGCAGATGCACCTGAACCTTGTCCAGGCTGGCCTTTGATTACGGTTCCTGGTTCAATGGTCAATACGTCGCCTGGGTTAACGAAAATAAAACCACGCAGAACGTAAATGTTATCTTTTGTCCATGTAACAGTACCAGTACCTTCTGCACTTGCATACACCTCTACAATTGGCTTAGTAGGTTCTGCAGTTTTATTGATACTTGCAGTAGCATCGTCTGTTTTCTGGTTGCTGTCAGTAACCTGCAATGTAACGCTACCGGCACCAACGTTTGCATCCGCTACGTAAGACAAAACTACTTTTCCAGAAGTAGCGTCAGCAGCAGGCTCAGACACAACACTAACTGATCCACCTACAGCAGTAGCAGAGGCTGATGCATATCCACCAGGAACATCAACTTGAAACTCAAGATCAATTGTCTGTCCAATCTGTACATCAGTAAGGGATGGTGCAGTTACTTTTGGACCATCTGGTGTGGTGTTGTCCTTATTACAAGAAGCAACTACAATCAGACCCAATGCCAATAGACAGGCTGTGTAGATTGATTTTACTTTAAACATTAGAATGAATTTTAAAATTTCAATTAATTTTTATTGTTGTGTGGAAAATGTTTGTCCTGGTTTGTGACAACTCTGTATCTGTGAATTATTCAGTTAAAAAAGCAGATATGAGTTGTGCCTTATTTTTAGTTCGTTTTCCTGGGGGCAAAGGTCAAGATGTTTTTTATCCCAGTTGAATTTCAGAAATTATGTTTATGTTAAGTCACACGCCAAATGGTAACACTAACTTAACATTGCACTCGATCTATGCCCAAAACCACCTTAATTGCCCCAAAACGCCTATATTGAGGTAATACTTGACTCCATGTGCTTAATACACGTTTTTCATTTCCGATTGGGAGAATCTTAAAATCAAGATGTAATTTTGGGGTACACATCCTCAATTGATCACAACCAAACCCACCACCCACACCATGAATCCAATCGATCAATACATCAACACCTTCCCAGGCGAAGTGCAGGATCGGCTAAAACAGGTTCGGGAAGAGATTCGGAAACAGGCGCCGGAGGCAGAAGAATCTATGAGTTATGGGATGCCCGCCTATAAACTCCACGGCAAGCCACTCGTTTATTTTGCCGGGTATAAAAACCACATTGGTTTTTACGCTACGCCCACCGGCCACGAAGCCTTTGCCGGGGAACTTTCCAAATACAAGCAAGGAAAAGGTTCTGTTCAATTTCCACTCAGTGAAGAATTGCCCCTTGACCTGATTCGGAGAATTATGGAATTTCGGGTAGGTGAACAGTAAGCCGGATTTTTTAGTCTACAATTAAAACCCACACATGAAAACCATATTTACTTTTTTCACCCTTCTTTTTTTGATATGCGCTTGCGAGCAACAGCCGGACTTAAGTACCTATACCGAGACAATTAAAATACCAGAAAACACCGACTCTTTAAGAAACCAGGCAGAAATTGCGCAATTTAAATCGGTAGTCGACTCAATATTTTTTGGTACAGACAGCGTGAATATGCAGGCGCTGCAAAAACTAAATTTTCTGAAAAAACGATTCGGGAATGTTGATAATCTCTGGATTAAAAATACGCTTGCCAGATATGAAAACAGCGCCTTTGTAAATGTCAATTTACACTACCCAAATGAATACATCGAATGTCTTGAAAATGAAGCGTTCCCTAAATCCAGAAGAGCGCAGTGTTTGCTGTACCTGATTGACAAAGCAATTTCTGTCGGAGATTTTGCGCTAATTCTAGAATTTGGACCTAGATATAATCATCAATTTGATCAACCAGGATTTATTGCCATGTCTTGTATTGATCATGTCATTGACAGTACCCGATATTACTTCCAAAAGGTCGCACAAATTGAAGCCCTGGGCCTGCCAGCCGATTCGCTCTTTTATGCTAGAGCCTGGGCCATTCAATCTATTTGCAAAGGGAGGAACTGTTCTAGTGGATGTGCCGGCTACGACTTTTCGCCAATCTATAAACAGTTAGAAGGCTTTACTGCCAAATTTTCCAATAGCCAATTGTGCGACAATGTTCAATGGGATCTTTTTTACACCAAAACACAGGAGACCTGTGCATCATACCAATGCTATATTGATCAGTTTAAACGCTGGCAAAAAAAATATCCGGATAGCGACATAATTGCCGACGCGCAGTGCGATTTGTTTTTCTTTCTATTTGAAACTGTAACAGAGGAAACAAATGAGGGGCTATTAGCACAATTTGGGAATGATTTTATCAAAAAATTTCCCAATGACAAACGGGCGGAGAGCATTAAGTCCTGTATCAAAGACTATATCATATTGAAATAATTAGCGCCGTTTGAACTCATTCGATGTTTAGAACCCCTTGCCCCTCATTTCAAAAAACCGTACCTTTGCGGAAATGCAGCTGCTTCGCAAAACATATCGACTGCAGGCTCTTTTTCTGGCCGTTCTGATGCTCGCTACCTCGCTGGGCTTCTCCATCGACATGCATTTTTGTCAGGGAAGGCTCATGTCGGCCAGTGTATTTGGGAAGGCTAAATCCTGTGTCGAAATGGCAGATCCGGGCTCCACGCAGTCCTGCGCCATGCACAGCAGTGCCAGGCATTCATTTCCGGAGCCGGTCTTCAACCAGGCACCTTGCTGCCAGCAGCACACCCTATCCCTACAAGCCGAGCAGGATCTGCAACTACAACAAGTCGGGACACTGGATGCACCGCAAACATCCGTTTACCTGGACCTTGCGCAAATAGTTGAGTTTTCACCTCCCAGCCTTATTGATCCTGCGCAACCTGCAGCCTATACGTATTACAGGCCGCCACTGATACAGCGTGACATTCCTGTGCTGTTTCAGTCTTTCCTGATTTAAACTTGTTTTTATTTTCTCCATACACCATAAGGCATTGCCCTTGATGGTGAATTTGTCGTTGGGCCTTACTCAACACAGAATTCATTGTGAATTCTCATTGAAAATAAGAATATATGTTGAATAAATTCATCCGGTTTTTTCTCGAAAACAAGTTAGTAGCTTATTTGCTCCTGCTCCTGTTTATCGTTTGGGGACTAGCCACTACCCCCTTTGATTTTGGGATTTCTCAACTCCCCCGAGACCCAGTCGCTGTGGATGCCATCCCGGATATTGGTGAAAACCAGCAAATCGTATTTACCAAGTGGCCGGGGCGCTCTCCGCAAGATGTGGAAGATCAAATTTCATATCCACTCACCACATCCTTACTGGGTATACCCGGAGTGAAAAGCATTCGGAGCAATTCAATGTTCGGCTTCTCCAGTATCTACATCATTTTTGATGATCAGGTCGAGTTTTATTGGAGTAGAAGCCGAATCCTGGAAAAACTCAATTCCCTGCCTGCAAATACCCTCCCGCCAGATGCTCACCCCAGCCTGGGGCCGGACGCCACTGCACTTGGACAGATTTTTTGGTACACGCTGGAGGGGCGCGACAGCAATGGAAACCCTACCGGTGGCTGGGACCTTCAGGAACTTCGGAGCATTCAGGATTTTCATGTTCGGTATGGACTGTCTTCAGCAGAAGGGGTTGCAGAAGTTGCATCTATTGGAGGGTTTGTAAAAGAGTATCAGGTAGATGTTGATCCGGAAGCAATGAAAGTCCGGGGCATCACACTTGAACAAGTGGATGCAGGCACTTAAAAACAGCAACATAGATGTTGGTGCTCAAACCATTGAAATAAATCTTGCCGAATATTTTGTTCGCGGTTTGGGCTATGTCAAAAGTCGAAGACATCGAAAGCAGCGTCATAAAAGCCGTTAATAACGTACCTGTACGGATTGGCGACGTACGTGTCAGCCTGGGGCCTGCAACCCGAAGAGGGGTGCTGACAAATCCGGGGCAGAGGCTGTTGGCGGGGTGGTTGTAGCCCGTTTTTGGTGCCAAATCCCCAGGAGGTTATTCAAAACGTAAAGAAAAAATTGCTGAAATCGAGCCGGGACTTGCCAGTAAAACCCTTCCGGATGGCACACAGTCACAAGTACATATAGTTCCATTTTATGATCGCAAATCTTGCTTCATTAACGAAACTATTGGCACACTTCAGGATGCATTGAGCCTGGAAATCCTGATTACCATTTTGGTGGTTATCCTCATGCTGCTCAATTTGCGGTCGTCGATCCTTGTCTCAGCAACGTTCAGCAGTGCCGGATGTTTTATAGCCATGCGGTATTTGGGTAGATGCCAACATCGTTGCGCTTTCAGGCATTGCCATTGCTATTGGAACCATGGTAGATATGGGCATTGTCCTTACCGAAAGCATGATTAAACGAATGGAAGAGTGCTCCCGAAGAAGAAAGTCTGTTCACCGTAATTATGAAGCCACTAGAGGTTTCTTCGCCGTACTAACGGCTGCGGCCACCACAATTATCAGTTTTATCCCCGTCTGCAATGGAAGCCGCGGAGGGCAAATTGTTCGCCGCTCGCGTACACCAAATCCATTTGCCTTGGTATCGTCCATTGTTGTAGCAATTACCATTTTGCCCAGCCTTGCACACGTATTTTTCTATTCAAAAGATTAAATCAAACCGGGCATTTGCTCCCTATTTGTACAATGTGCACTGGCAGTACTGCGGGGGGCTTCTCTGGCTTTTGGCCACAAACAGTCCGGGGCATTCTGCTGGGCGTGGGATTGCTGGGGCTGCTGAGTAGACTGCCCTTGATCGAAGTCCGGAGCAATACAAAAGCCTCATTTCCTGGGTAACAAACCTGCTCTATGCCGGTATCGTCGCCTGGCTTCTTGCAAGTTTGTGGATGCCATTAGGCGTTCAAAGCACATTTTCCAACTTCCCGTTCATTGCACTGATCGCTGGTGGTCTGATTGGTGTTTTTTACCTCATTATCTATTTTTACGAACGCATTCTCCGCACCTTGTTGGAATACAAAGGGCTTTTTCTTCTTGTTGTCGGCTTATTAATATGGCAAGGCTTTCGGGTTTTTAAACATACCGGAGAAGAATTTATGCCGTCGCTGGACGAAGGGTCCTACCTGCTCATGCCTACGTCAATGCCGCATGCCGGTATGCAGGAAAACATCAAAAACCTCCGCTTACTGGATATGGCAGTTACAGCAATTCCGGAAGTGGAATCCGTAGTCGGTGCTGGGCGTGTAAACAGCGCCCTCGACCCCGCACCCATGTCGATGTATGAAAACATCATCCTGTACAAATCGGAATATGCGACCGATGAGCAAGGCCATCGGGTCCGGTTTAAATATGAAAACGGAGAATACAAACGGGATGCGAAAGGAGCACCTATCCTCGATCCGGACGGGCAATATTTTAGACAATGGCGCGAACACATCAAAAACCCGGATGATATCTGGAAAGAAATTGTTCATGTCACCGAACTCCCGGGAATCACTCCGGCGCCCAAACTCCAGCCAATAGAAACCCGGCTCATCATGTTGCAAACCGGCATGAGAGCACCCATGGGTATAAAAATTCGCGGAACCGACCTGTCTGAAATCGAAGCTTTTGAATTCAACTGGAACACCACCTGAAGTCCGTTGAAGGGGTAAAAAAGGCATCGGTTTTTGCTGACCGGATATGGGGAAACCATACCCCTGCTCGATATAGACCGGGAACGAATCAGCAGATATGGTCTGAGTATTTAACGGTACAACAACATATTCAGGCAGACTGGCGGAATGGCCATGAGCACAACCGTGGAAGGACGTGAACGCTATACCATACGGGTACGCTATCCGCGAACTGCGCAATGACCCGATGCTTTGCAGCGTATCTATTATTTCTGCTACGCCCGCTGGACAGCAAGTTCCTTTGGGCGAAATGGTCACAATCATGAGCAGGCGCAATCAATAAAAGCGAAGATGGCTTTTTGATTGGTTATGTATTGTTCGACCGGGAAAAAAATTATTCAGAGGTTGAGGTTGTACACGCTGCTCAACGACATCTGGATAGCCTCACAACATCGGGGATACTTTCCAATCCCGGCAGGAATAAATTATCGATTTGCCGAAACTATGAACAGCAGGTACGAGCCAATGAGCGCTTGTGGGTTGTTATGCCGATTGCATTGGCTATTATTTTTTCTAACCTCTGTATTTTCAATTCCGATCCATCGCTATATCACCTGGCGTTTTACCGGAGTCTTTATCGCCTTGCCGGAGGATTTATCATGATTGGCCTTTACGATACCGACTGGTTTCTCAACTCGTTTCATGGGAACCAACCTGCGCGATCTCTTCCAAATACAGACCATCAACCCGAGCGTTGCAGTTTGGGTTGGATTCCTAGCGCTGTTTGGCATTGCCACGGACGACGGGGTTTTGGTTGCGATCTTCTTAAAAGACAGTTTTCAAAATCAGCAATCTACCGTTGAAGGCATTCGGAGTGCCGTCGTGGATGGTGGTATGCGGCGTGTTAGGCCCGCAATGATGACCACTGCCACAACCATTTTGGCCTTGCTTCCGGTGCTTAGTTCCACGGGCAGAGGGGCTGATATTATGTTGCCTATGGCCATACCTCTTTTGGAGGTATGAGCCTTCAAATCATTACTATGTTTACGGTCCCTGTCTTATTCTCAATGTGGAAAGAATGGAGTTTAAAAGCAAAAAACAAATGGGGAATCCAATCAAAAGCAATCGGGGTTCTGGTAGTGCTGTTCTGGCATTCAATCCGGCACCTGCACAATCCCTGATCTTCGTTGGTAACAGGATCGGCCTTGGAAAACAACCTCCAGGTAAAAATTCTGCATCAGGAATATTTAGCCGCCCTGGAGCGTGCGCCACAGCTCAGTCAACACCCCGACCCTGAGTGGAGTGTATCGGCCTTTCCATTGCCGGTTGAAACCCGGCTGGGTCCACAACTGGCACGTGCAGGAGTAACACAAATGCTTCCCTGGCCCGGACTGCTGGAACGGAAAGCAAGCCTTGAGAACGCCAAAGCAAAAGCCATATTTGAGCGGATTGAAGCCAGAAGCATTGTTCTTGTTTCCGAAATCAAACTGGCCTACCTGAGTTTGTATGAAATGGAGAAAAGTCAGGAAATCATAGAAAAAAACATTGTACTGCTGGATGCTCTCGAAGCGCTTTCAATGAGCAAGACAGCTAGCGGCCAGGCAAGTACAGCCGATGCATTGCGGGTACAAATACAAATGGAAGCACTGAGACAGGAAATACAAATTCTGAATCAAGCTAAAAGGGTTCCGGTCAGCCAGATAAATCAATTGCTGAACCGACCCGTTGAAACCCCAATTATGATGCAGGACTCTTTTTCTTTTGCAGAACTTCCCTACAACAAAGAGCAATTAGTGCGTGGAAGTGAGCAGCACCATCCGGCACTTCGGATGTACCAGCGTCAACAGGAAATTGCACAAACTGCGCTAGCGCTAAATGCTGTATCGAATAAACCATCTTTCGGAATTGGTATGGATTACTTGTTCGTAAACAAACGCACCGATGCAGACCCTCAGCGAAACGGGCGGGATGTTATCCAACTCAGAGCCTCGGTAAAACTACCCCTGCACCAACAAGCATATGAAGCAAAGGCTCGTGAAGAACAACTGAGAATAGCATCCCTGGAAAACCAAAAAGCGGATGCCTTATCCGGTTTTGCAGCACACATTGAACAGGCTTTTGCAGAACATGAAACGGCCCGACTGAGAATGAATTTAGTTGAAACTCAAATAGAACTGACTGATGCTTCTATTCGAATCTTACAAACCGAATACAGCAATACTGGAGCAAAATTTGAAGAACTCCTCCGACTCGAAGCCGAGCGCATTCAATACGATTTGAACCGATTGAAGGCTGTCGTTCAAAGCCAGCGCGCTCTTGTTAAAATCGAACAGTTTATTTTTTAAATCTGCAACAATGAAACTCAATATAAAGACAATTATTTGGCTCCTGCTTGCACTGGCTGTCGGACTAGGTGCAGGATATTTTCTTTTTAGCCAAAAAACGAATACCGGCCCAACAATTACTGAAACCAACGAAATATGGACCTGTTCCATGCACCCGCAGATACGGCAAAACGAACCGGGCAAATGCCCGATCTGTGGCATGGACCTCACTCCGTTGTCTTCCGGCAATTCTACTGATCCCCTCGTTCTAAAAATGACACCCGAGGCTGTTGAATTGGCAAACATTCAAACGTACACCCTAGGGTCTGCAAGCAATGGCAGCAAAAAGTCCATCCGGCTTTCCGGCAAAATACAGGCTGATGAACGATTGCTTTCCAGTCAGGTTGCTCATGTTCCGGGTCGTATAGAACAGCTTTTTGTAACCTTTACCGGTGAACCGGTTAATAAAGGTCAAAAAATTGCCCGCATTTATTCTCCCGAGCTGATTGCAGCACAAGGGGAATTGTTGGAAGCAGCCAAAATCAAGACTGCAAACCCCAAACTGTTGGAAGCCGCACGGAACAAACTTCGATATTGGAGAATAGGTGAAGAAACCATCAAAGACATTGAGTCAACTGGCCAGATTCGGGAAACCTTCATCTTGTATGCCGAGGCTTCCGGAGTAGTTTCCAAACAACGTATTCGAGTTGGAGACTATGTAAAAAAAGGAGACCCGCTGTTCGACCTCATGAACCTGACTAAAGTATGGGTCCTTCTGGATGTATATGAGGAAGACCTTGCGCAAATTTCGGTGGGCGACCGGATTCATCTGAGTGCCGCAGCAATCCCCAATAAAACGTTTCGTACCGAAATTCGGTTTATTGATCCGGTCATCAACCCGGCAACCCGGATTGCCACAATACGGGCAGAAATAGCGAATACAAACGGACTCCTCAAACCGGAAATGTTTGTAACCGGGGTCTTGGAAAGCAAAATTAAACACCAGGGCCAGCTTAAACTTCCCAAGTCTGCCGTACTATGGACCGGCACTCGTTCCGTTGCCTATGTTCGAATTCCGGATACCGACATACCGTCGTTCCAATACCGGGAGGTGGAGTTGGGCGAACGCCTGGGAGATTACTATCAAATCATAAGCGGACTGAACGCGGGCGAGGAGGTTGTTATCAATGGGAGTTTTACAATCGACGCTGCAGCACAAATAAACAATCAGGCCAGTATGATGAACAAGCGGGTCCTGCTAAAAAACGAGAACAACGATTCAGTCCAACCAGATTTTGCAGCAGCTACCCCAATCGAATTCAAGCAGCAACTTGCACAACTAACTGATGCATACCTGAAATTAAAAGACGCCCTGGTTTCCAGCAATGCAAACAAGGCCAATGAAGCCGCAAAACACATGGTGCAACAATTGGCCTTAATTGAAATGAATCAGTTGCCTGCAGATGCCCACCAATTTTGGATGAAGCAACAACCCATCCTCAAATCACATGGAGGCCAGCTCAGCACCCTGAAGGACATCGCCCAACTAAGACAACAATTTGATTTCCTTTCTGCTGCCATGATCCAATCAGTAAAGGCCTTCGGGGTGCCTTCAGACACCATCTATGTTCAATATTGTTCTATGTACAACAACAACCAGGGCGGCCACTGGCTCAGCACAGAAGAAGCAATTAAAAACCCATATTATGGAGATGCTATGCTGACGTGTGGCGTAATTGAAGACACTATTTCTAATTAATTTTCATACTAAAACATTCAATCATGAAAAAACAGGTTTTTTTATTCGTATTGGCATTCATGGCCTTTGGCTTCTCCGCACAAGCGCAGATGGTCAAAAAAACTGCAAAAGCAAAAAGCGATACAGAACGTACCACCTTCACCGTATATGGCAATTGCGGCATGTGCGAACGCACCATCGAAGGCGCACTGAAAGAAGTGGCAGGCGTCTCGTTTGCCGACTGGGATGTGGAAACACATCAACTAACCGTCGCCTACAACCCTGGCACCATCAGTCTGGATTCCATAAAACAAAAAGTTGCCGACGTCGGATACGACAGCGATACCCACCGGGCCAAAGACGAAGTGTACAACAACCTTCATCACTGCTGCCAGTACGAACGACCCAAGCAATGATGCTGATGATTTGTTGATGCGCCCCTGGCGGGGCTTGGATGATTTGTTGAGATTGTTTATTCGGCCCTCCGGGCCTTGTTTATTTAGAAGTGGTAAGTTGTAAGTAGTAAGTGATAAGTTGACTTGCAAAATGTCAAAAACATACTTATCACTTACCACTTCTAAATAAACAAGGCTCGCAGAGCCGAATAAACATCAACTTATCATCTTAGCCCGTAGGGCGTATCATCAAATCAACAATTTTTATAAACAAATAAACAGAGCCTCGCAGAGGCGAACTAAACAAATAAACAATCAATACTATTTTCTATATTTAAATTAAACAACAATGAAAAACTTGAAATCTCTTTTCGTTCTGCTATCATTCCTGGCTGCAGGAATTGCTTTTACCGCTTGCGGTGGCCATGAGCACTCGCATGCTGCAGATAAGCAGGGCAAAGAATACACCTCTGCTTACATTTGTCCGATGCACTGCGAAGGCAGCGGCAGCGCCGAAATGGGGAAATGCCCGGAATGCGGCATGGACTACGTAGCCAATAAGGATTATAAAGGCGCCGCCGAGCCCGCAGCAGAACCTGCCAACACCAACGAACAGGAGGCTCCGGCTGAGGAAGCGCACGACGACCACGATCACGAAGGGCATAGCCATTAAGAAATTGTTTATTCGGCCCTGCGGGCCTTGTTTAGTCCGCCTCTGCGAGGCTCTGTTTATTTGTTTATGTTGGTGTATTGTAGGGGCAAGGCTTGCCCTTGCCCAAGAATCCTAAACAAATAAACAAGGGAAAGCGCAGCGTCCCGATTAAACAAGGCCCGCCAGGGCCGAATAAACAATTCCCTCCCTGCCATGGCAGGGAGACGCCACCAATATTTCGTCGCCTTGCGACCATTTTTTCTATTTACCTGTAATTGGGTAGGGCCTCGATTGAAGAATGATATGCGAATAACTTAGCTTAGCGGCTTCAAAACTGCCCCATGCGGTTTGCAATGCGTGAACTCCGGAGGATGAAGGCAATTCGGATCCCATTCAACACCAAGCCGGCCGCAAGTAGTTGTTTTAGCGTACACACAGCAAATGAAAAACCCGACGCTCTTCCTCCTGGCATCCCTGGTGCTTTTGGCGGGCTACCCCTCGGTAGCCCAGCACCGACACGGGCATGGCTACCACCACTACCACCTGGTATCGGAACTCAAGGAAGATTTTCGGCTGATGCGCTCCAAACTCGAAAGCCTGCATCCCGGACTGTACAACTACGTTGAAAAAGACCAGCTCGACCATCTGCTCGACAGCCTGTACCGGGGCATCGAAAACCCGATGACCGGACTCCAGTTTCAGTCATACCTCTCCCCGCTCCACTCCATAATCCGCGATGGGCATACCCGCATTGTGCCAGGCAAAAAACTGCGCGCTCACTACGATCAGCACGCACCTTTTTTCCCCTTTGAGGTGTACTGGCACAAAAACAAACTCTACTGCATTAAGAACTATTCGCTGGAAAGCGAAATTCCGGACGGAGCCGAAATCATCCAGATAAACAAACGCTCGTCGGACCGGATCATGACCTCCCTGATGCGCCGCACGGCCCGCGATGGCAGCAATTTCAGTTATCCGCGTTGGCAGGTGAGCCGTCAGTTTGCCGAGCGATACAGCTACCGGTTTGGGCATACCCCCGTTTTCCGGATGGACGTCAAGATGCCCGACGGCAAGGTCAAGAGTTTTGAAATCAAAGCCCTGCCAAAAAAAATCATTGAGGAAAATAAGCGCGCTAAATACGGGCCCGAAGAACCCCTGGGCCTCAGCCTGGTTTTCTCGCCCGACGGGAAAATAGCAACCATCACCATTAGAAGTTTCCAAAACCAGCTGCTGCGCAAAAAATACAAGCAAAAATTCAAGCCGTTTATCCGACAGGCTTTTGAAGAAATAAAAAAGCGGAATATCGAAAACCTCGTGCTCGACCTCCGCGACAACGAAGGCGGCGAAATCGAAAACGGTAAGCTGTTGCTTTCCTACCTGATGGACCACCCCTACCGGCTCATCCGAAAAATGGAAAAAGTAGCCCCCCACCCTGCTCCATGGAAAGCACGCCTAAAGTCCGTTTCCAAAACCATTGAGCCGCTCGAAGAGCCCGGGAAAAGTCCGTACACGGGCAAACTGGTTGTGCTCATCAACGGCGGCAGTTTTTCCTGTACGGCTATGGTCGCCTCCTGCCTCGATTATTACTGGCGGGGCAGTTTGGTAGGGCAGGAAACCGGAGGCAACAATCGCATGTTCTGCGGCCAGACCCAACAGATCAAACTCCGGAACACCGGCCTCTACCTCCAGGTACCGACGGTGCAGTATTACATCATAGAGGAAAAGGAAAACCTCTATCACGGCGTAACTCCGGAACACCTGGTCGTGCCCGCCCCGCAAAGCAAGGCCGAAGGCCGGGACGACGCTTACGAACTGGCCCTGCGCCTGCTGGAGCTGGTTTTTTAAGGCCCTGTATTCATAACAGGTCAAAAGCATAGTCGAGCCCGCCTCACTATCCAGTCCGGGTATTTCACCGAAAAATTTAACAGGAAGAACAACTAAATTTGCTGAATGTAGCCTGGAAATTCAATTTTAAACAGGCGCTAACCTAAATTGTGCCTGCTTTGTAAAAACAGGAAAGCAACTTTTATTATGGAAAAACTGGAAAAAGCCGGGGGCTTCGGACTGCTGAAAAAAGAAACGCAGGTGGAGTTTATCGACCTGGGCACACATTACCACTATATGTTGCAGTACATTTTGGGAATCCTTGGTGTAGTACTGGTGGTCAACGGACTGGCACAGTTTCAACTCGGCGAAACCCGACTGGCCAGCATATTCACCGCCGCAGGCGTTCTCTGTTTGGGCGGCTTGTTTTACCTGCGTTTGCAAAAATCCAAGAAAGAAACCGGCCCGTTTACCCCCGACCAAATTCTCGGCATCATTGATTTTGAAAACCGGGTTTTTCTGATCCCTTCAGAGCAAAAACAATACACGCTGAAGGATACCAAATTTGTGTACACCTATGCGTTTTTTAGCAGCGGTAAAAATCTGGTGGCCCGGCATCCCGATGGTGAAGTACTGCTGGCCCGCAGCAACCCCCTCGCGCTGGCCTTCAGTCCGTTTAAGTCCTTTTTCGATGAACTCTATCAATCAATTCCAAAGAAATAACCCGTAGGGGCAAGGCTTGCCCTTGCTCTCCCCCCAGAAACATAAATAACATCAACAAATCATCCAAGCCCGAAGGGCGCATCAACAAATCATCAACTCCAATAAACAAATAAACAAGGGAAAGCACAGCGTCCCGAATAAACAAGGCCCGGAGGGCCGAATAAACAATAAAACAGAGCCTCGCAGAGGCGAACTAAACGAATAAACAATGAAACGATCCGTAGTATATTTCGCTTTGCTATTTGCCCTTAGCCTGTCCATGTGCCAGCAGGGGCCGACGGGAAATCAAAACAGTTCCTATTTCAATTCCACGGAAGAAGGAGTGAAAACCGGGGGGGTAAAAATGATTCCCATTTCCACGCCATCGGGATTTTTCAAGGTGTGGACCAAGCGGTTTGGCAACAATCCAAAAATAAAAGTTTTACTGCTGCATGGCGGTCCGGGCTGCACCCACGAATACTGGGAGTGCATGGAGAGTTATCTGCCAAAAGAAGGGATTGAGTTCATTTATTACGACCAACTCGGATCAGCCTATTCCGATCAGCCGCAGGACAGCAGTCTGTGGACGACCGAACGCTTTGTACAAGAACTGGAGCAGGTTCGCCAGGCCCTCGGCCTCGACGCCAGCAACTTCTACCTGTTGGGCCACTCCTGGGGCGGCATCCTCGCCATGGAATACGCCCTCAAACACCAGGAAAACCTCAAAGGACTCATCATTTCCAACATGATGGCCAGCTGCCCCGATTACGACAAATACGCCGACGAAGTGCTCGCCAAACAAATGGATCCGGCCATCCTGATGACCATCCGCATGCTGGAAGAACGCAATGATTTCGACAACCCGCTCTATATGGACCTGCTCAACAGCCATTTTTACCCCGAGCACGTCTGCCGGATTCCGGTAAAGAAATGGCCCGAGCCCATGGTACGGAGCTTTGATAAAATCAACTCCGAGGTGTACACCATCATGCAGGGGCCCAGCGAATTTGGCATTGCCGGTCGCCTGGCCAACTGGGATGTAACCGACAAACTCTCGTCTATCACCGTGCCCACTCTCAGCATCGGTGCCACACACGACACTATGGACCCCGAGCACATGAAATGGATTTCTGAAACCGTACAAAACGGCGAATTCCTCCTCTGCCCCAATGGCAGTCACATGTGCATGTGGGACGACCAGGAAGTCTACATGAACGGACTTATTTCATTTTTGAAAAAAACAAATTCAGGAAAAAAAGGGTAATGTGGGACGTGGGATTTCCGAGTGCCAATTACATGATATCCGATTTTTGATTTCGGGGAATTTGTCATTGGAGAACGACATGCGCAGCACTACCGGACCACAACTTTCACCGGCCTAAACAAATTTCCAGGGCTGTGGATGCTTACGTAATAAACCCCACTGGGTAATTCATCGGTTGGAAAAGAAACAGTATCGGAGTTTTTCGGCAAGGCCTGATAAACTACCAGTTTTCCAGCGCTATTCACAATTTTCAGGGTGGATGGATCTGTTAGTTTTGGGTAGGATACGCTTAGCACCCCAGATACCGGATTGGGCCAAACCTCTATGCCCGGCGATTGGAATACAACCTGAAAATTCCTGCGAAGAAGTCTGGCCAAAGCTTATGGTATCCAAGCAACCGTTGGGCTAAGTTTGACTATCCATCCAAATTCCAAGTCATCTTCCTTGCATATCCCAACAATAATATTACCACTTGATAAAGTTCCCATACCCATGAAATAACCACTGTTTTGGATAACCTATAGGCGTGAATGGCGGTCCAATTAATCTCACCCAAATACTATCCCCCAACTCGCTAAATTTATACATCCACCCGACCTTCTTTGTCGGTTCATCTCCAATCTTATAATTTACACTTTCTCTGATCCAATCATTTTTTCCAGAACCCGTAATTACCTACAAATTTATGAAGAGTATTATATGATGTTCCACTTTTTGCTGGTCCAAAATGATTCACCCAGACTGTTTCAAAATTTTTATCTAATTGACTGATAGTTGCTTCAAAAAGTGCTGTATTAAATTGCGTGCCAGCATAATGTAGGCCAAACAGCACAATCGAATCAAGCGATGGTTTAACAATTTGAGAGCAAATACCTATTTCGGAGTTCACTTCACTGCACCAATGATCAATTTCATTTCCATCAATATCAAAATACAAGTGCTGTTTTATAGTTGGGTGTATTAGACACCGTGTTTGTATGGACACGCACTGCTTCTTGAATCAGTTGACAGGTTTGTAATCACACGGATAATTGTTGCACCTCCTTCACTCACATTTTATGAATAATTTCCCTGTTTTATCAATAAACGAACAAACCCTCAACCAACAAGTCTCATTTTGTGAGCTGCTCCATATAAAAAGTATCCATTCTCTGTTTCAAAAGGTAAACAGTAGAAATTGCTTATGTAATTGGTATCCGCATATTCTTTAATGAATTCAAGTTCAACTCGGAATTCACCTTCATAAAAATTGCGCTGTTTCTGTAAAAAAGAGGTGCTAGGTCATTGCATAACCACCATCTGATGTGGCAATTAGTTTACTAATACCGATCTACACCATTAAATGATCACCCAATGAATCGGTGAAAAGATGCTGTAGATTACATTACCACTGATCCGTCTGTGCAATCAATACGCCACGAAGCGAAACAGAATCAACCAAGTCCCAGCAGCCCAATCCATACCCGGCAATGGTATCATTTTTAACTACTAAATCCATAAAGGAATTGTAGGTATACCCAAAATCATGCACCTTGTTGAATCCTGTTTGCGATACTCCCTGAACGGAAATAAAAACAACCAACAAAATCAAAAATCAGTTTTTGATGTTGCATAGGGCTTGATTTAGGGGGAAGAGATGTAAAACTACCGGATACGCGAAACGCCTGCTACCAAAGTTAGGTGTTGTTGAATGTGGACAGCTCAAGTCTCCACCTGCTCTGTAAAAATAAGAATGGAGGGTAGCATGAACACATCAATCAACGTGTTCGATGCACCGGAAAGTTGTTTTGGAGCACTACTTGTCCGATCTATATTATAGAGCACAAAACTTGGTTTGTTCTGTAAGGCTTCATGCTCCAATGTGTAGATAGGAACTGGCCAGTTGGGATTCTTTCACCAAACGGTATCAACTACTGAATGATCCCCAGGGGTAACCCCAACAGATTGGGAATTACACACTGGCTCACCAGGTGTATCAATTAGGCCTAAACGATAGTTGGGAAAATAGGGAATGGAGGCTCCGCTTGGGGTGGGAAGGTTAAGGCCTCATACAAAATTCATGCAAGACTTGGCTCGTCTGGACTATGGATAATATGATAGTATCGCATATCTTTCGCACTGAATATAGATTTTACAATCTGGGCCTAACTGACTCCACACAAATACCGTAGCAATTGGCCCAAGGAAACCATCCCATTCAGCTTACTGCAAGGTTTGTAACGATATCATCAGACCAAGATCAAATTGATAGCTATTGCTAAAGCCGTATGTACAAACTGACCACTAGGCGAAAAAGCACACCCCATCAAAAGCCAGTACATTTACCAAAATTGATATTAAACTCTCTAATCATTGAGAACTGGCCAGTTTCCCTGTCAAAGTGATAAGCGAATGGCCGGGTTGTGCAGGAAATAACGTACCAAACTGCTTCCATCTGGTGAAATGTTCATCTGTCCTCGTCCTTCTTCCTCAGCAGGAGGCAAACTGCCAGTTATTTGAAAAGCGTATCTACAATCCCTTGGGCAGCAAAACGTATAGAATTGATTATTGCTGTTCGTTTTGGGGTGATGATCCACCAGTCTATGCCATTGGCGTGTTTAACAGCATTCAGATTCTCCTGCTGCTAGATTGTTTTCTAAGACTGGAATATTTTTTTGTAGGACTATTTTTTCACTTCGGCAACCTGTATTTTAGTAAATAATAACCTATCTACAAAAGCATCCTGTGGTGGACCTTCTATATATTTGATGCTTTTGTGAAATAAATATCGATGCTATCATTTTCTGGCAAGGGTAGTGTTATCATGCTTGGGTACTTACAGAATATCTCGCTCTATTTCATCCACAACCGTGTTATGCCAATAGCCAGGGTTTATATCATTACCATTATCCAAGTAAATTCCGTCTCCTGCTGAAATATCACATCCATTTGAATAAAATAGCAAATCTCCGTTTGAATTACAGATCGAAGAATTTGAAACATACATATTCATGTTTATGCCCTGTTCAAAGTATTCAACAGAAAGCGTATCACTATTAAAGTTTAGGATTGTTCCACCAAAAATTGAATCTTCAAAGTTTGTATCATGGCCAATCACCCAGATATAATCTTCTTTTTGTGCTAAAAGCAAGGACGGGAGTAACATGGCTACAATAAACAAGGAGAAAGCAGGAAAATGCAGGAGGAAGGCAGGTCTGGTTTTCATGGGAATTCTGGTTTTATTTCAGAATTTAAAACAACAAACCAAGCATTACACATTTATCCAATGCAATAACTGGTTTGTAGTATAAATATACACCAAACAGATAGAAAATAACAAATACCAAATACCACTCACGAAAACACCACATACACCAGCCAGGCGGCAACATAAGCCAGGGCGCTCATGAAAGCAAATTGGAAGAGGGTCCACTTCCAGCTGCCGGTTTCTTTTTTCACTACGGCCAGGGTGCTCATGCACTGCATGGCCAGGGCATAAAAAACGAGGAGGGATAGGGCGGTGGCCAGGGTGTAAACAGGCGTTCCGGTATCGGTCCAGACGGCCGATTTCATTTTTGCCCGCAGGGCCATTTCATTATCCGCACTGCCGATGGAGTAGATGGTAGACATGGTGCCCACAAACACCTCGCGGGCAGCGAAAGAGGTGATGAGCGCTATCCCGATTTTCCAGTCGTAACCCAAGGGCTTGATGGCTGGCTCAATTACTTTTCCCAGCACACCGGCGTAGGAAGATTCCAACTGCCGGGCAGCAATCAGGTCGGCTGTAGCGACGCTGTCCAACTGGCGTTCCTGGGCCAACTGAACGGCGGTAGCTTCGGCAGCGGCCATAGAATCGCCGGGGCCAAAACTCGCCATTGCCCAAAGCACCATGGAAATAACCAATATGATTTTACCCGCACCCCACACAAAAGCGAGCACTTTTTCCCAAACTGTGAGCCAGACATTTTTCCAATGCGGCACCCGGTACACCGGAAGCTCAATGGCCAGATAGGAAATTTCGCGGGTGCCCAGCCATTTTTTCATTGCCCAGCCCGACAACAACGCAGCCACCACACCCAACAAATACATCGCGCCAAATGTGATGCTTTGAAGGCCAAAAACACCAAATACTTTTTTTGCCGGAACGGCCAAACCAATCAGCACCGCGTACACCGGCAAGCGGGCACTGCAACTGATAAACGGCGTCACCATCACGGTAATGAGGCGCTCCTGCCAATTGCCTATGGTCCGACTGCTCATGATGGCTGGTACCGCACAGGCACCGCCCGAAATGAGGGCCACAATGCTCCGACCATTCATGCCAAAACGCCGCATAAACTTGTCGAACATAAACACCACCCGGGCCATGTAGCCCAATTCTTCGAGGATGGTGATGAGAAAAAACAGGATAAATATCTGCGGCACAAACACCAAAATCCCGCTCAAACCGGCCAGAATACCATCTGTCAGCAAACTGCGGAACCAGTTGTCGGGAAGCCATTCGGATGCAGTGGCGTTTATCTGGGTAAACAAGCCCTCGATCCAGTCCATCGGCAGCGTACTCCAATCGTAAATCGCCTGAAAGACCAGGAGCATCAGTACTACGAAAATGAGTGGACCGGCGATGCGGTGGGTCAGCACGGCATCCAGTTTATCCGTCCGGGAATCCGGAGCATCGGGCTTGGTTTGAATGCTCGCCTGCACAATGGGCGTAAAGCGATCGTAGCGGTCCAGGGTTTCATCTACCTGGGCTTTCAGTGAATTGAAGCCTTTGGTTTCCACGATGGCGGCCAGGGTGGCGCGCGACTCGTCGGAAAGGAAGGGCAGCCAGGCATGGTGGTGCCCGAGCAACAGCGCGCGGTATGGGTTTTTGCTCCGGGAGTTTTGCACAATGGCATCGCTCAGGATGCTTTCTTCCTCACGAAACCGGTAGAACGGCTGCGGACTTTTCTCCGGCAGGTTTTCCAGTTCGCGAATCAGCAGGGGGATATTTTGTCCGGTCCGTCCGCTCACACATACAATTGGTACCTGGAGTTTTCGCGACAGCGCATCGGCATTTACCTGCATGCCTTTTTCTTCGGCAACATCGGTCATGTTGAGCGCCAGCAACACAGGAAAGCCGAGGTCGATGAGCTGGGTCAGCAGCAGCAGGTGTTTTTCCAGGTGGGTGACATCGGCTACATACACGATGGCATCGGGAAAATAATCGCTATCGGGATCGCACAGGATGCTGGTAACCAGTCGTTCGTCGGAGGAAGTTGGGTGGAGGCTGTAGGTGCCGGGCAGGTCGGTAAGCACGATGCTTTTACCGGAGGGGAAATCAATTTTGCCCTCTTTGATATCCACGGTAACGCCGGGGAAGTTGCCCGTTTTTTGGCGCAGGCCGGTAAGTTGATTGAATACAGTTGATTTGCCACTGTTGGGGTTCCCAAGCAGTGCAATGCGCTGCAACGTTGCTTGGGTCATATTTCGAGGAGTATGCTCGCCGCTTCTTCTTCACGAAGCGCCAACCGCACACCGTCTGCCTTGATGTAGTAGGCGTGGCCAAAAGGCGCACGGCGAATCAACTCAACCAAAGACCCCGGAAGTAAACCCATGGAAGTGAGTTTTCCTGCGAGCGCCGGATTTTCAAACGCAATGGCGCGTGCACTTTCGTGCATCCTCAAATCGGATATGGTTCGGTATCTACGTTGCATATACTGGCAGCAGCGGACAATTAAATGCTCGATGAAAAGCACGTGATTTATTTAGACAAAATCCAAACAGCGCAAATGTAGGATTTGTTGTCGATTTCGACACTAAATTATTGAAAGGATTTTGTCAAAAAATTGTGTGCCCGCGGCAGGGACAAAATTCGCCCACAATTTCCAGTAAACCAAGGAACCAAAATCAGCTCAGGGGGTGATCATGGTCAGAGAAGCGGCTTTCCATGCGCTCTACTCTGCCGGTTGTTCTGTCTGCTCCTGTTTTTCTTTGGGTTCACCGTACAGTTCGGCATACTTGCCGATGAGCGTCAGGAATGAAAAGCTGATGAGAAAAATGTGAAACATACGCCAGTCGTAGCGTTTGTCTTCACTAAATGAGCGCTTTACAAAGCCTGCTACAAACGAGAACAAGACCGGCATGATGAGGGTCCCCAGAGCCATCCCGACGGCAAAGTTGGTTGGTCGATCCGGGAAGTCGCGATGGGCTACCTGAAAAGAGAGCCAACCCAAAAGCAGCAGTGCCACAACACTACCGATGGGAAGCAGAACTCGGATTGCCTTGTTCATTGCATGTTATTTAAAGAAGGTCCCGTTGTGGGTTTGGTAAATGACCGAGGTACACACTTCGCCCACCATTTTCAGGGTGTTTTTATCGATGGCACTCATGTTGTCGTCGTGCGTATGCCAGTGGCTTACAAACCCGGATTGGGTAACGCCCGGCCGATTGATAATGTCGATCATCGGAATGCGCGCATGCAGGATCACAAAAATGTGGTCGTCGGTAATTCTCTGACCATTCTCCTGTACAAAGGCATCCCCATAGCCCAGATCGGCGGCGGTTGCCCATACCCGGTCGACTATAATCGGTGCCACGTCCCGCGATATGCCTTCTTTGTCAAAGCGCGGGTTGGCCGCACCTACCATATCCAGCAAAATGCCGTATTGCGGCGAGTAGCCGGAGCGGTGCAGGTTCTGAGCCCAATGTTGGGAACCGAGGCACCAGGTACGGCTGTGGTCCTGCCCGTCGTCGATGTCGTTGCCCTGGTCTTCGGCATCAAAGCAAACAAAATCTACTCCCATTTCCAGTGGGTGGTTTTGCAGGGTGCGGGCAAGTTCCAAAAGAACGCCTACCCCACTTGCGCCGTCATCGGCACCCAGAATGGGTTGGTTTTTGCGCTTGGTATCCTGGTCGGCCTGGAAGCGGCTGTCCCAGTGTGCAGCCATCAGCACCCGATTGGGATTTTCAGGCTTGTATTGTGCGATGATGTTGTTGCTTTTGAGAATGGTCCCGTCGTAATGCACCGCATCAAATTTTTGTTGAATCACGGTCAACCCCATGCGTTCAAACTCAGAAACGATCCAGGCTGCACAGGCTTCATGCTCCGGGCTGTTGGGCACACGCGATCCAAAGTCCACCTGCTTTTTTACAAAGTAATATGCAGAATCTGCATTGAATGCGGGGATGGCTACCGGATCAACAACAGGCGATTGAAGTGCATTGCTTGGCTGCTCTGTGGTTGGAGGATTGGGTACCGGAGGGTCAGAGAAACAGGATTTCAGCATGGGGAGCACCATGGCCAGCGCCAACAGCGCGACCATAATGGTACGGGTATTCAATGGAATTTTTCGCATGGTATGTAATTCAAACACAATGGCATTGAGATCCGGTAAGTAAGGCTTGGGGAGTCAATGCACTTTTAACAAACTGCCTGAGAGGATGATTAACTTTCAATCCTGGGCTACATTCGGCAAATTTAGCCTCAGTATCAAAAATTAATCATCTTCTTACTCAAAGAAACGAAGAAATACGTTTATTGTTTCACCCAACTGGTTCCATCTTTCCCGTCTTTCACCTGGATTCCGACTTCGGCCAATGAATCCCGGATGAGGTCGCTGGCTGCCCAATTCTTTTCAGCACGTGCATTGGCACGCATGGTCAGAATCAGTTCCATCAAACCGTCCAGTATCTTGGTGTCGCCTCCGGCAGCGGTATCGTCGGTCAGGCCAAAAATATCGGTAATGAAGTTTTGGAACACTGTTTTCATCCGCTCTACCACCCAGGGAGAAACCTCGCCGTCGGGAATTTGCTTGTTCACCAGTTTGTTGACAATCGAGCCCAGTTCATACAGACTGGCGAGAGACATGGCCGTATTAAAGTCATCATCCATTCCGTCGTAGGCCTCGTCGATGAGTTGCAAAATCTGGCGATCGGTATCGCTTTCGGATCCGTCGTAGATTTCCGGATTCAGGCCCTGCAGCTGGCGGTTGATTTCCATCAGTTTGCGGTAGCCTTTCTCAGCGGCAAGCAGGGCGTCATCGGTGATATCCAGGGTACTGCGGTAGTGGGCCATCAGCATGAAAAACTTGACCACCATCGGGCTGTAGCCCTTGGAGATAAACTCACTTTCGCCCGAAAACAATTGGTAGGGCGTGATGGTATTTCCTTCGCTCTTCGACATCTTGCGACCGTTCAGAAGCAGCATGTTGGTGTGCAGCCAGTAGTTGGCTGGTGCGCAGGAACAAGCACCCATGTTTTGGGCGATTTCGTTTTCGTGGTGTGGAAACTTCAAGTCGTTTCCGCCGCCGTGAATATCAAAAGTTTTGCCCAGGTACTTGGTACTCATGGCCGAGCACTCCAGGTGCCAGCCCGGAAAGCCCGTAGACCAGGGGCTTTCCCATACCATAATATCTTCCGGACGGGCTTTCATCCAGATGGCAAAGTCCGTTGAGTTTTTCTTTTCATCCTGACTTTTCAGGTCGCGGGTTTCAGCCATTACTTCTTCCAGGGTGTTGCCGGAAAGCTGGCCATACACGCCTTGTTTCTCCTGTGCAAACTTGATGGTATCAAAATAAACCGACCCATTGCGCTCATACCCGTAGCCGTTGTCGATGATGTCCTGCACCATTTTTATTTGCTCGGGAATATGGCCCGTTGCACGCGGCTCAATACTGGGTGCATGGGTATTGAAAATTTGCATCATGTGGTGAAAACCCACCGTGTATTTTTGAGCAACTTCCATCGGCTCCAGCTGCGCAACGCGCGCACCTTTAGACATCCGGTCTTCGCCGTCATCCGTAAGGTGACCAACATCGGTAATATTGCGTACATAACGAACCTGGTACCCGCAGTGCATCAGGTAGCGATAAATGATATCAAATGCAACAAATGTGCGGCAATTGCCGAGGTGCACATCGCTGTAAACTGTGGGTCCACACACGTACAGACCGACATGGCCCTCGTGTATGGGTTTGAATACTTCTTTCTGCCCTTTCAGGCTGTTATGTAATTTCAATTCGTGTTCTCTGCTCATAGCTGCAAAGGTAAGGAAGCTTAAAAGAATTTATTGCGTTTAATTGTTTATTCGGCCCTCCGGGCCTTGTTTATTTCAGTGGTCAGTAGTCAGTGGTCAGAAATTGTTTATTCTTAAAAAAACTGACTACTGACCACTTGCCCGCTGACTACTAATTTCAACAAATCATCCTAGCCCCGCCAGGCAGGGTTGTTAAGTTCTGC
>JAWKLR010000045.1:0-31475 GCA_041392625.1 Saprospiraceae bacterium | reverse complement strand
CAAAAAACGGAAAAGAAATTGATGTGGACTAGGAACTTAGGCGAAAACATACAGGGAATTGAACATGTACACACGCCTGGTGTATATGAACAGAGCAGGGCTTTGGGTAGGACCTATCAAAAAATCGGGTTTTTAACCGTACCTTTGCCGCTTAAATGCACCCAGTATGGCCGACCTGAAATCCTTAATTCTGACCGACAAACTGCCTCAGCACATTGCAATCATCATGGATGGCAACGGCCGCTGGGCAAAGGAAAAAGGCATGCCCCGTGTGCTCGGCCACCGGAGTGGGGTAAAAAGCGTTCGGGAAGTCACCGAAGGCTGTGGAGAAATTGGCGTCAAAAACCTGACGCTCTATGCCTTTAGTACAGAAAACTGGAACCGCCCGCCCGCAGAAGTAACGGCCTTAATGAGTTTGCTGGTAGATACCATCAAATCCGAGATCAAAAGTCTGAATAAAAACCAGGTTCGGCTCATGGCCATCGGCGACCTGGAAGCACTACCGGATAAAACCTACCGGACCCTCATGGAAGGCATTGAGGAAACCAAAAACAATACCCGGCTCAATCTCATTTTGGCACTCAACTATTCAGCCAAATGGGATATTCTTCAGGCCACCCGGAAACTGGCTGCCGATGCCGCCAAAGGAAATATCAATCCGGCTGACATCGACGAAGGCGCATTTGAAAATGCTTTAAGCACCCAGGGTATCCCGGACCCAGAGTTGCTGATTCGCACCAGCGGCGAAACACGAATCTCCAATTTTTTGCTCTGGCAAATTGCCTACGCAGAACTCTATTTTACCCCGGTATTCTGGCCGGATTTTGGCAAAAAGGAATTGTTCGAAGCCATCGTCAATTACCAACGCCGGGAGCGCCGGTTTGGCATGACCAGCGAACAAATAAAATAAGCACCTGCCTTACTCCACAACCACAATCAGTTTGCGGCCATCCAATTGAGCCAGGCGGGTCGTTTTATTGACCCCGTATTTTGTCAGATCGGCAATTTCTACCCAATCCAGATTCACTCCGGGTTTAAATTGATAAATTTTGCTCCCTTTGCCGGCCAACAAGGTTCCATCGGGCAGCAGAGTAAAATCCTCACTTTGATCCAGGGTTTTGGTTACAATTTCTGAGTTGCCCGCTTTCGGGTTGTACTGCTTGATAAACCAGGTTTGCTCGGTCGCTTTTTGCACAAAGAGCAACTGCCCCCCAGACGTGCGCTGCAAACACCGACCCACATTGGAGGCAATTCGCAACGGGCGGGATCCCGACAGACCTGCCAGAGTGAGCACGTGCGGTTCACCAACCTGGAACAAGGCCAACAAGGTATCGCTCAACCAGCAGTGGTAACCGATGTTGTTAATGTTGGGAAAAATAACCTGTCCGGAGTTCGACCGGTCGAGCGGGAAACGCCATAGCCGTTGCCCGCCATCCGCTTCTACCCGCACGGCAGAAAAGTGCTTGCCATCCGGCATGAGCGTGGGGGAGTACTCAGAAAGGCCCGGTGTTTGAATGATTTTTGTGAGTTTGCCCAAAAGCAAATTCAGCGCGTACACATCGGTTTGGGTCGTATCCGGATACTTTTGCACGGTGAGATACACCTCCTGCTCCGTAATAAAAGCCGGTTGGTTGTTGTATCCTTTTTTATTAAAACCCGTGAGAAAACGAGGAGCTGCCAATTTCCAGTTTTGATTGCCCGAAGGTTTTTGCAACGAAAAAAAGATCAAATCGTGGTGTGGCAATGCCTGCGACCAGGAGGCAGCAGGTTGTAAAATCAAGACTAAAAACAAAACCATTGCCAGCCTGCTTTCTTTAAAAGCCCCAAACATCCGGATAAAAAATCCGCTCCATTTATTCAAAATCGATTGCATTTCGTTCAACATAGTATCGTAGGTTCTTGCACGAAGTTATCGAAAATCTTTTAGTTGTTGGTGGTCAGTAGTCAGTGGTCAGTAGTCAGTATAACAGATTGAAAAAAAACTGACCACTAACTACTGACCACTGACTACTAATTTCATCAAATCATCTATTTTTATAAACAAATAAACAGAGCCTCGAAGAGGCGGATGGATCAATTGACGATTACATGATTTCCGATTGACGATTGGATTTTTGATTGGTAAACAGTGAGTTTGTTTTTCAATAAACAAATTCATCAAATCATCAATTTCAATAAACGAATAAACAATTATTTCTTGTATTCCTGGATGTGAAGTTGTTGCGTGCAGAGTTCCAGGTCGGAGGGGTCGTTGGAGGCGATGACAAGGAGTCGATCACCGGCGTATTCAGCGATGAGTTTTTTGTACCAGTCGATGGCCTGGAGGTCGAGGTTGGTGGTGGGTTCATCCAGGAGCAGGAGGGGAACATCGCTGCAAACGGCGAGGGCCAGTTTGAGGCGTTGTTTCATCCCGGAGGAGAAAAAGCGAATTTCCTTGTGGCGGGCTTTCGGCAGTTCCAGAAGTTGGTAAATATCGACGGGTTTCAAACCGGGTAAAAAGGGCTTGAGTTTGCCGTGAAACCGGATGGCCTCCTCCAGGGTAAATTCTTCGATGAGTTCGATGTAGGGTGCGGCGTAGGCTACGCGCTTGTACACCTGATCAATGGGTACTGCGCCTTTTTCATCCTTAAATTCAATGCGGCCTTTGGAAAGGGAAAGATGGCCACTCAAAACTTTGAGCAAGGTGGATTTGCCGGAACCATTGGGACCCAATATTGCATAGGATTCTCCCGGTTGGAAGACCGTATTTATGCCCCGAAAAATCCAATCGAGGCGAAAGCGTTTGCCGGCATCTGTCAGGTGTATGTGCACGCTTTGGGGTCTTTTTCCAAAATGGATTTACAATACGGATTCTGCAACTCGTCCGGTACCGCTCAGACTGCGGAAGCCTTTCATCAGACCGCGTTCGGCAGACTGAACAAACTCCACAATCTCAGTTTTGTACTTCGAGTCACTGATCTCCGAATCTATTTCTACCAGGGCTTTTTTGGTACTCAAGCCGCGCACAAATAAAATCCGGTAGATGTCTTCAATGTGGTGCAGCGACTGGTGGTCGAAGCCCGCGCGACGAAGTCCTACCCGGTTGATACCCGCATACGAAAGCGGTTCCCGTGCAGCCATCACGTAGGGCGGCACATCTTTACGCACCAGGGAGCCTCCGCCCACCATTACATGCGCGCCGATGCGCACGAACTGGTGCACGGCTACCATGCCGCCGAGGCGGGCGTAGTCGTCCACTTCGATGTGGCCGGCCAGGGTGGCGTTGTTGGCCAGGATGCAGTTGTTGCCCACGATGCAATCGTGTGCAATGTGGACGTAGGCCATGAGCAGGCAATTCTTCCCGATGGCTGTTTTTCCCGCCGCGGTGGTTCCGCGGTTGAGGGTGCAACACTCCCGGATAATGGAGTTGTCGCCAATTTCCGTAGTCGTTTTTTCGCCTTTGTACTTCAGGTCCTGCGGTACTGCGGAGATGACTGCTCCGGGAAAGATTTTGCAATTGTTTCCAATGCGCGCACCGTCCAGGATGGTAACATTGTTGCCAATCCAGCAGTTGTCGCCGATTTCCACATCCCCTTCAATCAGGGTAAACGGACCGATATGTACGTTTTGGCCGATTTTCGCTTCCGGGGCGATTACACTCAGGCCAGTTGATAAACTCATTTCAATCTCCTTTGTTCGTGCTGGTTGGGCCAGGGCTACGGCCTTTGGGCACGGTTGAACAGTATTATTTGGTTCCGGTCTGCTGCCAAATTTGTGTAAAACGCAGGCAAGGGGATCAACAGTCAGACCACGCGCGCTAGTCCTCCTTCACGCGGCGTACAATCTGAGCGGTCAACTCACCTTCGGAAACAATTTTGTTGCCGACGTAAGCCGTTCCCTGCATGTGTACGATTCCGCGTCGAATCGGTTCCAGCAATTCCATTTTGAGCATCAGGGTGTCCCCTGGTACTACCTTGGCTTTAAATTTTGTATTTTCTATTTTCAAAAAATAGGTATCCCATTCGCCGGTACCTTCTGCGTTGTGCAGCGCCAGGATACCGCCGGTTTGGGCCAGCGCTTCGATCTGGAGTACCCCAGGAAAAATCGGGTTGCCCGGGAAGTGTCCCTGAAAGAAGTTTTCGTTGTTGGTAATGTTCTTCACCCCTACGACGTGGGTTGGACTGATCTCGATGATTTTATCCACCAGCAGGAAGGGGTAGCGGTGCGGCAGCAATCCCTGAATCGCCACTACGTCGTACACCGGCTCCACATTGGGGTCGTACTTCGGTACGCCCATTAGGCGGCGGTTATCGAGGTATTGTTTTTTCAAAATTTTGGCAAATTCCACATTGGCTGTATGCCCGGGTTTGGTAGCCATGATTTTTCCGCGAATAGGCTTCCCGATCAGGGAAAGATCGCCGATTACATCCAGCAATTTATGGCGTGCAGGCTCGTTTTGAAAATGGAGTTTTACCGTATTCAAAACGCCTTCGGAATCGACCTTTATACCGGTTTTACCCAATTTTGCTGAAAGCACATCCAACTCCTCTTGTTCCATTTTCCGATCGGCAATCACGATGGCATTGTCCATATCGCCTCCCTTGATCAGCCCCATATCGAGCAATTTTTCCAGCTCGTGGACAAACACAAAGGTGCGGCAGGGTGCGATTTCCTCCACATAGGAATCCATGGATTTCAGGGAGGCAAACTGCGGCCCCAGCACCTTGGAATTGAAATCGATCATTACGGTTGCCTCAAAATCGTCGGCAGGAAGCGCCAGCAACTCGGTGCCACTCACTTCGTCTTTATAGGAAATGGGTTCGGTAATGACAAAATACTGGCGGTCTGCATCCTGTTCTTCGATGCCGACAGACTGTACCGCCTCGATAAACGGCATCGAGGTTCCGTCCATAATGGGAATTTCCGGCCCGTCAATTTCCAGCAGCACGTTGTCAACACCGAGGCCCGTAAGCGCCGAAAGCACGTGCTCCACGGTAGACACTTGCGCCTCTCCGCTTTTCAGGGTAGTACCCCGATTGGTTGACACTACATATTTCACATCGGCAGCCATGATTGGCTGGTCGGGCAAGTCCACGCGTTGAAAACGAAAGCCGTGGTTGACCGGAGCGGGTTGAAACGTAAGGGTTACAGATTTTCCGGTGTGCAATCCAACGCCCTTAACAGATACGGATTCCCTAATGGTAGTTTGTTTCATACTCAACAGACACTATTAAAACAGGAAGCAAGCAAGAGGCTGCCGGAGGTCCTTGCCCGTGTACAAAACCGATACATCGAGGCAAAATCCTTTAGTCTCCACTATTTTCCGGGTAAATTCAGAATGCAAAGGTATAGTTTACGGATTGGATTCCCACTTTCCCGGGTTAAAAATTAGTAGTCCGTCAAGGCAAGGCTCGCCTCTCCGAGGTGCTGTTTATGCAGAAGTGGTAAGTTGTAAGTGATAAGCAGTAAGTACATTTTTGACATGTTACATCTCAACTTATTACTTGCCACTTACAACTTACCACTTCTATATAAACAAGGGAAAGCGCAGCGTCCCGAATAAACAAGGCCCAAAGGGCCGAATAAACATCAACTTATCATCCAAGCCCGAAGGGCGCATCAACAAATCATCAACAATTACACCTTGTACGGCGTGCGGGCAACAATGGAGCGCCCGAGGGTAAGTTCATCGGCGTATTCGAGTTCGCCGCCGAAGGAGACTCCGCGGGCGATGGCACTGATCTGGACGTCCTGGCCCTGGAGTTTTTTAGCGAGGTAATAGGCGGTGGTTTCGCCTTCAATGGTGGGGCTTACGGCCATAATGATCTCCTTTACTTCTTCTTCCTGCACCCGGGCAATCAGGGTTTCCAGGTTCAGGTCTTCCGGACCGATGCCTTCGATGGGCATGATGAGACCACCCAGTACGTGGTAGCGACCGCGGAACTGTCCGGTGTCTTCAATAGCCATGAGGTCACGGATATTTTCAACCACACAAATGGTGCTCCCGTCGCGGCGGGAGTCTGCACAGATCTGGCAAATCTCCTGGTCGGACAGGTTGTGGCAGCGCTTGCAATCGCGGATGCCTTCCCGCATATTCACCAGCGCTTCAGCAAATGTCTTGGTACTGGATTCGGGTTGTTTGAGCAAATGCAATACCAGGCGCAGGGCCGTCTTTTTACCGATGCCCGGCAAGGTGGAAAAAGCCTCCACCGCCTGTTCTATAAGTTTGGATGAAAAATTCATGTCCAGGTCGTTTCTGCAAAAGTACGGGGAATTTTTATTTAGCAGAATTGATGATTTGTTGATGCGCCCTTCGGGCTTGGATGATTTGTTGATACAGAAGTGGAAAGTGATACATTGACCTGTAAAATATCAAAAATGTTCCTACTACTTATCGCTTACAACTTGCCACTTACAACTACTATATAAACAAGGCCCGAAGGGCCGTATAAACATCAACAAATCATCCTAGCCCGAAGGGCGTATCAACAAATCATCCCCCCTTGCCAGGCATGGCAAGGCTACTATTTTCAAAACTCCCCAAATTCCATTAGTTTTGAAGCCGATGAAAACAACACGCCTGTTTATAGCCTCTTCAAATGAGTTGGAAGCCGACCGAAAAGCCTTTCGGGAGTATTTGAGTGTATTGAATGAACACCTGAATAAAAAGGGAATTCATTTGGAATTGAAGCAGTGGGAATATTTGCCCGACCAACTTTCCGACCAATCCAAACAAGATGAATACAATGCTGTGCTGCAGGAGTGCGAGCTGATGGTATGCCTGTTTCACACCAAAGCGGGGAAGTACACACAGGAGGAATTTTTCATGGCCTTGAATTCATTCAAAGAACGCGGTAAGCCACGCATTTTTGTTTACAAGAAAAATTGCGCGGACGGGGAACAGGAGGAACAAAGTCTGGCAGACTTTATCGACAAACTCAACCGCGAACGGCAATTTCCAAGAGCATACAACGACTTTGAGCATTTAAAAAATCTGTTTCGCGATCAACTGGATTTGCTGGAAGGCAACGGCTTTTTATCCGACCCCAACACCCGGATGCTGTCCATCCCAAGGGCACTCAGCCAGTCTATCCCCAAACTGGACCCGAATGAACTCATCGGTCGGACGGAGGACCTCAAAGAACTCCGCACCATGCTGCGCGACAACAAGCAGGTGGCCCTGGTGAACGGACTTGGCGGCATCGGCAAAACCACCCTGGCTCAGGCTTATGTGGGCAAGCACTGGACCGACTACCAACACATCGCATGGATTTCTATGAATTCCGACCAGCCCGAACTGGACTTCACCACTGACCCCACGCTGCTCAAAAACCTCGGCATCAATGCGGAGGGGATGGACCTGAATGCCCTGTTCAGCGAAGTGCTGAACCAGATGAAGCGGCTGGGAAGTGCGACCAACCTGCTTGTGCTCGACAACGCGGGCCCGTCGCTCGAATCCATCAAAAACCAACTGCCCCAGCAACCGCGCTGGCATGTATTGGTGACCAGCAGGGAGGAACTGGAAGGCTTCAGTCTGAAACCACTAGACTTCCTGAGCCCGGATGAAGCCTTTTCGCTGTTTACCAAACACGCCCCGCACAGTCCACTGAGCGAGGAAGAAATAAAAAACCTCATCGAATCGGTGGACTACCACACCCTGACCATTGAAATCCTGGCCAAATCGGTTCGGGTGCACCACTATACCTACGAAACACTTCGCTCGGCACTGGCCGAAAATGCCCGAACCCGGGTAAAAACCGGCCATTCCCAACAACAAAAAATAGAGGCCGTCACCTCCTACCTCTGTTCCATTTTCAAACTCCACGACCTCCAGCCCGACGAACGCTGGCTGCTCCGGCAGTTTATTTGTCTGCCGCCCAATTTTCAGCCCTATGAACTGCTTGTTCAGCTCATCAACCCGGCAGCCAGCGAGCGCGAAGCCATTTTCTCTGAAACCCTGGATAGCCTGGTAAAAAAAGGCTGGCTCATCCGCGAAGACAAAGACGATGCCTACAAAATGCACCGGATTATTGGGGAGGTTGTAAAAACACAGGCTTTTCCGGAATTGGAAGATGTGCTCCCGCTGATTGAGTCAGTCCGTGCGTTGCTTTACATAGATGACACAAAAGACAATCCTGTTGAAAAGTTTGAGTGGGCGGAATATGGAGAGTCTGTGTTGGAAGCCCTGTCATCAAAACGAAACCCAAAAATCGCAGATAGCAAAGAACTGATGGAATTGATGGATGCACTTGGGCTTGTATTTAGGGAGCTTGGCCAATATCAAAAAGCAAAAAAGTTGACTACGGATACCTTGGATTGTAGTTTGCGAATAAATGGAGAAGAGCACTCCGATACGGCTCGCTTTCAATCTAATCTGGCTATAGTCCTTCAAGAGCTCGGTGAATTCCAAGAGGCAAAAATACTGCTCCATAAAGCTCTCAAATCCTATGAATCAAACTTCGGAGAAAATCACCCAAGTACGGCTATTAGTTATTCCAACCTGGCTACAGTCCTGCAAAATCTCGGAGAATACGAAGAGGCAAAAATACTGCTCCAAAAAGCACTCAAATCAGATGAATCAAACTTCGGAGAAAATCACCCAAGTACGGCTATTAGTTATGGAAATTTGGCAGGGGTGCTTCAAGATTTAGGAGACCTTCAGCACGCTCTAAACTACGCCCAAAAAGCCCTGACTATTTTTACTCAAACCCTACCCGAAGGACACCCGTATATTGATATAATGAAAAAACGCATAATCAACATCCAATCCCAACTAAAATAAAAAGGCGGCGGCAGGCCTTTCCAGGTTACTGCCGCCGCACGGAAAACTACCCTGTCATGTATAATTCACTGTGGCTGATCCCGAGGGTGGTATGCAGCCACACCGAAGTTTACTTTACCGGAATACAGAGTACCGGCTTGGTAGAGTGGTTAACGGTATCTTCCGTCAGGCTACCGAACAAGAGGTGAGACAAGCCTTTGCGCTGGTGGGTTACCATGACGATCATGTCGCTGTCTTGCTCTTCGGCAAATTGAAGGATGCTGGACTCTTCGTTGAAGGTGTTGCCGCCTACATAGGTTACGGCGTTCTTCAGGTTGGCTCGCGCAGCAAAATCGTTTGCCGTTTTTTCAATCTCCGCGTTCGTGTCGAACCCTGCCGGATTGTTGATATAGAGTATGTCTGTTTTAAAATCAAAGTACTTCTGCCAGTTGCTCATGTGAGCAAATGCCTTTTCCTGATCCGGGCGCAGGGTGGTGGCCATCACCACTTCCTTCATCTCAAAATCACCGGAGGTTTCGGGCACTGCCAGCAATGGACAGCAAGCCGTGCGAATCACTTTTTCGGTGTTGGAACCTACAAAAAACTCGGTGGCTCCGCTGGCACCCTTGGTACCCATTACGATCAGGTCGATGCCGTCTTCTTCAGAAATCCGATTCAGGGTGTTGTACAAGAAGCCTTCTTCGATGCGGGTTTCTACCTGCACATCTTTAAATTCGGGCATTTCAAGTATTTCCCGTTTCATGCTATACAGTTCATCCGCCGCTGTCTCGTAGTACTGGGTCATGCTGGGCTGATCAAGTACTGCGTATTCCGGCAACGGTGGAGCGTATGCCATAACGGTGTTGGTATGCAACAACTCAATTTTTCCTCCGGTCTTGGCTGCAATTGCAGCCGCTACGCGAAAAGCATGCCTTGAATTGTTGGAGAAATCCGTGGGAACAAGAATCTTTTTCATGACATCGAGGGTTTGTTTGTTTTGTGCAACAAATATCAACCTCCACAGCCAATTCGTAAATGACGGCAGTCAGAGCCCGAGCTGAGCCTTATCAATTACCGGTTTCCGGTTTATCCCGGATAAATGTCTTTTGGATAGTGTATTTCGGTAAGCGCCAAACCCTCCGGCGGCACGCTGTAGCTGGTAGCGAGTCGTTGCTCTGCCGCAAGGGCCGCAGCCACATCTTCCACCCGGTGCTTGCCCAGACCGGCGTTGATGCTGGCTCCCACAATCAAGCGCACCATCCCGCGCAGAAAGCGGTTGGCGCTGATGTGAAAATGCAGCAGGGAATCCTCCCGCTCCCAGCGGGCTGTGATCAACTGGCAGTTGTAGTGGTCGAGGCCGCTGTCCGACTTACAGAAGGTGTAAAAACTTTTTTCCCCGGGGAGTATATCGGCCAGTGCCTGCATGCGGTCAAAATCCAGGCGATGCCCCATGGGGAAGTACCAGGCCGTTTGCTGTAAAAACGGATTTTTTTCCAGACTAATCGTATAGATGTACGCACGTTGAAAGGCATTGAAACGGGCATGCGCATCGGGGGCAACGGGGGTGCAGGAGTGCACTGCAATGTCGGTAGGAAGCATGCCGTTGATGGCCCGCAAAAACGAATCGGGCAGTGGGTTTTCAGCATCAAAATGCGCGATGTAATACCGGGCATGCACGCCCGTGTCTGTCCGGCCGCAACCGGTGAGGGCGATTTTTTCGCGCAGCAAAATACTCAGGTTGTCCTCCAGCGTTTCCTGCACAGTCCGATCCTTGGGTTGGCGTTGCCAGCCACAAAAATGGGTGCCGAGGTAACTCAATTGGAGGAAATAACGCATGGATCAGGCGTGTTTTTTTATAAATGCGGAACAGGCTTCATCCAGCATTTCATATACGGCTTCAAAGCCATTGTCGTCGTAATACGGATCGGGCACCTGCCGGGATTCCCCCGGGTGACTGTAATCCAGGATCAACTGCACCTTTTCTTCGTGCTCCGGCGTGTTGGCCAGAATCCGCACATTGCGCTGGTTGGATAGGTCCATTACCAATATATGGTCAAAATGGGTGAAGTCGCCCGGCTTAAACTGCCGCGCCCGCTGGTCGGTTATGTCAATCCCGTGGCGACGAGCCGTTGCAATCGAACGCCGGTCGGGCAGATCTCCGGCATGCCAATACCCCGTACCGGCACTGTCAACTTCCCAGTCCAGCCCACGTTCAGCCAATTTGGATTTCATGATCCCTTCCGCTAAAGGGCTTCGGCAAATATTGCCCAGGCAAACCATTAAAATACGCATAATCAGAGTGGTTGTAGCCCCGCCATGCCTGGCGGGGAACGGTATGTGGTTGTGAATCCACCATGCCTGACAGGAAATACCTGCCAGGCATGGTGGATTTACGTTAAAATATCACATTGTATTTGAGCAGGAAGGCGCCGGTCATTTGAGCGGCTGGCGCTTGCTTGTCGCCGGCATCGCCGTACACACCGTTGTCGTTGGTGTCGATGTTCATTTTCACGTCGTTGTCGTAGAACAATTCACCGAGGAGGTCCAGCGAGAGGCCTTTGAAGATTTGTACGCTGAGGTTGTTGGTAAACAACACGTCAACATTCTGCGGGCCGTCGAGGTAGTTGGAGAACAGACGCAGGGTAGAGCCCAGAGAGAGGCGGTCACCCATGAAGGTGTTGTTGTAGCGGCCAACCAATTCCGAACCCATACCGAGGAAGGAATTGCTGATTTCAGTTACCACACCATTTGCATCACGGGTTACGTCGTTACCGTGGATGTCCAGGGCAGCAAGTCCGTCGTTTGCAACGTAGATCAAACGCAGTGCAACCGGAGAGTACTGGAAGGAGAGGTGCTCCGTTGGCTTGTAGGTAACACCAGGAGAAACCTGTACCAATAGCGGTGAAAAGAAGTTAGACACGAGGATATCAGCAGAGTCGATGGGCGAGAGGTAGTTGCTCTTATAGGTTTTCATCAACTGGGTTTGTGCCAATACATCGGCAGAAACATACCATTTGTCACCACTGATTTTGCGACCAAAAGTAGAGGTAAGACGAAGGATGTCCAGGTTTTTCTGGAATGCATCTGGCTGGCTTACGGATGTGCGGCCCAGTTTCTGAGCAGACAGCTGGAGCGAAGCCTGGTTGTTCCAGAATATTTTTTCGCCTTTGTGATTGGCAAAAAAGGTTCCGAGTCCACCGACACCGAACCGGCTTCCACCACCACCAACGCGTGGATTGATGATGCCCATACCGGCAAGGTCCAGACCGATACCGCTACCGAAGGTCCAGCCCAATGTATCTTTTTTAGCCATGGAAGAAACTTCCTTGAGGCGGTCATCGCCGGCTTGTGCAAACAGCACAGACCCGGTCAAAATAAAAGCAAAAACCAGGATGAGTGACTTGTGCATGATGTTTAGTTTTGATTGAGTAATAGAAATAGGTTTGTTTTTATAAAAATAGCTATACCGGCAGAGGACGCGGCTTTTTGACAAAAGCACACACCCCCAAGCCTGAATATTCATTTAAATCATCTCTAAAAATAGCAAGGATTGGTTAAACTTCCGGTGGAAGCAGATCTTCTTCCTGCCCTTCCGGATAAAACACCTCAACTTTTTCTGTAATCAACTTGCTGAGTGGCACGATGATGGCGCGATCTTCCGTTTGCAGAATCAAACTGGTCGAGTCGATCATCACCACTTTTCCGCGGGATTCGCCCATAACCACATCATCACCTACCCGCACTTTGTTGCGGTTGTAATAACTGGCCAGGTAGTTTGCCACCAAATCGCGGGCAGCCAGGCCGTAGCCAAAAGCAAAGGCCAATGCCCCGGCACCAATTATCATGGTGAGGTTGGAAGCAATAAATCCGGTATTGATCTGCGCCTGCGAAAGCGCACTCACCGCTACGGTGATAAACAGGAAGTAAAAAACTACGGAGGCAATCAGTTTGGCAGATGGAATCCCCAGCGATTGGCAGGCTGTAAGCGCCACACCGCGGATGATATCGGCCAGGAACAGTCCAAGCAGAAAAACTACCGCAGCAGAAAAGAGAGAGGGCATGTAGTTGAGCAGACTCGTCACCATGTCCGAAACCGGCTTAATACCCAGGACATCGGTTGCTGCAACCACAAAGATCAGCATCATGATGTAGTAAACCGTCTTGGAAAGAATTTCGGAAATCTGGATGCGCATCCCGGTTCGCTGCACAATGTCAATATCATTCAGACGGTCGACCAGGTTGTCGAGTTTGATGGCCTGAAGGACACGGCGGATGATTCGGCGAACAAATTTTGCAATCATCCAGCCAACAAAAAGCGTGAAGAGCGCGGCGGTAAACTTTGGAATTGCGGCGGAAAGCCCGTCTACCATTTGTCCGGACACACCGGCTCCAAGTTGCTTAAAGAAATTTATTATTGCGTTGAAAAAATTTTCCATTCAACTAAAAGATTGATTTCAAAATATGCTATTGGATTAAAGTAAAAAAGGGTTGCCCGCGCAACTTGTATTGTGCAGACAATCCTTTAACAGGGATCAACGGGGTTTCACCCGCCAATCCATCGGATCGGTTTCAGTACCGCGACCGCCTCCCTGTTGGGACGGGCCGCCGCCACCGCCGATCAACTGAGCAGCGGTCTGGAGTGCATTCGGCACGAACAACTCGATCACCTTTCCGAATACGGAAATGTTGTTAACCTGTTGAAACAACTGGTCTTCGAGTTCCTCCGGCAGTTTGGACTCCCAATCTTCGTACAAGCCGCGCAAATTGTCCGTCATAATACGATGTTTTAAAAGTGTAATGCGGCACTTGTGATTGTGATGAAGAGAAGTTGGATTAAAAGGTGTTCAGATTTATTGTCCAATCGGATCGTCTCCGAATTTTTCTTTATAGACGGATTCTACTTTTTGTTTTGCCCGCATGATCTGCATTTTGATCGCACTTTCAGTCTTGTCCAAAACCGTGGCAATTTCTTTTATCTGTAGCCCATCGATGTATTTCATCAGCAAAATGGCTTTATCTCCCGGAGGAACGTCCTCCAGTACCTGGGCCAGCTTCTGCTGTTTCATTTCCAAAATAACACTGTCCGGCAGTTCTTCCTCTGCTTCATCCCGAATACGGCCGGGATCGTCTGTAAATACCAATACCCCTTTCTTTTTCTTTCGAATCTGGTCGATGCAATAATTATAGGTTATTGAATACACCCAGGTAGAAAACGAGGATTGTTCTCCGAATTTAGCGAGGTTGAGAAGTATTTTGATAAAGATATCCTGTGTGGCATCCCGAGCCAGCCCCTCATCGTTCAGCATGGAAATTGACTTTGCAAAGACCTTGCTGGCGTAGCGACGGTACAGCTGGCCAAAATACATCTGGTTCTGCTCGCGCAAGTACGCTCCGATCAGCTCCTTATCGCTCCAATCCGATATCTTTTTTGCAGTAATCAAACTACGAATAGTGGGTTAAACGTGTATTCTACTGCAAAGAGAACAAAAAGAAGCGAATAAGTCACTCTATCGAGCCATTTTATTATACGCAATGTGTTAGATTGTTTTCCTTATTTCCCGAACTTGTTTAGAAAGTGAGACCAAAAACGAACTGCTGTTTTTTAGCCGGAAATGATTCTATTAAACAAATCCAATTGTGATATTTTTGCCCCTACAAATCCCAACAAGCCGGATAAAACATACCGCCTTGCGGTACATACAATCCATTTATTTGTATGAACAGTTAATAAGACGTTAACAGGAAAGAGAAGTCACTATTTGGTACAACTTTTTAATGTTAATTTTTGAATAGTTTTCACAGGCAGTACCTACAGGCCTTTGGGGGCCATTTTTTCAACTAAGAAACATTTAAAAACATGCATAAGCCCTTCATTTTCAAACTGCTTTTTTTGAGCGTTTTGATTTTCAGCACCCAAAACCTGGAGGCTCAGATCAACCTCGCCGAAGCCCCCAATCTGTACTCCCTGGATATCCAGTTGTTCAACCCCGCAGACAGCAGCGCTACTTCCAGCAAAAAAGCATTTAAAAAAGGGAAGGGCCCCGTGGTGATTGCCTTCTGGCTTACTACCTGTCAGCCATGCCTGCGCGAATTAAGTGCATACTCCAAACTCTACGATAACTGGCAAAAAGAAGCCGACTTCCAGCTGGCCGCCATTTCCATCGACTACCCCCAACGGTTTTATCGCGTGGGTGAAATTGTACAAGAGAAAGCCTTCCCGTTCCCAAGTTATTGGGACGGCGCACGTCAATTCAAGGAAGTGCTTCCAGGCCGGCTCAATGGCCTGCCGCAGCTGTTTATTTTTGATAAAAACGGAAAACTGGTGTACCACCACAAAGGGTTCCAGACCGGTGACGAAGTCAAGTTGTTTGAGGAAATCAAAAAATGGCAGTAAAGAAACCTTGCCTAAAAGATTTTCTTTTTCCCCCGGATATCCATTTCCGCTTCAACTTCCCAATTGGCCTTAAGCGCCTCCAGTTTGTGACTAAAAATCCGCTCTGGCTGTAGGTGCTTATAGTAGTCGCCGCTGTCCCAACGCCCATTCGCGTTCCGGTCTTCGACCAAGCGAAGTTCGTACACCAGGGTGTTCATGCTGGGAAAAGTCAAACGCTGTTGTTCGCCCGAAGCAACAAAAGTTCTCGTTTCTTCCACCTTGTTGTTCGTATGGATTTCGAGCAGGTAGGCCATGCTGTCCTGCAGACCTGAAATGGTGAGATTTAAAATACTCAGTTGCTTTTCAGTTGGTATATTGATAACGTAGGTGAGTGTATCAACATTGGCAGTGCCGTACAAATCTGTCACGGCTCCAGGAAGCACCATCAGTTCGTAACTTTTGCCCTGGCTCATTTCCTCCTGAATATTCACCCGAAAAGGCACGAGCGAATCGACTACCGGATTAAATCCGTACACGCGGGCGCTATCAAGCTGCACATAAAACCGGCTGGAGTCGACTTGTGTTATTGGAAAATTAAAATCCAACGACAGGCCTTTGCCCGGTCTTCTCGGCACTACCCGTGGATTGGGCTTTCCGCTAACCGGCTCCTGATTGGTTTGTCGCCCCCGTTTTTTGCTGGCCGAACTGGACGTCGCCGAGTTCTCCCAACTCAATGTATGATCCTCCAAAAATTTAGTGCGGGAAATTTTTCGCAGTTCGATGGTGTCTGGCCCTGCCAGGGCAATCCAGGAGGTATCCACTGGTTGATCGTACCAAATGAACAGCGTGTCATTTTCAGCCCATTGGATCAATTTATCCGGCCGGGGTTCCCCGGGAATAAACTCAATCCCGTCTGGTGGTGCGTTATAAACCAACTTGATTTTTCCGTAGTCGCGCAGCTGCTTGTCCAGCAAGACGGGTTCGGGTTGATTTTTAAACAAACGCAGGCGCAGGGCTCCAACGGATGAATCCTGTACCACCCAAAGCGAATCCAGGAATGCAACCCGTTCTGTTCGGCTGTCCCATTTCAGGTTTTGGTTCGCATCCTCAAATGCCGCAACCTTAAAGGTGTCTGACCGCACATTTTGAATTGCAAACTGTCCGTCTTTGTTGGTACGGGCAAAATAATACGGCCGTTCTTTTGCCAAAACACTATCTTCAAAAACATCGTATAAAACCACCGCAATATCTGCCAGTGGTGTACCCTCATACGCATCTACCAGCAAGCCTTTTACCGACAGGCTGTCAATCACATCTCCGGTGGAAAATACAAACCGGAGGTCTTCCGCCGGGTTGTCTTCATGCAGGTCGCGCACAGCCGTTCCGAAGTTGACCGTATACGTCGTATTGGACCGGAAAACTTCTGCCTCTGAAAACGTAACAGTCACTTCTTTACCCCGAAGTTTCACTTCCGGACGCTTTTCAACCGGTGGAGAAACAACCACCTGCGACAGGGCATCTTTTAAAACCACCCATTCATCAAATGTGAGTGAGAAACTCCGGGCCTGAAAATTGGTTTGAAAATTGGGCGTGCTTTTTAGCGAATCCACACCCGGTGGAGTAGTATCCTTCGGCCCACCAGTAGGTGCTCCTGGCCGGGCACAGGAAGCCAAACACATGCTGGCAATACACCCAGTTATAAAAAAGCCGAACAAGCTATATTTATTGAACGCACCTCCGGATCCGAACATCCGAGCAATCGAGGCTATATTTTTCCAAATCATTTCCATATTTCTATCGCGAAGGTATAACGAAATTGTTTATTCATATAGTCCATCTCTGCGAGGCTAACTATATGATTTTCGATTTCCGATTACATGATTTCCGATTGCCGATTGAATTTTTGATGGTCTAATAGATGGATGTTTTTTTAATGAATAAACATCAACAAATCATCCAAGCCCCGTAAGGGGCGCATCATCAAATCATCAATTCGTGGCAACTGTCAAACGTTCAACTATTCGGTTTCTGCTGCCTGCGTTGTTTTTTATTCCTTTCTTAATGTCTGTTCTGATAAGGAATATTGTTCCATAAAGTCGGCATAGTGCGGATCGCGGATCAAGATTTCCGGATTGCCGATTACGAGCAAATGTTGGCGTGCCCGGGTGAGCGCAACATTCAGTTTGCGGTCAACCCCCTCGGTGGATTGGTTTACCAGGCTCGCTAACTGGTATTCGGAATGAACACAACAAGACAAGACAATCACCTCGCGCGCTCCACCCTGGTAGCGTTCCACTGTATCGATGGTGATGCAATCCGGGTCGAGGCCGGCCTCCGACATGCAGGCGCGCACCTGCGCAATCTGCGCCCGCCAAGGGGTTATTACGCCCATTGAAACCAGCGGATCCCAGGCTTTTCCATTGGCAGCATACAACTCCTGAAAATATCGAACGGCTTCGACTACCCGCTCTGCTTCTGCCCGACTCGTTTTTTGCCCCGGCAAGGCCGATGGCTCTTCGGCCGGGATAAACAACACCCGATGGTCGGAATAATAGGATTGGGCCTGAAGTGCTTCCGGGATTACGTACTCCGAATCCTGTTTTTGCCACTCCCTCGGATCCAGTTCCGGACCAAGGGTTTGCAGCATGCCATCGTAAAAATGCCGGTTGGGGAATGCCATAATTTCTTCATGCATCCGCCCCTGTCGGTTGAGCTGACCAAAATGTTCGTGCCAGTTGTTCTCCACACACAGGCGATACAGGCGTTCAAAATAGGAATCCCGCAAATCCCGCAGTCCAATGGAGTTCAAGTCGGGATCTTCAACCCGGGTTTTATCTGCTTGCTGACTGGTCACTGCCGGCAACTGGCGGTGGTCACCAATCAGGATAAAATGTTCAAAACGGGAAAGCAAGCCCAGCAACTGCGGCTCCAGCAATTGCGATGCTTCATCAATCACCACCCGCTGAATTTTTTTCAATTGAAGCAGTGCATCATTTTGGGAAAAAGAAGCCACCGTACCTACAAAAATTCGTCGGCTTTCAAGCACCTCGCGGAGTTCAGCACGCGACTCCACCTTGGATACATGCGTTTTCAGCAACTGCCCGCGAAAACGTTCGGAGGTGGCGTGCACCGAACCGATCCGCAGGTATTGACCGCGGATGTTTCCACCCAGACTGTCCAAGGCTTCACAAAGTTCATCCACTGCCCGGTTGGTGTAGGCCAGCAGGAGCAAATTATCCTCCGTACGGTTCAGAATCCACTCGCTGATACCGCGTAACATGACACTGGTTTTGCCCGTACCCGGAGGCCCCCAAAGCAGAAAAAAATCGGGGGAGTTTACAATGGTTTCCACAGTAAGTGGCCCGGTTCGTTTTTCACAGGAAATGGCTGGCGGATGGAGCAATTGCCTGCGCTTGTTTGGAGCACAGGAAGCCCACTCAAACAGGCTTCGGTACATGGCAACAAATCCCGTTTCCAACATATCGGGCTCCAGATTCCAATACCGGGCATTTTCAAAAGGCTTTTTATTAAATTGTTGGTAGCGGGGCTGCACAACCACCCGGTCGGGACTCAATTCTGTGATGGTGCACTTGAGCACCTGACTGTCCAGCACCGTGTCTTCCTCGGAGTTGGCGCCATACAAGACTGCAATATCTCCTACCCGAAAATTGGCGAGCGGGTTCGTTTGCTCTGTTTTTTTAAACACCATTTCCGGCTCCGGGGCATCGGCCCGGTTTTCCAGCAATTCAAGGTGACTCAGCAAAGCAAACGATTCCTGTTTTTCTGTATAATCCAGTCGCCACAAAGCGGCATTCCCGTGGGCGCGGTCGTTGCCGGGCTCTCCGATTTTTGCCAGTGCATTTTCCCGGGCGATAAAGCCTGCAAAGGCATTGAAGTATTTGCGTTCCAGAGCATCCAACCCCGAAAAAGTCGATTCAAACAGGGTAAAATCCCGCTGCAGGAAGCCTTTACCCTGGCCGTTTTTGCTACTGAGTCGGGAAAAAACCGGAACCTGCTCAATGCCCGGCACAATGTCCTGTAGAAGCCGTTCGAGGGCTATCAGTTGGTTGCGCACCTGAAGCGCCTCCCACTGCTCTGGTGCAACCGTCGGAGCAAAGCGCAACTGGTTGAGATCGGCGCCGGAATACAGAATGTACTTTACAGGATCGAGCCCTGCGCCAAATACCGAGCGAACCAGCAAGTCGTAGAGCAGGGTTTGGGTAAAATGGCTCCGCTGTATCCCGTAGCTGTTTGGTCGGTACGGCTGACCGCTTTTCAATTCGACAATCGCCGCCTTGTCCTCTTTTTTATAAAATAAATCCAATCGCCCCTGAATACCGTACTGAGCGGAATAAAACGTGGGCTCCAAAATGGAATCTTCGGGGAAAATTTCCTGCTGTTCAAATCCTCCCGAAGCCATGTTTTTTAAATGCAAAAAATGCTTTTGCGCCTTTCCGTTCAGACTGCGCACTTCGCTGTCGGCCATGGGTGCGTAGGCAAACGGAAAAACCCGAAAGGTCTCGCGAAACAAATCGGAGTACTTTGCTTCCGGTTCGTTCAACAGGCGGTCGAGAAAAAAGTTGGCAATATTTCCCAGCAGAATGGGCTGGGTTTGCTGGAAGGGGAGAAACTTTTTCACCAGGTGATAAAAAGGTTCTGAGCCGTGGTCTTTAAAACACTCGGAAATCGCGGAAACATCCACCAGAAAATCCGGCTCAAAAACAAAAACCCGGGGACGGTACGCGCCTTGTGCATCTATTTCCACCTCCAACAGCACCATACTCATTGGAAACCCGAATACCTTGCGCAACAATTGTATGCTCGGATCGAAATTGTCATTGCGGGCAGGCAAGCCATATCGGATGTAAATTTCCCGGCAGGGGTCTTCTTCATCCACGGCGAGCAAGGCCTGTTTTTCCGGCAAGTCCTTCAAAGCCACTACGCGGGCGGAGGCTTTATACTCCCAATTTTCCGGCGCCTCGTAGCGCCATTCGCCTTCCTTCGGAAAATACGGAAGGAGTTCTTCCGGGATGGCCGTTTTGTACACGAGCAACAGCGTTTCTGCAAGGGCTTTTACACCCAGGCGCACATCCGAATCGCTGGCCTGACTGCGCTGTTTGCGAATACGCTGAACCTGGCGACGAAACCCGTGCACAGCCTCCAGGGTTCCCGGATTAAACTGATGGACGTGCCCGGCATAACTGATGCGCGCAAACAGGGTATTGAAGCCGAGTTGTTCAACCCGGGTGATTTCCAGAAACAAGCGCTCCAGCAAATCCGCAAGTGCCATCACCTGTTGCTCTGCAGCCCAGTCGGGATGGGCAGCCGTCTTGAGGATTTGTTTGTAAAAAAGAGGAGCAAGTGGATCCGACATTCTATCCGCTTATTTTTTTGCCCAAACGTTGTATTTGAGAATGCAGTAAATTGCCCGGACACCATCTTTCCAGCCAATTTTTTTGCCTTCGGCATAACTCCGGCCGTAATAGGAAATGCCCACTTCGTAAATCCGGATTTCCGGAATGCGGCTGACCTTCGCCGTTACCTCCGGTTCAAACCCAAAGCGATTTTCCTTTAGGGTCAGGCTTTGAATGGTTTCCCGCCGGAAGAGTTTGTAGCAGGTCTCCATATCCGTCAGGTTCAGGTTGGTCAATGCGTTGGAAAGCATGGTTAGAAACTTGTTTCCGATGCTGTGCCAGAAAAACAAAATGCGGTGCGGATTGCCCCCCATAAAACGCGAGCCATAGACGACATCGGCAAAGCCATCGAGCATGGGGCGCAAGAGAATGTTGTACTCCTCCGGATCGTACTCAAGATCGGCATCCTGAATGATGACAAAATCGCCGGTGGCATGCTGAATTCCTGTGTGAAGGGCTGCGCCTTTCCCTTTGTTTACCTCGTGTTTCCGGTATTGAATATTGAGATCCGGGTTGGCTTCCATGTAGCGTTTGATGGCGCCTTCGGTATCGTCTTTGGAGCAATCATTCGTGATGATGAGTTCTTTTTCAATGCCTTGAATGAGTTCTACCGCCTTGACTTTATCCAGGATTCGGTGGATGGTTCGCTCCTCGTTGTAGGCGGGAATAACAATAGACAATTTCTGGCTCATGGCTTCATTCAAATTTGGCATGAAAAATGCCTTATTAAGTGTGTTGGTTCAAAAATAAAAATTCGCGTAAATATCCCGGATTCTGAGGTTCAACCGGCATTTTTTCGGTTACAAAGGTAGCACACTGTTCACAATTTGCCTGATTTTGACATAAAATGTAAATAGATGCTTAATTCTGGCCCGAAAAGAAACTTTTATAAAAAATCATCGTTAGTAAAATAAGGGCAAAACAAGAGAAAATGCAGATTTTTTCCTGTTTGCACAAACAGAAATATGTTGGGTCTGTGACCTGGTGCGAAAGACGCTCCGAATCCTGGAATTCGCATATTTCAACTAGAATAAACACATATAATCTTTACCCATTCAATAATCACTATTATGACTAGCCGTACGCTAAAAATTCGTCGCATGTGGAACGCATCTCCTAAGATCGCGCTCGTTTACGTTTATCGCAAAATGACACGTCAGGCAAAACGCCTGCTGCCAAAAGATGAATGGAACAAGAACTGGCTTGGCGAGGAAATGCGTCCTTACAACAGCCTGCGCTGAGTCGCCGCTCCCCCCGGGAGCACGCGTTGAATTCCACATTTTACATGTACAGGAAGCACCCCATGTTGCTTACCTGCGGGAGGGAGTCGCCTCCCGATGAGCCAAAAGCATCCCGGATTTCGAGTTCGCTCAAATCCGGGATGCTTTTTTTATCTATACTAGCCCAAACTACCTCCTGTACTAATAAAAAGCCGGTTTTACTTTTTCCTGCACGACCTTATACATTCCGTCTAATTCTCCTTTTTAGTGATTGGCCGCTGACGCCTGTTTGGAAAAACAGTGAATAAAAAAACGTTCCGCACTCAAGTTGAATGCGGAACGTTTTAAATAAAAAGTCCAGAAGGCTTTTACAGCGGTTTAGTTGCCGTCGGTAATGCCCAGTTTCTTTTTTACGAGTGCAGAAACATCTTCGGTTTCGTCGGCGAAAAGCATAACACCGGAGCTCACGTCAAAAATCATGAGGTATCCGTTTTCTTTTGCTACTGCTTCGATGGCATTTTGAATATCGGTGAGGATAGGCCCCAACAGTTCATCTCGCTTTCCAGCCAACATTTGTTGAGCCTGTTGCTCAAACTGTACAATAGAGTCCTGCTTTGCCTTCAGAGCTATTTCAGCCTGTTGTACAGCAATCGGAGTGAGGTTACCTGCATTATAATCCTTTTCAACTTTTGCATATTCCCGTTGGAATTGTGCAGCCATTGTGTCACCAACTACACCAAGTGAGTCGGCAATAACTTTCAAAGCACTGTTGGCGGAGGCGGTTGCCGGAAGTTCTTCCAGCAAGTTGCCAAGGTTCATGTGGCCATATTTTGGAGCGGTCTCCTGAGCCTGCAAACTGCCTGCGGAGAGCAACAAAACCAAAACTAGTTGTACTGAATACTTAAATGACATTGTTTGTTCGTATGAGTTAGTTTAATTCAGAATTCAAAAAAGTCACGCAAAAGTACGTTTCGTTTGTCGAATCCCATTGATTCTTTGCTTCTAAAACGATAAACTTCTCCTTTTTGCGGCAAAGAGCATGTTAAAATCCGTTAATTAAAGGACAAAAAAGGCGTCAAAACTTTCTTTCCAGTACCTTTGTTTAGTATTTGAGAAGGTTTGAACAAGGGTTTCATCTTATTTTGCCCCTTGATTCTGACAGCCTTTTACCTTGCATATATATACGCAGGCAGCAGAGCCACGTCACTTCTCGTTTTGGTTCAAACTCAATTTTCATGCACAAGTACCTATATCTCCTTTTGACTTTCGGCCTCGGTTTTCTTTCAAACCCGCTCAGCGCCCAGACAGATGACAAGACCAATGCCAATCTGATCCAGTTCTCCGGTATGATCCTGACAGATGCCGATGGACAACTGATGCCGGTGCCATACGCCAGTGTGTATGTGCCCCAGCGGAAACGCGGAACCTACTCCGACTACCGCGGCTTTTTTACCATTGTCGCCCAAAAAGGAGATCAGGTGCGGTTCAATTGCCTGGGTTTTGAACCCGTAACCATCACCATCCCGGATACCTTAAAAGAAAATCGTTATTCCGTCGTTCAACTCATGACCACGGATACCATCAACCTGCCCGAGGTCCTGATTTTTCCCTGGCCATCCAAAGAACATTTCAAGATTGAATTCCTGAAAATGGATGTTACGCCGGAATTGCAGCGCCGCGCAACTGAAAACCTGGCCAATGACTACCTGGCCGAAGCCCAGAAAAACGAAAATATCGTCCCCTATTCCGGCCGTGAAAGTGCCAACTACTACCTGCGCCAGCAGTCTAAAGACTACGTCTACATCGGACAAACGCCTCCTATGAATATCTTCAGTCCACTTGCCTGGTCGCAATTCTTCAAAGCCTGGAAGGATGGGGATTTCAAGAAAAAGGAATAGTTGTTGATGATTTGTTGATGCGCCCTTCGGGCTAGGTTGATAAGTTGATGTTTATTCGGCCCTCCGGGCCTTGTTTATTCGGGACGCTGCGCTTTCCCTTGTTTATTTGATTATATAGAAGTGGTAAGTTGTAAGTTGACATGTAACATCTCAAAAATGTACTTACTGCTTATAACTTACAACTTACCACTTCCGAATAAACATCAACGAATCATCCAAGCCCGAAGGGCGCATCAACAAATCATCAACAAGTTAACTTCCTCCTGCGGTGATGGGGTCGAGAAAAAGTTCATCGCCGGTTTGGACATTGGCGGAATTAAAGGCTTGATTCAGGATGGCTTCGATGTTCTTTTTTCGGCTTTCGCTTCGCTCGAAGGCGGTTTTGACTTCCCGTTTTCCCCGTTTGATTTCGTATTTATCGATGGTGCCCTTTATGGTATAAAACACATTGAACAGACCTTTTTCGGCAGGAATCAGGCTGAGGCTTTTGTCGTGTGCTTTGATTCGCTGGAAAGCTGCCTGCGCTGCGTTGACTTTGATTTTGTAGTCAATGTTATCATCAAAATCCTGGGTGCCGGATAGATGGAGGTTGAAGGCGTTGCTTTGAACAAACATGACGGGGATGTGAAGGGTTTGGCCTTGTAATTCCAGATAGTTCTGCATGTTGGGGGCAAACTGTACGTTGCGTAAATCCTGAATGTGGACATAGTCTGAAAATGATTCGAGCATTTCCAGGTTTTTCAATGCACCATTGTGAAGTCCGAGGTCTATGTAGGCACGCATTTTATCCCAGTCCAGCTCGCCGTGTTCGTCCCAGAATGCGTAGACCGCCACCCGGCTGTCGAGATCACCCTCGAGGTTTTCAGCAACGATTACATCCTGACCAAAGTTTTCGCACTGATCCATCAACGCCCGCAGGTTGACGTGCTGGGTTTGGATCAGCAGGTTGAGGGTTGGTTTTCGTTCGAATACGGCCTCTCCGAAAAGTGCGAACTGCCCGCGCATGGCATCTGCCCGCCCGTCTATCCGAAGCCGGTTGTGGCGCATATCGAGGTTGCCATCGAAATTTTGCCCCTGGATTTTCCCATACTTAAAGCCTGCAATTTTTGCTTTGAAATTACCGCGAAGTTTATCCAAGCGGTGTTCCCGCAAAGCCATTTGCTCCATGCGCAGCGAGTCGAATGCCACGGCGCCGACTTCATCTTCTGTTTCAACAATTGACAGCAATTGAATCAGTTCGTCAACATCCAGATTGGCTATGTTCAAATCGGCATCAAAATTCAAAAAGGCATTGCTGCTATTCAGAGAATCGGCAAAGAGTACCGGAAGCAAATTGGAGGCGCTTGCATTCAGCATAAAGTCGCTTTTCCCGGCCTTTACATCCAACCCATCAATCGAGAAGGTATTGTCGAGCAATTCCAATTTTCCCTCCCGGGCTGTCACAAAGATTTTTTTATACACCAACTGAGCGTCCTCAAACCTGAGCGCACCGGTAGCCTGCACCCGACCGGCCTTGTTCATATCGCTCATGTCGGACACTTTTCCTTTTATTCCTAAGCCGCTGATGTGGACCAGGCCATTTCCACTGGTAATGGCATCGTTGCCCAAGAGTCCGTACACGGCGGCCAAGGGCAGGGTACCCCCACAGGCAAGTTCGATTCCGGGGTCGTCCAGGTTGTTTACGTTCAGATCAAAAGAAAATGGGTAACCACCAAATTTGCCGTTGAAGTCGTTGATTTCAAAACGGCCTTTGGTTCCGGGGCGCACATCAAAAATGGCATCAAACGAAACGTTTCGGATTGGCGCCTGCAATTTTTCTGAAACTAACTGACCATTTTTCAGGTGTACCTGCAAGTGCATCGCCGGGTTGGATTGTGCGCTCAGTCGACCCTTGATGGTACCGGCGCAACTGTACAGTCCGGAGCTGTTGAAATCCTTGAAGTAGGTATGGTATGCATCCGGAAGCAAATCAAAGACCACCGAGACATCGCCCTCCCGGCTTTTCAACTTGAGGTCCATATCCGTATATTTTTCCTTGTAGAGCGCCAGCCCTTCGAGGGTAAATACATTGTCGCCCAGTTCGAGGTCGAGTTGTTGAATGTTGTATTCGCCCGATTCCAGATCGACTTTAATTAGTGCACCGTAGCTCAGGTCCTCACCGATCAGGTAATGGTGCTTATCCATTTCCAGATCGTGCACGTGCATACTGGCTTCAGAGGCCAGGTTGAACCGGGTTTCGGAAAAATTGCCGCTCAGGGATGCGGAGGGCAGGGCCAGGGCGATTTTCTGCCGGGTGGCATCGTTGGTGTAACGGACCTCCATGTCTTCCATTTCGGCATTTTGCAGGGCTAGTTTCACGCCACTTGCTTCCGTCGTTTCTTCATCTGACTTAAACACGTCGAAGCCCGATCGGCCTTGTCGGTTTATAAAAAGATTGAGGGCTCCATCCCGGATCAGGACGGATTTTACTTCAATTTGATCTGAAAACAAGCTAAAAAGTCCGACCCGAAAGGAAATTTCATCGCAGCGCAGCAGTTTGTAGCCAAAAACATCCTCCAGTTCCACGTCCAGCAGCCGAACGGAGGCATTGGGAAAATCGCTAAGAAGAGAGAGTTTGGGTTTGCCGACTTTCAGTTCTTTTTTCAGGCTTTGATTCACCGAATCAATCAGTAAACTGCAAATGGGTCCACCTAAAAATGCGGCGACGGCAACAAGGGTCAGCAAAAAACCACCCAGTACGAGGCCACTTCGAATCAGCAGCTTGCGCCAGAACCGGCGTTTGGGGGCAGTCTGCAAAGGGGCTTGGGGCTGATTGTTTTCCTGATTTTCCATGTTGGCTTGTTTCATTTACTCAGGCCTGGACGAAAGTATCCGCCCGGGCCTGCCCAAAAATCGGTATTTTTTGAGGAGAAGACAAATTAATATGCGGCATGCACTAATTTGTACAGACGCACTACAGTGCGCCTCCCACGCCATATGTTGCCGGTTACGGATGTTCTGAAAAAGGGGAAGGGGTTGTTTGGGTGATGTGGTAATGCATGATGGTTGGACTTGGACAGGGCTGGTGGATGTGTTGATTGAGGGTAGACGTGTTGATTGTGGGTAGACGCGAGGCATGACTGATGGGTAGACGTGTTGATTGAGGGTTAGGCGCGTTGATTGGGGTTAGACGCGAGGCGTGACTGATGGGTAGACGTTGATTGGGGTTAGGCGCGTTGATTGTGGTTAGACGAGTTGATTGGGGTTAGACGCGAGGCATCGCGTCTCTACTGGGGATAAACGTAGGCTAGGTTGTAGAATTAATTTACCTTTGCGGAGGCAATTCAATTCACCAGACATACGCCATGAGCGACCAGTTACAACATGAGTGCGGCCTTGCAATGATTCGACTGCGCAAGCCGCTTGATTTTTACCTCAAAAAATACGGAACAGCATTTTATGGCGTACAGCGCCTGCAGGTTTTGATGCAAAAAATGCGCAACCGCGGGCAGGATGGGGCCGGACTCGCAACCATCAAACTAAACCCCACACCGGGCTCCCGGTACATCAGCCGGAAACGGTCGAATGCCGACAATTACCTGGTGGATTTGTTTGACCAGGTATGGGGCAGGCTCCGCCAACTTCCGGTGGACAAACTGGAAGATGCCCAATGGCTAAAAGACAATGCGCCTTATGCCGGAGAGGTACTCCTGGGCCACCTGCGCTACGGCACCCACGGCGCCAACAGCCTGGAACAAGTGCACCCTTTCCACCGCCAGAGCAACTGGATCAACCGGAACCTCCTGCTGGCAGGCAATTTCAACATGACCAATGTGGACGAACTGTTTCAGGAACTGGTGGATATTGGTCAGTACCCCAAAGAAAAAAGCGACACAGTAACCGTTCTTGAAAAAATCGGGCATTTCCTGGATGATGAAGTTCAGCGACTACATACCTGGTTTAAGCCCGACGGCTATTCCAACCAGGATATCAACCAACTCATTTTTGAAAACCTGGACATTCAGCGCCTGCTCAAACGCGCCGGCAAAAAATTTGACGGTGGTTTTGTATTGGGTGGACTGATCGGTCATGGCGATGCCTTCGTACTTCGCGACCCAAGTGGTATCCGTCCGGCCTTCTGGTATATGGACGACGAGGTAATCGTAGCCGCATCCGAGCGGCCAGCCATCCAGACCGTTTTCGATGCGCCGATCGATAAAATCAACGAACTGAAGCCCGGCCACGCCCTGATTATGAAATGCACGGGCAAGGTGATGGAACAGCCTTATGTGGAGCCTCGGGAAAAACGCTCTTGCTCCTTTGAGCGCATTTACTTTAGCCGGGGCAACGACCGCGATATCTACACCGAACGCAAACAACTGGGTGCTCAATTGGCCAAGCCCGTACTGGAAGCGGTCAATTACGATCTGAAGCACACCGTTTTCTCCTACATACCTAACACGGCTGAAGGTTCATTTTACGGGCTGGTAGAAGGCCTCGAAAAAGAAACAAACCGGATCAAGGAAGAACTGTTGCTCAAAACCAAAACGCTGAGCAAAGAGAAGGTTCAATCCATCCTCAGCATGCACGCCCGGGTGGAGAAACTCATCCACAAGGACGAAAAACAGCGTACGTTCATTGCCGACCAAAAACGTCGGAACGACATGGTGAGCTATGTGTACGATGTCACCTACGGCTTGGTAAACGATGGCAAAGACACCCTGGTTTTACTGGATGACTCCATTGTACGGGGAACCACCCTGCGCGACAGCATTGTGAGCATTGCCTCCAGACTCAAGCCAAAGCGCATCATCGTTTTATCCAGCGCCCCGCAAATCCGATTCCCGGATTGCTACGGCATCGACATGAGCAAGATGAAAGACTTTGTTGCCTTTCAGGCGCTCATTGAACTGATTGAGGAGAAGGGAAAAACCAAGATGCTGAAAGACATCTACAAACGGTGTAAAAACTCGGAAACGCTTCCTGTTGAAATGGTGCAAAACGAGGTGATTCCGCTGTATGAGCTGTTCAGTTATGAAGAAATCAGCGCCCGCATTTCCAAGATCATCAAGCCAGATCACGTAAAAGCACAGGTGGATGTGATGTATCAAACCCTGGAAGGTTTGCATGCTGCATGTCCCGGCAATACGGGTGATTGGTATTTCACCGGTCGATACCCCACACCGGGTGGCAACCGCGTAGCCAACCGGGCGTTCATCAACTACATGGAAAAAAGCGACGCACGAGCGTATTAGGCTCTGCTTTATATTTTGAATCTAATAACACAGGGCTGCCGGATTGAATCCGGCAGCCCTGTTGCTTTTAAAGTACGTCTTTTCCAATATCTCTTCGCCAGAACTTGCCCTCAAAGTCTACTTTTCGGGCATTTCGACGCGATTTTTTGAGTGCCGCTTCGATGTCTTTGCCCAGGCTGGTCAGGGCCATAACCCGTCCGCCATTGGTTTGCACTTCGCCATTTACCTCTTTGGTTCCGGCATGGAATGCAATACTTCCTTTCACATCCTCCAGCCCAGTAATGGCTTTGCCTTTTTCATAGGAGCCCGGATAGCCTCCGCTTACGAGCATGATGGTGCTTGCTGCGCGCTTGTCCTGGCGGACTTTTACCCTGCCCAATGTACCCAGTGCGCAGTTTTTGAGCAGTACGACCAAATCGTTTTTCAGACGGGGCATAACCACCTCGGTTTCGGGGTCGCCCATCCGGCAATTGTATTCAATAACATAGGGGTTGTTGCCAACGCAAATCAATCCAAAAAAGATAAACCCGCGGTAGGGAATTTTTTCTTTTCTGAGTCCTGAAATGGTTGGACGAATAATCCGGGTTTCTACTTTATCCCAAAGCATTTCATCTACAAATGGCACCGGGCTTACTGCGCCCATACCACCAGTATTGGGGCCGGTGTCTCCTTCTCCGATTCGTTTGTAGTCCTTGGCTTCCGGGAGGACTTTGTAGCTCCGCCCATCTGTCAGGACAAACACACTAAATTCGATGCCGCTCAAAAACTCTTCAATCACTACGCGGGATCCGGCGGTGCCAAACTTTCCACCGAGCATTTCGCGGAGCTCTTCCTGAGCTTCCTCGCGGGTTTCACTGATGACTACACCCTTACCGGCTGCCAGCCCGTCGGCTTTCAGCACGATGGGGGTGGGCTGCTGCGAAAGGTATTCCAGGCCTGCTTCCAGCTGCTCTCCGGTGAATTCCCGATAACCGGCAGTTGGAATGTTGTGCCGCTCCATGAATTGCTTGGCCCAGGCTTTGCTCCCTTCCAGTACTGCCCCGGCTTTTGAGGGACCGACTAGGAGTATATCTTTGAGGGCTTCGTTTTCCTGGAAATAATCCCAGATACCCAGCACCAGAGGTTCCTCTGGCCCAACAACAACCAGCTCAATTTTTTTATCCAAAACAAATTTCCCAACCGCCTCAAAATCGTTGGGATCGATGTCTACATTCTCACCGCAGGCACTCGTCCCGGCATTTCCGGGAGCAATGTATAAAGCTGTGCAGTTTTTACTTTGAGTTAGTTTCCAAGCCAGGGTGTGTTCCCGGCCTCCAGAGCCGAGCAGCAAAATATTCATGTTGATTTGTGTCTAGTGTTTTGGTTGAGTTTTGTGTATTGTCTGGTTTCCTGCATGGATTAATCCCGCAATTCACGGCGCAGGATTTTGCCTACATTCGATTTTGGCAGTTCTTCTCTGAATTCTACTTGTTTCGGAACTTTATAGCCCGTCAGGTTTTCACGACAGTGTGCAATGACTTCTTCTTTGGTCAGTGAGGTATCTTTTTTGACTACAAATACCTTAACTACCTCGCCGGATTTTTCATCATTCACCCCAATTGCTGCCACTTCCAATACCTTTGGATGCAGGGCGACTACATCCTCAATTTCGTTTGGATAGACATTGAATCCTGAAACCAGAATCATATCTTTTTTCCGGTCGACAATCTGGAAGTATCCATCTTTGTGCATGAAGCCCATGTCGCCGGTACACAACCACCCGTCTTTAATTACTTCGTTGGTTGCTTCAGCCCGTTGCCAGTAGCCCTTCATCACCTGGGGGCCTTTAGCCTGGATTTCTCCAACATTTTCCGGGCCGGGCGGCAACACGTCCCCTTCTTCGCTGACAATCCGAACATCGGTGCTGGGCACCGGCATTCCGATGGTTCCGATGCGCATGCTGCTATCAAACGGATTGCAACTGATTACCGGGCTGGCTTCGGTCATACCATAGCCTTCTGCCAGTAGAATTCCGGTTGTTTGCTGCCAGCGTTCTGCCACGGAGCGCTGGATGGCCATGGCTCCGCCAACACAAATTTTAAGGCTGCTGAAATCTATGCTTGCAAAATCCTTGTGATTGAGCAGCGCATTGAACAGGGTATTTACTCCCGGCACCAAAGAAGGATTGTATTTTTTCCATTCCTTAATCACAGCAGGCAAATCTCGGGCATTTACCAACAGGATGTTACAACCACCGATGCTCATAATGGCCAGGCAGTTCACCGTAAAGGCAAAAATGTGGTATAGCGGCAGAGGACACAGCATTACCTCAACTCCTTCTTGCAATTTAGGCATCATAATGGCCCGGATTTGCTGCATGTTGGAGATGAGGTTTTTATTGGTCAGCATAGCGCCTTTAGCAACGCCCGTAGTACCTCCGGTATATTGTAAAATAATGGTGTCGTCGGGTCCGGTAGTCAATGGTGGCACGGAGAATTTTTTGCCTTGCGCAAGTGCTTCTTTGAACGATACAACATTGTCTAAATGGAAGGATGGCACCATTTTTTTGACATTGCGTACCACGAAATTCACCACCTTCCCTTTGAATCCAAGGAGT
>JAWKLR010000044.1:0-32036 GCA_041392625.1 Saprospiraceae bacterium | reverse complement strand
CAGCATCCGTGACTCCGGAATTGAGCGATTGGAAATTTACCGCATTGAAAATCGCCTGTTTATGATTTTGGAAGCGGGACCGGATTTCAGTCTGGAAGCCAAAGCCCGTGCCGATGCTGCCAACCCCAAAGTACAGGAATGGGAAGCCCTTATGTGGAAGTACCAGCAAGCCTTGTCCACCGCCCGCCCGGGCGAGAAGTGGATGTTGATGGATCGGATTTTTGAATTGTAGGGGGGGACTTCAAAAAAACCAAAACAATACACATTTCCAATATCCTTCGCCTCTGGCTTATTCGAATGTTCCCTTCCCGCACTAAACCCATAATCCATGCAAATTGAAAAAAATATTTTTCTCGCGCTTCTATTCTTTTGTACAGGGTCACTCTCTGGCCAAACTATCCACTATGTAAATCAAGCGGCTATCGGAGCCAACACAGGGCAAAATTGGATGGATGCCTATACCAACCTGCATGCAGCATTGAATATTGCCCAGTATGGCGATGAGATATGGATTGCAACCGGTATGTATCTTCCCGATGCAAACGGTGATCGAAATGCACATTTTGAATTAAGTAAAGGAATTAAACTAATTGGCGGATTTTTAGGGGATGAAGACTCAATAGAAGATCGGGATTGGGTTGAAAATCCGGTTCTATTAAGTGGGAATATTGGCAATCCATCTGATAGTACAGACAACTCCAATACCATTCTGTATTTGGTAGCTCCAGATTCCAATACCATTATTGATGGTGTAGTTTTCGAACATGGTTTTGCTAGTTCTGATTCAGTTTTTGACAATTTTCATCCACTTCGAAGTGGTGGTGCAGTATACATTGAACCTTCAGGTGCAAATGCCCTAACTGTTTTTAAGAATTGTGTGTTTCGGCACAATTATGCCAGAGGATACGGAGGCGTTTATTTTTGCAATCAGGCTTCTGCAAACAAGTACAATCAACCATTTTTTTATAATTGTAAATTTTGGAATAATAAATCGCTAAGAGACGGTGGGGCCATTTACCTAAATGGTGGCATGGCAAAGGATAGCGGAATTGATTTTGATCATTGTGAATTCATTTCAAATGAGTCTGGTGCGCGTGGCGGGGCAATGGTTTTGCGCTGGGACAACTCATCTTCCTCAATTGATTTTCGTAACAGTATTTTTGATAATAACAAGGCTGCCACCTGGGGAGGTGTTTGCCATCAATACTTGCCAGAAAACCCAAGACATTCGTTGAGGATTGACAGCTGTACATTTACTAATAATGTGGCTTTGACTGGCCCGTCCATATTTGAGGTGAGTACTTTTGAGATTCTTTTGGATGCTGCCTATTATAATTTTAATGTGCAAAATTCCATTTTTAGGTCTAATGGCACTGATGATTTTTATACACCATTATATGGGATCGAATCGCCAGAAAACAGGAATGATTCCACGATTGTTATTAATAATGTATTTGAATCTAATAATTGTTCAACAATAATTTTAGTTGGGTTTACGAATGATTCTTCAATAGTAATGATTTCCAATAATTTGTTTTTAAACAACTTTGTAAACACAAATACTGTTTGTGAAGCTATCTATGGTTTTTTTATAGATGTAGGCAAGGTAGAAATAACTAATAATAAGATTATCGGAGGTAACCATCGAATTGAGCTTAGCACATGGAACTTGACAGACTCACCAATTACAATTGCCAATAATATTTTTAGTAACACCTATTCGCCTTATAATCCATTAAATGTAATTATTCAAAGTGAGGACAACACTGATGCACAAAACACAATTATTGCAAATAACCTGTTTATCAATAATACCTCAAGCGATTCCTTTTACACAGCAAATTATACACTTCGCCAAAAGGTGTATAACAACATATTCCTAAATAACCGCGATTATTTTACCGGGGCGCCTACCATACCAATTAAGCAAAAGGGCTCATTGCTAGAAATGAGCCACAATTATGCAGACTGGGATTGCCAAAACATACCTGGGGCAATCGAGTGCGGGCCGGGTCATATTTTTGAAACAAGCAGTCCATTTCTTGACACAACAAATATGAGTTTTCAGTTAGCCCCCTGTTCTTTTGCAGTAAATGGGGGAGAAAATGGTATTGTTGATCAAATTAATCTGTTATATGACCAGGTTGGGGCCGTTCGAATTCAAGATGGTATTGTAGATATTGGACCACTTGAAAGCCCGGAGCTGGCATTGTCTCAAGCAATAGAAGTTTCTCCTGCTTGCAATGGCCCTACAGGTTCCTTAGAGGTTTCTGTATTGAATGCGTGTCTTCCTCTTTCCTACACCTGGACAAACGGAAACAACTCAGGAACTGAACTTGAAAATCTGGCTGCTGGTTTGTACGAACTGACAATCAATGATTCTAATGGGAAACAAATGATTGTCGATGTGACTATCCCGGGATCATTTCCAATGGCTGATTTATCAGCAGATACCATTGTTTGTTTGGATGCATTTACGGATATCCAAAGTAGTATATCAGGGACAATCGGGCAGGTAACGTACGCCTGGAACGAGGGCTCTGCAACGGAGAGCCTTTTCGGAGTTGGTCCTGGACACTATGTTTTGACTGTTACAGATAGTCTTGGTTGCTCTGCATCGGATTCGATTCTTATACAACAGGCCCTCCCTTTGATGTCGGAGACAATCACTGTGCCCGCAAGTGGTCCAACTGAACCCGATGGCAGTATATTGGTTGAGGTACAAATGGGTACTGCTCCATATGATTATACATGGAGTACCTCTGATACAACCGCATTAGTTACAGGGCTTCCCCCCGGAGACTATGATTTGACAATCACAGATGGTGCAGGGTGTATGTACGTTTACTTAATCCAACTGGGATACGTCAGTTCATCAGATGATTTCTTTAGCCAAACGGATATGCGTGTCGTGCCCAATCCCGCACATGAATTTATCTATTTTGATCCGGGGCCCTATAGTGAATTGGTTGTTTATGATAGCAAAGGTCGCCTTGTTTTCAACCGAGTAATGTCCGGTCAAAAGTCGGAGCGCATTGATTTTTTAGCAGGCGGCACCTATTTTTATGTTTTTAAAGGAGAAAGGTTGCCATCGCGAACGGGAGTTTTTGTTGTAGTGAATTAACTCGCTGTATTGCGCACACCAATATTTTTAGCCCTCAATAATTCAGGTAGTACGTGGTAGTATCTCCTTTTACCAAATAAATGGAGTCAACTCCAATTGGTGGTGTGTTTGGATGCGTATTGTATTTCCACATGATCTGGATGAATTCCTCTGTTGGTTCTTCAGATACCACAGTATATGTTTCTCCTTGATTTAGTGCAATAGGATATTGTGGCAATTGATAGCCCACGTAATATGAGTTTGAAATCAAGTAGTTAGGGTTAAAGGTGGACACATATAGTGAAGAGTCAATTCCAGAAGTATCTTCAACAACAATCTTAAAAAAGCCATCGAATGGGAGAAGTTCTATGGTGGGGTTGTTTACCTGATTTAGTTCAATTGGTGGAAATCGGGTAAAAGGGCAATAGTCATAATGATAAATATCTGAAATCCAGATCTCGTATTTTCCGGAAATTTCGATGAAAAACTCGCCATTGGAATTACTTCGTTCATGGTGATATTTTACGTTATTGTAACTGTTGTAATCTACCTCCGAAAACGTGAACCTAACATCCTCAATCGGCTCTTTGGTAACAGAATTAATTACCAATCCATCCACAATTGTTGGGTGGCGAGTTGAACACGTTGCGAACAGTAGGCCAAAACCTATAGCAAAAAATAGTGTGCCGTGTTTGGGATAGCTCATTTTGAATGATTTTGAACCTCTAAAATAAAGAGATTTCTACAACTAATCTGTATCCTGCTAGCAATGATAGGTATTGTTAGATTGTGTGAATTTATTCAACACCTATGCCGTTTTAGTACGCGATGCGGACTGTTTATATGGTGAAACGAATAGGAATTAGACTATAGCATCTTTGAAAGAACCATTTGCACCCGTAGAGACGCAAGATTTTGCGTCTCCCGTCCAGGGCTTCGGGTCCTTAGATAAATAGCCGCCCTGCTGTTTTGTTCCAGGGTTAGCTATTCAGGATTTCGAATCACCCTATCTAAAATTACGTTCCACTGCTATTCACTCTGGATTTTCTGATATTTATTTTGCTCTTCCGATTGGGGTGGAGACGCAAGATTTTGCGTCACTACAAATTCCCTAATGGCGGACAATATTCGAGCGCTCATTTTATAAAAATTTAGGAGCCCTAAATACCCAAAGTTGTTTCAGTTGATTTTATAAAACGCACATAACCAGATACTTAAATCCCAATGACTGGTTTTTTATATTTCTTGCGCAGTTTGTTATAACACCGCAGAGGTGGAGGCGGATACTTTTGTGGCATAGCAAAATCAAAATCAAATTGCCATGAAACAATCCAGATTTTCCGCCTTTCCGCTTTGGCTTGCAACCGGAATTTTATACGGCTTATCCTGGCCGTCGTTTGAGGGGTTGAACCTGTCTTTTCTTGCCTGGTTTGCATTTGTTCCTTTGTTTTTTTACCTGGAAAAAAATCAACACGCTTCTGCTCGCAGCCTGACTGGAGGCCTTGCTGCCATGTTGGTTTTTGCGGTGTTTTCTGCCTTGTGGCTTTTTGATTTTCCGGACTCAAAACTCAAGATCGCAGTAATTTTCTTCATAGAGTCCGTTTGGCTCAGTTGTCCATTTTTGTTTTTAGTTCTACTTCAAAAGCGAATTGGATTTGATCGTGCCCTCTGGCTTTTTCCATTGGTGTGGATGCTGTGGGAGTGGACCTATCTGCACCTGGAATTTACGATGGGAACCCACTTGTCTGCCTATAGCCAAAGCAGCAATTTGTGGCTGATTCAAATGATCGATATCACAGGCATGTGGGCTGTTTCTTTTTGGTTGATGCTGTTCAATGTGCTTCTTTTTAAAGTGATTAAAAATCAGACAGGAACTTTGCGGCGCCGGATTTTGAATAAGCAGGTGCTTGGTCTGACAATCGGTATGCTGGCTCTTCCTGTTCTGTATTCCGCATTTGTGTTTAGTCGCTCTGATTTTGACTCAGGCAAAACCCTTTCGGTTCGCCTGCTGCCTACCCAATATGCTGCGGCTGATTTATTGAATAATGAAAAGCAAGTGCAGTTGATTGAGCGGATGCTGCACCGAAGTGATTCGCTGGCATTTGAGGGTGAACCGTTTGATTTGCTCCTTTGGCCTGAAACAGGCTTGAATTACCAGTTGAATTACTCCAACCTAGAGCCCCTGTTGCGCGAGGCCGTTGGCGACTGGCAATCGGCATTGCTTACCGGCTGCAAGGGAATTCCTGAATATGCGGATTCCACCGATCACAGGAAATTCGTTTCTGGGGTACTCCTGTCTTCCCAACAAGCGGAGGTGCAATATCACCACAAAACGGCTTTGACACCCGGGCAGGAATGCATTCCGTATCATGCAGCTCTGGCCCGAATCCCACAGTTTCCGATTCGCGAAACAGATCCGCGCTATTTCAAGCGTGGCAAGCAGTCTAAGCCCTTGGTTTTGAAGAAAAAAGAGGGTGAAACCATCGCAGTCGGAGTATCTCTGTGTTATGAGCAATGGCATCCTGAACACTGGGCACGCCTGGCCTGCAATGGCGCTGAGGTGTTTGCTCACCTGGCTGGAGAAGGGTGGTACGGATCCGTTGGGTTTCAGACATTCATGGCCAATGTTACACGTATGCGGTGCATTGAAACCCGCCACCCGGCAGCCCGGTGTGCAAATGTAGGCTTGTCGCTCTTTATCGATCCGTTTGGAAGAACCATTGAGTCTGGCAACGCCGATTCTACTTTGGCAACCCTGCGCACTTCATCCGAGCGCAGTTTTTATGCGCAAAATCCACACTGGTTTCCACTTGTCGGATTTGCAGCCTTCCTGTTCATAGGTTTTTATCTGTATCAAAAAACAAAACAAGCATAGCCCCAATCGGGGCGTACTAACCCTTTTTAGTTAATACAAAACGCTACATTTTAAATCCATCACTTAAATCTATATTTTATGAAAAACATGATTTTACGACTAGCGCTATTGCTGGTTTTTAGCTTTGGTTTTCAGCAGGCACAAGCAATAATGAACACGTGTAAGGTTCCAGATTGTCCAGAAGGTTGTGGAGTCCTTCCAGATGAAACTCCCTTTTTTAGCCGCACCTACCATGGGCCCCGAATGAACAAGCGCGCATCCAAAACGAACAAACAGGGAATGAGTGAGTATCAGGGAGTTCTGATTACAAAACAGGATTTCCTGGAATCACCCGGCATTGGATAAAAGCCGGACCCCTGAAGATTATTCCACTTGGAAATAACATTTCCATGGATGTTAAGGAATTGATGACTATGGGGATACACCACAAACCTGGGATATGCCGGATTTTAATTCCTACGCTACCTTAGACCGGACCATTGAGCACGTCGCACCGGCTGCTACCGGCTTTTTGAGTGAATTCCCGGGGTCAACGCAATGTTTTTATATTCCTTCAACCAATGTGTATGAAATGTTTGAATTGACAGACGATGATCTGTTTCAATTTGGCACCATACGGTTCGACGACAACGATGACCCCTATGCTCAAGATATTTACCTGACGGCCAGTCCGGTGCCTCTGGAATGGGGCTGGATTTATGAAGGGATCGTTACGTTCATTTACACCGATGATCCAGATGTTGATTCCTTGCAATTCATTCAAATTTATGATGCAGTTGCCTTTGGCACCCTGAACACATACGATGATGGGCCGGTTGATGCCGTAAAATTAAACTTCACACATGAGCAACGTGCCTTCAAAGATGGTCAGGTGGTTGAGTTTGTAACCTATGATGAGATTGTCTGGTACAGCAAAGAAGGCCATTACCTCCGCGGCTCGCTGTTGCCAGGCATGCCTTCCACAGGCTCTACAATATTTGCGCACATGGAATACCAAAATCAGCGAAGCAAGTGCAAGCAAACAGGTGGAGCCAATCTCAACGGAAAAACAGTTTTCCAAACCCACTCCCTCAGCCGGAGAGACCCTGGACCTGGCAACTGGGCGTTCCATGCATCACAAAATGGTTTGCTCAAGATGTTCGATGTAAATGGAAAAATGGTAAACCGCCTATGGTGCAAACTACTCGGCGAACACAATACCTTTCAAGTTCAGGTGCCAGAGTGAATATGACCCTGGGCATCTACGCGTACCAATTGTTCGGATCGCAGTCTGAAGCCCTTTGGAGGCGGGAAGGTCATGGTTAAGTAGGAAGACACTTGGTTGTGTGATTTTTACCAGTCCCTATGCTGCTTGGAGTGTGGCATGGGGGCTGAATTTTCATGTCAAAAGGTGTGCGTGCATAAATTTGGTTCAGGGGTCTACATAAACCACCTTTTCATACCCGTAGAGACGCAAGATTTGCGTCTCCTGTCCAGGGTTTCGAACCTAAGATAAATAGCCACATACTTTGTCGGTACTTTTGCGTCTCCCGTCCAGGGTTTCGGAACAACCTATTTAAAATTACATTCCACTGCTCTTTACCCTGCATCTTTTCGATCATTATTATGCGCTTCCGATTGGGGGGGGAGACGCAAAATCTTGCGTCTCTACGGGTATGCAATACCATTTGTTCCCATGCGGACATACGATTTTCCCATTTTCTATAGAACTTGCGGCCGGATATAAAACCGTACTCCATGTATAGATTGTTTCGAACGTTTGTTTTGACCTTTTTTCTTTTCATCCCAATGGCGCTGATGGCACAGGTGGACCTGGAGGTGTTTCTTACCGACAATACATCCGGACAAGCCTGCGCAAACCTGCAGGTGCTCCTGGAAAACGAAGCCATTGGATTTCGCGCAGAAAAGTTTTCCGATGCAGATGGGAAAGTTCTGTTTTCAGGGCTGTCACTCAACGGCAACTATACCGTTCGGGTGCCTGAGCAAGGCGATTTCCTGGAAGCACGACGGATCAACATTACCCTCAATAGCAATGAATACACCAGCGTTGTATTGGGTCTGGGTAAAAAATATGAATCCACACTTTCTGAAGTAGTGGTATCCGGAGCAAACCGGATCAACACACGCAATGCAGAGGTCGCTTCTGTACTCAAACAAAAAGAACTGGAAACTCTTCCGCTCGAAGGCCGGGATATTTCCCGCCTTTTATACCGACTCCCCAATGTAGTGCAGGCCACCGGGTTTTATCCCGAAGCCCCCAATGTGAGCATCAACGGCTCCAACTCGCTGTTTACCAACTACCTGATCGACGGGATGGACAACAACGAACGCTTCCTGGGTGGTATGAAGTTCAACTTGCCAGTTGGCTTCACGCGCAGCATTCAGGTCCTGAGCAACAATTTCTCCACTGAGTACGGGCTCAGCGCAAACGGGGTCGTAAACGTGAGCACACGCGGAGGAAGCAATGAGTTTTCCGGTGAAGCCTTTGTGGTTACACGTCCCGGACCAGCCATAGATGCATCCTCTCCTTATGCCCAACGCGACCTCTCCGGAAACCAGGTTAGAGACGGTTTTCAACGCTATCAGGCCGGTGTCGGTTTTGGTGGTGCTTTACGAAAAGACAAGACTTTTTACTACGTAAATCTGGAGCATACAACCGACCTGAAAGACAATCTGCTGAATTCGCCTGCACTGAATGTCAACGAAACAGTCCGAGGTCAAAATCAGTTTTCCTATTTAAGTGCACGGTTGGATCAACTCTGGTCTGGCAAGTTTAAAACTGCCCTCCGGGTGAACACCGGAATCGTCAATATTGCCCGGCAGGGTGGTGGTTTAGATGGAGGTGTTGCTTTCCCTTCTGCTGCAAATTATCAGGATCGAAACAGCCTGTTGGTTGCACTTCAGAATACCTATCTGGGCGACTATTTTAAATCCGAATCCAACATTCAGTATGGCCAATTTCGCTGGAATTACGGTCGGCCGGAAAATGAGAGCTCAGCTCAGGTGGCCGTCTTAGGACCAGATGAAACCACACTTGCCGTACTCGGTCACCCCGGATATGTTTTTGATGCGATGGAAAAAACAATCCAGGCACAACAGAAATTTACCTGGTACACTGCACGGCATACCCTGAAAGCAGGTGCTGAAGTTATTTCCGCAGACCACAGCCTGTTTGGTGGCGGCAATGTAAATGGAAATTATACAGTAAAACTCAGCGAGGCACAATTGGCGAGTCTGGCCGGAATGAACCTCGGCTCCAGCCTGGGTATTCTGGATATTCCTTCCGATGTGCAGGTGCTCAACTACAATGTGGAGTTGCGGCCGCAATCATTCGGTGCCAGACAAACCATCTACAGCGCTTACCTGGAAGATGCATGGACCGTTAACCGCCGTTTGAGCCTGAGCCTGGGTCTTCGCTACGATTACGACAACCTCTCCAAAGGAGGATCGGATAAAGGAGACGGAAACAACCTCGCTCCGCGCACCAGCTTCAATTACAAACTCAATCAGTACAGCAGCATCCGTGGTGGATATGGGATTTTTTACGACAAAATAAATTACGCCATTTACTCTGATGCACTTCAGCAAAATACCACTTCCTCCGACTACCGTGCACAACTTCAGGAATTGATCAACCAGGGAATCCTGCCTGCCAATACCGATCTCGACCGGATAACCTTTGATGGAAATGCAGGAGCGTCCGTGGCCAATGTAGCCTATTTGCAAGGCCCCTCTTACGAGGCCCTCCAGGATCAGCGGGAAGGTGCGTTCAGCAACGAACGCCGGATTTTGAACCCAAATGGATATGCCAATCCCTATGCTCACCAGTTTTCCCTTGGGTATCAGCGCCAGTTGGATGAAAACCGGTTGTTTTACATCGACCTGGTGCACAACCGTTCATACAATTTATTCCGTTTGCGTTGATTTGAATGCCCCCTGGCATACCCACTGAATGATCTCGAACAACGTCGTGGTGCGTACCCAGGCAGAAGCCGATGCGACCCGTCCGGTAGCTATCCAAAACGGTGCAGCCGTTATCAATGGCGATACGCTGACCGGAGTTGCCCGCAATGTCGTGGTAATTAGTTCGCTGGAGAAGCACGGTATACCGGCCTGAGTTTAAACTTGCAAAAAGAACGCGGCGACGACAAGTTTGCCTACCGACTGGTTTACACCCCGTCAAAACCGGAGAACAATACCGAAGACATCAATTTCCGTGCGCAAGACAGCAATAATTTCGAGGCGGAATGGGGTCCCGGCATCAACGACCGCACCCATGTAATCAACGGCTTTTTGTACTGGTACCCAAGCAAAGGCTTGTCGTTCACCCTGGCTGCCTTGTTACAAAGCGGTCAACCCATCAACCGGATCCCGGATGCAAGTCTGTATGGAACTACCGACCTGAACGGGATGGCTGTTCCTTTGGCGATGCCTATGTCGGCAACAGCGACCGGCAGCCCGGAGAAACGCGCAACAACGACCGGCTCCCATGGGCCAATACGTTTGATGTCAATGCCAGCCAATGTTTCCAGTTGGGGGCCTCCGAACTGGTGCTTCGTGCCGATGTGTTCAATGTGTTCAATGCAGCGAATTTGAGTGGATATTCAAACAACGCAACCCAAAGCAACCAGATTCAAATCGGACCCAAAAGCAATGGCAATCTGGTGCGCCGAAATGCCAGTGCCCCACGGCAATTCCAATTCAGTTTGTTGTACGCATTTTAATCCCAATCAATCCCATATTTCCCAATAATTATAACACCCCAAAATCACCCCAAAATCACCCCACATCAATGCATGATATGTAATTTATGATTCAGTTTTTTCAATATTTAAAAGGAGAAAAAAGCAAATGCTCAATTGGTATGCAGATCACTGCCTTTCTCTTTTTCATAGTACTCACCACGTATTGTTTGTTCCTCCCGTCTTGCTCCAATCCATCCCAGCAATCCGATTTTGATGTACTGGGTAGCAATTGGGAGGCAATTGAGGAACAGGCAAAGGGTTCGACGGTGCAGCTAATGATGTGGCAGGGAGACCCACTGATAAACAAATACATGAGTGGCTATGTAGTTCCTGCGGTAAAAGAAAAATACGGAATTGACTTGAAGATTGCACCGGGACAGGGAACTGAAATTGTGAAGGTGTTGATGGCTGAAAAAGAGGCCGGAACGGCCAGTAGCAAACTGGATTTATGTTGGATCAACGGCGAGACATTTTACCAACTCCGGCAACTGGATGGACTGTTTGGTCCGTTCACCAATCTCTTACCCAATGCCCGGTATATCGATTTTGAAAATCCCTTTATTGGAACAGATTTTCAGCAGAAAACAGAGGGCTTTGAATGCCCCTGGGGCAATGTGCAAATGACCCTGATTTACGATACTACCCGCACACCCAATCCACCACAAAGTCTGGAGGATTGGGAGCAGTACTGGCAGACCAATCCCGGCAAGTTTACCATCCCGAATGAATTTACCGGTATGACCCTGTTGAAGTCCTGGCTAGTGGCACTGGCCGGAAGCCGGGATGCTTTGAACGGCCCGTTTGATGAAGCGAAATACAATCAACTGAGTACTCAATTGTGGGATTTTATAAACCGAAACAAAGTCCATTTTTGGCGGAGCGGTGAAACCTTCCCGGAGAGCCTTTCGGCTTGTCACCAGTTGTTCGCAAACGGCACCCTGGATTTTACCATGAGCAACAACGACAGCGAAGTGGATAACAAGATTTTGCAAGGCGTGTTCCCCAATACCAGTCGGGCCTATGTTCCCTCAACCGGAAGTATCCAGAATGCACATTACATGGGGGTGCCAACAAACAGTGCCAACCCGGCAGGCGCGCTCTGTGTTATCAACTTTCTGATCTCGCCAGAAGCCCAATTGAAGAAAATGGAGCCGGAGGTCTGGGGCGATGGTACAGTACTATCCATCGGGCGTTTGCCGGAGAACTGGAAGGAGCGCTTCGAAGCCATTCCCGGCAGGCGCTACGCGCCTGCAAGAGCGGAGATCAGTCGCCGGGCAATCCAGGAACCCGCACCTGAATACATGATTCGTTTGTATCAGGATTTCAGAAAAGAGGTAATGGAGCAATGATAAAACCCCTGGGGAAATTTGGTTCTAACAGCATCCTACCCAGTTTCAGTCAACTGGGAATAGGGGTGTACATGTTCCTGGTATTGTTTCCCCTGGTCGCAGGCCTGCTATATGCTTTGGCGTATAGCCTTGGACTGGTCGGTGCCTTGAGCAAAGGGTTTACCTTGAATCACTGGCAGGTGGTAGTTGGTATGCCCGCTATTTGGAAGTCTTTTTTACTGAGTCTGTCCATCGCAAGTGGCGTGGTTTTACTAGCTGCTATGTTGGCCCTGGCAACGGTCTTGTTGTTGCACCCATACATTCGAAAAACCGGCAGCCTCGTGTTTTTTATCCCTTTGGGCATACCGCCAATGGTGGCGGCTTTTTGGGGTTTTCACTTGTTGGGCGATGGGGGACTTTTAGCCCGTTTTATTCAAAAAGCATTCCCGTTTTTCACCTTTCCTGAACTCACCAATGATGCCTGGCACATTGGAGTGATTTCGGTACTGGTGTTGCTGACTTATCCGTTTTTTTGTCTGCAAATGCTCCAGGCTTATCACACACAAAACGTACAGGGTCTGATGGATATAGGAAAAAGTCTGGGCGGAAGTCGTCGTTACGTTTTGCTTCGAATCGGGCTTCCCATTCTTTGGAAAAATGCGCTCCCGAGCCTGGTGTTGTTCGGTGTGTTCTTGTTTGGTGCTTATGAAGTGCCGCTGTTGTTGGGGCGACAGGCGCCGCAGATGATTTCGGTGTTGATTGCCCAGAAGTTTAAACGGTTTGATCTGGAGATGGTCGCCCGTGCGTATGTACTTACCGTGCTGTATGCCGGCTTTGTGCTGGCCGGAATTTGGTTTTTATTTAAACGAAAAAAAGCGGGGAGGGGAGCATGAAAAAATGGATATGGTATATACTGGCAGTCCTCCTGATTTTGCCCTTGCCCTATTTGTTCTTACTGTCTTTTGCAGCTATTTGGCGACACCCGGATTTGTGGCCTGAAGGGTTTGCGATCCGGCATTGGAAAGACAGCCTGCTGGCCGGAGGGTTGGCTGAAAGCCTGTTGGTTTCTCTTTTCATTTCCGCAACTGTCGCTCTGCTAGGCATGATCCTTGGCTTCGGCATGGCGCGCCTGATAGCCCGACACCCCAAACGGGTTTTGTTACTCCGGGCAGCCTATTTGCCGTATGCTTTTTCATCCGTCGTGTATGCCTTTTGCCTCCAATTTTATTTTTTAAAAACCGGCTTATCCGGTACCATTCCAGGCCTGATACTGAGTCAGATTTTGATCGTATTTCCATTTGCTGTGATCCTGTTTGTCGGGCATTGGGGAACGCGCATGTTTGCCCTGGAGGAGTTGGTTCAGACGCTTGGAGGTACGGTGTGGACGGCCTGGAAGAAAGTCGTACTCCCTTTATCAAAACCCATTCTCCTGCTCGGTTTTTTTCAAACCTTTCTCATTTCCTGGTTTGATTACGGCTTCAGTTCGGTCATTGGTTTGGGACAAGTACCCACGCTGACTGTTCGGGTTTTTCAATACATTGGAGAATCCAACCCGTATTTTGCAGCAGTTAGCAGTTGTCTGTTAATTTTGCCCCCGCTTATTTTGCTTTGGGCCAACAGCGCCTATTTACGTCAACGATACGAAGGATAATGGTACTGGAAGGGAAACAACTGGAATTACGATACGGCACCGAGCAGGTCTTGCACGGCCTGGATGTTGCGCTGGAAAAAGAGCAGGTGCTTGCCATTCTGGGTCGTTCCGGTTGTGGGAAAACCAGTCTGCTAAAAGCCATTGCAGGATTGCTGCCGCTCGCATCCGGACAAGTGCTGTTGAACGGGGTTGATGTGTCAAACTTGCCAGCCAATCAACGCGGGATCGTTTACCTCTACCAGGAAGCACTTCTGTTTCCGCACCTGAATGTGTTTGAAAACATTGCATTTGGTCTGCGTATCCGCCGGGAGCCGGAAGATGAAATTCGGAATAGGGTCAGCAATATGCTGGAGAATCTGGACTTGAAAAGTCAACAAAACAAAATGCCGGAGCAGTTGTCGGGCGGACAAAAACAGCGGGTTGCGTTTGGGCGGGCGCTGATTATCCAGCCGCCGGTTTTGCTCTTGGATGAACCCTTTGGCAACCTGGATGTTGAAACCCGGAGCGACATGCAGCAATTCTTTAAAACGGTGGCTGCACAGTTCCAAATCTCGGCTTTGTTTGTTACCCACGATTTGAAAGAAGCGCTCATCATGGGCGATCAACTGGGGTATATGGACCGCGGTGTTTTGGATGTGTTTCCGGACAAGGAAGCATTTTATTCCGATCCGCGTACGGGCATGCAGGGCGAAATGGATTTTTGGGAAGGACTGCGTAAAGACAAGAAGTCCTGATAAATTTTTTAAAAGCAAAATACTTGGCAACGAAGCATATGAATTTCAACCATTGTGAATCGGTGTATTGGGTGTTTACCCAGTTGTGCAACGATACCTGCGATCACTGCTACAACCTCTCGGGGCCGCAGGGCGAACGCATGAGTGAGGAGGATTGTTTCCGGGTGATCGATAACCTGCCGGATGAAATCGACCGGCTTATTCTTTCGGGCGGAGAGCCTCTGGCAGAGCGCAAACTGCTGTATGCCATTCTCGACCGACTAAAAGCCCGGTATGGAAACCGGACACAACTCATGCTGCAAACCAATGGCGATTTGCTGACTCCACAAATTCTGGACACCTTGATCGAAAAGGGAATTACCCGTTTTGATATTGCCAGCATCGACCGCTACCACAAACATGCAGGAGGACGCCTGATGGAATTGGCCGAACTGTTTGAGTCGCGTGGCGTAAACGGCGATGATAAAGATCCATTGGTGGAAAAAGATACCTACCTGGTGGAGGGCAAAGATTTGTCCTGGGGCTACTGGGGCGCAACCGAAGATATGTGGTTGGGTGGCAACTGGGCCAGAGGCCGGGCTCTGGAGAAGTACAACTGGAAAAAAGACCCGGGACATAATTTCTGCAAGGTATTGTCGGGCGGTATTGGTTTTCTCACCGGGGCAGAGGGGATTCCGCAGGAAATATCCATTCAATTGTGGCGGATAAATCCCTGCTGTCCGGGCACCTACAAGGCCATGGGCGATGCGCGGAAGGAGAAGGTGGCGGATGTGTTGCAGCGCGTTTCGGATTCACCGGTATTCCAAAAAATCAACGAAGGAGACCCATTGGGCATGGGTGAAAGCATCGGCGTCAGCCGGGAGCTGGCAGAAGCGCGCACGGCAGAATTGCAAAACGTCTGTCTATGGTGCGATGTCTTCTTCCAGGAGTTTTTTGATATGGAAAAAATGCAATCGAAATTCGAGATTCATGGACAATCCGAATAGCCCATCCCTGCTTTTTGTGTACAATGCCGATACAGGCTTGTTCAATCTGGCGGCAGACATTGCCCACAAACTGTTCTCGCCATCTACGTATTCCTGCAGCCTCTGCGGACTTACCTACGGCGTGTTTTCCATTCGTGCTGAGTGGAAGGAGTTCATCGAACAAACTCCGATAGAAATGGAGTTTCTGCACCGGGATGAATTCAGGGAGCAATTTCCGCAATTTGCAAATTTGATGCTTCCAGCCGTTTTGAAGAAATCGGGCAGGCATACCGAACTGTTTCTGGATGCTCCAACCCTGAATGGGCTTGGGTCGATTGCGGAATTAAAGGCCCTGCTGGGAGCGGGGAGCTGAGATTAAGCCCTGTAGCATTTTCCTAGTTTCTGATTCATATAAAAATAAAAAATCCCAAACCGTGCACGCACGATTTGGGATTAGATTATTGCCGGAAAAATCCGGTCTTATGCATTTACAACAGAGTTGTAGGCTCCGAATGGAGTAGGCTCGTATGCATCGGCATCCCAGGCATTTTCCCAGGTAGTGTTGTCGATGAGGAAACGGAACTGGTAGCTGCGGCCTTTTTCAAGGGCAACTGCAGTTTTGAATGAGCCGTCTTTTTGCTTTTTCAGTTGAATGCTTTTGTCGGCATCCCAGTTATTGAAATCGCCCAGCAATGCAACAGTTTCTGCGTTTTCAACAGCCTCTTTAGGAAGGGTGAAGTTGATTTTTGCAGTAACTGCTTTTTTGGTAGCCGCTTTTTTAGGAGCAGCAGCCTTGGTTGCTGTAGTTTTTGCAGTTTTAGTGGTAGCTGCTTTTGCAGTTGTTGTCTTCTTTGCAGCCGCAGTGGTTTTTTTCGCTGTTGCTGTTTTGGGAGTGGCGGTAGCCTTAGGTGTTTCAACAACAGCAGTTTTGGTAACTTGCTTTTTTGTTGCCATGATATGCACTTTTAGTAGTCAAAAAATCCCTCAAAAGGGCTTAGTGTTCTGAAGACACAAAGATACGGCTTTTTTCAATACCACGCAATAGGTTGCCAATCTTAATTTTGTTAATGGCCATTCCGGACTATTGATTCCAAATTTAATTCCGAACAGTGTCAAGTCATTGCGTTTGTGTGCGATTTTTGCATAAAAAGTAAAATAATATGAGGTGTTAATTTTTTGTGTAGTGGGTGAAAGAGTGGGGGAGCGGGGTGGTAGTCGGTGGGTAACTGCGATTTTGGATACATATGCACTTCCATAAACTTGCAGGACAACACCATTGGCCACTGAAAAAAATGGTTTATATTTGTAGACAGCCTCTCAAAACCATTGCAGATTGAACCCCAATGACTAACCAGCCCAACATAATACACATTCCAGCTAATGGTTTTGGTTCGCGCTGAAGAAACTGACTGGCAGAGGGCTGCCGGGGTGGGAGAGGAGTGAGGTGTTTGCAGTTTGCCTGCACTGTCCGGCAGAATTTGAGATTTAGATGCATACAGTTGCGGATAACTTGAACCTTAACATGTTGTAGTTATATCATTCACTACTTACCCTAAAAATTCTAACCATGAAAAAAGCACTCATTATTTTATCAGTATTCTCAATATTAATGTCTTGCTCAAAGGATGGCAATATTGGAACGTTCAAAATTGAGCTTATTGATGTTATCAATAATGAATACGTAGACAACTCTTTAATAATCAGAGGGTATGGATCTAAAAGCCTGATAAACTATACCTACCAGGAAGATACTTTTAAGGTGGATAACGGCACTGCCATTTCAAAAGTTGATTTCTTTGTAGGGAAAGACCGCAGTTGTATCAGTGATGTCGAATTCTTACATGACGCGTATCATCCATTATGGATTTATAATCATTTTTGCCAGGAATACCTGGCAGAAGGCAAGCCGCTTTTATTTGAAGTGAAACCATTCGTAAATTTAAAACTGGATATTAGTTTTGACGAAGCGGTCTCACTATTGGATGTAAAAACCTTTGATTTTCCAGTTGAATACGATTACACAAAGCGAAGTAGACAGCTAATAGATAAAAACAGGATTGATTGCCAGAACAATGGTGTCATCAAAGACACAACCTTGAACTTGTTTGTAATCCCAAATGACAGCATTAATATAGTTATTCAATATGGTAAAAATACCCAGTCTACTACGTATACGACTCAGCTTGTAACCGGTATAGATACAGAATACTATCTGAGCATAGAACTTTGATAACGTAGTGAAGCAGGCTATCTGCAATGCTCGGGAGTGCCTGCCGGCAATTCGTCTCCTTTTTGTATGATCAGGCTGCCAGTCGAATCACTACCAGCCGAAAATTCTAAAAATGAAAATAGAAGATTCGAACTATCCCGGCTCAAACGAACAGCCACAAACGCTCTTAATACCAACCAAAGATTAACACACAAATTCATTTATAACACTAAAATAGACCCATTCTCAATACAAAAAATACACGATGTTTAAAATTTTATTTACCTGGTACTTGCTTCTTTTTACACCTGTTTATTTAATTGGCCAAAGTACTTGGGAATTACTCAATCCTACACCATCGTATCGGACCGTGGTAGATATTCAGTTCTTATCCGATGAGCACGGATACATCATTACCGACGCCTTTGAACTCTTGGAAACGAATGATGGTGGGGAAAACTGGAGTGTGAAACAATCCTTTAACGGCTATGATTTCTTTGAAGATTTCGCCTTTTTTAATACGCTTGGTTTTATTGTTGGGGATGATGGACGGGTGTTAAAAACACAAGATGCGGGAGAAAACTGGACCGAAATAAATGTTGGCATTTCACAGGATCTCCACACGGTCAATGTACTCGATAGTGAAACAATTTATATTGCAGGTTCCAGTCAACTGGCAAAATCATTGGACGGGAGCGCCTCATGGACCGTGCTGGACTTGCCAAATACATTTACAAAAAGTGTTGTTTTTACCAGCCCGCTAATTGGTCATGCCGTTTGCACAGATGGTGCCATATTCAAGACCATAGATGGCGGCCAAAACTGGTATGTGGCTGACCAGAATATTGATTTAACCGCTGATTTTATTACCATTTATTTTTACAATGAAACCCTGGGTTTCGCTTCGCTGACCAACAGTGAATTGTACAAAACTATGGATGCTGGTGAAAACTGGGAGTTGGTTCCGGGAATCGAAGAACTGTTTTACACGTTTTTCTTTGTCGACGAAAATACCGGATATGCAGGCGGCAAAAATGGGACCTTGTTTAAAACTATCGACGGCGGAGGAAACTGGGAGTCGGTAGAGTTTCAAGATAGCAGATATGACTTTACCAATATTTATGGACTTTATTTTTGGGATGCAAACAATGGTTTTACCGTAGGAAACAGAGGCAGAATTACCAAAACCAATAACGGAGGTGAAACCTGGTCTGAATATTCACCTACCTACGATAATGTATTACAAATTTACTTTCCTTCAAATGAAATTGGCTATTCCAGGATACAGCAACATGAGCTTATTAAAACGACCGATGCCGGATCTACCTGGGAAAATATAGGGCGCCCTTTTGCGGGCAAGAAAACAGGCAATATTTTCTTTGTCAGTGACAATACAGGCTACGTCATTGCTGGGGGAGAACATATCTCTGACCCCAAAGAATTTGTGTACAAGACCACAGATGGAGGATTGACCTGGGCGCCAACCAATAACGCCAACCCATTGGAAGCAACTATTGATCTGAACGCACTCTATTTCCTTGATGAGCAAATTGGTTATGCGAGTGGCAACCGGTTTGCTGCAAATAAACGCGTATTTAAAACCACAGACGGTGGGGCTACCTGGTCATTGGTTGGGGAAATGCGGCTAACAAAAATGCAGTTTATCTCAGAGACAATTGGTTATGGAATCGGGTATCTGGAAAACACCCTGTACAAAACCACAGATGGAGGGGCGAACTGGGAAGCACTATTCGTAGCAGATGATTATATTACAGACTTTGATTTTGTAAGCCCTGCCAATGGCTATATTGTTGCTGCTGACGCCTACATGTACAAAACAGAGAATGCGGGAGCAGACTGGCAGCAAGTGGAGACCGCTCCTATCGAATATTTCGATAAGGTAGAATTCGTCACCAAGGATTTTGGCTACTTAAGCACAGGAGATAAAATTTTTAAAACAGAAGACGGAGGCAATACCTGGGAATTTGAAGTTCAGGCAGTAGAGATGTGGGGAATTTGCACAACCAATAATCGTGTTTATGTTTGTGGCACCTATGGCAAAATATTGGCCTCTGAGTACCTTGTTGTCAGTCAGGAAGATATTGCAGCACAAGACCATACTAGTATGATTTTTCCAAACCCTGCAACAGACGAAGTCTATTTCCGCAGTGAACAAATTGACCAGGTGCAATTATTCGATGCGATGGGCCGGATGATCAGAGCCGAGAAACAGCCTGGACAAAGTTTCAATATTTCTAATGAACTTCCAGGCATTTATTTCTTGAATATCTTTAGCGATCAACTGATTTATTCGGTTCGGTTAGTGAAACACTAATACTTGCACCCGCTTACCCAAAACCACTCCCTGATAGAAATATAATCTCAAACAGTTATTAATTAAACAATGAACAAACTGCGCATTCTACTCCCTCTCCTGTTTATAAGCCATTTGACATTCGCTCAGGATTATTATTTCAAGCCGGTTACCTGCGGGGCATGCGATGGTAATGGAGTCATGTTTTGGAAAGAACGGGTTACCGAGTACAATAACCTGGTGAAGTCGAAAAGCCTTGGGTGGGGAACGTTCCAAACCTACACCTACTCTTCCTCCTACCAACGGACTAAAGGCCATATTGACCAATGCAGTGTTTGTAACGGGACGGGTACGTATCAAAAAAAGGTCTGGAAATCGCGGCCGCAAACAACCAAAATCAGGTATGTTTCTTCCAAAGAAATGCGGCAAATATCCTTCAACTATGCCCGGGATAATTTCAAAACCATTGAGGACGTCGGCAATGGCTATGCAATCGTTTTTAACGGAAGCACTAAAAATCTGATCAAACTAAAAAGCAATGAAGTGGGCTTTGATTTTGACGTGATTGCATTCGATAAGCACGAAAAAGTGCTCTACCCAAACGGAGATGTTTACCTCCATTTTTTCTTCATGAGCACCGGTTTGCAGATCATTAAAGATGCCAATTTTAATACCATTTATAAATCTAAAAACCACGCCTACCCAACAATTGACGACGATATATTTTGGGTTGCCAACCAGAACATGGGAAAATCTGTCGTTGTGGATGGTAAGGTCTTGATGACTGAACTGGCAAAAGCTGAAAAACATCAAAACGGGCGAGGCATTTTCTTCCTCGGAATATACATTGCCGGATAAAATTGAGAACATTGATATTGACCTGTACGCCAAAGCCTTTTCCGCACCTTCAAATGGATGAAAAATGCGGATAATCAATGGGTTAAACAAAAGGGTATTCTCAATCTTAAAGGAGAAATCATTGTTCCGTTTAACGTGCAGAAAATCCTCTCCTTTGATGAAGGAAAGGGCGTGATTACCGTGCTAAATGAGTTTAATTTAATCGATGTGTATAACATCCAGGGCAAGCTGTTTGAAGAGCAGGGCAAAGTGGTCAAAAAATGTGCTGACGGATCTGTGATTTTGGCTTCGAGAAAAAAATATGTTTCCCCGGCCACAGGTAAGGAATCATTTGTGACCCTGCAAACGATTCGAGACGGAAAAACGGAAGAATCCTTTCCGTTCATTTTTACCTCTTGCTCTTGCTACGACAATGAAGGCTGGTTTAAAGCCACCTTGCTGGATCATAAGGATACCATTTTGGTAAGCCCCAACAATGAGTTTTTGACGGAGCGACCAACCCCGCTAGCGGTTGATCAGAAACTCAAAGTCAAGTTTACACACGACATCATCCAGGAAGCATTTCAAAACAATACAACTGAACCTAGAATTATAAAATCAGCCCAAAACGGAACCACAAAGTATGGCTTCAAAGAGTATCAAAACGGCGCCCTGGTTTTTGATGATATCAGTACGTCGTTTTTTAGCGACCGGTTTTTCTTTGTCAAAAAGGGCAATCGGTATGGCGCACTTGTGAAAAATTTAAAGAAGAATGGGGATGGCGAAACAGAGTATGTACTGATCGATCCGATTTACACGAAAATTGATTTCAACAATACCACCCACGATTTGCTGGTGCTTGCCAATGAAACAGGGAAATGGGGCTTGTTGTCGCCGCAAAAAGAACCCAAAGCCAAGAGTATTTCTGAAAAAGAAATGAATAAACCGGTCTTGCCGTTCATCTATGATTCCATCAGTGTATTTGGGAGCTATGCATATGCTATGAAGGGAAGAGATGTTGAGAAATATCAGATTAACACGTATCACAACGGCGGAAAATCTACTCGACTCGCTCCAGTTGAGAAGGCCTACACCTGTGTAAAGGAGAAAAAAATAAAGGATGAGGTGGTGAATGCTTCCAGCCATTGCGGAATAGCCAACACAAATGCCATTTTTGATTTTATGGACGGTGATTACAGCAAGCGCTATACGGCTATCAACTACTCCTATGACTTCAGCGTAATTGAATCATCCGATGGCAGCAGACTACTTGTTAAATCCAACAATCCCTTTTTTATATATGAAACCATGTCCTATACCATTGGTTCTGGTATCGACAAAGTAGTTCCTCTAAAATTTGATGATAAAAACAGGATGTACTATTTTGCCGTTACTGATGAATCCAACCGCTGGGGGATTATGAAAGTCGGATTCAAGGATTACACCAGAAAAACCCCAAATTACGTCTCAACCTACATATACAAACCAGCCGAAGGCTTTGATGCGTTTTTGTATTCAAACCAAAGCGATATCAATATCTTTCAAGATGGCGATACCTATTACAACCTGGACCTCACCAAGGTTGACGTTGAAAAGGAGAAGGTGCTGTTGAAGTAGGGAACTTAATTAGTAATAGAGCAGGAGGGAGTGACAAGCCTTCCGCTTTATATTTTGGGAGACCTTGTTTATAACACCTTGTGTTTTATTGAATTAATAGAAATAAGCCAATAAATCTCATAAGGGGTATAAAAATCAAAAAGAACGAATCATGGTGAAGAAAATCATAAGTTTCAGGCATGCAGTCAATTTAGGTACACTTATTTTGAGCCTTTTGTCCTTATTTCATTTGGTTATTATAGTAGGGATTTACTTCTTTGATTTTGTTCCAATTGAATTTCTTTGGGGAGGGAAAATGGAAACGAGAAACGAACTGCTTCAGTTTGAGATCATTTCCTTGCTGGTCTCTGTTTTTTGTGTGTTTATTGTACTTGTAAGATCAGGGGCCATAAAGATCTCTGGATTGTTGGGTTTCTCCCGAGTCGTTTTATGGCTTTTGTTTGTTCTTTTCATCTTCAATACACTTGGTAATCTAATTGCCGAAACAATATTTGAGCGAGTTTTTGCGCTAGTTACTATTGTATTGGCAATTTCGTGTTTGCGGATGGCCTTGGAGCCAATAAATAATGCAAAAGGAGAGACAAACTGATACCAGTTCTAAGAATGGTTATTAGAGCAATAGCCCCTTTTGTCGCAATCTTACCCAGCCAATCCATCACCAACCAAACCACAAACATTTTCAATACCAATCATTTGAACCCACCAGCAACGAAATTAGTCCTCACTTTTATTGTTTTGAGTTTCATGGCATCGTGTACTTCGCCCACTCAAAACTCCAATATTACACATGCCCCAAACGAAGATGCTACGTGCTTTAGCCGCGAGGGCTCAGCCGAACGAAAAAGTCAACTGGAAAATGGAGTCCGGGGGCAGGTGAAGTTCCTGAATGAGCCGGAAGACCTTGGGTCCATATCCGGCAAAATGTCTTCATATAAAATTCCGGCAGTATCATTGGCGGTGATCCGTCAGGGTGAACTTGATTGGTCAGCGCTGTACCAAAATTCGGATTTTCCCGGTGAACCGAAGTTGGACTGTTCGAGCATATTTCAGGCCGCATCCTTGTCAAAGCCCGTAACCTTTCTGGCGGCCGTGCGCATGCATGCTGCAGGCAAAATAAACCTGGATGCAAACATCGAAAACTACCTGAAGGAATATCAATTGCCGGCAGGCAAACAAACCGCAGAGAATCCGGTCACCTTTCGCAACATCTTTGCTCATACCTCCGGAATCACCAGTGGTGGCTACCAGGGATATGCCAGCGATCTTGATTTGCCCTCAGACGTGGCCATTTTACAGGGGGATGTCGGTGTCAATTCTCCGGCGATAGAAGTGGTCACGCCGCCCAATGAAATCCTGGCGTATTCCGGTGGCGGCTATACCCTGGCGGAACTGGCGCTGCAGGATGTATTCAACGATGAGTTCTCGAACATCATGCATGAATGGATTCTTGAACCTGCAGGAATGACCCACTCTGAGTTCACCCAGCCTTTGCCTGATTCAGACTCAAATCGGGTAGCCAAAGGGTATACGCAATCCGGCGAACTGATGGAGGGCGGCTGGAATAACTACCCGGAACAAGCCGCAGCCGGACTATGGACAACCGCCAGCGACATGGTCCAGTTTCTAATTGAACTGTACAAAGGCTACCACGGCAAAAGTTCCGTATTTTCACAGGCGGATATTCAGGCGATACTCAATCAGGAGCGCGACGGTCAGGCTTTCGGATTCATCGTAAACCGGTCAGGCGATGACATTGCCATCACGCACTTCGGTGGTAACGCCGGCTACCGTACCGGCATGACTATAAGCCTTGTCAGTGGCAATGGATTGGTTTATCTGATTAATTCAGATAACGGTGGAGCCCTCGGAAACGAGCTGCTTTTATCCGCTTCACAGGTATACAACTGGGAGCATTTCAAGCAAACTACTGCACGCCGAATGCTAGTTGATCCGAAAGAACTGAAGCCCTTGTCGGGCAAATACAAGTGGAACAATCAAATCGACCTAACCATCCGGTACGATGAAAGCAACCAATTGATTGAATTGATTTTCCCGAATGGAGATGCTTATCCGCTTACCCCGGTTTCTGGTGATGAACTCAATTTTATCCATGCAAATACCGGTGTGGAAGTCGCCTTTTTAAAGGAGGATAATTTCAAGTCGTTCACGCTGTATGGACAAACTGCTGTTAGGGAGTAATATTCACCAGTAACTTCTCCCATGGCGAATGAACAGAAGAATTCAGAGATTAGATTTATGCCTACATTTCAAAAAAACCTTCACATTCAACAAATTCATAAAATGCAACTATCTACAATCCGAATTTTTCATATCATTAGTATTTCCATGATCATCTTACTTTCGAGTTGTGCCGAAGCAAAGCGTGAAATAGTTGTTGAAAAGAATTGCGAAATATGTGAACAAGCACAAATTGATTTCAAGGTTAGAGAATTAGTGATTTCGGATAAAACCTACATCCATTTTACCATTGGAAATAAGTTAAATGATGGAGGTAATCGGAGTTTTACGGTACATCCTCCCGGAACTAAAAAATCATTTTTTATTGTGGACTCAGATAGTGGAAAACGATTTAACCTTTTAAACGTCGAAGGGGTGCCTGTATTTCCGCAAACTATTGAATTAGGCCCAAATGAATCTAGAGATTTCAATTTAACATTTGAGAAGTTAAACAGTTCCTCAAAAAAAATACACATTATTGGGGGAGAACCTGAAGAGGGACAGGATGTTGCGCAGTTTATGGGGATTGATTTGGAGTAATAAAGGTAAATATCATTTTTTGATTTTTATCCAGAATGTAGCCAAATCTCCAACGTGGTAATCATCAAAAATGCACCTACATGAAACTCCTCTCCTCCATATTCTTCATACTCTTAACACCCCTCCTCCAGGCTCAAAACCAATCGTATGATTCCTTTGTGGCGATGGCATACCTGGAACTGGAAAGGGATGTAACAATCCCAATCGAACTGGAGCGCTTGACCCATAAATTGAACATCTGGAAGGAGAACCTGGGCCCCGATTGGCAGACGGAATGGCCCCAATTTCAAAAAACAATTCATGCCCTGGAGCAGGAACAAACAACCGTGCTCAGTTTCCTTGACAGCCTAAACGATGCGCAGGTATTCCGTCGGATAACAACGCTGGAACATGCATTTATGGACCGCCTGCAAGCGGATAAAAAACTCAGGAAAAAATACAAAAATATTCAACGTAGAATTCAGTGCCTGGCGGAGGATCGAGCCCGATACGAAACCAGAAAACAGTTTTACACCGTGGGCGGACTCGCCCTGCTGGATGCAGCCGTAAATACCGTGCGCGCCTGCGATCCGAATGAAACCCCGGCGAATCGAAATACGGCAAGCAAGCAGTTGGAAAACTACGCTTCGTCGGGCGGATATCCCATCAGCGACAATTTCTTTGGCCGTGCATTTTTTACAGACCACCTCGCCCGGGCCCATAATTGGCTTCCAGAAGGCGATCCCTTGTTTTCCAGGGTGTTTGGTGGCAGAAGCGGAACGGAGTTTCTGGAGGCTATTTACGGCCCCGAAAATAGCGATAGAATTACTAGTCTGGTAGCATACACCGTACAACGCGACTCCATCTTGCGCCTGGGCTGGAATGCAATCCAAACAAGCACGGATCCGGCGCTCGTTGCAGCGCGTGAACTTGTTCTGCTCATGCGGGAGAATGAGCACCTTGGATTGGCCCTGGACGCAAAAGAGCAAGCCCTTCGCGATGAACTGGGAAAGGCGTACGTTGAACTGTTTGGCAAGGAGGTAGTGGTCTACTTTCACGTTCCAACCTTGCATGACAACTAGCACGCAGGCTCAGACTGTTTTACGCAAGCATTCAGTTGAGTGATGCACGAATTCTGACCTTCTTGGGAGTCAAACGGCCCTTTATAGAATATCAAGCCCACACTTTCGATGAAATTCTTTCGCTTTTTGAAGAATATTTTTACTTTACAGGTGCTAATCAAAAAAATCCTCCTTTCCCTATGCACGCCTGGTATTTCAAATAAAACTGCCTGACCAGAAAAGGGCCCAAACACCAATGAATATGAGTACGAATGCAAATCCAAAAACTACCTTGACAATAATTTCTAAATAAAATAAATGACCAATGAGTATTTATGATCAGTACGGAGGCTTTTTACTGAATATGGATTCAGAAGGCAATGGGGTAGTGGTGGCAAAGCAAAATCAAGGAAAATCCTCCTGGGTGGGGGTGCCAAACATGATTAATTTGCCGGAAAATCACGACGAATTAGGTAAACAATTTACCGATTGGCGCTTGCCGACAAAAGACGAACTGAATCAAATGTATCGGAAGCGTGGTTCACTCGGATTGCACGAGAAGGATGAAACAAAGAAATTTACAGGGGAATATTGGTCGAGTGAGCAGAGCATAAATGAGATGGCCTGGACTCAGAAGATTCCCAAGGGAGACCAACAAGTTACTCGCATCGTCTACCCAGAGATACTCGTTCGGGCAGTTCGAGATTTTAAAGTGTAACAAGAACCTAGCTTACGATTCTGGTTGGGTTTTATGGTGTGTTTATTGGGTTTTCGGAGGGGTGAGGTGTAGGCTTCATTCTTTCCTTTATTTGCATCAGAACCTTTTAGTAATGTCTTAAGGTAGAGGCTTTGAGATATCAGGGTATTTGAAATTTATACGCCACATAGTGGCATATATCATCTATGTTTGGGTGTGTATGCGCCATTTGTGGCGTGTATGCAGTAGTTGGGCGCTATGAAGAAAAAAAATAAAGGAACTGAAAACTCAAAATAATGGTTGAATAAATTTTAACCAATATCGAATTATCATGAATAAAATTAGAATAGTTCCATTTCCTAATTTCAAAATTACCGAAGAAGCGTTTAAAAGAGATGTTCAAGGAAATGCAGCTACACCAAAAAAGAATGAAAAAGCGAATAAAAATCGAGCTGGAAAATCGGATGTACTTGTAGCGGTAAATGAATATCAAAACGGAGAAAGAAGAGTTAATTTTGCAGTTCCAGTAATTAAAACAGATAAAACATTTTGGGCAGTATTTCCTGACCCAATTCAATTGTATTTATCGCAAGCAATTAATCAGTACAATATTGCCGAACACATCCGAAAAGAGAAATTTGTTGAAGCATCATTAAAAGTAAAAGAAAGCGAAATATACTTTTTGAATTCAAATTCTGACAATACGAGCGATTTATATAACCTATATTTACAATATCGAATTGGGGCAATAATTATGTTAGTTTGTTCTTTGGAAGCGTTTGTAAATTCTTTAATTCCAGAGGGATTTATCTACACGAATAAAAAAGGAATTGAACTCGACAAATATGAAACACAAAAAATAGTATCACTCAAAGAAAAAGTAACATATGTAATCCTCAAATAACTTCGATTAATATTAAAGATGACTACCCAAGATTATTAACAAGAATTAATCAACTAAATATAAAAAGAAACGAATTTGTTCATCTGAAAAATTACGGCTCAAATCCGTTTTCAAATGACTACCACAAATTGTTTAGAGATATGCAAAAATTCGATATTGAAAAATATATTATCGCAATCAAAGAATACATGAATTTAATCAAACCAGAATTCATAAAAGAAGAAAAATGAACACAGCACACAACATTGCATAGCCGTCAATTGCTAGCAAAAAGCTGGCAACTGCGGCTATGCGAGACCGTTATGTGCCATTTGAAAAAAGACAACAGTACCAATTATGATAATGCCTTCTGACAAAGACTACAAAGAGACTAAGCAGATTATGCTTGGAAAGAAGGTTATGAAACCCGAATTCAAACCGCTCGCTGATTGGATTGACAAAACATATGAAGTCAAGACAGTCAATATTTTTTACGACACAATCGATAAAGGAACTCGACCGAGATTGGAAATTTGCTTTGAACACCCAAAAGAGAAATCTCAATTTAACGGACCTAATGGGTTCAATTTTGACTCTGACAAACAGAAGGCAATAGGCAAGAAATTCAAAGAAACCTTAAAAGAACAAGGACTAATTCAGGACAGTGGGTTATTTGGACTGTTTAAGAAACAAGCAACTTCAAAATACAAAACTGAAAACATTTGGGTGATTTATGGAGATTTTGAATCCATAGCACGAATTGAAGCGAACGAAAGCGTTCCAGAACAAAAAGTAAAAGAACTTAAAACCGAATTGGACAATAATGACATTTGGGAAATTTCGCGAGCTTTCTCAGGGACTACAATTTTCCTGTACACCGATGAGCAGGTAAAAAAGTACGAAAACTCAGAAGAACATAAAAGATGGACTGACAAGTACTTTGAATTGCTTAGTCAGTACGATGAATTCGGGTATTTTAAACGTGAGTCCTTTTCGGTCTACTTGGACAGCAAGGAAAACTTTGACAATAATTACGAGAGTAATTGGTACTACTATTACAAATGAAAAAATTAAAAACGGCACACAACAACACCTATACGCAATGCTCTTCGGGACACTGCGCATAGCCAAAATGTTATGCATAATTAAAATCCCAAAGTCAGTACAACGATTTACGTACTGTGAAATCAATTCGAATGATGATAATTAAAAACAACTAACAATTCAAGAAACGTGCAAGAATCTATATTGCTAAAATTTGAAGTTGAAAATGAATCTTCAACGGTAGAGATAAAATTAGGTTCTTCAAAATACAATCTCCCAATTTCTTCAATTGCTGGTAATAGTTATTCCGGAAAGTCTCCATACTGTATCAGTCAAGAAAGTTCTTCAGTTGAAATAAAAAAATGTCTTTGGTTAAAAATTTTCTCTCTATCCCTATTTGCCTTCGGTGGTTTATTATCAGTTCTTCCATTTGTTCTTAATAAAATTCAGGAAGATAATTCAGGAGCTTTAATTTTTATCGGCCTTGTGTTTTGTGCATCTGGACTGTTTTTGTTTTTAGATTCACTTAAAAAAACCAGCTTCAATTTAAAGGATGATAAGTATACTTTGAACTCCAACTCCTTTAATAGATTGCCTGATTTAAGAATATCTTCAATTGCAGGTTTTCAAGTAATTGAAAGTACTGAATACTTAAAAGATTATAGTGAAGGAAGTGGCCATTTTAAAACACATTACGAGTTGAACATTTTAACGATTGAAACAGAACGAAAGAATATGCTTAAAATCAGTAGCAAAGACACTGTGTTAGAATTAGTTGATCTCTTTATAAACGATCTGAATAAAAAAGTATGGTGGATAAAAGTTAGCTAATGGACAAAACAACAATCATACTTAACACTATGTATCACGGCATACCCTACGGCATAAGCCGGGTACAATTAACCGTTCTCCGCAAGCAGAAAAAGAAATAAAAAATGAAGCCAGCCGCGAATAAAGCATACAACGGTCATTCTCAGCAAAAGATGGACAAGCCTTGTACGCGAGTTGTTCTCACCAATGGGAAAAACAACAATGAATAAATTTATAGCAATAAAACTTGTTCAGGATTACCTCAACAAGAAGGAGTTTAGCTGGGATGTAATTTATCAATTAGATCAAGAGCCAATTGAAACAGAAATGTTTTGGGTTTTTAAAAATCTGTTGGAACCAAGAGAAACAAGGCGAGGAAATGATGTCATAGTTGACAGTTCTTTTCCGGCGATCATTGTTAATAAAGCGTCAGATCTTGTACAAGAAATAAACCAAAAGCATTTAGATAAAATTTTTGCCCTGTCCAGGTTTGAAAGTAGTACTGAGGATGAGTTGCGATACCGACAATTGGAATTCGCAATTCAAATAACCTATAAGTTTTTACTTGCACTTTTAGACGGATATAACCCTGTGAGTATTTCAATAGAGAGAAGAAGGGATATAGATATCGATGAAGATGAAATCATGAAATTTTATGTAATGAATACGCAGTTGGAACAAGGATGGGACTCTAAACTGGAATTTACAGATCTGTCTCAAAAAATTAATGATAATTTTCAGTGGCTTTTGATGCATTTACGAGAATTTAATGCAGCCCCTAAATTATTTAAAAGTGAATGGCATATAGATCATTTAAATGCAATTTTTGAAGAATTATCTCAAAAAATATTAGAACTATCTTCTACCAAAAGCAGAAAGATGTATGAATATTTTTTTGAGATTGGCGATGGCAGTGAATGCAAAGCAGTATTAATTCTTGACGACAACAAATCGATTTGTTTGACATTCGGCAATGAGATACACTAAGGTTAGAATCGAAACAAATAAATCGGTAAGAATAATGCATGGGTCCAAATGCTGACCTAATTCAACCCGCATGTAGGTGCAGGGCTGCGCAGCCTTCATGCTCACAGTGCATGCCATGACAAAGTAAAAAGTACGTATGAAAATCAACTTATATATATGTTGTTTGATGCTAATTAGTTGTCAATCTTTTTCTCAAACTTTGAAAAGTGATTGGCAAACAATGAATCTAAAAGGAAAGGTGAAATCACTCATTGATACTTCAAATTATGTTCTTAGCAATGGAAATTCTTCATTTATAACCAATATATCTTTTGATGAAAATGGTTCGATGCTCAGTAAAGAAATCATTAGCAAAGACTATGGAAAAGTAACATTTAAGCGTGCTTTTTTTTATAAATATGATTCTCTGAGAAGAAAGATTCAAGAACAGAAATTTATTAATGGAACACTCAGAGACAATATTTTTTTTAACTACAACAAGGAAGGCGATATTCTTACAATAAACAATTCAGAATTTAATTCTATTGATTCCTTCATATATAACAAAGAGAAAAATAGTGTAGAGATCTGGAATAAAACAAAAAACTTGGAGCCTTATATCGATTATATTAAGTACTATTCTGCTAACGGAAATTTAATAAAAGAGGAAAGATATGGGATAAATAACGATACGTTGTTTACACAAATATTTAGATACAATGCAGAGGGACTACTAATTGAGAAATATTATGTTAACCCAAATGGAGATTATGGTACGAGAGTTCTTTACGACAGAGATACATTAGGTAGGGAAATAAGAATAAGGCACTTTGAAGAATTTGATAAAGAGCTAATGAAAGAGTTTACTTATAAATACAATAAATATGATAATATGATTGCCTCTACTGAAAAAAGCGCATATTACGATATAGATGCAAAGCATCGGGTTGAGTATAAATATGACGAATTTGGGAATTATATAGAAGGCAGAAAATACGAATCAGGTAAAATGTGGATTCTCGCAAAAAGAAAAATATTTTACTACTGAAAGAGTAATGAAAACACGGATGAAAGACTTACCTCGAATATTTGGAATTCTTGCTGGCGGACTTTCGCTTTTTCGGCTAAGTTCATATTTAATGAATTGGAATATTTCAAAGATTATGGAATTGATTGTCGAAAAGTATGATTCAATTCTTGAACCAATAAGATTTTTCTTTCAGCCTATATTTCTTTGGATTACGAACCAATTTAAGATTGATCTTCCAGGATGGTGGGTACATGCTTTCGTAATTTGGTTACTCATAGGAGCGATTACCGTTAGAGCAGGAAAAGCAGTTGATATAGAAACAGGACAAAAAGACAAGAGTAGTTTTTTTTCAGACTTATTTGCAGATGTAATTCTTACTTTTATGGGAGTGTTTCTATTGTTATTTGCAA
>JAWKLR010000043.1:0-32067 GCA_041392625.1 Saprospiraceae bacterium | reverse complement strand
AAATCATGGACCCGTGATGCACTTATTGCGGACAACGGAACCCGCGTAACCTCCCTGGTTGAAAAGCCCGGAAGCCCGGAAACAATTTACATGCTGTTGTACGAACCCAATACCAAAATGACTACGTTGGTTCGTTCGGATAATTACGGACAAAGTTGGTACTACCTCATCAACAGCGGCTGGTTTACTATTCCGAGTGAAGATGCCGGAAAAATTGATGTTTGGGGTGGCCGTTTGGCGGTAACTCCGGCCGATCCAAACCGAATATACATGGTCTTAAACGGGTTTTCCCAGCCGGATGCCAACTTGCAATTGGATGGCTTCATCGGTATTTACCAGAGCAACGATGGTGGATTCAACTGGGCGCGTAAAACCGGACCAATCGGCCGGCCATACGACGTAAATACAAAACCTAACCTCATGAGTTTTACCTGGCCGCCTTATGAATACAATCAGGTGGATTACCTCAACAATGCCATCGCCGTTTCGACCCTCGATCCCGACCATTTGTATGTCGGTTCACTGGCCATGTGGGAGTCTACCAATGCGGGCACAAGCTGGACGGTTCGCGGTGGATACGGCGGTAATATTCCATACATTCACCCGGATATTCGACGGATGCAATTCCGTAAAACATCGAGCACAACCGAAGAACTGTACTGGGTCAGCGATGGCGGGGTAAACTTTACTCCGGACGGACAACTTGCCAACCACGAAGCGCGCAACAACGGCCTGTTTTCAAACCACTTCTGGGGATTTGATTCCGACATTAGAGAGCAACTGATGGGCGGTGGCTCCTACCACAACGGCAACAACTTCTACTCCGGCGCATATCCAAATGGAAGCTGGAAGCACGCCGGAGGGGCAGAATCCGCTACCGGATATATGCAATATGGAGAAAATCATCGGGCCTGGTTTACCGAATATTCAATCTATGCACAAAACGTAGCACCTGGAATTAACCAGACAAACTCCGCGTATCCCACCATTCTGGATCAGGGGGTGTGGCGACCCAACCAGCCACGCGGATACGAATACTCCCGGGCAAGCCGCGTCCTGTTCGACCGTAAAAACCCACACGTAATCTATTGGGGGGCACTCGGCAAGTTTTGCAAGAGCACCGACGACGGGCAAACAGCCACCGTGCTCGTTAATTTTGGCGATGAAAACATGGTTCAGTGGATGGAACAATCGGTGGAAGACCCCAACGTCATTTACATACAGGTAGAAGAAACCGCTACCAATCAATTCAAACTATACCGAACCGCAAATGGCGGTGAAAGCTGGTCGTTAGCTGCTGGTCCAAATACAAGCAATATGCATTTTGCTACCCTCGGTGATTCCTATATTTATCGGGCAGACCAGAATGGACCAAATGGACAAAAGGTGTTTTACAGCACCAATGGAGGAGTAACCTGGAACAACATCACGACTCCGACTCTTGATGGACTGACCATACGAGCCGTGTTGTGTATGGAAAATGTGGTCAACGACTTTTTTATTGCAACCAATGGAGGCGGTGTGTTTAACTACAATTACTACACACAGGATTGGGATAATATTTCTGAGGGGCTCAACCCGGGTAGCAACCCTGTCCGACTTGCAGTCAATTATAAAACTCAGAAACTCCAACTTGCCACGCGCGGCATGGGTGTATGGGAACGCGATTTCGTAGGCAATCCGGTTAGTTTGGGCATTAAGGTAGCGAGTGACTATGCCGGAAAACTGTGCGCCGGAGAAGCGGTGCATTTTTTCTACAGAGGTCAGTCTTCTGCAAATGCTACCTATAGCTGGACCTTCCCGGGTGGTACACCAGGCACATCAAGTGCAGAAAATCCAACGGTAAGCTATGCTGAAGGAGGTACCTATCCGGTGATGCTGACGGTAACGGACAACACCTACGGTCTTTCACAATCAGTAAGTTTGACTGAGTACGTTACCATCGTAAGCACCAGCGCCTTGCCTTATGCAGAAACATTTGAATCCGGAGATTTTCACCCGGATTGGCAATTTGAAGATTTGAATGAAAATGGCAATACCTGGCAGCTTGAAAATGGCGTAGGCGGCTTTGGAAATAGTCAGGTGACCATGTTTAACGACAACTACAACACCAATGAACAGGGAACCCGAAATATCGCCCAGACCATTAAAGTTGACCTGTCGACTGCAACGCAAGCCAGCTTGAATTTTGATCTGGCATACACCGGGTATTCCGGTGACCCGACTTTCCGGGATTCTCTGGAAGTAATGTGTTCCGTTGACTGTGGAAAAACCTTCACACGTGTGTTTTTTGACGGAGGGGAAGGACTGCACACTGCTGCGCCAATTAGTGGCGCTTTCACACCTACTGCAGACCAGTGGGAAACCAAGACCGTAGACCTTGCAAACTTCCTGGGCAATGATGAGGTCTTGTTTGCATTCCACAACATTGGATACTACGGGAACAACATGTATATCGACAACATCAATGTACAGGGAACGGTAGTTAGTTCGGAAGAAGAAGCAGTCGCTCAATCACTGCTTGTTTATCCAAACCCGAGTGATGGCAATTTCAAAATCCGGTTTGATTTTTCTGAATCAGTCGATGGATTGGTTCGTTTGATTGATCCATTGGGTCGGGTTGTTTACGAATCTTCAATCCAAAGCAACGGAGGCATTTACGAACAACAGGTGAATGTACCGGACCTGAGCACAGGCTTGTATCTGCTTTCAATAAAGAGTCCGAATGTCGATATTTCGCACAAAATTTATGTGCAAAAATAAGATTCGGTACTGTACAATATGAATAAGACAGGAGGCCGTCTCACAAGATACAGAAGTGAGACGGTCTTTTTTTTGTAAAATCAAAGATTGAGCTATCTTTGAATCATGTCAAAATCAAAAAAGCAAAAGCGGCACAGTGCCGTTACGTTTAAGCCCTACGAGCAACATCAGGGTCGGTTGTTTATGCCGAGTTTTGAGGAATTGATACCCGAAGATCATATTGTTAGGTTGGTTAGCCGAGCGATAGATGGGATGAACTTGGATAGTCTGTTAAATGCGTATGCTGGAGGAGGCGCAAGCAACTACCATCCTAAGATGTTGCTTAAGGTGTTGGTTTATGGTTATATAGATCGACAGTATTCTTCAAGGCGGCTGGAAAAGGCCACACGGGAGAATGTGAATTTTATGTGGCTAACCGGCCTTCAGGTCCCGGATCACAATACAATTAATCGTTTTCGCAAGGGTCAACTAAAAGATACGATCAAAGATGTTTTTGCGTCGGTATTACTTTTTCTGATAGAAGAAGGGCTTGTGCGGCTGGAAGATTATCATATAGATGGAACGAAAATCGAGAGTGCCTCGAATCGTTACACCTTTGTGTGGGCCAAATCGGTATCTGGCCGTAAGTCAAACCTATTAGCAAAGATAAATGCGCTGCTGGATCAAATTGAGTCAGAAAATGATAAGATAGAGGCAGAAGTATCAGATAAGCCAAGTGTCAAGGATTCCGACTCGGACCACCACTCGGGGATAGACAACTCGGATCGTTTAGAGCAGACTATTGCAGATTTAAACGAACAACTCAAGGAGCGATTACCCAAAGACAAGTCATTGCAACGGAAGATGCGCGACTTGGAAAATAAGCACTTGGAGAAATTGCGATCGTATGAAGTTCAGGAGCAAAAGTTGGCTGGTCGAAACTCGTATTCCAAAACGGATGAAGATGCCACCTTCATGCGAATGAAAGATGACCACATGAAAAATGGTCAGTTAAAACCAGCCTATAACCTACAGATTGGAACCCAGGATCAGTTCATCTTAAATTTCAGCATCCATCAAAGTGCGAATGATATGCCGGTATTCAAGCCCCACTTACAGGATACCGAAGACCTACTGAAGTCCATTGGTCAACCCATGCCCAAGCGAATCAGTGCCGATGCTGGTTATGGCTCGGAAGAAAACTATGATTATTTACAGGCCCAGGGCTTGGAAAACTATGTGAAATATCCAGGCTTTTATCAGGAACAACAACATAAGGTAAAAAACGATCCGTTTCGGACTGAAAACCTATTCTACAATGCAGAGGGAGACTACCTGGTTTGCCCGATGGGGCAGCACCTCACCTATCGGCACACAAGCAAAGTAGTTAGTAAAAACGGATACCAATCCAATGTACGTGTCTATCAGGCTCAGCGATGTACTGGCTGTCCTTTACGTGGCGCTTGTCACAAGGCCAAAACCGACCGAATCGTTCAGATCAACCCCAACCTTCAAAAGCATAAAGAAATAGCCCGACAGAACCTGTGGTCGTTGAAAGGGATTCGATTACGGCAAAAACGGTGTATTGAACCCGAACCTGTCTTTGGCCAGATCAAATGGAATCGCGGGTTTAACAGATTTCTATTGCGAAGTCTACCAAAAGTAACCTGTGAATTTGGAATTGTAGCCATTGCACACAACCTAAAAAAGATGTGGGCCAAACTACAACAAGCCAAACCTATGCCCACACCTCCGGATTTACCCCCTGTTCTTACCCAAAAACTCCCAAAAGGGCAAAAAATAGACTTTTTTAGCCTTTTTACTTCTGTGACCTTCCAGGTAACGCCACAGTACCAAAACACAAAACAAGTTTTTGCTCTTAGGTAAAACTTAAAAAGGCCGCCCCACAAGTTTTGTTGTGAGACGGCCTCCTGTCTTATAATCAGGATTTGCCTACCAAACAAACTCGATTACCTGTTCGATATCGGGATGAAGACTGAGGGCTACCGGACAGGTCCGACCGGCTACTTCCAAAATTTTCCGGGTTTTTTCATCATAGCCTTTTTGGGGCATCAAAAGCCGCACTTCGATCCGGGAAATTCGCCGCGGACCAGAGGCCATAATTTTGGTTACTTCAGCCTGGATTCCGTCGATGTCCCACCCGTGTTCGTTGGCGCTTATGCCCATGATGGTGATCATACAGGATGCCAGGGAGGTGGCGCACAAATCAGTTGGTGAAAAGGCTTCTCCTTTTCCGTTGTTGTCGGGTGGCGCATCGGTCACAATCAGGGTATTGGAGCGGAGGTGGGTTGCTTCGGTGCGCAGAGCACCCGGGTAATAGACTTTTGATGTCATGCAAATGGGAGTTTAATTTGATTCGATTACCGTTTTCAGAAGATCGGAGTGGTACATGGCTGCCGGGGAAATAACCAGTTCATCCATAGGAACATTGGATCCGTAGCGCTCGCGCATTTTTTCTTTTACAGCCGGACTGCTCAGATCAAAATCAGCCAGGTGTTCAAGTTTACCGATCTGTATACCGGCAGCTTCCTGGTATATTTTCCAAACGAGTTCGGAGCAGTATATTTTTTCGTCCGACCATTCAAAATACCGGTCGTAGTCTTTTCCGAGAAAACGCGTTCCGGCAGCTTTCATTTTTTTCAAAACAGCAGATGTCAGTACGGTTTCAGCATTTTTCAATCGCTTTACCACAAAGTGGCCGTTTTCACCGCGTTTTATCCAGGCTTCCAGTGGTGTTGATTTTACGGGCTGAACAGCTTCAAATACAAAAAAGGCCCCCTGTTCTTCGTAAATAAGTCCCATATGACTGTAAGGCGAATGGGTTGCCAGTTGGATGGCTTCGCTCTGACTGGATTTTGAAGTCTGAAAAATGATATCGCCATTCTGAATATCCGAATTGGATTTTTCAGGTTGGCTTGCTGGTTTTTGATTCTGTTTTATTTCATGCTTGGGTGCATCGGTTTTGCACTGAAACATGCATGGGATAAACAGAAGCAAAATAATATATCGCGAAAATTGACTCATTGCGTTCGCTTATTTACCACTTACCAAAAGGGCCGACGAGCGGGCTGGCAAGGTGATTTGTACGGTCTTATTTTCCTGATTGTTCAATGCATTGCCCAACACATCCTGGTAGCTGCTTTCGGTTTTTACGGGCAGGGAAAATGTCTGAGCTTGCTTGCTGGTATTGAACACGGCTAGGACTTCCGAGTTGCCATCAAACCTGCTGTATGCCAGGGTTTGTGTTGCATCATCCACCCGAATAAACTCAAGATCACCGTGCATCAATACGGGATTGGCAGTGCGAAGGTCGATGAGTTTTTTATAAAATGAAAAAAGTGCCTGATCGAAAGCCACCTCGTTGCGGGGGCGCTCCCAACCGAGCGGGTGGGTTGTTTCATCTTCAAATTGGTAGTCGGGCCAAATGAGCGGCTTGCGGGTGTTGGGGTCGTCACTACCCCACATGCCCATTTCATCGCCAGCCCAGATGTGTGGGGCACCGACGTAGCTAAACTGGTGGACCAAAAGCATGCGCAGTGTCTGATACGTTTCTGCATCGGGCTTGTCGATTTTATACGGAGCATCTGGTGCAGGGTTGGTGTTGTATTTGTAACGCCCTTTGTTGAACAAGGAGGTGAGGGTTCGGGGAGCATCGTGGCTGGAGGTCAGATTCATCATCGCATAGTTGTTGGACTTTCGGATGTTGGCGCTCAAGGCATTCAGTTGTCCTACAAATTCCGATGCGGGAAGTTCCTCAGGAGAAGCGTTGAAAAAATGCCGGGCCGCCCGGTACCAACGGTAGTTCATGGGCGCATCAAATACGTCGCCCCGGAGGAAGGGTTCCGGATCTGTCAGGGTTTCTGGCCAGGACTCCCACCAGAGTTCACCGATGAGTACTGCCTCGGGGTTTGCATCCCGTACAACCTTTCGGAAGTCGCGCCAAAAGCCTAGGGGAACTTCGCCTGCTACATCCAGTCGGTAGCCATCGATCCCGTCGCTTGGGTCGCCATCCCCATTGGGATCAAGCCAGCGCTTGGTAACGGCAAAAATATGCTGTTTTACGGCTTCACTTGCTATGTTTCCTTCGAAAGCCCGGATGGCGCCTTCGTGTTCGCTTTTGTTTGTTTCACGTATTTCCGGCAGGCCTTTTACACCGGCCCAGCCCTGGAAATCAAATTCATTTTCAGGCGTATTGGGATCGTCAAATGCATTGACCCAGTACCAATCGGCGTACTTGGATTGGGCTTGTTTTTCCAAAATATCTTTCCATGCCCAAAACTGATTTCCGGTGTGGTTCCAGGAATAATCCACGATCACCTTGATGCCGTGTTTGTGCAGGGTTTCCACTACCTGTAAAAACAGTTTATCTGCTTCGGTAAATTGCCATGTGGCGGGGTCTTCCGGGTTTTCCTGCGCCATGGTTTCCACATCCTTTTTGGGGTTGGGGCCAAAATTCCGATCAATATGACGCCAGTGGCGTGCATCGAACTTGTGGAGTGAGGGCGCGTCGTTGACCGGGTTGAAATACACCGCGCTTACACCCAGTGAGTCGAGGTAGTCAATTTTATCCAGGACCCCCTGCAAGTCACCACCATAGCGTCGGAGTTGGGCTTTTTGTCCGAAATGTACCAGCGGGTTTCCATCGGCATCAGTTTTCCCTTCAAGTGCTGCAAAGTAGGTATCGGGTTTAAACCAATCTTGTGTCCAGGGGGTAATGGCCCATTCCTCGGGGACAAAGCCCGGATAGGTTCCGGTCATGTCTTCGGGTGTCGGGTCGTTGCTTGGATCGCCGTTTCGGAAGCGCTCCACAAAAATCTGATACCAGACCACTTCTTCAGCCCATTTAGGTGGATTCGCAAAAGCAGAGGTATCGGATACTGGAGTTTGCGTTTCGCTAGGGGCTTGCTGTTCACAGGACGCGAGCAGGCAGACACACAGAATGGGTAGAAGGTTTTTCATGTGTTAAAATTAGTTTTGAAAAAAGCCTGTTTTTGGGGTTACACATTTACATTAAAAAAAGAACCTACCAGCGCCGTAATGCCCATGGCAACGGTTCCCCAAAATGTAATCCGAACCAGTGCTTTATAAATACTGGAACCTCCGGCTTTTGCTGCGAGTGCGCCTAACAGGGAAAGAAAAACGATGGCAAACCCGTACTGATAAAACACCATGCTTTTTAGCGGCAAAAAAATGGAAACCAGCAGTGGAAGGGCTCCGCCAAAAACAAATGCTGCACCGGATGCCAGGGCTGCCTGGAGGGGTCGGGCCTGGGTAATTTCATTGATTCCAAGCTCGTCGCGGGCGTGGGCTTCAAGGGCGTTGTGTTCGGTGAGTTGGATGGCTACTTCGCGGGCCGTTTTTTCATCGAGCCCCCGTTCCCGATAAATGGCAGCAAGTTCTTCAAGTTCAGCTTCCGGTGTTTTTTCAAGTTCATCCTGTTCCCGTTTCAGGTCCGCACTTTCCAGGTCTGATTGCGAGCTGACAGAAACGTATTCCCCGGCTGCCATAGATAGTGCCCCGGCTACCAGACCGGCAACGGATGCCAGGATAATGGGGTCGCGCGTATCGCTGGCAGCTGCAACTCCAATGGCAATACTGGCAGTAGACAGGATTCCATCATTGGCCCCTAAAACAGCAGCCCGTAACCAGCCACTGCGATTGATATAATGTTTTTCTGGATTCATAATACAAATATGTGTAGCCCTGCCATGCCTGGCAGGAAATAGTCACCGATGAAGCCCTGCCTGGCAGGAAGTCAGAAATTGTTTATTCGGCGCTGCGCGCCTTGTTTATTCGGGACGCTACGCTTTCCCTTGTTTATTTGTTTATTTAGAAGTTGTAAGTGATAAGCAGTAAGTACATTTTTGACATGTTATAAGTCAACTTATCACTTGCCACTTACAACTTACTACTTCTGTATAAACAGAGCCTCGCAGAGGCGGATTAAACGATTAAATAAATTCTGACCACTGACCACTTGCCCGCTGACTACTAATATCAACAAATCATCCTAGCCCGAAGGGCGCATCAACAAATCATCAATTTCAATAAACGAATAAACAGAGCCCCGCAGGGGCGGATTAAACAAATAAACAATTTTACAATTCCTTTATCTTCTTGGCATGCGAATCCCAGATGGTAATTCGGCCATCGATGCTGCTGGTGACAATAAATTTACCGCTGTTGCTGAAATCTACCCCCCAGAGGAGGTCGGGAACATTGCCGGTATAAAGCAGTTTTCCTTTTTTATTCCAAATGCGGAGAGCATCGCTGGAGCTGGCCAATCTGTTTCCTTTTTTATTCCAGCTGAGGTTTCGGTATTCCGCCTTGCCGATGGCTGATTCGGAAATAAGGTGGTAGTCTTTATCCCAGTATTGCAGGAGGGGTGGAAATTTTTGCTCTGTGTCGCCATAGTCCCCGATCACAAAGAAGTTGCCGGATTGGTGCCATTCAACAGACAGCATAAGTACTTCTTCTTTACGATGAGAAAACCGGTTGAGTTCCTGTCCATTTCCGTCGTACACATACACTGCTTCTCCGAGTGCGATCAGCATGTCTTTTTTGGGGTGCCAGTCGACCCCGACAAAACTCTTGGAGTTTTCTTTTTTTACAGAAATAATGCGGTTGCCTTTTTCATTGTAAATCAGCAATTGGCCATCGTATGCAGCCATGGCGAGTTTGCTCCCATCGGGGTTCCAGTCGATGGCGCGACTACCGGTCAGGCATCCTTTGAGCGGATGAGCGTGTCCGGTTTCCATATCCAGAATCTGCGAGCTTTTTCCGGCACAGGCCATGGCCAGCAGGTGCTTGGATGGGTGCCAGCGCAGGCGTAAAATGGCATCTTCGAGGGTGTCCTTTCTGAGTAGCGACCAGGTTTTTCCATCGTAAATGCGCAGAATATTGTCGTTTCCGCCTACGGCAAAATAGGCATCATCGTAGCTCCAGTTTGCGGTCCACAAAATGGGCTTTTCTTCCGGATCCTGTGCGTTGATTTGGTGCATGCCAAGAGCAAACACACAGAATAAAATGGTTTTTACGAGGTGTATAGTAGTTCGATGTATCATCGCATCTGGTGCTGGTTTTGCTACACCCATTATGCTTCTATTCTTCTGAATCAGAACCAGCGTCTTTTTTCTCTTCTGCCTCCCGTTCCTGTTTGCGTTTTTCCCGCCGGGTGCGTTCCTCCTGATCGAGGCGATCATATGCCTTGATAATTTCCTTTACCAGTCGGTGCCGCACAACGTCTTCCGCGGTTAGGTTTACAACCGAAATGCCGTCCACATCGCCCAGGGTATTCATGGCCTGGCGCAGTCCGGATTTTTGGTGGTGGGGCAAGTCGATCTGACTGAGGTCGCCCGTGATGATGCATTTGGCATTTGGCCCGAGGCGGGTCAGAAACATTTTCAATTGCAGGGGTGAAGCGTTTTGGGCTTCATCCAGGATGATGTAGGCGTTGTCGAGTGTCCGACCGCGCATAAAGGCCAGCGGAGCGATTTCGATGACGCGGTTGTCCATAAAAAAGTTGAGTTTTTCCATGGGCAACATGTCGTCCAGTGCATCGTACAGCGGACGGAGGTAGGGATCTACTTTTTCTTTGAGGTCGCCCGGAAGGAAGCCCAGGTTTTCTCCGGCTTCAACTGCAGGGCGGGTGAGTACGATCTTTTTTACCAGCTTATTTTTCAAAGCCCGAACGGCAATGGCTACGGCGGTATAGGTTTTACCGGTTCCTGCGGGGCCGACGGCAAAAACAATATCGCTGGTTTCGCATACATCCACCAGGTGTCGCTGGTTGCGGGTTTTGGCTTTGATGGGGCGGCCATTGCGGCCGTGCAGGATGGTACCACCACCCCGTCCACCATTTACAGGTATGCGGACGTCAAAAGGGTTGCCACCGCCCAGAAGGTCTTCCACGGTTTGGATGGGAAGTTCTTCATGTTCGCGCAGGTAGCGCACCATTTGTTCAAATTTTGCTTTGGCTGCCTGGGTCTCTTTTTTTTCGCCCTGGAGTTTTATGCCGGCGCCCCGGGAAGTAAGGACAACATCGGGAAAGGCTTTACGCAAAAGATTCAGTTTTGCATTGTTTTCACCATACAGTTCAACGGGGTCAAGCCCTTCAACGGTCAGAATGATTTCACTCAAAAGTGTACCTGTCATTTTTGGGTGGCAATACGGCCACCGGATAATAAAATAAACTCGAAGCAGGGTTGTTGTGCTTTGTGCCAACAGGCTTCGAACAAGTTCTTACAAATGTAACGCAAAGCGTGTTGATCTAAACATGATTTTTTAAATAAAAGTTTCACCCACTCTAAATTGAACTCAATCCAAATGGAGCGTGAAATGCGGCGTTGGCAATGTTGCAGATTAGTCTTTGTACTTAGGTAAAATGGGCGAATGGCATATTCCGCATGAATAAATCCGGATAGGCATAGGAATATTCCGGCAAATCCATACCCATACTCGCGATTTTCCTGTTAATTTGTGGGCCCTCCGTTCTGCTGCCATTTTTTGGGCAGAGCGCGGTATAAATAAGAGAGAATAGCAGGTATGCGCATCGTAAGTTTAACGACAGACTTTGGTACGCGCGATTTTTATGTAGGAGCGTTGAAAGGCGCCCTTTTGAAGCGCAATCCGGAGCTCAAACTGGTTGATATCACGCACGGTATTGAGCCGTTCAATATTGTACAGGGGGCCTTTATCCTTCGGCAATCCTGGCATGAATATCCGGAGGGCACGATTCATTTGCTTGGTGTGAACTGCGTATATGCACGGAATTTTCGCTACATCGCTTTGAGGCATGAAGGGCATTTTTTCCTGGCTCCCGACAACGGGATTTTATCCCTGGTTTTCCCCAATCAGGAATTGGAAAATGTACGGATTATCCCCCACCCTGCGGATCAGCATTTCCCGGTAAAGACGGCCTTTGCCGACGCCGTCGATCATCTGGCCGCCGGTAAGGAATGGGACGAGCTGGGCCTGTCCCACATCCAAATGGTGAAGCGCATCAATCTGCATCCGGTTACCGACCGGACCCGTATTCGGGGCACCATCATCCATGTAGATAATTTTGACAATGCAGTGGTAAACATCACCCGCGAAGATTTTGACCAGATCGGACAGGGACGGCCGTTTTCGCTGTACTTCAAACGCAACGATCCAATCACCCAGTTGAGTCAAAACTACTGCGATGTGGAAGCGGGTGAACCCCTGTGTTTATTCAACAATGCCGGCCTCCTGGAGGTCTCTGTAAATATGGGCAGAGCCGCCAGCCTGCTTGGCCTCAAAGAATCGGAAGTGGTGGAATTGGTTTTTGAACAAATAAAAGAAGAGGCTTGAACCGACACATTGATTTTCTCAGACAAAGCCTGCGGAATTTACGCACCACAGGGAGTGTAGCCAGAAGCTCACCGGCTCTCTGTAAAACCATCGTTGGGCAGGTGGATCCCGCGAACGCCTCCGTGGTACTTGAACTCGGTGCCGGAGATGGGGTGATTACGGAGCAACTGCTCGGCCGCATTTTGCCCGACAGCCAGCTCTTGGTTTTTGAGGTCAATCCGGTTTTTATGGAAGTGTTGAAAACCAATTTTTCAGATGAGCGCATGGCCTTGTTGCACGACTCCGCTGAAAACATGGGGGTGCACCTGAATGAAAAGAAAATTGAGCACGTGGATTACGTCGTTTCCGGAATTCCCTTTGCCGTGCTCCCCAACGAATTGGCCGAACAAATTATCGATGAGTGCCTGGAGTGGCTACGGCCGGGCGGGAAGTTTATCCAGTTTCACTACAGTCCACACATGATTCCATTTTACAAGAAAAAGTTTGGAAACGGAAAAATCAACTTCGTTCCCTGGAATATTCCCCCCGCCTTTGTCGTTTCTTGTGTGAAAAAATAAAAACTATGTACCGTCCCATTGCTGCCCTGGCCTGCATCTTGTTTTTTGCGGCCTGCGGAACCAACTACGAATACCATTCCACCGAATCCATTGAGGATGCTTGCTGGACCTATACCGATACCATCAATTTTGATTTTACCATCGAAGACACCTCGGCCATATACACCCTGTATGTGGATTTTGACCACACAGCCGATTATCCCTACCAAAATGTGTACACCAAACTCTATACCCGCTTTCCCAGTGGAAAACGCCTGAGCCGGGTCACCTCCTTCAACCTGTTCAACAATCAGGGGGAATCCAATGGAAAATGCTCCGGTGATGCCTGTAACGTTCATCTTATTCTCCAGGAAAATGCCTTTTTCAGCGACCCCGGAAACTATACCATAACGCTGGAACAAAACATGCGGAAAGACTCTATCCGCGGAATAAAAGCCATTGGTTTGGCAATTGAAAAAACCGGAAAGAAGGGATAAAGTAGTAGTTGTTTATTCGGCTCTCCGAGCCTTGTTTATTCGGGACGCTGCGCTTACTCTTGTTTATTTGTTGATATAGAAGTGGTAAGTTGTAAGTGATAAGAAGTAAGTACATTTTTGACATGCTACAAGTCAACTTATTACTTGCCACTTACTACTTACCACTTAGAGCCTCGCAGAGGCGGACTAAACGATTCAACAAATCATCCTAGCCCGAAGGGCGTATCAACAAATCATCATTTTTTCACCCATCCTCCCAGAACGAGTCCGAAAAGGGTCATTTGAATGAAGGCAAAGCCGCCGTCGATCATGGAGGTTTCAAAATTAATTTGGGCAAACATGTAGCCGACGATGGTACCTACCAGTCCGAGCACGCCAAGTGCAGCGCCGGATTTGAGCCCATCGGCCCAGGTGCACACGCCCATTCGGCGCCAAATCATACTCACGATGAGTGCAGCAACAAGGGCCGCGCCAATGCTGACTCCATAGTTCATGCCGCTCATATTCTCAGCATCTTCCGGGGAGAGTCCGTGGCCTTCCATCCAGGGTTTGGCAAAAACGCCATACCAGCCCATTCCGAGGAGCATATTGATTACGGCACAGGCTAAAATTGCAAGGTAGTTCGTCTTCATAAAGTGTTCGTTTTGAAAGTGAGAAATAGGCGCTTGTAGTCTTTTCGATCTTGAAAAGTACTAAATAAATTTAAAAATTGCGCTAAATCCCAATGAAGGCTGGAATTCTGCTAAATGGAACGGGCTTTCTATTCAGCGTTTTATCTTATTTCCGGCAAACACCCACTCAATTCCGTCACCTCCAGTGCTTTTAGAAATAAGTCGTCTACTGGAGCCTGGATTTGGATGGGTGTATTTGAAAATGGGTGGGTGAAGCGGAGTTCCCAGGCATGCAGTTGCATCCGCGGAATTTGGAGTGTATTCCAAAAATAGTTGTTGTGCTTGTTGTCGCCATGCCGTTTATCGCCGATAACCGGATGCAAAATGTGGGCGAAATGTTTGCGTATCTGATGCCTGCGTCCGGTTTCCAGGCGGACATTTACCAGTGAAAAACGAGCGGTTGTGTATTTGTATCCGATGGCGTGTGGGACCTCACTTTTACCCAGGGTTTCATAATGGGTAATGGCATCGAGAAAAGGAGCATTGGGCTTGTCCTGATCTTGTACAGCGTAGTCGATGGTGCCGCGATCATCGGTCCAGCCGCGCACCAGTGCCAGGTAGTTTTTTTCTATGGTTTTCTCCCGAAACTGCACGGCCAGCGATTCGGCATACTCCGAGGTTTTTCCATAAATAAGCAAACCGGAAGTGGCCCGATCCAGTCGGTGGATGGTATAGATGTGCTGGCCCAGTTGATCGCGCAGTTCCTGCATGACAAACCGTGTATCCTGACTGATTTGAGTACGGTGCACCAATACCCCCTCGGGCTTGTTTATTGCAACAAAATATTCGTCTTCAAAAAGTATATCCAGCATCGGGGCAAAGGTAGAAATTCCCCCGGAGCTTCCTATCTGCGGATGGCATAGATGAGCTCGTCCAGGTATTCTCCGTTTTTGAAAATAGATTTTTCAATGCGTGCTTCCAGAGTAAACCCGGCTTTCTCCAGGGCTTTTTGCGAACCAATGTTGGTTCCGTAAGGCCGGGCATAAATCCGTGTGATGTTCCAGGTATTGAAGCCGTATGCAACCATTTGTCCGATAGCCTGGGTGATGATGCCTTTGCCCCAAAACGGTTCGGCAAGCCAGTAACCCAGCTCCGCATTTTTTTGATACACATCGGCTTGTGGGTGCACCCCAATTCCCCCGGCTGCTTTTCCCTCCACCTCAATTGCCATGATTCGATAGGGCTCGGAACCACTTGCCATTTCGATAAATGCCCGGGCTTTTTCTTCTGTAAATGGATTGGGAAACTGGTCGGTCATAAACCGCGCAATTTTTGGATTGTTACCAAATTCTATCAGACTTTCCAGGTCGCTTTCCCGCCAGGGACGTAAAATGAATTGCATAGGATTTTTTTACTAATGAAAACAAAAACACCCAAAAGGAAAGTTCCCCCACTTACCACTTACTACTTTTCACTTACCACTTATGTACATCAAGAAATTCTGCTCCAAACGCGTGCTTCTTTTCCGGTGGATTCGAGGTGCAGGCGAAGCGGGGTATGTTCCGGGATTTGCAAACCGGGGTCTTTATCCAGGATTTTTTTTGCCATTTCACGGGCGGCTGCAATGATGTGCCCGTCTTTAGCCAGATCGGCCAGCAGGAAACGGAGCAATCCGCTTTGCTGGGTACCCTCGATGTTGCCGGGCCCGCGCAGTCGCAAATCCACTTCGGCAATTTTAAATCCGTCGTTGGTTTCGCACATGGTTTGTATGCGCTCCCGGCCTTCGGCGGAGAGCTTGAAACTTGTAAGTAAAATGCAAAAACTTTGCTCCGCTCCGCGCCCTACCCGACCCCGGAGCTGGTGGAGTTGCGACAAGCCAAAACGCTCGGCATTTTCGATGACCATCACCGAGGCATTGGGTACGTTTACCCCCACTTCGATGACCGTAGTGGCAACCATAATCTGTGTTTCGCCTTTTACAAACCGCTGCATTTCAAAATCCTTATCGGCTGCTTTCATTTTGCCGTGGACGATGCTTAATTGGTACTGCGGTATCGGAAAATCCCGGCTCATCGCCTCGTAGCCCGCCATGAGGTTGTTCAGGTCCATCTTTTCGGTCTCCTCAATCATAGGATATACCATATACCTGTCGGCCTTTGGCGATTTCATCCCGCATAAACCCCTGCACCCACAGTCGGTGGTGTTCGGTTTTGTGGAGGGTGGTAATAGGTTTTCTTCCAGGCGGAAGTTCATCGATCAGGGAAACATCCAGGTCGCCATAAAGCGTCATGGAAAGGGTGCGTGGGATCGGCGTGGCGGTCATAACCAGTACATGCGGTGGACCTGCCGGGTTTTTAGCCCAAAGTTTGGCGCGCTGTTCCACCCCAAACCGGTGTTGCTCGTCGATGATGGCCATTCCCAGATTTTTAAAAGCCACCCAGTCTTCGATCAGGGCATGGGTGCCAATCAGAATGTCAATTTCTCCTGCGGCCAGGCGGTCGAGAATGGCCTGGCGTTTTCTTCCTTTAATACTACCGGAAAGAAAGCCGACTTCCAGACCGATATCGCCCACCAGTTCCTGCATATTTTCGAAGTGCTGTTGCGCGAGAATTTCCGTGGGTGCCATGAGACAGGCCTGAAATCCGTTGTCGATGCCGATGAGCATGGACATAAGCGCCACCACTGTTTTTCCGGAGCCTACATCCCCCTGTACCAGCCGGTTCATGTGTTTTCCGGAGGCCAGGTCTGTGCGGATTTCCTTTAACACGCGTTTTTGCGCACCGGTCAGTTCGAAGGGCAGTTTGTCGTGGTAAAAACGGTTGAACGCATCTCCGATTTTTGAAAAAACAAAACCACGCAGGGCGTCTTTTCGGCGGCGCTGCACCTGGAGCAGGCGGAGTTGCAGAAAAAAGAGTTCCTCAAATTTTAGTCGCCGGATGGCGGCATCGAGCTCCTGTTGGTTTTCCGGAAAGTGGATTTGAAAAAGCGCCTGAAACCGACCGATGAGTTTGAATTTTTTCATCAGGTAGGCAGGCAGGGTTTCGGGGAGTTCGTGTTCGGGGAGCTTATCGAATAAAGCCCGCATAATTCGCCGGATGCCGCGGGCATCGAGGCCCTTTTGTCCGAGCTTATCGGTGGATGGATATACAGGATCAAATGTGCGTGCGGCTTGCACGGTTTCGGCATTTGCTTCCTCCATTTCGGGGTGCGCCATATTGAAGCGCTTGTTGAATTCGGAGGCTTTTCCAAAAACGATGTATTCTTTGCCTACTTGCAGGCTTTTTTCCATCCAATGCACGGACCGGAACCAGACCAGTTCGATTTGCCCGCTTTCATCGCGGAGGGTTGCCACCAGGCGGCGGGCCCGGCTTTCCCCCACGGTTTCCACCCGGCGAAGAATGCCCTTGAGTTGGTAGGCTTCGCCCTCCTCCCGGATATCCTGGATGCGGTGGAATTTGGTCCGGTCGATGTACCGGAATGGAAAGTGGAAAAGCAGGTCGCGGCAGGTGAAAATACTCAACTCTTTTTTCAGGGTATCGGCACGTTGCGGGCCGACCCCCTTCAGGTATTCAATACCGGTATCGAGTTGGAGCATGGGTTTGTTTTTTTGTTCATGGGGTGTGGTGAACAAAAGTAGGATTTAAAGATTTTTTGTCAAAAAATAGTGTGGATTTTTAATAGATAATCACCCGTGCAACTGCGGTACGACCAGAATACAGTTTGCAATGGATAAAATAAATGCCACTTTTTAGTTTGGACACATCATACACATTATAAAACTCCAACTCATTCTGGTGATCGATCAAACGCCCCATTGGGTCGTACAGAAAAAACTCCACAATGTATTCATCTACCAAATGCAGTGAGATCTGGTCGGTAGCAGGGTTTGGGACTACCTGCATAGGAACCGGACTGGGATCTTTTAGCAATTCCATCGTTTCTACGCAACGCAAATCATAGGGGTTAGGAGAGGGATAATAATGGGCAAAACCAAATCCGGATTTGTCATTTGAATATGAACGAACAGAATTGAGTTGGGTTTGGAGCGATGTGTCGGGGGGTATATAACTCAATGAAAATAGAATACTGTTCTTCCACCCTTCTTTTATATAAACAGGACCATTGGAAAAAAGAACTGTTCTGTCCCCAATCGGCATGTTTGCATGTATTTCTGCCCAGTCTCCCGGGATTCCAGGGTTTCCATCAAATGCTTGTTGAACAAAGGTTTGTAATGGCAATTCGGGGGTATATCCCCTGTTCAGCGGAGTTAGAGGGGTGCCATCGCGCCAGGTTCCGGTTAGCAGGTTGTAGTACTCATTATCCTGGTATGGGTACAACATACCTGAAGGAAGTGGCGGATTTAGGGTTGGCTGGTATAGCGGCATGATTGTATAATCACCGTAGTAGTTGGTAGTATCTAAAATCCCATATTGTGTTTCGAACACGAGCAGGTGATTGTCCTGCTGAAGGGTATCCGCGGCATAGAAATAGAGTTCATGGTTTTGCGTTGTTCCCATAAACCGGCCTCCCAGGTCGCCCGGTGCTGTAATTTCAAAAGCCAAGTGAAAGGAATCCAAGGGAGGATATCCTGTTTTTTGAAAAGTGATGTAGCCAAAAATTGTATGATCCAGGAAAGGTGCTTCATCGCAATAGTAGGTGTAGAAAATGGCATTAAAGTCCAGGCCATTTTCTTCATTTTCATAAAATGGAAAGAACACAATTTCATCCGGGATTCGTTCAATAAAGTGAACGGGACTGCCAAAGGAGGGGTAGTGTCCCAAATCGGGTTTGTATGGTCGGTTCAGGTATTGAGCATCCGGAGCTGCCAGGGTATAAGAAATCGACTCCATTGAGAAACCATTATACGCTTCGGAGTAGGGGTTGCCAAAAGCAGGCCAGGAATAAATTGCTGGCAGGGGATTGTCAATTTTCCCATTGTCGGCGAGGTCCGCTTTGTGTTGTTTCATCTCCTGTTTTGTAACCTTCCAAATTTTATCCGAATTCGGAACGCCGCGAAACCCAAATGCAAAGTTGCTTTCTGAAAGATCATTTTGTTGTCTGGAAATGGCCAAGTTTCCGGGAGGAGTCACACCTCCTGTCCACAGTAAAATATCCCTGAAGCCTATACTTGGCCCAGCACTGCTTGGGATTGTAAAGTCATTAATAAGCGCACCACTTTCAGTGCTAAAACGGGCCTGAACCGTTCTGGTACTTATCCATTCTTCATTTGATTGGCTGAATGAAAAAGTACTCTGGCATAGAAGGTAGAAAAAGAAGGGCAGTACGTTCTTCATGGTTTTTTTATTGAGGTGACTAAAGCTTGTTCTAAAGATAAAACAATCCAGCAAGAATCCTAAAGCAAGATTCTCCTAAAGTCAGGTTTCTGAGATGAAAACTGGAGCGAATCAATACGATCTTATTCAGATAAAAATCGGTTTAATCTGCAAACAAACGTTCGTCTCGCTGTTCCAAATCCCATTGGCAACATTCCATTGCCCATCCAGTTGAACCAAATGAAAAGAGACTATCAATATAAACAAATAAACAGAGCCTCGCAGAGGCGAACTAAACGAATAAACAATTTCAACGTTTCATCCTGGCCCGCAGGGCGCATCAACAAATCAACCCAATACTACCCTCCAAACTTAAGCCCCAGTTGTTTTTGAAGGGCTTTCATTTCATCCCGGTATTGGGCGGCAGAAATAAAGTCCAGGTCTTTGGCGGCGGCTTTCATTTTCTTTTCAGTTTCGGCGATCATGGCTTCCAGCTGACTGCGGTTGGCGAGCGCTACAATGGGTTCTGCTGCGAGACTTGGTTCGGTAGTTTCCTGATAAACGTTTTGTTCTACCCCGCGGATATCCAGAATCGTGCGTTGGGCCATGATTTCTTCCTTCGTTTTGGAAACCGTTTTGGGTACGATGCCCCGCTCCTCGTTGTAGGCCATCTGGATGCTGCGTCGGCGGTTGGTTTCGTCGATGGTATTGCGCATGGCATCGGTGATTTTGTCGGCATAAAAAATGACAATGCCGTTCGAGTTTCGCGCAGCGCGACCTGCCGTTTGGGTCAGGGAACGCATGTTTCGGAGGAAACCTTCTTTATCTGCATCGAGGATGGCGACCAGCGAAACTTCTGGCAGGTCCAGCCCTTCGCGAAGGAGGTTAACACCGATGAGCACATCGTATTCACCAAGCCGCAGGTTGCGGATAATTTCTACGCGCTCCAGGGTTTCTACCTCTGAATGGATGTAGCGGCAGCGGATATTTAATTTTAAAAAATATTCATTCAGCTCCTCGGCCATACGCTTGGTGAGGGTGGTTACCAGGGTACGTTCATCCCGTTCAACCCGGAGTTGGATTTCATCAATCAGGTCGTCGATTTGGTTGAGGGAAGGGCGGACCTCAATGGGTGGGTCCAACAGACCGGTGGGTCGGATGAGTTGTTCGACCACGACGCCTTCTGTTTGTTCCAGTTCGTAGTCGGCAGGGGTAGCACTTACAAAAACAACCTGGTTGATAAGGCTTTCAAATTCATCAAAACTCAGAGGGCGGTTGTCCATTGCGGATGGCAGTCGGAAGCCATAATTTACGAGCATTTGTTTCCGGGCGCGGTCGCCTCCCCACATGCCGCGTACCTGTGGGATGGTAACGTGGCTTTCATCAACGATCATGAGGAAATCATCGGGAAAATAATCGAGCAGACAGAAGGGGCGTGTGCCGGGTTTTCTGCGGTCGAAAAAACGCGAATAATTTTCAATGCCGTTGCAGTATCCTAGTTCACGGATCATCTCGATGTCAAAGGTGGTTCGCTCGCGGATTCGGGCTGCCTCGCGGGGTCGACCTTCCCGTTTAAAAAACTTCTCCTGCTCCGCCAGTTCATCCTGGATTTGGTGGATAATTTCCGTCATCCGGTCTTTGGGTGCGATGTATAGGTTGGCTGGAAAAATCCGGGTTTTATCAATGGCCTGAATGCGCTTTCCGGTTTCGAGTTCGATGGTTTCGATGCTCTCAATTTCATCGCCCCAGAAGATTACGCGGTAGCCCCAGTCGGCATAGGGCAGGTTGATATCGACCGAATCGCCTTTCACCCGAAACGTAGCGCGGGTAAATTCGGTTTCAGTACGTGCGTAGAGGCTGTCTACCAGCCGGTACAGGAAGTTGGTTTTTGAAAGTTTATCGCCTGTTTTTATTTCAATGACCCCGCTTTCCAGGTCCTCCGGATTTCCCATACCATAAATGCAGGAAACGGACGCAACGATCACAATGTCGTTTCGGCCGGAGAGCAGGGTGCTGGTGGCTTTGAGTCGGAGTTTATCCACCAGTTCGTTCATGCTCAAATCCTTCTCGATGTAGGTGTCGGTCACGGAAATGTAGGCCTCCGGCTGGTAATAATCGTAGTAGGAAACAAAGTATTCCACCGCATTGTCCGGAAAAAAGGCCTGGAGTTCGGAATACAACTGTGCGGTAAGGGTTTTGTTGTGGGTAAGTACCAGGGTGGGTCTATTGACCTGTTCAATCACGTTGGCCATGGTAAATGTCTTACCAGAGCCGGTTACCCCGAGGAGGACTTGCGCACGGTCGCCGGCAGCAATTCCCTGCACGAGTTGATTGATCGCCTGAGGCTGGTCGCCTGTAGGCGTGTAGGAAGATTGAAGTTTAAAATCCATGTAGGTGGGATGTCGTTTTTCCGGATTTGAACGGACATACAAAGATAGGAAAAGCGATTAAAAAAACCACCCCAGTAGGGGCAAGGCTTGCCCTTGCCCAATTCCCGAATCGCCCACTTCCACACAATCGTACAGTCACTGGCCAAACCCCAGCGGCGAATCTAAATTAAAGCAAGCCCCAGAATTAAATGCCTGCCCTTGCCCAATTCCCCACAAAAATCAAAACGGGAACCCAAGATTAAAATAAACCCCAAATTTTTCGGTCTGGTCGTTATACATCAGCGAAGCATCGAACACCCCAAGGAAGGAATCGTAGCTCAGCGTTGTCAGGTAGCCTGTGAGCCATTGTGGTTTTTGGAATGTGGTGCCCCTGTCGACAAAATTATAAGCCAGGGCATTGGCTCCCAGACTGAGGTAAAACGCTCCGGCTATTTGCTGTCGAAGTCCGAGTTTGAGTGCTGCTGTGCTGTTGGTTTTAACGGTGCCTTCGAAAAGTCCGGCAAAAGAAATTTGATTTCTAAATTGAGACACCAATCCACCAATTACAAACTGGTTAAACTGATTGTCCCGGTAATTCATTAGCAAGCCTGTTTGAAAATGGCTTTCCAGCGTGGCCTTTTTATTGATCGGATGATAGCTCCGAAGATCCAGGGTAAATCGACCATATCCGCTTGGGATCAATCCAAGTGATTCCAGTGTTCCGATTTGTTCCCCATCTCGGTATACTCCGGCTTTTGATTGTTGCTGAAATATGGAGCTGGCAGTAGCTTCCAATTGCAAACCGCTGCGGGGCAGTGCAACCCGGTCGAGTGTATTGGCTTTACAATAGAGAAAAACGGATTGAATCTGGATGTTTCCGTCGAGGTCGTCGTACGATTTGATGCTGGGCCGATAGCGCAGCCACTCATATGAAAAACCGGCTCCCGTGCTAAAGGATCGTTTGAGCGAGTACTGCATTTTCAAATCGGTTTTCAGAGCACTTTGGCGGTACACACCGTCTTTCTCGAATTGGGTATAGGCTGTAAAACCGAAGTCTTCGTAGTGGAGGGACGGGATAAAAGCCAGTCGGTTTCGGTAGCCTGTGAATTTGATGTATTCTGCCCCTCCGCGGAAATTTTCACTGATGTTTGCGCCGATTAAAAAGCGTGAGTTTTTTAGCAAAAAATCCCGGATAGAGAGTTTGGTGATCAGGCTAAAATCACTAAAACTGTTGTAGTGTATGCCGAGTTTGGCAAGTGCCAGGGGATTTTCCTCCACATCAAATACAATGGTGGTTTTTCCCTCCGAATTTTTTTCCAGTGCATAGACAATTCGGCGGTAATACCGTGTTCCGAATGCCTGGCGGATTTTTTCCGACAATTCCTTTGCGGTATAGTACCGGTCGGTTTTAAAATTCATCATCTGAATAAAAAACGCATCGGTTGTTTTGCTGAGTCCCGTTACTTTCCAGGAATCAATGTACACGGAATCCACTTGCGGCAGTCTGTTTGTATCTTGTTCCTGAGGTCCAAAAATGGCATCGAGGGAGTCCTTGATCTGTACGAGTTGCGGATACAGTTCCCTACCCTGGTCAATACCGATGTCGATGATGGTTTGGGCATGGTTGAAGCTGGCCCCGGAGTAGGGCTCAAGTGGATGTAGTACATAGAGGTCGCATTGCTCTACCTGTGCCTGGTTGTTGATGCCGTCGGTCAGGAAGACCAGCTGCATCAGGATCTGGCTGGCATCGGTAAGTTTTTCTTTTGGTAAAAGCCCGTTCGACACGCTGCTGCCAATCACGTAATCAGCCCCAAGTTCTCTGACATCCTCTACCGGAAAATTGCGCATCAACCCTCCGTCGACCAGCGGACGACCATCCACATCCACGGATGTAAACACCGTGGGAATAGCCATGCTGGCCCGCACTGCTGTGATGAGTTCGCCGTGATTGATTACGTGGTAAGCGCCGCGCTCAACATCGGTTCCGGAACACTGAAACGGAATAGAGAAATTGCAAAAATCCTTTTGCTCGTATGCTGGCAGGTAGAGTTCTGAAAGTTTGAGCCACATTTCCTGCGCCTCAAGAACCCCGGTCGAAAACTGAAACCAGTTGTTTTCCCAGGGCAGTTCGAGCAGGTAGCGTGCATACTCCGGTTTTTCCTCCATGATCAGCGAACGCAGAGAGGTTTTGTTGGAGAGCATCACGTTCCAGTCGAGGTTGCGTGCAATCGATTCAATCGAGTCGGCGCTGTAACCAATGGAGTACAAACTTCCAACGATGGCCCCCATGCTGGTGCCGGTCAGGTAGTCTATCTTCAGTCCGGCGGAATCTACCGCTTTCAGAATGCCGATGTGCGCGAGCCCCTTTGCCCCGCCACCGCTGAGTACCAGCCCAATTTCAGGGCGTGCTGTTTTGCCTGCTTTTTGTCCATAACAAGGAGAAAAAAACAAAAGCGCCAAAAGAAGTATCCATGTATGTTTCATAAACAAATGTACTAACTAGTGGCCAGCAGGTCAGTAGTCAGTGGTCAGAAATTGTTTATTCGGCCCTGCGGGCCTTGTTTATTCGGGACGCTGCGATTTCCCTTGTTTATGAAAATTGATGATTTGATGATACGCCCTTCGGGCTAGGATGATTTGTTGATGTTAGTAGTCAGCGGGGCAGGAGTCAGTGGTCAGAATTTGTCCTGCCAGACATGGCTACACTGCTGACCACTACATTACGCTTTTTCCCGCCAGACAACCCCGCCGAATCGGTCGATGTATTGCCAATGTCCATCAATGGCGGTGAGCGCGAGCCCGTCGCGGAAAGGAGTTGCGGCCTGGTATTGGGCTGGGATAGTAACCCGGCCTTCGGTGTTGATATAACCCCATTGGCCGTTGATGCTTACCTGGGCCAACCCTTCTGAAAAAACGCCGGCGTCTTCGAAGTTGGGCATGATCAGGAGTTTCCCGGTTTTATCTATATAGCCATAGGCACCGTTGATTTCCACGAGGGCCATGTCTTCGCCAAAATCACCGGCTAGGTCAAACATGGGCTCGATGGCAAGCCGCCCGTCCTGACTTACAAACCCATATTTTCCATCGGAAAAAGCGAGGGCCATTCCGTCAAAAAACTCACCCTCTGAGTGACCGGTTACAAATTGAAAACGCGGCTCCACGAGCGTTTTGCCATCCCGGCCAATAAGTCCCCATAGCCCGTCATTTTCAACCACAGCTACCTGACCTTGGAAAGGGTGCGCCCGGTCCCACCCTGGGGGAATTACAAAATCTGCTTCGGTATTGATATATCCCACTTTTCCATTTTTTCCGGCAGGGGCCAATCCCTGGTTGAAATCGCCGGTCGACTCAAAACGTGGTGGGATAACAAACACCCCGTTTTTATCTATAAATCCGCTGCGACCTTCCAGGGTAACAGCAGCCATAGATTCGGAAAAATCATTGGCGGAGTCGTATTGAACGGGAATTTGCTCTTGTCCGCGCAAGTTCATATACCCCCAGGCGCGAACGAGCTGTACCCGTGCCAGGTCTTCCTTGAAGGGACCTACAAACCGATACATGCGGCGGAGCAGAAGCCGACCTTGTTCATCAATGGGTACCCACTGATCGTTGAGCCGTACCCGGGCAAATCCCTGTGAAAAATCGCTGGCATCCAGGTATTGCGGATCGATTACAACTTCACCTTGTGCATTGATAAAGCCATAATATCCTTTCTCCCGTATTCGATAAAGCGATTGATGCATGATTTCTGTTCAGGCCGCCCGGCCTCGTTTGGTTAATGCGTTGGTTCAATGGGTAGCGTTTCAAATTTCCAGGGCTAAAGTCCCAAACAGGCTCTAAAATTTAACCCACTTTTGCTTGCTTTTACCACTGGCAATTACGCGTTCGATAAACTGCATGCCCCGGATTCCGTCGTCGATGTTTGGAAAATCCTGGTAAAGCGGATTGGGAGCAGTGCCGTCTATATGGGCGCGTACACAGTGGGCAAAATTACGGTAAATATTGGCGAATGCTTCGAGGTATCCCTCGGGATGTCCGGCAGGGATTCGGGCGTGAGCCTCCGCTTCGGGATACAATCCAACAGAGCCGGTTCGGTAAACCTGAATCGGTTTGTCGAGCCAGCGTACCGTTAGGGTGTTGGGTTCCATCTGGTGCCAGCTGAGACCGCCTTTTTCACCATAAATCCGAATGTTCAGGTCATTTTCTTCTCCGGCTGAAATTTGGCTTGCATGCAAAATACCTTTGGCGCCGTTGTTGAAGCGCAGGAGTACATTGCCGTCGTCGTCGAGCTGGCGCCCTTCAACGAAGGTGCTGATATCGGCACAGAGTTCTGAGATCTGTAAGCCGGTGACGTACTCCGCCAGGTTTTCAGCGTGGGTTCCAATATCACCCATGGCGCCGGCGATGCCGCTTTTGCTGGGGTCTGTGCGCCAGGCTGCCTGTTTGTTTTCCTCCCCTTCAAGTCGGGTGCTGAGCCAGCCTTGCGGATACTCAACGACCACTTTCCGAATGGCTCCCAGTTCGCCGTTTCGGATCATCTGCTTGGCCTGTTTTACCATGGGGTAACCGGTGTAGTTGTGGGTAAGCGCGAAGATCAGTCCGGATTTATCCACTACTTTTTTCAGGGCTTTGGCTTCTTTCAGGGAAAAAGCCAAGGGCTTATCGCAAATAACATGGAACCCTTTTTGGAGCGCCAGTTTGGCTGGAGCAACGTGCATATGGTTGGGTGTAACAATCGATACAATCTGCATCCGTTTGCTTGGGTGCAGACGCTTTTCCCGGGTCATCATTTCTTCAAAGGTGCCGTAGCAGCGGGCAGGATCCAGCCCCAGTGCCTCACCCGATGCCCGGGATTTTTCCGGACTGCTGCTGAATGCTCCGCAAACAAGTTCAATTTGCCCATCGATGGCTGCTGCCATTCGGTGCACGCCTCCAATAAAGGCTCCCTGGCCACCTCCGACCATTCCCATGCGTATTTTGTTGCCCATGCTGTCTCTTAACTTTAAGAGCCTGTTTGGGATTTTATGTTTGGGCTGCAATCGGCAAATTTTGTTTTACTTTTCGTTAAAATTTTCGCCGTAGAACCCGACTACGACTGCAAATTTTGCCTCAATTAAAACAAAATTTGCTCGCTTTCGCCTCAAACCAAAATCCCAAACACGCTCTAAGTTGGACTTGGTTTTTTCCAAAGCAGCTCTTAAAAACGACCATTGCCCAGAGGGCGCATCATCAAACGTTAATAACCCACACTATGCGACTAAATCGTACCTTGTTTTTTCTTGCCTTGCTTCTCAGCACCAGCTTGTCCGCACAAAAAATTGGCTATGCCAATATGAGTTTGATTCTTTCCTACATGCCAGAAGCTAATTCCGCTGATCGAGAACTTGGAAAAATCGAGCAAAAACTTTCGGCTCAAATACAAGCCAAACAACAATTTTATCAGATAAAACTGGAGGAGTATAATGCATTTGCCAGTGATCCTAAAAACCAATCGAATTTGAAACCCCTTCAGGATGAGATCATTAATCTGGAGGCGGAAATTAAAAATGACGTCTCCGATGCTCAGAATCAATTGGCTGCTGATCGGGAACGTTTGATGGCTCCTATTCTCAAGAAATTAGAAACAGAGATAAAGGCTTTGTCGGCGGCTGAGGGGTATGATTACATTCTGAATTCGACGGATTCAGGAGGGGCTTCCATTGTGTTGTATGGACCACCAGAACACGAATTAACCAGAAAGATTCTGCAGCGGCTGGGTATAGAAATTCCGCGTTTTGAATAGAATCTCCAATACACGTTCAATACTCAAAAGGGCTCTGGTGCTTCTATTTCCATTTGCTCCCGGGTGTACGGATGTTTGAATGAAATCCAGGCTGCATGCAGGTGCAGGCGCGTGCTTTTTGTGCCGTATAGGTCGTCTCCGATAATCGGGGTGTTGAGGCCCAATGGGTGTGCGGCGTGTACCCGAAGTTGGTGGGTACGACCGGTAATGGGATAAAAATGGATACGGGTTTGAGTTTCATTGCGCGCAACAACTTTCCACTTGGTTTGAGCGGGCTTCCCGTGTTCATAGCAGACAAGTTGTCTGGGCCGGTCGTCCAGGTCAACCCGAAGGGGGAGGTCGATGAATCCTTCGTCTTCTGCAACAAGCCCGTCGAGCAGGGCTACATAGCGTTTTTTAATGCTTCGCTTTATGAATTGATGCTGTAATGCCTTGTGGATTTCCATGGATTTGGCAATGAGCATAATTCCGGAAGTAGCCATATCCAGGCGATGTACCACGAGTGGTCCGCTGGCCTGAGGATACAAGGCTTTCATTCGACTGGCTACTGAGTCCTCAACATTTTTTCCCGGAACGGAGAGCAGTTCTGCCGGTTTGTTGATTACAAGCAGGTACTCATCTTCATACAGAATTCCAATTTCCTGATCGGTGGTAAGCGGCGTCAACATTGGGTTTTCATCCATGTCGATCCCGGCGAGCATGTGCCCCAAAATAGGCTCGCATTTTCCCCGACAGGCGGGGTAGTATTGTCCGTGCTTGCGCACTTCGGATACGGGCGATTGCCCCCACCAAAACTCCGCCATTGCAATGGGCTTCAACTGGTGCTGAAAAGCGTATTGAAGCAATTTGGGGGCGGCACATTCCCCGGCACCTGAGGGCGGTTTTCCGAAAACGGTTTTTTCGAAAATTGCTGTGAGTGGTTTTACCTCGCCCGACTGGTTTAGAAACTGGTACTGGTCGAACAACTTTTGCTGAAGTGCGCCTGATTTTTGTTTTCGCCTGGTTTTGAGCGATTGGATTTTATCCCGTTTTTCATCCAATTGTGCCTGGGCTTTTTCTACCCGCATGTTCCAGTATGCGATTACCTCCTTGAGTTGTCGTTGCTGGCTCAGGCTCTCCAGAATTAATTCGTCGTGCAGGGCATTTAATTGTTCGGGAGAAAGTTGTTCGGCCGCTTCTTCGCGGACTTGTTTGCGCCGCGCTTTATCTGTTTTTAATTCGGTTTTCTTTTCCTGTATCCGGTCTTCAGCAAGTTTGCGCTCCTCGTTTAAAACGGCCTCCAGTTCTTCCAGTTCCGGATCCGCTTCCAGGGCTTCGATTTCCCGGTTGAGCTGATTTAATACCGTCTCTTCTTTTTTAAAAAAACCATCTTGCTGCTGCAAATCAAACAAGGGCGGCACAAATGGAAAGTTCGGATTTTTTCCCGCAAGATTTCCGGAGTAGGCAGCCAGGTAACCCAGCGTTCCATCTTGTTTTTGCACCACAAGCACTCCAAACATTTTGCCAACGGGTGTGCCGGGTTTGTCGGGAACCAATCCAAAATTATGCTCCCATCCCGGCTCACTAAGCGGACCCTCCTGAATCTCCCGAACCGCCTGAATGCTGAGCGGATGTGGTTCGTAATAAAACGGAAAGGTGAAGCGCTCCGGCAAAGCAATACCGGCCACCGATTCGCGAAAGGAAAGGAAGCAGGGAACTTTTGAATCGCCGGAGGATTCCGTTTGAGGCGTTTTTTTGTCAGAGGCCATGACCGGCAAAAGTAAAGGAACTTATTGATGATTTGTTGATGCGCCCTTCGGGCTAGATGATTTGTTGAAATTGTTTATTCGTTTAATTCGCCTCTGCGAGGCTCTGTTTATGTCAGTAGTCAGTAGTCAGTAGTCAGTGGTCAGTTTTTTTAAAATAATCAAATTCTGACTACTGACTACTAATTTCAACAAATCAACCAGCCCCGCCAGGGGCGCATCAACAAATCATCAATTACCATAAACGAATAAACAAGCTAGGGTTTTTTGAAATTAAAACGCACGCCAAGTGCAGCTGTTTTTTCCCCAAAAACAATGTTGTGGTCGGCAATTTCGGGAGCGTCGTTTTTGATTAAAACGGAGGGTAGGCTCATGTAGCCCATTTTGTTTTCAAACAAGAAGAAAAATCGTTTGAAGAAGGTGAAGCGGAGCCCGGATTTGGCGGAGAGCGAGTATCCGGCAACGTGAAAATCGTTGTTGAGTCCATCGCCAAAAACACGGACATCGGTGCGGGTAACCACCCACAATGCGCCCAGTCCGTTATACCATTCGATGGCCCCGGTTGGCCAGTTGAGCAATGGGAGGTGGTAAGCGACTTCAAAGGTGCTCAGGTTTAGTCCGTCGGAATGTTCAAACTGAAGGAAATCTGGGCTGATTTCTTTCAGTTCGTTGAGGTAAGTCCCCGCGTATTTGTCTGACGCTTCCGGGGTAATGATTCCGGAAAGCCGCAGGGTTTGATTGGCGTCCATGACGTATTTCATGTGGTCGACTCCAAAGGAAACAGACCAGCGGGGTTTAAAGAAATAGCCCATTCGGATATTGTACTGCGGAATCCACAGGGTGGTGGGGCCAAAATAGACCTTGGGTTTGAATGGAGTAGGGCGGTCGTGTGCCTGCACATCGTACAGCGAAAAGTCGTATTTGGGTCCGGTAAAATGCAGGTTGGTAGGTGCGAAGGATGCCCGGTTGTACCCCCAGTAAAAGTAAAACTTATACCGATCAGCATGCGTTTCTTTAGGCAGCCATTGAACCTGGGCCTTGGCGGTGTGGACAAACAGGAAAGCAAGCAGGCAAAGGAATATGCTGCTCAAATTTTTGAATTTGGGTTGCATCATTTTGGTTTTAGTTCATGCAGCAAAACGAATCAGAGGCCATGTCCGGCAAAATTAAAGGAACTTATTGATGATTTGTTGATGCGCCCTTCGGGCTAGGATGATTTGTTGAAATTGTTTATTCGTTTAGTCCGCCTCTGCGAGGCTCTGTTGATGTAGAAGTGGTAAGTAATAAGTGGCAAGTGATAAGTTGACCTATAACATGTCAAAAATATACTTACTACTTACCACTTATTACTTACCACTTCTATATCAACAAATAAACAAGGGAAAGCGCAGCGTCCCGATTAAACAAGGCCCGCAGGGCCGAATAAACATCAACTTATCATCTAGCCCCGCCAGGGGCGCCTCATCAAATCATCAATTACTGCCCAACATGTTGCACCATCCAGGATTTTTGTGTTGTATTCCCGACCCATTGCAAAACATAGGTGCCGGCGGGCAGAGAAAGTTGGTTGCTGAGTATGTTTATGCCGGTTTGAATTTCAATTTTTCCCTCCCATACTTGCTCGCCGCGGAGATTGTACAAACGGAATAGTTGTTTGCCCGGCAGGCTGGTATGACTGTTGACAGACAGGTATTCCCGGAATGGATTGGGTATGGGTTGCATGTGCTGGAAATCCTGGATTTCACCGTTGCCTGTGCTACAGGGCATTCCTACAATTTCCGTAACCAGCGGGTAGAAAAACGTGCTCATGTTTTCAGCGCGCAGAGGTTTGTTGGCGGTAAAATGAAATGAGCCATTGTCGGCAAAATAAAAACAGGATAAAATTCCCAGGTTGGTGTCAAAGGGAGGGCAACTCGTGAAGTCGGTCGTGTAATTGGGTGGGTTGCTCAGACTGGCAAAATAGTTGGCCAATCCACCATTTCCAAAAACAGTTGCCAGGTTGTGGTGCCAGGGCGAACAGTTTGCAAAACCGTTGCAAACCCCACTTAGCGGATAGAATGGTTTGCCTTGGATAAATGGCACAATGGCATCGCAGCTCTGATGGTACATATAGATAGCCGGAGTATCGGGGCCTCCCACCCAGTTGTCAGTGAGCGCTACATAGGGGACTCCGCCGTACAAACTTGCAATTCCAAGTACCTTGGCATCGTATTGTCCACCAAAGTCGTCCTGCCCGTTCACAGAACCCAAATCCGGGCGTTCACGGGCATCTGTGTCGACTGTCCAGTTTTGAGTGAGGCAGTTCAGGGTTGTGATGTTTGCAGTAGGGGAGTAGGGCACTGGTGCCGGGTCGAGGTCGAAACAACAGGCTGGTTTCTCATTTTCCTGATCTAAAAAACCCGTTGCCAGGGCCAAAAAACCACCGGCACTTTCCCCGCCAACCAGGATGGCATCTAGCGAAGTGGAGTCTTGAATATGCCTGTCTTGCAGCCAGCGAATTGCGGATTTTACATCTTGCTGGCCACGGTAAATTGCCCGAATAATTTCACACGAATCGGCGGGATACAGTGCGTCGTATGCATTGGGAAAAACATCGGGAAAATCTTGCGTGCCACAGGGTACCGCAACGACCTCCTGTTTGTGCCACCCGAGCCGGTAGTTGACATTGGCAACGACATAGCCCCGCGAAACCATTTCTTCAGCAAGCCAGCTGATGCCTTCCTTGCATCCACCCAGCCAACTGCCGCCATGGACCAACACCATAAGAGGCCGTTCCGGACAGAAATTGCCAATAGGTTTATATAAATCCAGTCGAAGGGTATCTGTTATCCCGACATAATTCGTCCGGTAAGCGTAGGTGATATCTTTCTCAACAGACCAGGTGAAGCTGCCTTTTGTCAGATAGGTTTGTCCAAAAAGGCAAGGGCTTAAAAAAAGGGAAATCAAAAAACTGAATAGGAATCTCATGGTGCAGGGTTAGGGTGTGTGGAGTAGGTGATGGAATTTATCTTGTACAAATATAAGATATTTTCGGGTATCGTCGGGCAACAAGTTAGAGGAGTGGTAAGTAGAAAGTAGTAAGTGATAAGTATATCCTTAAACAAATAAACAAGTTCATCAAATCATCCTAGCCCGAAGGGCGCATCATCAAATCATCA
>JAWKLR010000042.1:0-34052 GCA_041392625.1 Saprospiraceae bacterium | reverse complement strand
TTAGACAAAGGTACAGGGTTTTTATCCGATGTAAATACCCGAATGATGGTAATAACAGAGCAGTACAGTAAAAAGAGAACTGGAGCTTATTCCGGGGTGCCAATTTCTTCCACCAAAGTCTGCATTCCATTGCTTAATTGTTCGTAGCCTGCTTCTAGTTTATTGATCTGTTTGTTTTCCGACTCAAGCAGTTGGTCCAGTTCCTGGAAGTTTTCATCAATCCGGCCACGGATGGTTTGGATGTAGGAAAAAAGTTTGGTTTGCAAGGCATCATCCATGCGGTTGCGCCCCTTCTCAATTTCTTCCCGGTATCCGCGCACAATGGATCGGCGCTGAATACCTGCTGTAATGCCCGCAAACAGAATTCCCAATCCGGTTAGTACACCACCGGTGATGTCGAATACAGCTGTTTGGGTGACACCAGCCAGAATGAGTCCCACGATGGCAATCCCGGATCCGGCTGCAATGGAAGGGGAGACGGAGGTATCCTCCGGAAACAGTTTTTCATCCGTAAAGCTGTCGGTGCGGCTCATAAACCGGGCAAATGCATCCTGTAAATCTTTGATGACCGCGCTCCTTTTTTCTGAAATATCCTCAAACAAATAGGAGTCGCTTCGCACTACGGCATTGCTGTTTTTGACCTTCAGATCAATCAACTTGGCCATTTGCTGAATGCTGTCGGCAAGATCTACAACTCCGTCGTTGAGCTTGTTTTTAAGTTCAGCATTCAGGTTGAGTGCGAGTTCTTTGCTCAGGTCCTCCAGGTGGTCTTTGATTGAGGCTTGTTTGTTGAAAATGCCCATGACCGATCGGCGAAGCAGCGATGGGAAAGACAAGCTGCTTTCCAGTTTTTTGCCCACATTGCGGGTAATTTTATCGTAGCCGTTGAGGATATTTTCGATCAGGGTATTGGCCTGGTTCTGGGATTTACGTTCCTGGTTGCTCAGGGTATCCTGAATGTCTGCCCGGAAAGCCACGTCCGCCTGGTATTGTTTTGCTCTCAAATCCAGGTCGGTACGAATGCGTTCCAGAAGTTGTGATGCGGTCTGGAGGTTGTTTTGGAGTTTGAGTGCTGCTCCGCGCCCTCCGGTCACATGGGTTCGAATGTAATCGCGGATGGTTGAAAAGCCGCTCTCATCGTACTTGCCTTCTTGTTCCGCTTTGGCACTTGCTTCAAAAATCTGAGGAGCCTGCATGCCTTTTTTCTGAGCATGTTCAAACAGGCCAACCCGGTTTACTTCCAGATCTTCCGGGCTCAACAAGTCTTTTTGCTGTAGAATAAACAGGATTTTCTTGTGCCAGTCTTTGTGGATAAAATCAAAAAAGTCCCATGCCGATTGCCGGTAGGGGTTTTTGGCCTCAAACACAAAAATGACCAAATCGGAAGCCGGGATAAAGTTTTCGGTGATTTCCTGGTGTTGGGCAATAATGGAGTTGGTACCCGGCGTATCTACGATTGCAATGTCTTTAAGGATATCAACGGGCAGCATGATTTTTTTCAGAAAGGGATTGACCACGATGGTTTCTTCTTCCTCCCCGTATAATATCTGCTGAATGGTATCGGTCATGGGCTGCGGAGCTACTGCACAAATTTCTTTATCCGTCTCCAGCAAGGCATTGACGAAGCTGCTTTTTCCCGCTTTTACTTCGCCTACAATAACAAACATAAACGGCTCCCCCATGCGGTTGCGCAGGTCGCCTACCAGGGTGGCAAGTTCATCGTGGCCACTGGCCTGGGTGAGTTGGTGGAGTTCCTTGATAAACTCCTCCAGTTTGGCGCGTAATACCTGGGTGCGTTGGTTGATGATCATGGTTTCGGATTGGTCGTATGAAAGTCGGCAGTAAAATAGCCGAAGCAAATTTAGGTTTAAACATACTGTTTGTGCGCTCAATGTAGGATTAAAAGCGCGTGAGTGGCATGCTTCTTCTATAAGAGGATGTCTAAAATTCAATTTGACATATCTGGCAAATTTGGTTTTTCTCTACGTTAAATTTTTCGCCGAATTACCCATATGCGACTGCAAAATTTGCCTTAATAAAAACAAAATTTGCTCAACTTCGCCTCAGAATCGAAATCTAGACATCCTCTAAAGTTAGTATAAAATTAGACTGTTTTCCCGAACAAAGTAACAGGTCGAGCACAGATAGGTTAGCCTGAAAGCCAAACCGCTCGGTGAATACCTGAGGGTAGTGGGGTGTTTGCCAGGATGTTGGTACGGGTTTGTTGGGATTAAATATGCCACGAAAATCAGGTTCACTTTGGTGCTCCAGTTCAAACTGCTCGGTTGATTGTATTGCTTGCTTCCAGCCGAGTTGCTTCAAAACCCATTCCAGCAGTTGCAGGTTGAAGTCGAAAAGCAAAGGTGTTTTTTGAATGTAAAATTGCTCCAGGGCAGGGGCATAGTGCTCAAAATAGGGGGCATTGCCATAGGCTGTGCAAATGCTTCTCCAATGGTTGGTTTGCCAGGGTTCGTCGTATGAAATTTCAACCTGGCGAATCAGTGTTTGCTGGTGTTTGCCTTTTTTGAGTGGGATCGACAGACGCTGCATCCCGTTGGGGCCGGCAATATGGCATCGGTTTCGCCAGCTGCCTTTTTGGTAGTGCTCCCAGGCTTCAAGCCGGATGCTTGAATGGTTTTTTGCACAAGCCATCCAGGAAACGGGGGGGAAATATGCGGTTTCAATCAACATGGCCTGGAATTTCAAGTTTATAAAATTCATCTGGTCCGACAGGGCGAAGTTTAAACCCGCGGTGCTTGAGTATGCGTAGCATGCCTTTTTCGCCGGGAAGGTGACCGGCACCTACTGCACAAAACAGACTTTGGCCCTTAGCCAGTTCCTCAAATCGTTCGGCCATTTGCTGGTTCCGGTCGTAAGCCAGGATTCTTCTGCTTCCGCCTACATCTCCTTTGACTGCCTGGTACAATTTGTTCAACTCGCCCTGTGCATACCACGTAATGAGTTTTGTCACTTTTCGGTGGTAGGCATAAAAGTGCTTCAGGAAATGATTCAGGTTGCGGATATGGGCTTTGTATGAAATTTTTTGAATGACCTCAATCTGGAAGTCAAAGGATTCTACTCCATAACAGGGAATGTTGTTGATCTTCGCGTGCTCCCAAAGGATTTGATCGATGGCTTTGCCGGAAATATGACCTCGGTAAAGTTGGCTAAGTGCAGACTGAACCAACATCGGGTGCTGAAACTGGAACACCTCTGCGCTGATTCCCATATGTTTTTTGCAATACCGTTGCATGTTTTTCCATGCCTGCCGGGAAACCTGCTCACTTAAGGGGCCGGGGAGAGAAGAACTGAGTGCCTCCGTGAGCTTCAGTTGATCCACCTCTTCAAAATCAAATTCTGTAGCGAATGCCTGACACTGTTCAATAGTTTGTGTCGCAAGAAAAACCCAATCCATCACGCTCTCATGTAGCAAATGCATCGTACCAAACAGGTACGATGGAGGGCCCTGCTGATTTGCCGGGGTAACTTGCCATAGCATGGATTCTTTCACGCCGCAAAATTAAGCAAATAAACATACTCTACTCGAATTCACCTTAAATGAGAAAAGCATGGTCTCATGACTGGTCTGACTATTGTCCGGAGCAAGGGAGTTCCCGAACCTGAACGTCATTTTTATTCCATCGATTTACTTCCAGTTCGATGATGCTACAGGCATCCGGCCGGCTCACACAGGGGAACAGGTATTTTAGCAGCACCTCCGTAGTATGTCTGCCATTCCATGCCGGGACATGCAGGCTGTGCATGCTCCAATCGTCCACCAAAAGCTTGGATTTACGATCGTAGGCATAGGCCGACCAGATTGGTCGCATGGGTTCACACACCAAACCGGATTGAATGTGAATGGATCGTTCGTCCTGTAAATTGCTGTATAAATTCCAGGATACAGCATGGGGCGTCCAGTTCAGTTCGTTCAGTATGGGGGCAATCCAGACCCAAAGTAGCATCGCAATTGAATAGCGAGTCCAAGTCGGGTTGGTACTGGATTTGGACGCTAACCAAACCAGAGCTGCCATTGCAAGGTTCCAGGGTAGTACTACGGCGTTCCAGTTGTGTCCTAGTGGACTCAATACAAGTACAATCAATAGGTGCATGGCCCATGCCGGGTAAAAAGCAAAGGGTCGAAGCCTCGGAATAAGCAACATGAATCCAATTCCCATTTCAAAGACAGCGGACAAATATCCCAAGGCCGGGTTGCCGCCCAGAGGCGCTGTCCAGGAGAACGCTTCCATAAACCAGGCAAAGTTGTCTTCTGCGTAATATGGATTCAGTTTCTGAATTCCTCCCCAGACATACACTCCAGCCAGAATCCATCGTATCAGTGTGTTGGGAGAAGGGAATAAACCGCTAAACCAGATCAGTGCATAGAAATAAAGCCAGGGCTGCATCCGATTTAGATCAAGGATGACCATGACCAGCAGATAAACCAGAAGGCTCTGTCGAATCCTTCGGACTTCCGGTTTCCAGAACAGGAGCAGAGGCAACAAGAGTATTCCCAATGCAAGCAAAATCGAACCGGCAGCAGGTAGACTACCCGGAAGCCAATCGGCCAATGGAATCATCGGGAAATCCCTTCCGTGACTAAGCCAGAGTGGCCACGAAATCAGAGCCTGCAGAATAAATCCCAGAACACAAATCCGATCAGCGAGGTATTCCTGATTTAATTTCACTCGTCTCCGGATAAGTTGATGATTTGAATTTCTTCGTCTACCGGTTGTTGTTGGGTACTGCTAGGATATTGTTTGGGGATACCTTCACCGGAGTAAGGAAGGGGATCACCGTCGATAATATATCCCGGCTGATCTTCCGGATTGGGGCCGCGCTCCCTGAACAGGGTTGATTCATCAATGTAGTTTTCGGTTTGGTACTGCATTACCTGGTATCCCAGCAGCAGGGTAGCCGTGATGCCCAAGCCAAAAACCCATTGTTGCACACTCCGCCCCTGCATGTATCGTTCATAAGCTGAACTGCTGCTGTCGAGGGGCTCCTTCATGAATTTCCAAAAGAACTTCTTGAGTGGAATAAGGCCATAGTGTTTTACCGGCCGGCTGATTTTATTCCAGGTGGTACGAAGCGGGGAAGGTAAATCCGGCCGCATTTTGTTGGCTGCCGCCATGTTCTGGGCTACCGATTTATACCACTCGTTTCGGGTTATAAAGTGGACCATTTTCCGGTCTTTACCGTATATCCCCAACCTCGAAGGGGATGCCAGTGCCCGGATGGTGCCATTGGATGATACCAGGGCAAGGCCAAATCCATTGTAAATGCATTGGTGTTTGAGTTCCTGCAAATAGGGATCATGTGGGGCCGGGAAAACATCGTCGCCCAGAGCAATCCATTGTTCATCCGCGAAATAGCGCTTGAACTGCTCAATGGCATAGATGTAACGGTATTTGCGCCAGGACTTCAGCAGGTAATACCAGGTGAAAAAACCAAACGTTGCCAGGCCGAGTATCATACCTATGTTGCCGGTTATATGCAGGGAAGCAAGCCACTCTAATCGGGCATAATACATCCAGGCATACACCACTGCGGTTGAAAGCGTACTAAATGCCAGGCAATCCCAAATAAAATAGATGGTATTGAGGCGGTATTTTACTTCTCCCGATTTATCCAATGAGGTTGCTTCAAAGGTACACACAAATGGCTCCCCGTCTGACTTGGAAAACCGGAGCATGCCATCTGCTACCAGTCCCTTCCCTGCAACATTGTCGGTGCTGCTTTGCAGGGAGTCTGGTTGAAATGCATACCGGTTTTTATAAAAAGCCTTGAGGTAAGGAATAAAGGCCTTTTTTATCGCATCTTCCGTGAGCGTGGAATTATGTGTAGGTATGGATGGTAACTGCACTCAGATTGGTTTAGTAGACTTCTGTTTCTCAATGTGTGGGGGCACAGGAATCAATTGAAAGTCAAAAATACAAAACTTGTATGCCAATAGGCAAAAAAGATAATCCATTCAAAACTACTGGTAGTATCTGCTGTTTATACCAGTTGTGTGGAAGGAATATGTGTTTCTCTGCAATTTCAGTTATTTAAAACCCACCGACAATCAAAACGGATTCAAGCATGCATACGGATACCAATGCCTGGGATATACTCATCCTGGGAGCTGGGCTGTCGGGCTTGAGCCTGGCCATGGAGTTGGCCGTTCAAAGCGAGTTTCAGAGCAAACGCATCTTGTTGATTGACCGGGAAAAAAAACTCGGCAACGACCGCACCTGGTGTTACTGGGCCCAGTCTGGGGAATTGCCGGAAGAGCATGTTTCAAAATCCTGGACAGCGCTCACGGTTTTTGGGAAATTCAGCGAGTATGCACTGAACATGGAGGATTATAGGTATCACATGGTGCGTTCTTCTGATTTTTATAAAAATGCCTTTCAGATTATTGAAGAAGCCGGGAATATTGAGTTTTTAGAGGCAGTAGTTGAGCGGTTTGACCCGGAGGAGGGAAGGGTTTTTACGTCAAAAGGTGAATTCACTGCCGATGTGCTCTTCAATAGCGCTTTTCCCAAAAATTTATCCTTACCTGAAGCCGGTTTACTTGGGTTTAAAACTCCATTTTCCGGACTAAAAAGCGCCTCAGAATCCGGCGGCATGCTTCAGCATTTTAAAGGCTGGATAATTGAAACAGATGAGGATGTGTTTGACCCTTCGCATGCGACTTTGATGGATTTTAGGGTGGAGCAAAAGGGGAGCACCCGTTTTGTATATGTCCTTCCGCTTGCACCAAACCGGGCTTTAGTTGAGTTTACACTGTTTTCAAATGAATTGCTTTCCGCCGAGGTGTATGATGAAGCTTTGGAGCAATACATTAATTCGTATTTGGGTTTAAACAACTACCAGATTGAAGAAACGGAGTTTGGGGTAATCCCAATGACCGATCAACGCTTTCCTGTACAGGTAGGCAAGTGCATAAACATTGGTACGGCCGCTGGTTTTGTAAAACCTTCAAGCGGTTATGCATACAAGCGAACGCAGGAGAAAATCAAAATCCTGGTTGCCAACCGGATGGCAACTGGTCATTGGAACCCTGGAGAGATGCGTTCAAGTTGGCGCTTTCGCTGGTACGACAGCACCTTGTTGCGCGTGCTTGCTGGCGACAAGGTGGGTGGTGCAGTGGTTTTTAGTGCCTTGTTTGGAAGGTTGCCGGCATCCCTGGTGTTTCGATTTTTAGATGAAAAGTCCACCATTTGGGAAGAACTTCGATTGATGATGCAGGTACCGAGACTTCCTTTTATTTTTGCTGCATTAAAACAGCTGTTGCGAAATGGAACATTCTAAGGAAAAGTCAGGTCCATTGCGAGTCGGATTGACCGGAGGTATTGGCAGTGGCAAAAGCACGGTCTGCCGAATTTTTGAGTCTATAGGTATTCTGTATACGATGCAGATTAGATGCCAGCAAAACGGCTGATAAGCAATGACCCGGATTTAAAATCGCACTAATTGAATTGCTTGGGAACTCTGCCTATTTACCCGATGGGAGCCATAACCGCGGTTTTGTGGCATCAAAAGTGTTTGTAGATCGCATGTTGTTGATCAGCCAATCAATTGGGTACATCCGGCTGTACCGGCATGGCCTGGAGTGGCATCAGGCTCAGGATTCCAAGCTTCCTTACACCCCGAAGGGAGGCAGCCCTGATGATTGAAAGCGGTTCACACCGGGAACTGGACTTTTTGATTGTAGTTACAGCCCCGGAAGCATTGCGGGTTGAACGGGTTATGCAGCGGGATGGAGTAGAGGCCGAAGCAGTCTATGCCCGGATACGGAATCAGATGCCGGAATCTGAAAAAGTAGAATTGGCAGATTTCATCATTGAAAACGACGGAAATCGCCTGCTTACCCCCCAGGTTTGGGCAATTCACAGGGATCTGTTTCTCAAAAAACTTCTGCATAATTATATGCAAAAAATTGTTTGATAAATTTTTAATTTACCGTACCTTTGCCGCCCGATTAGGAAAAATACGTTTGTAATACCATTCAATTATGAAAAAAGATACACATCCGGATAGCTACCGTTTAGTTGTTTTCAAGGACATTTCAACGGATGATGCCTTTTTGTGCCACTCTTGTGTAAGCACAAAGGACACTGTAACCTGGGAAGACGGTAAGGAAATCATCCTTTGGTAAAGATGGAAATTTCATCTTACAGCCACCCATTTTTTACTAAGTAAGATGAAGTTTGTTGATACCGCTGGCCGGATCGACAAGTTCAGGAACAAGAAGCTTGCCAAGTTTGCAGCAATGCCGTTTGCTTGCTGAAAAAGCCATTCTGCTCCTGTGGAATGGCTTTTTTTGTTATAGTTCGAATTCCAGATAAAGCGCAATTTTTCCTGCTGCGTACTTTGGTGCCATCTGGCCCCAAGATACTCCCGAAAATCGCGGACTTTTTCTGTAATTTTACCCCAACAATTTCAAACAGGCGGAAACTGCCAGCACTCATTTTTGTGAAGACCTCCACTGCATGCAAAATCTGATTCTATTTGATTCTGAAGCAAGAAACCATTTGCTCCCTCTGACAGCCACCCGTCCTATGGCTGAGCTGCGAATTGGTATTTTGAAACTCCGCGAGAAATGGGAGAAGCACCTCGATGCTACCGCTTCGTACATCACCCAGGATTATCTCCAGGAAAAATTCCCAATCCGTATTGAAGACGACAACCTCATTGTTCACGGTGGGTTGTTGCCCAATAAGGCATTGGTAGATCGAATCAAGTCAATCCGTTCCAATGAAGCTCTGGTACAGGACGGTGAACTGCTGGCTGCACGCATTTCGGCACAACAAATCGCCAACCTGATTTCAGATGAAGCCCTGCATGAATTGCAGGGGCATGAAATCGAAGAGGAATCCCCGTAGTCAAAATTAACCGCCTGTGGGACATGACCCGGATCAACGAGTCCGCCCCGCTGGAAGATTTTGAAACTGTTGTGTTCCAACCTTAGTTCTGAACTGATTTCTGCTACTAACCAGAAACTCTGGTGATGGAGCCCTGTTGTTTCTGGAGGCAGGGGTCCGGGCAGAGTGCTGTACATTCAATACAGCAGATGTTCCATTTATCTGGGAAAAAATGTAGAAGTACAGGAAGGCTCACATCTGCGAGGCCCAATTGCTATAGAAGAGGGCAGCATTGTAAAAATGGGTACTCGCATGTATGGTCCAACCACTATTGGTCCGCACTGCCGTGTTGGAGGTGAAGTTACCCGCCGATTTTCACGTTGGTTCAAACAAAGGGCACGAGGATGGCTTTTTGGGCGATGCTAGCCAGTGAATGGTAAAAATTCAGTGTAGATACGAACAACCCAACCTAAAAATAATTACAGTCCGGTTCGGATTTGGGATTATGAAACCCAACGTTTTGAACGATCTGGTCAGCAGTTTTGCGGCTTGTTTATGGGAGATCATGCAAAATGTGCGATCAACACCATGTTTAATACCGGAACGGTAGTTGGCGCCTTTGCTAATGTATATGGCGCGGGCTTCCCTCGGAATTTTATCCCGGATTTTTCATGGGGTGGTGCTGAGGCAGGTGGTACCGGACGTATAAGTTTGAAGAAGCAAGTGAAACTGCTAAACTGGTAATGGAGCGGCGTGGACTGGATTTTAATGAAACAGAAAAGTCCATCCTCCTGCACATTTTTAACGATACAGCACGATTCCGATCTTGGGAAAAAGAATAAGGCCCTGCAAGGAATAGCAGCCTGATTTTTGCCCCAATACCAACACCTTCTCAATCAATTCAAAAAAAGCACAACGGTTTGTCTGAGGAAAAATTAAAATACGATTTGCGAGGGGTTTCGCCTCTAAAGATGAAGTTCATGCAGCCATAAAACACCTGGATAAAGGCTTGTATCCTAATGCATTTTGCAAGGTTTTGCCAGATGTTGCAGCAGGCGATCCAGCGTACTGCAATGTCTTACATGCTGATACAGCTGGTACCAAGACCAGCCTGGCCTATCTGTACTGGCGGGAAACCGGGGATGTATCTGTTTGGGCAGGTGTGTGTCAGGACTCCATCGTTATGAACCTGGATGATATGGCATGTATCGGTTGTGTTGACGATATCGTGTTGTCCAGTACCATTGGCCGAAACAAGAATTGCATTCCCGGAGAGGTGATTGCCGCAGTCATAAAGGGCACATCCAATTTTGCAGATCGTATGGCTGAGATGTATGTTTCATCCACCTTTGCAGGTAGAGAAACTGCGGATGTGTGGGTGATATAGTACGCACCATTGTAGGTTTTACGGCTTTGCCCGCATGCGTCGGGAAGATGTGCTGGTAGCCAATGTGCAGGAAGGCGATGTGATTGTGGGTTTAGCCTCTTTTGGTCAGGCCAGTTACGAAGATTCCTACAATGGAGGGATGGGAAGCAATGGCTTAACAGCAGCCCGTCATGATGTGTTAAACAACTCCTACGCAAAAAAATACCCGGAATCCTACAACCCGGACCTCCCTGCTGAAGTTGTGTATACCGGCAATCAGAATCTGACTAACACGGTCAAACTGGAAGACGGAACCGAAATTACAGTAGGGAAATTGCTGCTTTCTCCAACAAGAACCTACCTGCCGGTGTTAAAGTCCATGTTGGAAGCCCATCGCAAGGATATTTCGGCACTTATTCATTGCACCGGAGGTGGTCAGACGAAAGTCCTTAAATTTGTAAAGGACAGGCATATTATCAAAGATAACCTGTTTCCTGTTCCGCCATTGTTTAAGCTGATCCAGGAGAGCAGTAAAACTGAATGGAAGGAAATGTATCAGGTATTCAATATGGGGCATCGAATGGAAGTGTACTGCAAGCCGGAAGTGGCGGAGTCGCTCATTCAGATTGCAGCGCAATATCAGATTGATGCCCGCGTTGTTGGACGAGTAGAATCTGCTCAAGGGGAGCATGTAACCATTGAATCTCCGTTTGGGAAGTTTGAATTTAAGGGTTAAAACAAATCTTGGATTCCTTCTGATAGTTCATCAGGCTGCATGGAATTTTGCTGTTTCATTTACCCGAAAATTGAAAATTGTATGAGAAAACTACCAATTTTTTGCTTGTTGCTTGCAGCACTCTGGGCTGGCTGTACCCAGGATCCTTCGGATCAGATCAGCGCACTGGAAAATGCATTGGCTACCTCTTTCCAGGAGTCTACGCTCGACTCTCTGATCACTGCCTATGAACAAGGCATCCAGGGGGACGCTGGTTCGTCTGAAAAACTCCATTATGCAAGCCAATTGGCTGTGCTGAAGTACGATCACAAAGGCGATGGCTCTTCGGCTGTGCAAGTGCTAAATGATGCCCTTGGAAAGTACAGCAAGGGACAAAACCTCACCGAAAGTATCGGTGTGCTCGCTAAATTGTGGACCGGCTATATTTACAAGGCCGAGCCTACCCATAAATTATATCCCGAAGATATTGATTTAATGAAGGCCAATCTGCAGAAAAATACACCATGGCTGGATTCCAATTTGGTGGTATTGAGCACCGGAATGATGAATACACAGACCGGTGCCATGGATAAGGCGAAAGCCGATAAATTTATTGAGGTTTCAGAGGCGTATGGAAATATTGCCATGAGTATGAATCAGCGGGATAAGTTTGTCGAAATCATGCTGAAAGCAGCAGGTGTGGCGAAAAGTATTGGCAACAGCAATAAAGCATTGCAGATGTACTATCAGGTGGAAAACACCTTCCCAAACCACCCGAAAGCACCAACCGCATTGTTTATGAGTGGCTTTATTTATGAAAATGACCTGCAGGATCTGGAACAGGCGAAGGCCATGTATGAACAATTCCTGGAACGCTACCCGAATGACCCGGATTATACCGACGATGCGCAACAAGCACTAAAATATCTCGGCAAAACACCTGAAGAGCTGATTCGCGAATTTGAAAAAAATGCGCAGGCACAGTAATGGCTTTTCCGGGTGATTTTTTTGATTTATTTCATAAAAAAGACCGTGCCTTGCGGCTCCGGTTGGCGCCAACTCCATCCGGGTTTCTGCATGCCGGTAACGGACTCAATTTTATCTTTACCTGGCTATTGGCCCGAAGCCATCCTAACTCGCGTCTGGTACTTCGAATTGATGATCTGGATCGGGATCGAAAACGCCCGGAATATGTTCAGGATATTTTTGATACGCTGAATTGGCTTGGCATTGATTGGGATGAAGGACCGGTAAATGCTTCGGATTTTGAAGCGAATTGGTCGCAGGATACCCGCATGGAATCCTATACCAAAGCCCTGGATGTTCTGGTAGAAAAAGACATGGTGTATGCCTGTGGCTTGTCGCGAAAAGACTTGCAGGAACAGGAACCATTCCAGCCACAAAACCTCCCATTGGATGCCCCTGACGTAAATTGGCGCATTCATTCTGATATGTATCCCAATTTGGAAGGATTGGTTGTTCGGAAAAAAGATGGGCGCCCATCCTATCACCTGGCCTGTATAGTTGATGAGGTGAATTTTTCTATTAATGCCATAATACGGGGTGCCGATTTGGAAGAATCGACTAAAGCCCAATGGGAACTGGCGAACGCGCTGGGGTGGTCATCCATCTTTGAAAACATTTCCTGTATCCACCATCCGTTACTCCTGGATGAGGAAGGTTTGAAACTCTCAAAATCGGCAGACTCGCGTGCTTTAAAATCCATGCGTGAAGAGGGGCAAGGCCCGGAACAACTAGTAAGCCTGGCCGCTCGCTGGCTTGGCTTGTCTGACAAAGTCAGCACAGCAGCGGAATTACTGGACAATTGTCGTGTATCCAACCACCTGGATTAGGTGTTTCTCAACGGCCGGGGTGTATTTCCAATTTTCAGATGCACACAGGTCATACATGGCCTGTATACGTTTTGCCAATTGAGTTCCGGGGTAGGTTTTTATAGTGTACTCCCACATACTCCGAAATTCAGGTGATACTTTTTTCTGATCGTATAAAATGGCCGGAGTATTATCAGAGCCAGTAAGCAGGATTTCCCAGCTAAAACGCTCCGAGTCCTGTGTCTCATCTGAGAGCGGGAAGTCAGGATTTTGTGTATTGAATTTTTCCCAGAAAGCGGCCCGGTCCGCCAGTTCATTCAATGGAATAATAATGGCTCCGTCGTTGTACTCTTGTCGGATCTGTTCCTGGGTTCGTTCATCCAGATAAATTTTCATTGAAGGGGTGCACTTAGAGCCAAAAAAATCGTTCAGTTTACTCCAGTCTATGATTGGGAAAACATATCCTTCGGCCATTTCCAGCCTGAATCCATTCTCACCCAGTTTTTGTGTCTGCGGGTATTTCGACATATCGAACTTATCGTCTGCAATCGCTCCAAAATCAGCATTGGTCCAGTTGATCGTTTCGGTCTCGGTATAATACTCTCCCTCCAGGTCCATCCGGCGCAAAAAGCCTTCTGTTTGGATAAAAACGGCATCGGCAAGACTGCCTTCAGCGTCTTTAAAATTCTGGCGTACAAACTGCCAAAGTCGTCCGCCGGATTTTAAATCTCTGGAGTTGAGTGATTGAATGAATTTGCCAAGTTTGGAAATCGGACCAAGTTCAGGACGACCTTCGATGGGGCCAGTGTAAATACAGCGCAATCCACCTCCATATGCCCAGCCATTTTGTTCCGGGTTGTTGAGTGCTGTTACCTTGTAAAAAGGCTTGTTGTACGGAATATCTCTGAGAACTATTTCTTCCCTGTTTTCTGACACCTCATTTTTCCCATAGACAAAAGCACCCTCGCTGAGTTTGGATAATGCCTTGCTTTGGGTGGTAGGAGCTTCACGCAGAATCAACTTGTCCACGGTTGTAATGTACAGATACGTTTTTTCCTGATTGGGTTTATTCGAAGTTTCTGGCAGGGCACTGCCTATTTGATCTGTGTTCTCTTTATCATTTCCAGCCTTGGAGGTACAGCCAAAGAGCGCCAGTGCAGCAATTAAGGTGAGAGGGAGGAGTCTCATAATGTGTAGTTTTTGAAGTTCGAAGATAAGAACTAGTTCGGAATTGATGCAGTAGTGAATTGCGCAATACACCTTACAAAAAGCAGCGTATTTCTAGTTGTTTTTAGGACTAGCAACGCCAACTCACTGGCTTCTTAGGCTATTCTCCAGAATAAATCGACCTCAGGCAATACATGTTTCGCCCGATTTCTTTAACTGTTTTCAGTTTGTGTGGCCCGGCATTTTGCCCTAATTTTACATGCTCACTACATAAAACATCCGGTAATTGATTTTGAGATGTACTTGGACGGTCTGTTTCCAATGTACCTATTCCCGTCTTCCGGTTTGTTTTCAACCCAACCGATTAACCTTTTTAATTCGTAAACCAAATGAAAACAATTCGCACATTTTTGATTTTCACTCTTTCTTTACTTGTTTCAGCTTCCGGTCTTTCTGCTCAAAATTCCACTCCCAAGCCCATCGTGTTTGTTGTTGATGCAAGTGGCTCTATGTGGCAAAAAATAGGAACAGAATTCAAGATTTCCATTGCCCGGGAAGTATTGAGTGATCTGGTAAACGGCCTGCCGGAAAATCAGTCTTTTGGCTTGGTGGCGTATGGCCATCGGCATAAAGGAGATTGTACCGATATTGAAATGCTCCTTACAACCGACAATACAGACAAACAAGTATTTACGAAGTCTTTAGATGCATTGAATCCGTTGGGCATGACCCCACTTGCAAAGTCGGCAGAAATGGTCATTCAAGACCTAAGGGATGGGAAAAAAGCAGCATCCATAATTTTAATCACAGACGGGATGGAAACCTGTGAAGGCAACTTGTGTGAACTGGTGGCCTCCGCCCGGCAGGAAGGGATCGACCTTACTTTTCACGTTGTTGGGTTTGATATGAGGGAGTCAGACCGATCACCCCTTGAATGCGCCGCCTATGCAAGTGGGGGAATGTATGTGGATGCAGATGATAAAGAACAACTTGCTGAGGCTCTGAAGCAAACCACAACCATCTCAATGGAAGACCCCGACGGAAGATTGTCTGTAAAAACAATCCGAGACGGCGGACTGATTGACGCAACTGTACTCGTTTTTCCCAAAGGGGCACAACACGAACTGTTGGGAAAACGCACGTATTCAAATACCAATACAAACCCCTGCATGCTCCATGTTCCAACCGGGCCTTATGACCTCAAGGTAGATCTGGTAGGCAAGAGCGGTATACAGCCACAATGGCTGCGGGATGTACGTGTTACAACGGAAGAACAACTGCTGACCGTTGATTTTACCTCGGGAAAAGTCAGTCTGCAGGTAACGCATCAGGGTGAGTTGCACGATGCATCTGTACGCATTTTTAATGCCGGTACAGAAAGACAGGTGGATGCTGGCCGAACTTATAAGGATAGCCGATCCAACCCCATCCAAATGGAATTGTCGCCCGGAAGCTACTATGCAATAGCAAAGTCTGTTTCGATAAAAGGTGATGGAAATGAGCACCGATTGGATTTTAGCGTTCGAGCCGGAGAGCAGATTGATTTAAAACATGAGTTTCAGAGTGCTGAGTTGCTCATAGGTGTAAAATATCAAGGAGCGCTGGCGGATGCAGCCATAAACATTCTTTCTGCTGAAACCGGAAAATCTGTATCCGGTGGCAGAACGTATTCCGGTGCCAATTCCAATCCAAAGTCGTTCGTCCTGTCGCCAGGAACCTACCGTGTGACGGTAAAAGGAGTGCGCGTAGCGGGCGATCCAAGTGAGGAGTTTACGATTGAACTTAAGCCTGGGGCAATTGTTGAAAAGTCAATCTCCTGGTAACAAAAAAGAACGGTTTTATGAAGTTTCGTCATGCCCGCCACACCGATCGGTTACAGGCTTTGATTGATTTTTATACTCAAATTATTGACCTGGAAATATTGGGAGACTTTCAAGACCACGACGGGTACGATGGAGTTTTCCTGGGAGTCCCGGGAGCCGGATGGCATCTCGAATTTACTACCTCAGATGAGGCGAGTAATCACCATCCTGATCCGGATGACTTACTGGTGTTTTATCCGGAATCCAAGGCTGTTTATGATGCGATCGTATCCAGGATAAACCAACAGGATATCCCATTAATAATTCCAAGAAACACGTATTGGCAGATAAACGGGATTTCAATATCCGATCCGGATGGATTTGGAGTAGTTGTCTCCGACCGGTTTGCAAAGGAGTCGAATTAGTCCGCTTTACCTGTATCCAACAGGTTGCCACAGCGGTAACAATGCGTCGCATCATCCCGATGGTTATCAGCCAGGCAATAGCGGCAAGATTGCGTGTTGTGGTGGACTTCCTCGTCGTCGGTAGCGCGTGTCATTTCTGCGGATACAATTCCGGTAGGAACGGCAATTATCCCGTATCCCATGATCATAATAATCGATGCCAAAAATTGCCCCAGAGCAGTTGCCGGCGCAATGTCTCCGTATCCTACAGTTGTGAGGGTGACGATGGCCCAATATACACTCCGTGGAATGCTGGTAAATCCACTGTCCGTTTGCCCCTCTACCAGGTACATTATGGTGCCGAGAATGACACAGAGGATTAAAACAAACAGGAGAAACACTGCAATTTTAGCCCGACTTGCATTCAGGGCTTTTACAAAATTGGTGGATTCACCGATGTAGCGGGTCAGTTTGAGAATCCGAAAAACCCGGAGCAATCGCAGGGCTCGCAGCGCTACCAGCGAATGGCTTCCAACCAGGAAAAAAGACAAGTACTTGGGGATAGTAGAAAGGAGGTCAACAATGCCGAAAAAACTGAAAATATAGCCACTGGGATTTCGAACTGAAATGATTCGGGCCAGGTATTCCAGGGTAAATAAGATGGTTATGACCCATTCCGCATTGTTCAAAAAATCGTGGTGTTTTGCATCAAATGCAACTACACTCTCAAGCATAACCAGAATTATACTGGCTACAATGGCAACCAGCAACAGAATGTCAAACAATTTACCGGAAGGGGTATCTGCTTCATAAATGATTTCATGCAGCTGATGCCTCCAATCTTTATCCGGCTTGTTGTCTTGCATTGTATGGATGTTTGTTAACGGTCTTCTTCCTTATCAAAGGCTTCCTGCAAGTCATTCATCAGGTGATTTGCACTTACAACCGCCCCATTCAAATGCAGGTTGGGAACGACTGCAACCATCATGCCTTCGCTTTCCATGTCTTCCAGCCAGTCCATGAGTTCAGCAGCATCCAGCACACCTACCTGTGCATCATCATAGCCCTGGCCAATGCGGAATGCATTTGCCAGTTCTGCAGTATGGAACAAGGGTAGGATATCGGTGTCGTTGTCGTCTCCCAGAAGGGTCCAGCCTTCGTCGTCGACAATTCCGTACACCTCTTCATTTTTAACGATTTCCTTGATGAACAAATCGTAACGACGTTCACCGGGCTTTTTAAATACTTTCTCTATATCCTGTTGTGTCATGTTCAAAAATGGGCTGCAATGCAAAAAAAAACGGTAGATCGAATTGGGGAATTCGGTACGAAGCCTTTAGGATTCTGCCGACAAAGATACGATCTTCACTGCATTGCAATGTTTCTTTTCTAGTTTATTCGTTTTTGAAAAAAGATGATTTGATGATGCGCCCCTTGCGGGGCTGGGATGATGAGTTGATGTTTAATGGGCTCTGCGAGCCTTATTTATTCGGTCTGCTTTTGAAAAGATGATTTGATGATGTGCCCCTTGCGGGGTTGGGATGATGCGTTGATGTTTATTGGGCTCTGCGAGCCTTATTTATTCGGTCTGCTTTTGAAAAGATGATTTGATGATGCGCCCCTTACGGGGCTGGGATGATGAGTTGATGTTTTGGCAGTCACCTATTTCAGGGGCGTACATCAATCAGCAATCGGATATCATGTAATAAATCTTGTACGGAACGTTCATTGACATATTGACAATTAAGAAGTTAGGATGAATTTTGAGAGATATCACCTTGATATTCACCTAGTTGTTGTTTGAGTTTGAGAGGGTCTGCTCCGGCCAGAACTGCCATTGTTAAGAACTGTTCCCATTGGAGTTGATCAGCAAAATCCATTTTAGCGATGCCCAGGTCTTTGCGTTTATTGAGGAAGAAGAAAAGTTGGAGCATAGTAGCGGTCAACAATCGGACGTAAAACACGGCAGTGATGCCGTTTATATTATAAGCCAGCAGATGCCTTAGGCCAATCTGCTGTTTTAGGAAACGGAAAAAGATTTCGATATCCCATCGCTTCAGGTATATATCTGCTATTTCAAAGGCTGTCAAATCCATTATGTTGCTTAGGAAATAGTATGTTTTGCCGACATTATCACCTGTAATGCAAACTGCTGTGATGAGTCGGTATTCCACTTCGGTCATTACAGGCCCGTCGCCACTTTTATACAGATGTATAATTTGATCGGACAAAAAACTCAATTGACCATGGTGGCGTCCTTTGATGTTTTTGTGTTCACCTACTACCTCATAACGAGGCGATTTAAGGCGTGTGACAAACAAAAGGCCTTGTTGAGCGAATTGCTTGAAGGTTTTGCGGCTTTTTAAGCCCATATCAAAAACGGCGACTTCTCCTTTTTCTACTTTGGACTCCTCGATGACTTGCAGCAGCGCTCGTTCTTCTGACAAATGTGTTTGTTCGTGAAATACCCGCGCACTTGTCGGTATCAGCCCTTGAAGCCCTACCGTGAACTTGATTTGATTCCAGCCTTTGCCTTTGCCAGGCTTTGCGCCAACTCGCATGCCAATCTCGCTCAGATTAGCACTCAAGGCCACCATGGTGGAATCAAATCGACGTAGCCAACCAAACTCTTTTTCCAGTTTCTTGCCGTAGACTCTGTTGACATTTAACAGAAACTCTGCGTACAAACGCTCGAAAAAACTCAACTCAATATTGGCAAGCCGATCTGCCAGTGAACTGTGGCGGGTTTTGTGTTTACCCTTTCCTGAAAAATACTCAAACCCAGGGCTGTTGTAAAGACTTTCCAAGGAGCGAAGACTGCCGTCTTTGTCCTTGAGGATACCTTGTAATAAAAGTAAAACCATCAAACGCCCTTCCAGGTGTTTAACCTGACGGTTTACCTGGGATTCTTCTGAAACTTGTTCCAGCAATTCTGTGGGTAAAAGATCTAAAAAGTGCTTAGCTGGTACTGCTTTTGCCCTTTTTGACAATTGCTTTGCCCGTTTCTTGCGCCGCTGGTCCCGACCCGATAACAGTGGTTTTTTACTATCTGTGCCATAAACTTTTGAAAATCAAATTCCTATACCAAAGGTACAACTTAAAAGATTGATTGAATTAGGGTTTCCCAAATAGAACATGACAGATTTGAAAAAAAACAGAAATTCAAATCTAAAAAAATATCTCCATTTTTGATGTTATTGTTCTAGCCACTACATATTAACGCCTTGAGTCAAATGGTCAAAAGACACTTGCGTCTTAAGTCATTGCATAAACTGGGCAAAAAATCCGATATTTGTATGTGGCAATTAGGAGGCGGTTGGTGGGTCTAAAATCTGATGGTTTTATCTTGAAAACTTGTTTTTAATTGCGTTTTCTAATTTTATTTAAAGAAAAACATACATGAAATTTACTCCAGTGCTGGCATTTTTGACAGCAATTCTTCTGGCAACATCTTGTGAAGAACAGGCTGTTGACCACAGTGCCGACGACCATTCCAATATTCCACATTTCACTGCTATTTACGGGACCCCTACCATTGACGGATCTGCAATGGATTCCGTCTGGATGGGGCAAGATTGGCTCCCACTCGATCAACTCTGGGAAGGAACCGAGCCCGATAAATCTGATTTTAAAGGTCGGTATAAACTGGCCTGGGATGAAAACAACCTGTATGTACTTGCAGAAATCACCGACGACACGTTGATCGATCAGTATGAAGATGGTTTGTTTCAGTACTGGGATGATGACTGCCTGGAGGTATTTATTGATGAGGATGGCTCCGGAGGAAACCATCAGTACAACCACAATGCGTTTGCATACCACATAGCATTGGACGGCCGCGTGGTGGATATTGCTCCTGACAGCAGTTTCCAATATTACAACCAACATTGCACCACACGGAGGGTCTCTCTCGGGAATGTTTCAACCTGGGAAGTGGCCATTCGAATCTATAACGGCGAGAGTTACGAGGAAGGAGGAGAGAATGTTCCCAAACTTTTGGATGAAGATAAACACATGGGATTTGCGCTGGCCTATTGCGATAATGACCATTCCAAAACCAGGGAGCATTTTATGGGATCTATCCCCATTGAAGGGGAGGATAAAAACCGGGCATGGATCGATGCCAGCCTGTTCAGTCATTTGCGGCTGAGTTACTAAAATCCCAAACAGGCGCCAGGCGCTCAGGTTTGAATTTCCCTATTCCTTCTGTACATTCGCACTAAAAATATTCCCTATGCAATTACTTGATGGCAAATTATTATCTGCCAACATCCGCTCTGAAATCGCAGCGGAGGTAGACCAAATTAAACAACAAGGTGGTAAGGTCCCACACCTCGTTGCTGTGCTTGTTGGTGAAAATCCGGCGAGCCAGGTTTATGTAAACAGTAAAATTCGCTCTTGCGAAGAAGTTGGCTTTAAAAGCACCCTGATTCGCCGAGATGAAAGCACCACTGAAGTGGAGTTGCTAAACATTGTGAAAGAATTAAACGAGGACGACGATGTCGACGGCTTCATCGTTCAATTGCCACTTCCCAAACATATTGACGAAGAGCGGATAACCTTAGCCATCGATCACAAGAAAGATGTAGACGGATTTCATCCAATCAATTTTGGCCGGATGGCTCAGGGAATGCCCGCCTTTCTGCCTGCTACTCCGTTTGGAATTCTTGAAATGCTCCGCCGGTACAACATCGATACTTCAGGAAAACACTGTGTTGTATTAGGTCGGTCCAACATTGTAGGTACACCAATCAGTATTCTGCTTTCCCGGAAGGGATATCCCGGGGATTGTACCGTTACCCTGACGCACTCACGCACGAAAGACCTACCTGCTGTGATTCGCAGTGCCGATATTCTGGTAGCAGCAATTGGAATTCCCCAGTTTGTAAAAGGCGATTGGGTAAAGGAGGGTGCTGTTGTCATTGATGTAGGCATCAATCGAATTCCGGATGCAAGCCGAAAATCTGGCTCCCGCCTGGTGGGGGATGTTGATTTTGACGAAGTTGCTCCTAAATCCAGCCACATCACGCCGGTTCCCGGAGGTGTTGGCCTCATGACGGTTGCCGCCCTCATGGTAAATACCCTGAAAGCCTGCAAAAAAGAAATTTATCCATAATTTATCCGGGGTCGTCGATAGAACCTGCGACCTGGGATGGATTTCCTGACTTTTGCTTTCGAACCCATTTTACGAAACAAACAAACTTGACATGGCACGATTAACCACATTTTCACGACTGCTCATTGTTGCACTTATCCTTGGAGGTGTTTATTTTGGGGTAACAACTTTTCTACCTCAGTTTACCGGAAAAAACAGCGATACCCCGGCTGGTTCCGTAGAAACCAATTCCGAATCTTCTGAAAACAACGCAAAGGTTCAGAATTCCGATAAATCTACCTGGAGCCGTCAGCCCTTTACATTTACGGCCCCGGCACCCATAAATGGCAAACTAAAAGGTGTTGTCGAACTGGGAGCAACCGGTTTTAACTCCTTCATCATTCGGGTAGATTCCCGCAAAAACTGGAAACTGGAGCGCGCCGAGTTTGGTGCAAGTCTGGTATATGAAAATATCGCTACCGATGAAGACATCAAGGCCGGACTTAAGACCTACATTGCCGATATGATCGCATATGGTGTAGGGCCAAAAGACATTCACTTTGTTGTGAGCTCCGGTGCCAAAAAGGTAGATGTTACTCAAAAAATTATTGGGGTGTTGCGCTCCATGAAATACTATGTAAACACGGTGACTGCAGAGCAGGAAGCGCAACTGGCCCTAAAGGCTGCTATGCCCCGCGATTTTTACAACAAGTCGTTTGTTGTGGACATTGGCTCGGGAAACACCAAGGTTTCATGGATGAGCAATGGCAGTCCGCGTGGTGTAGAAACCTATGGTGCCAAGTATTACCAAAACAACCTCGACGACAAGACCGTTTACAGCGAGGTAAAGAAAAAGGCCCTAGCGGTTCCGTCCGGTGCACGTGATGTGTGTTTCATCATTGGTGGTGTGCCTTTTACCCTGGCAAAACAAATTCGTGAGGGCGATGAGCGATACACCGTATTGAAAGCACCTTCCGATTATGATGGTGACGGTGCCAAGCAGGTTGCCGGGTTGAATATCTACCAGGCTATTGCTGATGCAACCGGTTGCAAGCATTTTGTATTCGACTGGGATGCCAACTTTACCATCGGCTTCTTGCTTGATCTGTAAGGTTTCTTTCGCTTCTATTAATCAAAGCCATTTCGATTGTTCACCCGAACTTCGGAATGGCTTTGTTTTTTTCTGTCTCCTCCCAAAGTTTACATACTTCCACGGCTTCTTTAACATCGTGTACCCGCAGGATGCGTGCTCCTTGTTGCAAAGCAATCATATGCAGTGCAGTCGTGCCATTGAGTGCATTTTCAGGCTTTACACCCAACATCTTGCATATCATGGATTTTCTGCTGATGCCGGCCAGCACTGGTAGGTTCAGCACCTGGGTGAAAACATGCAGGTGATTCAGCAATTGGTAGTTGTGCGCGACCGTTTTGCCAAACCCAAATCCGGGATCAAGGACGATGTCGTACACTCCCCGGGCACGTAGGGTTTCTACTTTTTCAATAAAAAAATCAAGAACCTCCTGAACAACATCCGTGTATTCAGGTGCCTGTTGCATGGATTGTGGAGTGCCCTGCATGTGCATCAGGATATAAGGTCGTGTTCCTTTTTCAAGTACCTGAGGCAGGGCAGGGTCCAGACTCCAGGCAGATATATCGTTGAGTATGGATGCCCCATTATCCAGGGCCTCCGCAGCAATTGTGCTGCGCCAGGTATCTATGGAAAAAATGGTATCTGGGAAAGCCTCTGCCAGTCGGGCTAGAATCGGGATAACTCGTTTCCGTTCTTCGTCCTCCGAAACCCAATCTGCTCCTGGGCGCGAGGATGCACCACCCAGGTCGATGATGTGCGCTCCTTCCTGCAACATCTTTTCCGTTTGCGCCAGGGCTGCATCCAATTGATTATACCGGCCTCCATCAAAAAACGAGTCGGGGTTGAAGTTAAGAATGCCCATTACCTTGGGTTCGGATAAGTCAAGCAATTTTCCCTGGCAATTCAAACTATACATCTATTAAGCTGTTTATGCGTTTAATTGCCCCTGCGGGGCATTGTTTATTTGTTCATGATTTTGGGCAAGCGCAGTGCCCCGAATAAACAAGGCCCGGAGGCCGAATAAACAACCCCTTATTCCAGTTCTTTGATCCAGTTTTTAATAAGCTCAAGGCCTTCCTTGTGGGCAATTTGCCGACCGATTTCCGGCATTCGAATCCCGGTGTCGTTGCTCTCCATTCGATACATCAAAATGGATTCGTTGGGTTTCCCGGGTACAATGCTAAACTTTCGTTTGCCGCTTCCCCGTCCGGCAGCCACTGGTGGTTTGTTTATGCCCAGGTGTTCTGGTGCAGTTTCGTAGTAATCCAGGTAGAGTCCGGAAGTGCTGGCCGGTCCTTTTCGGTTGTGGCAATGCGCACAGTTGGCATCGAGGTAGGCCCGTGCTTTGCGGTCAGTATTTGCCGTGCTTTCCAATCCCGGCATACCCGTGAAGGATGTCAGGTCGATCGTTTCGGGTACCTGGAGCAAGCCTTTTTCGTACCAGTTTTCCAGTTGCGTGTTTTCTGGATTACTTAATTGACGAAGGCTGGGGCCTATAGGTACAAATTGTCCATTTTGCGAGTGGCAGCCCTTGCATTGGTTGAGGTTCGGAACCTGGTAGTTTAGTTTGTTTTTTTTGCCACGCTGATCGGTCCATTCCAGGTTGGTGCTGTGACCGGCAACTTCGATCCTGGCATCTGTTTGTTCGTCGTTCCAAACGTACGAAAGTGGCACCCATCCCTTCTCTTCGTGAACGAGCAATCGGGTTTCTAAAATACGTTTTCCCGCTTCGGGGTGTTGCTCATCCAGGGCGTAATAGAAATTCTTAACCAGAATGCTGCCTACGGGAAAATCAAATACCTCGCGTTCTTTTGCGCTTATGCTTTTGCCGGGAGGCAGGTAAAAAAAGCGTGATTTTTGCGCATAGTCGGAAAAAAGCGGCATGTTAACCGTGTAGGGCTCTACATCAGTCGCAGGTGATAAATTACGCAGTGGTTGTTTGAACAGGCCCAGTTCAGAAAGCTGGACGGGATATCTGGAGACATCGGGATACTGCTCCGGCTGTTTTAAGGCTGGTAGCAGGCTGGTAGCAATAATCAGAAAAATTAAGATCGACTGTTTTGAAAAAAGCATAAGCAAGAGAGTCGGTTATTGGCAGCGATAGGGACTTAAATCCCTGCTGATATTTTTAAATTTATTGGCAGCATCCAGGTTGGCAAAGGATTCGTTGTTATTGTTGTAAATACAAATCCGATATGGCTTTTTTAGCCGCCCATCTGCATCCAGGTGTTCCGGGTTCTGAATGCCATCGTACAAGATATGCGGGGTTTTCTTTTTGAATTTTAGCCAAAATAAAAAACCGAGTTTGTTGCGCCAACTGGGCCTTCTTTTTCCTTCAGAATACAAATTTCCGTGGATGGAAATGTTGGAAGGGTAGGGGTTGTATTCCTGATCTTTGTAGGGAGATTCAGCAATGTAATAAGCTGACAATTGCTGTGCTCACCGTCCGGTTTTCCCAGATCCGGTTGTCATAAACCTCCACTTGTGTAGTTGCAAGGATCATTACTCCTGTTCGGGAGGGACTTTGCCCACAATGTTGCCTTTGGGTGCAAAGTTTTTGTGGTTGTTTCGGATAACCTGATTGTCAAAAACATGCACGTTGCCGCCGCGCTTTTTAGGTAAGTCGGGTAAGTCAAAAACCAGGATTCCTCCGGTGTTGCTAAACGATTGATTGCGGGAAACCCAGGCATTGGTGCTGTTTTCAATTTCAATACCTGCCACATTGTATTTTGCCACGCAGTTTGTGACCCAGATGCTATCAGACTGGCCAACATAAATGCCTGCATCGGATGCACCAATTGCTGTGCAGTAATCAATGTACACCTGGCTGCATTGTACCGGGTAGAGGGCATACGCTCCATTGTGTTTGCTTGGCTTGCCAGTCCACTGTGCGGTGATGTGCTCAAACCGGATGCCCTGCACATTTTGAGTTTTAATTAGGTCGCCTTTGCTGTCCTCCACCGTGAAATTGGCCAGGGTAATGTTTTGGGAATTGGTAATTTTTATTCCTTCTGCTCCCTGAATTTGTTTTTTGAAAGAAAGAATGGTCTTTCCTTCGCCAGCCCCCCGGATGTAGATGTCTTTTTTCTCATCCATCCACAAGGTGTTTGTCAAATAAAATGTACCTGCGGGAAAGTCAATTGTATCGCCTTCCTCTGCGAGAATAAATTGCGTTTGCCAGGCTTTTTCAACATCGGATTGGGCCATTGCTGAAAGGGGGAGCAGAAGAGAAAATAAACAAAACCAAAGGCGCATGACAAGAATTTGAGTGGTGAAGGCAATGGGAAATTAAGCGTCGTAATTGAGTACAGGTGAAAGCCATCGTTCGGTTTTCTCAACAGACAATCCTTTTCGCCGGGCATAGTTTTCTACCTGGTCTTTTGCGATGGTGCCCAGGCCAAAGTACTTCGACTGCGGGTGAGCCAGGTACCATCCACTAACTGAGGCAGCAGGGTGCATGGCAAAATTTTCTGTCAGTTTAATACCGATATCATCGGGTGAAAGCAGGTTCCACAGTGTGGCTTTTTCAGTGTGATCAGGGCACGCAGGATATCCGGGTGCCGGACGAATACCAGCATATGCTTCCTCAATGAGTTCATCGTTGGTCAGGGACTCCTGTGGTGCATATCCCCAGAATTCTGTACGAACCCGTTCGTGCATGCGTTCGGCCAGGGCTTCAGCCAATCGGTCGGCCAGGGCCTTTAGCAGAATGGCTTTAAAGTCGTCGTGTTCCGCTTCAAATTCTGCCAGTTTGTGCTCAATTCCCAGTCCTGCAGTGACAGCAAATGCTCCTACATAGCCGGTATTGAACTGTTTGGGTGGCACAAAATCGCTAAGGCAATAATTGGGTCGACCCGGGGCCTTTTTCAGTTGTTGGCGAAGGTGGTGGAGTCTATGGCTGGCTTCCGTCCGGTCCGGGTTGTAGAGAATAATATCGTCTTCCTCGGAAGCAGCGGGATAAAACCCGATAACAGCCTGTGCCGTGATCCATTTTTCTTCGATTAATTGGTCGAGCATCAGTTGTGCATCGTGAAAAAGCCGGCTTGCCTCTTTTCCAACCACCTCATCCTGCAGGATATCCGGGTATTTACCTGCGAGTTCCCAACTTTGGAAAAACGGTGTCCAGTCAATGTAGGCACGCAGTTCATCCAGCGGATAATCGGTAAATTGACGGCTTCCTAAAAACTGCGGCTGGGTAGGTGTATATGTATCCCAATCCAGGGCCGGTTTGTTCGCCCGGGCTTCTTCGATGGACAAGTAGGTCTTGGCCGACTGCCGCCCGGCGCGTGCTTCGCGTATCTGATTGTATTCGGATTTGGTTTTATCAATCAGTGCATTTCGCTCTGACTCGTTTTCCGACAAAAGATTGCTGACAACTGCTACACTTCGGCTGGCATCCAAGACATGGATAACCGGCGCTTTATCGTATTGAGGTTCAATTTTTACAGCAGTATGGGTTCGTGATGTGGTAGCACCACCAATCAACAAGGGGATACTCAGGTTCTGTCGCTGCATTTCTTTTGCAACATATACCATTTCATCCAGTGACGGGGTAATCAAGCCCGATAATCCGATCACGTCAACCTGCTCTTCCAGTGCCCGTTGGATGATTTTATCTGCAGGTACCATGACCCCCATATCTATGATCTCATAATTGTTGCAACCAAGTACGACACCGACGATGTTTTTACCAATATCATGGACATCTCCTTTTACGGTTGCCATCAGGATTTTGCCTTTTGCCTGGTTGTCTCCTTTTTCTGCTTCAATATACGGGGTCAGGTAAGCCACCGCTTTTTTCATTACCCGTGCACTCTTTACTACCTGAGGGAGAAACATTTTACCTGAACCAAATAGATCGCCCACGTAATTCATTCCATCCATCAGGGGGCCTTCGATAACCCGGATTGGGGCAGGGTACTTTTGGCGGGCCTCTTCCGTATCTTCATCAATAAACTCGGTTATGCCTTTTACCAATGCATAGCGCAGGCGCTCCTCCACGCTGCTCTCTCGCCAGGCGAGGTCTCTGGTTACGGCTTTGCCACCGCTTCCTTTTAGCCCCTCGGCCATTTCAACCAGGGCTTCTGTCGCATTTGGCGTCCGGTTAAACAGTACATCCTCGATCCGGGATAGGAGGTCTTTCGGGATTTCCTCATATACCTCCATCATGCCGGCATTGACAATCCCCATATCCATACCGGCCTGGATGGCATGGTACAAAAAAGCAGCGTGCATGGCCTCTCGTACCCGGTTGTTGCCCCGGAATGAAAAGGATAGGTTGCTTACTCCTCCGCTTACCTTGGCACCCGGGCAACTTGCCTTTATCTGGCGGGTAGCCTCAATAAAGTTGATGGCATATTCATTATGCTCTTCTATGCCCGTAGCGACAGCGAAAATATTGGGGTCAAAAATGATGTCATAGGGGTCAAAGTCCAGTTGATCAACCAGGAGGCGGTAGGCGCGTTGGCAAATAGAGACCTTCCGTTCAATGGTATCTGCCTGGCCTTCCTCATCAAATGCCATGACAACGACTGCCGCTCCGAACCGCCGACAAATTTTAGCCTGATGAATGAAGGCTTCCTCGCCTTCTTTCAGGGAAATGGAATTGACAATGCTTTTACCTTGCAGGCAGCGTAAGCCGGCTTCAATTACCGAAAATTTGGAGGAGTCCACCATGATGGGCAAGCGGGCAATATCGGGCTCGGAAGCCAGGAGGTATAGAAAATCCACCATGGCTTTTTGGGAGTCGAGCAGGCCTTCATCCATATTCACATCAATCACCTGTGCGCCCCCTTCTACCTGCTGCCTCGCAACAGAAAGTGCTTCGTTGAAATTGCCTTCCAGGATGAGTCGGGCAAATTTTTTCGAGCCGGTTACATTAGTTCGTTCTCCTATATTGATGAAGTTTGAATCTTCGCGAACAACCTGGGCTTCCATTCCACTAAACATGGTCCGTTTTGTCTTGGCTTGAGGCATTCTGATCGGCACATTTTTCAGATGGCTTGCCATATGCCGAATGTGGTCAGGTGTCGTTCCACAACATCCGCCTACAATATTTACAAAACCGGATTGAGCAAACTCTCCAACCAGATCGCACATTTCGTGTGGGGTCTGATCATATTCACCAAACTCATTGGGAAGTCCGGCATTTGGATAGGCACTGATGTAGCAATCGGCCAATTTGGAAAGAGCCTCCAGGTGTGGACGCATTTCTGCCGCTCCAAGCGCACAGTTCAATCCGATGGAAAACGGGCGGGCATGTTTTACAGAAATATAAAATGCTTCAACAGTCTGGCCGCTCAGTGTTCTGCCAGATGCATCGGTAATGGTGCCAGAGATCATGATCGGGACGGAATATCCGCGTTCCTCAAACAGTTCATCAATGGCATAAATTGCGGCTTTGCAATTGAGGGTATCAAATATGGTTTCGATCAATAGGGTATGTACACCGCCATCAAGCAGACCGCGGGCCTGTTCCTTGTAGGCATCCCGAGCTTCGTCAAAATGCATGGCTCGGAAGCCTGGATTATTTACATCCGGTGAAAGTGAAAGGGTTTTATTTAATGGACCCATTGCACCTGCTACAAAGCGGGGTTGGTTTGGCGTTTTTTCTGTTGCTTCATCAGCCGCTTTTCGGGCAATTTGGGCGGCCTTCAGATTGATCTCATAGGCAAATTCACTGGTATCGTAATCCGCCTGTGAAATAGAGGTTGCGTTGAAGGTATTGGTTTCAATAATATCCGCACCTGCATCGAGGTATTGTCTGTGGATTCCTTCGATAATTTCCGGTTGGGTAATTGACAGCAAGTCGTTGTTTCCCATTAAATCACGGGGAAAATCTTTAAATCGTTCTCCCCGGAAATCAGCTTCAGTCAGTCGATGTCGTTGAATCATCGTGCCCATAGCCCCGTCAATAATCAAAATGCGCTGGCTCAGGGCCTCGTGCAAGCGTGTCCGAATTGTATTATAAAACTCTTTCAATGTGTTTATTTTGTTTGTTTGCAAATGTAAGGGTTTGTAGGGATTTTTAGGTTTGTTAGACCGCTTCCGGTTTCCAGGGCAGTAGCAGTGGGCATGTGCAGATGTAGTGTATCGCGTCTGCGCATGTGGTATTTGGGTGTTTTGCGTGTTGGGAATGATAGGGGTGATTGTGGTTAGACGCGAGGCATCGCGTCTCTACGAGGGGTGGTGGCGTTGACTACCCGCTTATTTTGTAGCTTGCATGCTAAATGAAAATCGTTACAGGTGTTCAACCTGCCTTAACCTATGCGAATCCTGATTATTAGCCCTCACTTTGCTCCTTTGGAAAATCCACGTGCACATCGGTGGACTGCCCTGGCACAGTATTGGGCAGCGCAGGGGCATGAAGTCCAGGTGATTTGTGCCAAACACGGCCAGTTGCCTGGAAAGGAAATTGCAGAAGGAGTGGCAATCCATCGGTGTGGGTACTTCAGTACAGCAGACTGGAGTTTATCTTTTTTTAGCAAACCCAAGCAATCACATTCTACCTCTGTGAAAAGTGGTTTTTTGATTAAAATCCTGGATTGGTTCTATCAACATATTTGGAAAAATCGTGTGTTCCCGGACGATAGCGGGCTTTGGGTTTCCAGAGCACACACAAAAGCACAGGAGTTGCTACAATCAGGCGTGCCCGATTTGCTCATCACGGTTTCTATGCCCTTTGCAGCGCATTTGGTTGGAGAAAAACTGTGTCACCAGCACCCAGAACTTAGTTGGCTGGTGGACATTGGCGATCCTTTACTCCATCCGAAAAGGTTGGAGGCAGGAATCCAACTCGAAAACAAGACATTCCAATTTGCTTCCCGGATTTGTGTGACTTGTACTGCCACTAAGCGCTACTATGTCACGCGCCCTTTTAGCCCAAAGGTATTTGTTGTGCCTCCGCTTTTGTACCCGGAGGATGGGTTTGAGGAAGAGCCGCGAATTGCCGGAGAATCCCTCCACATCGGGTATTTTGGTGCCCTGTATTTTCCGTACCGTTCACCCGCTGCGCTGCTTCAACTTCTGGACCGTGCGAATAAAAGGCTGAAACGGACCGTTGTTTTTCATTGGTATGGTCCGATTAAGCCGGAAATGGAGCCTTACTTCAAGAATGTACCCAATGTGGTTTTACATGGAAATGTAGATCGAAAAACAGCGCGAAGGGCCATGATGCAGATGGATGCTTTGGTGCACATCGGTAATCGAAGCAGTATCCAGTTGCCAAGCAAGTTTGTAGACTACCTTGCTTCCGGGAAAGCGGTTCTCCATTTGCAGTACGTGGAAGATGACCCATTCGTAGAATCCTGGGGTGAATCTGCTGGTTTGCATACGATTTTTGTAGAGGAAGAGGGAACTGGTGCGGAAGTACAAAACAGGTTTTTTGACTGGTTGCGAAGCCTTCCGCAACCAGTTCAAAAAAGAAATCCGGAAGCGCTCGAGCACTTCCGGATTCAGTCTGTCAGCAATCACTATTTAATGCAGTGATGGATGAATTTTAGATTCTGCTTGGAACCATTCCGCGTTGTGATGCAGGCATCCGCATATCGGGTCCGTTGGCAATTTTTTTCATTTGTTCCAGAGAAACTTTGTTGTTAACCAACTGGTAGACCTCCATGGCCTGATCTCTGGTGATTGATGGGAATTCGTGTAAAAACTCATTTACACTTACTCCAATGCGCATAAAATCCATAAAAGTCTCTACGCGTATACGGGTTCCGCTGAAAACGGGAGAACCATCCTGAATTTCAGGATGTACAGAAATGGCTGTAGTGTGTGTCATCCGGTGTTCGTTTTGTGCCTGGATAATATCCACCGGGCTTTATACAATAGAAATGGATTAGTAGCGAGTTCGTTTTGATGGCTGTCATTTACATGCTGACCACAAAATGATCTCTAAAAAAATGTTTGTTGCGCTAATGTAGTAAATTCTATCTTTTGCCAAATAAATTTTGGGCAAAAAAATTAAAATTCAGGGTTTTTACTGATCTAAGTCTGCGCTTCGGTTTTTTGTATTTCTAACAATACTTTATCCAAGACAAATCTGCCGTGTAACTATACAAACCGGTCTCCAAACTGTTTTTCTACCGCTCCACGCACCTGCTTGATCTCCTGTTCACGCGACTTGGGGTAGATCAAAAGTACGTCTCCTTCGTCAATCACCATGTAGTCATCCAGGCCATCTAGTACGACCAGTTTGCCTTTGGGGACGCGTATCAGGCAGTTGCTCGTATTTTGAATGAGTGCAGTTTCCGACTGGACTACGTTACCGGCATTATCCTTTGGACATTCATGATGCAGGCTGGCCCAGGTTCCCAGATCCGACCAGCCAAATTCTGCCGGAATGGTATACACGTTTTGTGCATTTTCCATGATGGCAAAATCCACTGAAATGGATGGGGTAGTAGGGTAGTGGGAGTCAATAAATGCCTGTTCTTCTCCGGTATTGTAAACGGCGTTTCCGGCAGCAAGAATGTCGTAAATCTCGCTGGCATACTGCTTGTAGGCACTCAATACACTTTGAACATTCCAGATGAAAATGCCTGCATTCCAGACATAATCTCCGGAGGCAAGATAGGCTTCAGCCTGGTCGAGTGCCGGCTTTTCTGCAAATCGTTTTACCCGGCATACCTCACTACCGTCTATGGATTCGTACTGAATGTAACCGTATCCGGTATCCGGACGGCTTGCTTCGATGCCAAGTGTCAACAGGGCATCGTTTTTACTTGCAAAGTCTAACGCTAGTCTGATTTTATCCAGAAAAACCGATTCCTTTAAAATGACATGATCTGAAGGAGCCACAATCATATTTGCATCCGGATCGGCTGCGGCGAGTTTGAGTGCCGTATAAGCAATACACGGTGCCGTGTTGTTTCTGCTGGGCTCACATAGTACCTGGTCTTCCGTAATTTCAGGCAATTGATCCAGAATCAAATCTTTGTATGCTGCATTGGTCACGATGTAGATGTTGGAGGCTGGACAAAGATTCAGGAATCGTTCAAACGTGAGTCGAATCAATGACTTTCCCACACCAAGCATATCTAAAAATTGTTTCGGACGGGCCTCCCGGCTTCCGGGCCAGAATCGGCTTCCTACTCCTCCGGCCATGATGGCTACATATGTGTTTTTCATTTTTCTATAGTTGAATGTACTGTGGTTTGAAAACTTGAATGGCCTTCTATCGGGTTAATGGTCCAGTTGGCTTGGTACGTGTGGTTTTGTTGTTTTTTTATCAAAATCTGTATTTGCTGGCATGGGTAAAACAAATGGGAGTATCAATTGCAGGTATTCAGCGCCCACACGTTCAGATTGGTATTTTTGCAGCACCTTTTTCCTACCCCAGGCGCCCATTTCTTTTTGTTCTTTCAGGCTGATACTGCAAGCCAGGCCCATCGCATCAGCCAGGGCATCTGCATTTTTGATTGGTACGAGGTATCCGTTTTTTCCATGATCAACGGTTTCACTGCATCCGGGAGTTTGGCTGGTTATCACGGGTTTTTCCATCGACATTGCTTCCAGCAATACCCGGGAAAGTCCTTCCCGGTAGGAGGGCAGCACGATCCAGTTGGATGCCGCTATGACGGGCCGAACATCTTTGCGTGAACCCAGGTATCGGACGGTGCCGGATCGAACCCAATCTACCAATTCACTGCGATCGATGTGGGCTGGATTGTCTTGATCCAGTTGCCCCAATACCCAGCATTCTGAGTTGGGATAGGCTTTTTTCAAAACCCTGGCTGCATGTGCAAATTCCCGGAGCCCTTTGTCGTACAACAAGCGCCCGATAAAGGTGAACACCTGTTTATTTCCGTTTAGCTCCTGAGGACGTGCCTGGAAATATTCGGTATCAATGCCACAGCCCGAAACCCGGTGGGTTTTTTGAAGGTCAACCAATCTCCGTTTGACCATCAACTCCAGGTCTTCCTGGTTTTCAAACAAAACTTGTGCTGCAAATGAAAAGGATAACCGATAAAGCAGGGAGACTAGTTTGGGGATGATTCCATTGTGCAAAAAAGCGTACCCCAAGCCCGTGACAACGCACATGGAAGGGCATCGGGCCCATTGGGCTGCCAGGTTGCCAAATATATTTGCCTGGACTCCAAAATTGATAACCAGTTGTGGCTTTAAGGCTTTTAACTGCTTTTTTAACTCCAGCAATATCCGGATGTTGGCAATCGGTTGAACAGTATTCCGTTTGAAGTGCCGCAGGTTGGTAAACTCTACGCCGGGTTCGGCGAGTAATTGACTTAGGGACTCATCAACCGGAGCAAATACATGTACCCGAATCCCGGCAGCATGCAGCGTGCGGATAAGCGGCAGCCGATAGTTGAGGATAGACCAGGTCTGATTGGCAACCAGCGCAACGACGGGCTGCTGATTTGATGATGTAGATACCTGGTCTTCTAATATCATATGCTTAGTTCTTGGATTTTTCTGCGTCAAAAACCTGAATGAACTCCTGATAGGTTTGGCGGATTCCTTCTTCAAGCCCGATAGATGCCTTCCATCCCAACGCATGAAGTTTGGAAACATCCATGAGTTTTCTCGGCGTGCCATCGGGTTTGCTGAGGTCATGTTCGATGCTTCCTTCGTACCCAACTGTTTTCTTGACCAGCAATGCTAATTCCAGGATGGATATATCTTCCCCGACTCCGATGTTTACAAATCCGGGTTCATTGAAGTGATGCATCAAAAAATAACAGGCGTCGGCAAGGTCGTCGGCGTGCAGA
>JAWKLR010000041.1:0-34024 GCA_041392625.1 Saprospiraceae bacterium | reverse complement strand
TTCATACATCAGTCGGCCAACCAGATCGTAGATTTTCAAGGAAAACGCCTGATCGGAAGAGCGTGCATACACCTGCAAATGCGATGAAACCGGATTGGGAGCAAGTACAACATGCAAGCCCATTTCCGACCACACCTCAGTGCCTACGGCCGCCATTTCAACGGTATTATTTCCGGAAATCAGCCATTTTTCCGGGTCGACTTCCAAAGACAATGGCTGATCCGGCAATTCAATTTCAAATACTTGTCCGCTGAACTGGTGGTCCAGGCGAAGGATTGTATCCAAGCCTGATGCATTCACCCGAACAGGCACCGGCATTTGGAAGAAAGCAATGGATGGATCGGATGTAGTTTGATCCAATTGAATGCGGATTCCATTCGAAGTAGGTTCCCAGATAGCATGGTAACTGGGGTACCCTTCTCCATAAAACCACTGGTCAAAAAACACCTCGAGGTCCTGACCGGAACTTGCTTCCAGGTGTTGTTGCAAATCTGGTGTGCGGGCATATCCATATGCTAAGGCAGGATCATTCAGGTAGTTTTGAATTCCCTGATAAAAAGCATCATCACCCAACTGCCAGCGCAACATGTGCAACACATAGGCGCCCTTTTTATAGGAAAGGCGCCCGCTGAAAATCCGCCCAACACTGGTTGTGTCGTCTACCCAAACCGAGCCGTCTGGCTGACTAATGATGTTGTTCAGGTTATTGGTTTTCCAGGACTCCCATTCCTGAGGAGTGCCCAGGTAAAGGGAGGTAAGCCCTGTGAGATAGGTCGCAAATCCCTCGTTGAGCCAAATGTCTTCCCAGGATCCGCAGGTTACTTTATCCCCAAACCATTGGTGTGCCAGTTCATGTGCCTGCAAGCCATAAGAAAAACCACCCATAAAACTCATAGTCTGGTGCTCCATTCCACCGCCCCAGCCAAACTGAGCATGTCCGTATTTTTCATCAGCAAACGGATAAATGCCAAAGAGATCATTGTACAGTTCCATAATTTCCACCGTACTGCTCAGTTCGTTTTGCCCCTGGATTAAATCTGGATGAAATACATAATTCAGAATTTCAATGGAATCTCCATCCGGCAGATAAACATAATCTGAAAATGTGGCATAATCTGTTACAGCAAAGGCAATTAAATAAGCGGGAATCGGATAACGATGTCGCCAATGATAGCGGACGGTGTTACCGGAGACGGCTTCTTCCACCAGCACACCGTTTGAAGCGGCTCGGTACGGCATTGGGGTGGTAACAAGCACATCGATCGAGTCGATTTTATCATTCAAATCCTGCTTACAAGGCCACCATACTTTGGCACCATAAGGCTCTGACAGGGTCCACATTAGGGGAACACCCGCATGGATTGTGGTTTCAAATGAGCCAAATCCGGTTGAGTTCGGAGCCCCTTCATAATCCACCATCAAACTATCCAAAATACCCATTGGCAGCGGTGCTGGCAGATTGATTTGTAAATTATCATTTCCGGTAAATGAAAAGGTCATACCCGGCCGTGATACCACACATGTTTACCGTCATATTGCTTACAAAATCAAATTGATCTGCTGTATGCCTGGTTCAGTAGGTACAAAATAGAGGAACTCTTTCTCGATGTAATTAACAGCCGGATTGACTTCCCATTCCAGTCGATGGCATTTCAAATCATAATTGGCCGTCAGGATATTTTCTTGCAACTGCATTGAACTGCTGTGCTGGCCAGCCTCCAAGGCAACCAGGTCAGATATAAATCCTTGCAAATCCCTTCATCCCGGTTTTCGAAGCCATTCCAGGATAAGAGAGTAAAAAATCAGGAGAGAAAATTGATAAAACGCATATAGAAGTTTGTTTAAATGAACGTCCAGGATACTTTGCAAGTTAAATCCATGCGCGAACAACACGAATTCATAATCATATGAACCATGGTACTCTTTATGGATTAACAGAAAGAAGCTAGGGATGTAGAGCGAAAAAAGCCAGCAGACACGAACAATATCCCGGCCTTTAATGTACAGTAGCGGATAAAAAGGCGTGCATCGCTATTCCATTGCCAAATTATTCTGTTCTACTTTTACTTTTGCCCTCCTCGATCAGGCCAGATGTACCACACATTCCAAATCTTACTTTAATTAAACATGAAAAAACTACTATTTGCAACCCTATTGCTTCTTGCAACAGGCTTTTCTGTCGTGGGCCAAAACTTCAATATGGAATTGAAGAGCCTCTGTCACCTTCCTGGACAAACGCCGCAAATATTTGCGGGTATGTACAGGATGGCAAGGAGTACGCGCTCGTTGGTGCCTCTCAAGGCTTGGTGATTGTTGATATCACCGATCCGGCAAACCCCAATCAGATTGTTCAGATCCCAGGACCAGATAACCTCTGGAAAGAAATTAAAGTGTATCAGCACTATGCATACATTACTTCTGAAGGCGGCGGCGGCGTGCAGATTGTAGACATGAGTAACCTGCCTTCCAGCAACCTGCAATACCACAACTACAACGGCGATGGCCCAATTGCCAACAATCTGGTAACCATCCACGCCCTGCACATCGACACCAACCGCGGCTTCCTGTACGCCTATGGCTCAAATGCCGGTGGTGGTGCAATCGTGCTTGACCTGAACACAGACCCATACAACCCGACCTATGCCGGACAATACCAGGGGCTGCAGTACATCCACGATGGCTATGCAGACAACGACACCCTGTATGGTTGTCACATCTACACTGGCTTGTTATCTATCGTTGATATGAACGACAAGGCAAATCCCAACCTGCTTGGAACCGTTCAGACTCCGGTAAATTCACCCACAATGCCTGGTTGGACAGACGATCATTTATCCATTCTGACGACCGACGAAACCACTCCTTCATTCCTGACATCCTACGATATTTCTGACCCTACCGATATCAAAGAATTGGACCGTTTCCAGCACCAACGATGGATATGGATCATTGGGACACAACACCCACATCCTGAATGACTGGGCACAACATCCCATAAAGGATGGATTGACCATTGTGGATGCACACAAACCAGATAACCTGGTTATGACCGGTTGGTACGATACCTGGCCAGGTACTGGTGCAAACTTCGACGGTTGCTGGGTGCATACCCATTTTTCCCTCAGGTACCGTTATTGCTTCCAACATTGAACCTGGGTGGTTTCCTTTATCCTGACGCCGACGTATGTTCGCGCATGTTACCTGGAAGGTACCGTAACAAACAGTTGTACCGGAATGCCGGAAGGAATGTCAGCATCACCATCAACGGTGGTATCCCACAGTCCAATGCAAATACCAAAACAACGGCGTATTTAAAACCGGACAAGCAGAACCTGGTGATTTTCAGTTACGGTGTTAAGGCTGATTTATGCCCAAATCTTTAACGACCTTCGTTCCTGGGCAAAGCCTTCCAACTCGATGTCAACTCGAACCGAATTCAGCATTCAATGTGCATGGCACAGTAAAAAATAACAACGATGGCCATTAAGGGCCCAAATACATCGTTTACCATTGCTGCATTCTACCAACTCCTATGTTACAACGGATATAACTGGAGAATTTGATTTGTCTTGTGTGCCTGCAGGAGATTATGTACTTCGGAAGCTGGGGCTTCCAGTTCATCAAATCGTGACAGTTTCCGCAAATGGAAATGTAGAGTTCACCGTACAACCTGGGCTACTACGATGCCTTTGCACCGACCTAGGATGGACCATTACCTCTACCGCAGACGAGGGCCATTGGGAACGCGGCGAACCAAAAGGAACCCAATACCAGGTGCACAATCCAACCCGGATGCTGATGTAGCAACTGACGACAACGATCAGTGTTACGTAACCGGAAACGGCGGTGGTGCCGCCGCAACATATGATGTAGACAACGGAATTGTAACCCTGACCAGTCCTGCACGAGCTCGGCTGGATACGATGGCTGCCGAATTGAGTTTTTACTATTGGTTCCCGCCGGTGGATCAAACACACCGAACGACCAGTTGGTCGTGACCGCAAACAACGGGAATCCAAAACAGTGACCATTTTGACCGTTGACCAAACACAAACGGTTGGCAATATTCAGGAATCATCAACCTCAGCGAATATCTCAACGCACTGACCGATAATGTGCGCGCATCCAGTTTACCACTTCGGATTTGCAAGGTTCAGGCAACATTGTAGAGGCAGCGGTGGATGTATTCCAGGTGAACCCATTGCAAGTTCTGCCCCAGCAAGTGGACACCAAGGCAAGTATGTTGGTTTCACCTAACCCAAGCAGCGATGTCTTTGTGTTGAACTACGCCTGGGAAACCAACAAGCAGACGATTCTTCAGATCAGCAATGTCCATGGACAACTTGTAGAATCTCATGTTTTGGGACAATCTGAAGGTCAATTCCAATTCGGGCAAAACCTCCCTACCGGCATGTACTCAGCGCAACTGGTAGATGGAAAAAAACGCTCTGCAGCAGTCAAATTGATCAAAACCAACAACTAAGACCCTATTCGGGATTTTAGTTTGTACCTAAAAACGTCCGGTTTGCATGTGCAGGCCGGACGCTTTTGTGTATAAACCAAACCTAAGAGTTGTCTACCAGAATTTTCAGTACCACACATTCATCAATAAAAATCTGCATATTTGCAAACAGACTCTACCTAATCCGCGGATACAAATGGGCCTAGCCCCTAACATCCCTAGAAATCGAAACCCATGCAAGCGACCGAGCATTACATTGAACGGCTAAAGGAAAATCTAAAGAATAAATCCACTTTTCTGGATATTGGAAATTGTGGTCTGTCCTCCCTACCCAAAGAAATCATGTCATTGGAGTGGCTCGAGGAAATCAACCTAGGCACGATCTACTGGCATGATGAAGAAGGGACGTTTAAAGAAAGCCAGAACAATGGCCCGCTCAATCAATTGTATTCCGAAGATTTTGCGGTACTCCAACCCCTCAAAAATCTAAAAAAGATTACCCTGCGCAGTTGCGCTGTCCGTAACCTGGAGGCACTTTCCCAATTGAGCCAACTGGAGTCCCTCAGCATTGGTGGCAATGACTTGATTGACATCGAGGCCCTGAAAAAAATGACCAATCTGAAAGTCCTCTCCTTGTACGACAATGGTGTGCAGGATATTGAGGCGCTGAATCCGTTAACCAGACTGGAAATCCTCTCACTCAACTACAACAAGATTGGCTCCATTGCGCCGGTAGCAAATATGCCACTGCTGCGCGAACTCCACCTGGCAGGCAATCTGATTCAGGATTTAAGCCCGCTCGCCGGTCTATCCAAATTGGAAAAAATCAACCTGAACAACAACAAAGTGCAACAGATCCGTCTGTTGAGTGAGCTGCCTTCCCTGCGTGCCCTGAGCCTGGATCGCAATCCGGTCAATGATTGTCCACCGGAAATTGCTTTCTCCGGCAACATCAATCGGATTCGCACCTTCTTCAAATCCCTCCAAAAAAGCCAGGAAGAAAGCAAAATACAACAGGAGCAAACCGGAGTTGCACCTAAGCAGGAGGAAGAAGTACTTGAAGTTAAGATTATATTGGTCGGCAATGCTACTTCCGGAAAAACATCCCTGTCTAAGATTTTGCGTGGCATCGCTTTTAATGCTCAGGAAAACACCACGCATGGTATCAACATCGACGAATGGGAAATACCGGCCAGCGAGATTGGGGCATCCATGCGCGTAAATATCTGGGATTTTGGCGGTCAGGAATACTACCACGGAACGCATCAAATCTTCCTGGACAGCAACTCCGTCTACCTCCTTTTATGGGATAAAAAATACAACCAAAACGGGATAAAAAATACCGTCGTTTATTTTGACAATGAAAAGGTGGAGTTGCCGCAAGAGCATTTTCACTACAGCTATTGGTTGGACAATATCCGGTTTCATGCCACAGGTACCACAGGCGTGGAAACACCGCCAGTCATTTTAGTTCAAAATAAAATTGATATGGACGGTGGGCGACCGGAGGTGCTTGACTTTACCGATTTGAAGGATTACAACATCGAGTTGCTTACCGGTATCAGTGCCATGTTTGCCCGATCCAACAAACGGGAAATGCGGCGTTTTAAATATGGATTTGAGATTTTCAAGGAAGATCTCTTGCACATCCTGAAGGAAAAGGCTCAGCAAAATACCGGCACCACCCAACTTCCGGATAGCTGGGTGCAGATACGGACCATGGTTCGACAACTCCGCTCGGGCACCAACGTTCCGAAGTCCAATGTTCTCAAACCTTTCGTCAAAGACAATGCCTGGATCGACTTTGCAGATTTTACAAAAGCCTGCAGAAAGGTTAGCAATAACCTGAGCGATGAGGAAATTGAAACCCTGGCATACTCCCTCAATAAAATTGGTGCGGTTGTCTGGCTTCCAGAAATTGACAGGAAAGTGTACATCGATCCCTCCTGGCTGACTGAAAAAATGTACCGGGTCCTGAATGAGCAGGTGCGCAAAAAAAACGGCTACTTCACCGACCAGGATGTCGAAAAGGTCATCGCAAATCCGAAAGAAAGCCAACTCATCATCAACCTGATGCGTGAGTGGGAAATCATCTTTTCACTAGGTGAGGAAAAAACACATTGGGTTGCACCCCAGTATCTGCCGGACGACCACCCCATGGAAAACCTGTTTAAAATCGCCTTGACAGGACTTCAGGACCAGTTCTACATGATTAAAGCACCGCTTTTTCACTACCGAAAAATGTTGCGCCGCCTGATCTTTCTGTATGGGAACGATCAGAATATTCAAAATAAGGAATTCTGGAAAAACGGTATTCTGTTTGTCACCAAAGAAAACAAACTGCGCATATTCCTAAAAGGAATTCAGGAGCCCGATGAACCCGATCATGGGCGATTGATGATTTGTGTGGAAAAAAACAAACCCGAAACGGATTATTGGTGGGGCAAAATCTTCAGCGATTTGCTCTTGATATTTATGGATAAAGCCCACCTGCAGACACAAAACGTTTCAGACTCCTGGCATGGCCTGGGGAGCAGCATCCGGAACAAAAACAGCACCCATAATTCCCTGCAGATTTCACTGGATGGCAACGACTTTATTCCGCTTGCCGAAATATTGCAGTCAGCCAATGGAGGCGTTTCAGCCATTATGAGTCCGGGACGAAAGCGTTATCGCATGCAGGAATTTAGTCCCCTGCTAATGGCTCTGCAAATAACTCCACCCCAACCCACAATCTTCTTTTCCTATTCGCACGACGACAAGGACATGCGGGAAGCGCTCGACAAACACCTGGCTCCGCTCAAACGAACCGGCAGTGCAATAAGTTGGTTTGACGGCGAGATTCAGCCCGGACAAAACTGGGAAGAAAGCATCCGCAAAAACCTGAAAAGTGCAGATGTCATCTTGCTTCTAATCAGCCACAACTTCATCAATTCCGACTTTATCTGGGAAAACGAACTATCCCCTGCCCTTGAACGCCACGAACGCGGAGAGTGCCGGGTTATTCCGGTGCTTTTATCACCTTGCTTCTGGGAAGAACTGCCCCTGGCACGCCTGCAAATGACTCCCCAGGCCCAGGATACCGGAAGGCTCCAACCCATCTCCCTCTGGCGAGATCAAAACGAGGCCTATACCATGGTGGCCAAAGCTATCCTGCATGCGCTCAAAGAATTGAACATCGGGTAATTGTTTATTCGGCGCTGCGCGCCTTGTTTATTCGGGACGCTGTGCTTGCCCTTGTTTATTTGTTTATTGGAATGGATGATTTGATGAGGCGCCCCTTTCGGGCTTGGATGATTTGTTGATGTTTATTCGACTTGAAAATCAAAAAAGCCTAAATCGGAACTTCTCCCGATTTAGGCTTTTTTGATAATGTGACTGGTAAAAACCTAGCGACGCGGGCGGCCCATTCCGGGCATGTTGCCCATTGGCATTTTCGACATTTTATGCATCATTTTGCGCATGTCGTGGAAGTTCTTCACAAATTGGTTGATTTGTTCTACCGATTGGCCACAGCCTTTTGCAAGGCGTTTTTTCCGACTTAGATTGAGCAGATCCGGGTTTGCACGCTCTTTGGGTGTCATACTCTGGATGATTGCTTCAACGCGCACCAGTGCTTTCTCGTCGATGTCCACATCTTTCAGGGCTTTGCCCATCCCCGGTACCATCCCGAGCAGGCTTTTCAGGTCGCCCATTTTCTTGATTTGCTGCATTTGACCCAGGAAGTCGTTAAAATCAAACTTATTCTGCTTGATTTTACGCTCTACACGCTTGGCTTCCTCTTCATCAAACTGTTCCTGCGCCTTTTCTACCAGAGATACGATGTCGCCCATGCCCAGGATACGCTGAGCCATCCGTTCGGGGTGGAAAACATCCAGGGCATCCAGTTTTTCACCGGCAGATGAAAACTTGATCGGTTTGCCAACGGTATATTTAATAGAAAGCGCTGCACCACCGCGGGTATCGCCATCGAGTTTGGTGAGTACGACTCCGTCAAAATCAATACGCGTATTAAATGCTTCGGCGGTGTTTACTGCATCCTGCCCTGTCATGGCATCCACCACAAAAAGGGTTTCGGTTGGCTGCAGGGCTTTTTTGATGCGCTCCACTTCGTCCATCATTTCCTCGTCTACTGCCAAACGGCCGGCGGTATCCACAATGATGACGTTGTTACCGTGTTGCTTCGCGTGCTTGATGGCATTTTCGGCAATTGCAACCGGGTTTTTATTTTCAATTTCCGTGTAAACAGGAACACCGATGCTTTCACCGAGTACCGTCAACTGATCAATCGCAGCAGGGCGATACACGTCGCAAGCTACCAGCAGTGGCGACAGGCGTTTGGACTCCTTTAGGTGTTTGGCCAACTTGCCACTGAAGGTTGTTTTACCGCTACCTTGAAGGCCGGCCACCAACACAATCCCGGGGCTTCCTTTCACATTGATACCGACCGACTGGCCACCCATCAACTCTGTCAATTCATCCTGGACAATCTTGACCATCAACTGGCCCGGATTCACATTCTTGAGCACATTCTCAGAGCCCAGCGCCTTGTCTTTTACCCGATCGGTAAATTCCTTGGCGATTTTGTAGTTTACGTCCGCAGCTACCAGAGCCCGGCGAATCTCCTTGATGCTTTCGGCAACATTGAGCTCGTTGATTTTATTCGAGCCACTCAGGACCTTGAACGCCGAATCCAGTCTATCACTTAAACTATTAAACATATGTGGTGTGTATCTTAATTTTTGGACGGCAAAGATAGGAGTTTTGCTTAGAATTTGGCTAGTATTTATACTTGACCGGTATTGAAAATTATACATATTGGCATCAGTACCTGTTTGTACATCGAGTAAATTGTTCTTTATCAGTCATATTAGGTATAGACTGGGGATAAAACAAGCACCTTAAAGACTTGTTTTAACTTCACCTTGTATGTTTGCATATAAAATACAATTTTAAATTCTATGGGATATCGAACTTATAAGAAAGCGTATTTTCTGGTTGTGTCGGCTGTTTTATTCTGTTACACTCCAAATTGGGGACAACAGATCGAACAGATCCAGTCCGAATTTCAAAAAGGGAATTTAACTGAAACAGTTTTACTTGGCAAACAATTGCTTGAACAGGAACCAAATCATCTGTTGGCAAATCACCTTATCGGGCGAGCACTCACCGACCTTGGTAAATATAATGAAGCTAAAAGGTATCTGACGGCCTCATGCAATCCGAGCGCCTCTTCCTGGATGATAGCCTGGAGCCACGGCTATTTAGGCACCTGTTATTTTATGACGGATAGCCTGACCTTAGCGCAACAACATCTTGAAAAGGCCATTCGACTTAAAGCGACCAAAAATTCAACTGCTTTTGCAAAAAAATCACAAAAGCAGTTCCAATTCAGTCCATATTTTAACTCGTGGGAAACAGTGGAAACGGCCACGCTTCGATTTCATTTTCAGCCAGGACATAGAATAAAAAACCTGCAAGATTATTGTCAAAGCCGCCAAGAAGCTTTTGATACCATCAATTTATTTTTTGAGGCTAAACTGAGCAAAAAGATTGATTATTTTATCTGGTCGAAGCCGAAACAAGGCAAGAAAATCATTGGATCAAACATTGGATTTGCCAACTCCGAATTGTGCCTCATAAACGCACAAATTAGGCAAAGTAGAGGGCATGAGCTCACCCATATTTTATGCAAACAGGGTTTATCGCCTATATTAAAGAACCGGTTTATCAACGAAGGTGTAGCAGTTGCCTTTGATCTCTCTGAGAGAAACCGGGTAGAAGAGGCCATCAAAGTCAATAAAAAAAACTGGCACATCAAAGAATTAATGGACCAAGCCAATGAACTACCAGAGTCTGAATTGTATCCAATAGCCGGTGCGTTCATAGAATATCTATTAAAACAAAAAGGTGAACCTGCCCTTAAACGCGTTCTAATCAATCAATCCTGGGAGACTTTGATGGAGGTATATGGTAAGGAGTTAATCCTGAAATTTGAAAAGGCGATACAGATTGAGGAATAGAATTTTGGATTAAATTTTTCACTTCAAAAAAAATCCACACATGAACACAAGCACCAACAAAGAAAACGCAATTGCTTTTTACAAAATGGCATACGAGGGAAATCCGGGAGCCGCGGTTGATTTGTATGTCGGAAAAGAATACATACAGCACAACCCGGAGGTTGCGGATGGCACAGCCGGTTTTATTGCATATTTTGAGCGTATGCAGCGGGAGTATCCGGATAAATCCATTGAGTTTGTCCGCTGTATTGCCGAGGGAGATTTGGTTGCACTGCACACCCACCAAATCTGGCCGGGAAACGATGAATATGTAACCATGGATTTTTTCCGGTTTGATGAAGCGGGAAAAATTTGCGAACATTGGGATGCCATTCAACAAATTCCCAAAGAGGCAGCCAATCCCAATACCATGTACTAGTAGGCTGTCAAAATTAATTTGCCTGTTATGTACCTACGCCCTGTCTTCTTGCTTGCCTTTTCATTTTGGCTTTGCCCTGGAATTGGACAAATGCCCTCCTCTCCCAATGTAGACCCGCGCGACCCCCTGTTTTTTATAGAAGGTCAGTTGTGTCAGCACCTTCGCCGGATTTATCAGGATACCAAAGGCAATTTGTGGTTTGGAACCAACGTCTACGAAATCATGCGGTATGATGGCGATTCGCTGGTCTATTTTTCAAAAGAATCCGGTGTAAATGGTGGGCGAGTTACAGCCATTGTGGAAGATTCAGATCAGAATGTCTGGTTTGGATCCTATATGGGGTTGTTTAAGTATGACGGACAAAAATTCACTCAATATTTGGAGCACGACATTCCGTTTGTCAACGATATCTGGAGTGTTCTGATTGATCGGAACGGGCAATTCTGGCTCGGCACCAACAACGGGGTCCGGCAATTTGTAGACGGCAATTTCATCCCATTTCCCATCCCCAAAGCAGCCGTGAAAGATACCACGACGGTGTTTGCAGAAGACCGCGTCATTTGTATTTTGGAAGATAAACACGGTACGCTTTGGTTTGGAACCGATGGGTTTGGAATTTGTCGCTTTGACGGAAAGTCCTTTTCCCATTTTACCAAAGAAGACGGACTGCCTGACAATACCGTTCGCGAATTGCTCGAAGATAAACAGGGCAACATCTGGATTGCTACCATGTTTGGAGGCGTCAGCATGTATGATGGCAACTCTTTTACCAATTTTACTGAAACGGGTGCAATGCAGGGAGAGGAAGCCGGTGGCTTTTTTCAAGATAAAAACGGGGATATTTGGTTTGCCATTGAAAACCAGGGAGTCTACCGCTACGATGGGCACTCCTTTACGAATTACTACAAAGATGCAAACCTGCCCACAAACGGGATTCTGAGCATCTACAAAGACCGGGAGGAACGATTCTGGTTTGGTGGCTGGGGCGGATTGTTCCGGTTTGATGGCGAGTCGTTCGAAAGCGTTCTCAAGGAGGGCCCCTGGCATTGAAAACCCACAAGTTGACTTACTATGTACGCGCACCCATTTTTACTCCTGTTTATCCTGCTTATTTGCAGTGGTTGCCCACCACAGGATTTGGAACAAGACCCAACTCCGGTTCGCATGACTGAATGTCAAATTTGGCACCCGAAATGTGGGCCTCTGTCGGTTTGATGAAGAATTGTTTACCGTTTTTTCGAAGTAAAAAATAAGATTATGAGTAAAAAAATAGGCTTGAAAGAAGCCATGTCGATTGGCATAGGCGGGATGGTAGGTGGCGGAATATTTGCTGTGCTGGGATTAGCTGTTTCGCTTGCAAAGGGAGGAACGCCGATTGCATTTTTATTTGCGGGGCTGATCGCGCTTATTACATCGTACAGTTATGTGAAATTATCGTTGACATTCCCTGACCGGGGAGGAACAGTCAAATTTGTAAATCAGGGATTCGGAAGAACGGTTTTCAGCGGTGGAATCAACAACCTGCTATGGGCAAGTTACATCATCATGTTATCCTTATATGCCTCGGCATTTGGCTCCTATGCCCCCAATTTATTTAAGATTACGGGCACTGAACTGGATCCCCACATTTTTGCGAGTGCAATCATAGTTTTGGCTACTGCTATTAATTATTACAGCATAAAAGTGGTGGGCAAAATCGAGTCGTACGCCGTTGTTTTCAAATTAATGATCCTGCTGTCATTTGTTGGCATCGGGATGTATGGTCTTATTGGCAATCCCAACCTGGAGCAATTACACCCTGCAAATTGGGAAACCCCGATTCACCTGCTTACCGGCGGGATGGTAATTTTTGTAGCGTATGAAGGATTTGAACTCATAGCCAATGCTGCACCGGATATTGCAAATCCGGAGCGGAACATTCCACGCGCCTATTTTTACTCGGTGCTATTTGTGATCCTATTGTATGTCGTGATTGCAGCAGTAACCATCGGTTCCCTACCCTTTACACAAATTGCAACTGCGGAGGACTACGTGTTGGCAGAAGCAGCCAAACCCATGTTGGGGAAAACCGGGTTTACCGTCATTACAATTGCTGCCCTGATCAGTACTTTTTCAGCAATCAATGCATCGCTTTATGGGGGAAGTCGGGTAAGTTATGAAATCGCAGAAGACGATGAACTCCCGCATCAACTTACCTTCAAACTTTGGAATCAGCCGGTAGGATTAATTATTACGGCAGTAGCAACCTTGATCCTGTGCAATACGCTCAATTTGCAAAATATTTCCACAGCCGGGAGTATCGGCTTTTTGCTGATTTTCGCCGTGGTGAATTTTTCTGCCTTTCGGCTTTCAGGACAAATCAAGAGCAATACGTTTATTCCAATTGGTGGATTTATTTTGTGTTCCGTTGCATTGCTTATCCTCATGCAACAAGAGTTTGAAAGCAACAAACTTGGGGTGCTCATTGCAGTTTCCATCGTCCTGAGCTGTTTTTTGGTGGAATGGGTGTATAAGCGGAGTGAAAAGGGTGGGATATAATGTTTTAGAAAAAATAAAACGCATTATAAATTCAAACATATTAAATTAATACAAATATAAAAATTTTGCTCAAATAATTTGCAATACGCCATTCTAGGGTTCAATTTTGACATAACAAATATTTGTTGGACCCCTAAATTCCAAAACATTTAGGCACGGATGCCGAAAAGTGAAAAGAGTAGGCGTAAATCACAAAATAAAATTTTATGCAACCCACATTAAAAACCATTATTTTTTCAATTGTATTTGTCTTTTGTAATTTCCTCAGTTATTCCCAAAACGCACTTGAAGAGGTCGGAAGATTTAACACAATCAACCAAGAAATTACGTTTACTGGCAATCAACAACAGTGAAAAACCAGGATTTGAAAACCGCCTTAACGCTACTGGTGTTGTTGTCGACCAAATACAGATTATTGGAAGAGTTGAAGGGGATCAAAGCAAGTTTTTAATTATTGGGAAGGTATCAAACCATCCGGAAGGACTCAATTTAATCGGATGGGAATTAAGCCTTCAAAACGGAATCATTGTTTTTGACTCAACTGGCCCTGGATAGAACATACCTGTACGGGGTCTCCACGTAACAGTTGTTCTTCGTATTTGGATAAGAGGCTTGCAGTACATTGTGAATGTAAGTCATGTCCAGAATGTGGTGAAGAAACGCCAAAGTGGCAATCATACACTTAAAGTTGTTGTTTTTAAATATGATCGGTGGAGAGGGATTGTTCCTCTCCACCAATTTTAAATATCAATAAGATGAAAAGTGCCATTCACTTTTTTATAGTGTTTATAACTATTTTTAGTGCCAAAGCCCAAGACATTGGCGGCACACCATTATTGCGGCTATCCCAAATTCAAAGAGAGCAAGTAAAATCGGGAAGTGTTCATATAAACATGGAGCAAAAGCAATTGGGAAAATCAGATACAAGTCATGTTGAGGCAGACCTGTTCTTTTGGCGTGAGATTACAGATAGCCTGGGCTTAAACCAATTTATCTTAAAGGCAGATCATGGAATCACATTTGCCTATAACACCCAAATTCTTTTACAGTTTCTACGAGAAAAGTAAGTCTTATAACTCAATTTCAAACGACCCATTACAAGTTCAGTCATGGCTACGTGGATCAGCACTAGGGCCATTAGTACATAGTTTTTATTCAAAACACAACATCCAAATTGATTCAAATTTTTGGGAATAGCGAGTTAAGCAGCAAGAAAGAACGGGGAAACATATTACTTTATTCAAAAGTCTATATCATTTCCTCAAGAGAAGGTAAGCCCCGATATGCGCGACAGCCTACTTTTCAAATTGAAATTGCATTGTCTTTGCCTAGCCCAAGTGCACAGTTATTCAGGAATGGTATCACCCTACCACCGACCACCAATACACACGGTTTTCGTTTAGTAAGCCCTCTACCATTGATGCCTGAGGCTACCTTGAATCCATTGTCAAGTACCCAAGAATACGTAAAGGAATATTCAATTGTATCGGTAGATGAAGAAATACCTGTAATACATGTTACAGCAGAATGCCTGAGGTAGAACTTATCGATATAGACCAACAGCCTATTGAAATTGGCACAAAGTTTTTGCTGTTAGACTTCTGGTACACTTCCTGCTATCCTGCCTCAAGGCAATCGTATCTCCAATTTTACATGAAATTATTGAGACATGGAACAAACTACAAGTAGTAGAATTAATCCTATTGATTCAGATCTGGAAAAAATTAATACTTTTATTCAGAAAAAGGATATTGATTACCCAATTATTCAGGACAAAAAAGGTTTGATCGCTGCTCAATTTGGAGTAACAGCCTATCCTACCCTTGTGCTTATAACATGGACCTCAAAGAAAGTGGTTTATGTTCAGGTTGGAGTTCCAGCAGACTTAAAAGAATCCATTATTTCAATCCTTGAAACAGAGCACTAAACCCCTTCCAACACCTCCAGCAAACTCCTATACACATGTGGTTTGGCAGCCAACCAAGCCTCCTTGTCCACCCATTTTATTTCCTCAATACCTTCTTCTGTTTGGGGAGTAAGTTCCATGTCCGGGGTATCCATGTGGTACCAGTAGGTGCGTTTGATATACCGCACTTTTTTTTGCCGGTAAGCATGCCAGGTCTCAAACAACAGCGGTCCCAGATCAATGTGCTGCACGCCCGTCTCTTCCTGTACTTCTCGAACGGCGGCCTGCTCGGGTGTTTCTCCCGGGTCTATTTTCCCTTTGGGCAAATCCCAGAACCTCTGCGGTAAAACACAAGCAGTTCATTGATGGATTATATACCAAGCCGCTCAAGCTTTCGAGGTATTGGTAACAGTCTTTGAAATCATGCCAAAGCAGTTCGACATCGTTGTGATGCAAAATAACGCGCTCAACTTCTGTGCTTTTTTCCAATAAATCCAGGTATTGGAGAATCTGCCTTTTCTTCCCCATATAGAGCGCTACGTAGGTATTCAGGTCCTCTGTTCCGGAAAAGCTGGGTATTTCTGATGATTCGACCAGGAAAACGGGCCTATCGTTCACATAGATTTTATACATTTGCACCGTGGAATTTTTGTGCGCGCGGTTATTCGGACGCAGATTACGACCACGAAAAAACAACGAATAAATGGCCTGTCCAAATCAATTTGTGCTTTGCATTGCATTTTGACAGGCCATAACTATATCATTTCTTCAATCAAAAACATGTCCCGAGCCGAGTCCATAGCACGCAGTCTCCTGGAAATAAAGGCGGTCAAACTGAGCCCAAACGAGCCATTTACCTGGGCATCTGGTATGCTTTCACCTATTTATTGTGACAACCGGTTGGCCCTGTCCCACCCCCTCGTGCGTACCGCTATTCGAGATGGTTTTGCAGCGCTTTGTGCTGAATTACCTGATTTTGATGTGGTTGCCGGCGTTGCAACAGCCGGGATTCCCCATGGTGCGCTGTTGGCCGACAAGCTCAATAAACCATTCGTTTATGTCCGGTCCAGTCCCAAAGGCCATGGCCGAAAAAACATGATCGAAGGCGAGTTTGAAGAAGGCGCAAAACTGGTTTTGGTTGAAGACCTTATCAGTACCGGAGGAAGTTGCCTGAAGGCTGCTGAAGCCGTACAGGAAGCCGGTGCCGAGGTGTGTACCGTCCTTGCAATTTTCCAATACGGTTTCCAACTCGCAGTGGATGCTTTTGCCGAAAAAAACCTCAGCTTTCATACACTCACTGACTATCCAACGCTGATCCAGGAAGCACTTCGTATGGGCTATGTAAACCAATCTGACCTGGAGACCTTAAACCAATGGCGGGAAAACCCACAACAATGGGGCGCGCTTTATGCCTCATAACTCCCACCCTATATTCCATTAAGACCAAATTACCTTTCAAAATCTAAATTTAATCTGATGCACATCATCACTGACGAATCTGAAAAATTTCTCCGCCAATACCTGAATAACTACAGTCCAACCGGTCATGAATCTGCTGGACAAAAACTTTGGCTGGAATACCTGAAACCATATATTGACGACTGGAAACTCGACAATTACGGAACCGCATATGGCATCATCAACCCAGGTATGGATTACCGGGTGGTCATTGAGGGGCATGCAGATGAGATTTCCTGGTTTATCAATTACATCACAGACGATGGCTTCCTGCATGTAATTCGCAATGGTGGCAGCGACCATGTAATTGCCCCTTCCAAACGCGTATTAGTCCACCTCCGGGATGGTAGAAAAGTTGAAGGCGTATTCGGCTGGCCAGCCATCCACACCCGCACAGATAAAGATTCAAATGTAAACCCTGCAATCGACAACATTACTGTCGACATCGGTGCTAAGGACAAAGAAGAAGTACTCAGCATGGGTGTTCATGTTGGATGTGTAGTCACCTTTGATGATCCATTCAACATCCTCAACAACCGATTCTACATGGGTCGTGCACTGGACAACCGAATGGGTGGATTCTGTATCGCAGAAGTTGCACGTTTGCTTAAGGAGAATAAAATCCAGTTGCCATTCAGCCTGTACGTGGTCAACTCCGTTCAGGAGGAGGTTGGTCTCCGTGGTGCAGAAATGGTTACCGAAACTATCAAGCCCCATGCGGCAATCGTTACGGATGTAACGCACGATACGCACACGCCGATGATCAACATGAAAAAGCACGGCGATGTACGCAGTGGAAAAGGGCCTACGGTTACTTATGCACCTGCTGTACATAACAAGTTGCTCGACCTCATCATTGAGGCCGCAGAAAGCAACGACATTCCGTTCCAGCGTGAGGCTTCATCCCGGATTACCGGAACAGACACCGATGCATTTGCATACTCCAACGGCGGAGTGCCTTCTGCCTTGATTTCTTTGCCATTGCGCTATATGCATACCACCGTGGAAATGGCACACAAGGACGACGTCAACAACCTGATCCGACTCATTTATGAATCGTTGCAAAAAATAGAAAAGGGACACGACTTTAGATACTTTAACACCCTCTGATCCAACATCTTATGGAATATGCCGCCTGCCAAGTCAGCATCGCTCCGATGAGGGCCCAGCCCCTCGATAAAAGCGAAATGGTTTCTCAACTTCTGTTTGGTGAAACAGTTGAGGTTATAAATCATAAAAATGGCTGGAAGCAGGTAGTCTGTTCCTGGGATGGATACACCGGATGGGTGGATCAAAAGCAGCTAAAAAGACTGACTCCCAGCGAATACGATTCCTACATCGACGAACAATCCGTAAGCCTTTCCCTGGTGGAAGGGCTGATGGCAGCCGACCACTTTGTCCCCCTCACCTTAGGAGCAGTACTTCCGCATTTTGACGGACTGCGTTGCACCCTGGGTGATCACTCATTTCAATTTTCTGGTCCGGTTGCTACCCCCGGACAAGTGCCCGCTACCGGTGAATGGATCAGCAAAATTGCACGGCGTTACCTCCATGCGCCCTACCTCTGGGGTGGGCGCTCCCCTTTTGGAATTGATTCCTCCGGACTGACCCAAATGGTCTACAAAATTGCAGGAAAACGCCTACTACGCGACCCGCAACTGCAGGTAACCCAAGGCCGGGCCGTGGACTTCATGGAACAATGCCAGGTTGGAGATCTTGCGTTTTTTGACAATGAAAAGGGAGAAATAAATCATGTGGGAATCATCCTGCCGGACTGCCATTTGATTCATGCCTCTGGGAAGGTCCGAATCGATAAGCTAGACCACTTTGGCATCTTTAGCCGGGATGAAAAGCGCTACACACACCAACTCCGCATCGTAAAGCGCATACTGCCTGACAGTCCCGAGGAACGGGTTGACCAAATGGAAAGCACTCCGTTCCAATCCGATGAGATGGACAACCAGGGAACTTTATTTGGCTAATGGCAAAAGAAAAAAACCTGCTGCTCGCCAAACTCAATGGCGCGCCTGAAATTTTTCACTCTATTCAAGGAGAAGGCAAAAGCATGGGCCGGCCATCGGTTTTTGTGCGCCTTTCCGGATGCAACCTGTATTGCATCTGGTGCGATACCGATTACACCTGGAACTGGAAAGGCACCCAGTTTGTCCACCAGAATGATCAACTTCCAGACTACGAAAAATTTGACAAAAAAGACTGGACCATCAAATGTACGCCTAAGGATATTGTCGACTCGATTTTACAATTTAATTGCCCGAACATCATCCTTACCGGCGGTGAACCCCTACTCCAGCAAGATGGCCTGATTGAATTAATTCTTGCCCTACGCAATCGGCGTGCAGACCTCCATTTTGAAATCGAAACCAATGGGACGCTGATTCCTAAACATGAGTTAGACTCGCTTATCAACCAGTACAATGTTTCGCCCAAGCTCCAAAATTCAAACAACAGCAAAAAAGATCGGGAAGTACCTGAAGCCTATCAATTTTTTGCCCTCAACCCCAAGGCGAATTTCAAGTTTGTACTAAGCGATAAAGAAGACCTGAAAGAGGTGCGGCAGTTGGTGGAGAAATATGAAATCTCCAGTCAGAAAATATGGTTGATGCCAGAGGGGGCTACCCAGGAAACACTGCGTCAAAACCGATTGTGGTTGGTAGATTTATGCAAATCCGAAGGGTATTCGTACACGGATCGCCTGCATATCCAAATCTGGGGCAGCAAAAAAGGCGTATAAACCCTTTTGGGGTTGATGGGGTCTTACTGTATGGTATTCTTTACTGTGGAGACGCGAGGCATCGCGTCTCTACGCCACAATTGCAAATCCGGATTCCTTTTTTGCCAGGTTTTTTCTGGGGGATTTCCTTTTTTGGGGTTTATGGGTTCTTACTGTATGTTATTTCTTTACTGTGAAGACGCGAGGCATCGCATCTCTACTGGCGTTTGCAAATTAATGAAATGGGGGCGGTTTCTATGGTGTTCGACAGGTGGCCAGCGCGGTCTTTTATTTGTATTTTATAAAAAACCGTATCAATAAACTGGGGTGCACTCATGGATATATCGCATGGCGGAATCCCCATACTGACCGGATAAATACAACAGGTTGTTGGAACCAGAATGAAATTTCACCGGAAATACCATTTCCTGCCCCTTCCTCTTCAATATATGGTATGCGGTAGGATGGATTGGAAAAATTATCGCGTCCATCCACGATGAAGATACTTGCTGTCGTATCGCTAAACCCTAAATCGCCGTCACCATCCGTAAACGAAAAACGGATCAATACGCTATCCTGACCAAACTTGGTTTGGTACATCACATCTTTTGATAAGGACAGAAACTCAATCTCTGGCTCAATTGGATAGTTTGGCGGCTGAACACAGTACATCAATCCCAAAGCAAGAAGGACACTGAGGGCAATCAGAAAAAATGGCTTGTTTTTCATAGCAATAATAGGCTTGTGGGAAGAAAACATCGACATTTGCCGATATCCATGCTCAAATTTAATGTATAAAATGGAAACTGCGGATCGCAATCAATTATTGTCTGCTATAACAACGATTCAGACCGAAGAGTTCGATGCATTGGCACTCGAAGTTTTTCGCTATCAGGCGACCAACAATCCGCTTTACAACCGATTTTTATCTCTGCTGGGCCGCAACCCTGAACATATCTCCCAAGTAACCGAAATCCCGTTTTTACCCATTCAGTTTTTTAAATCGCATCGGGTACAAACCGAAACCTGGGAACCTGAAATCGAATACACAAGCAGCGGTACAACCGGACAAACACCTTCCAGGCACCTGGTCCGATCAGTCGACTGGTACCTGCAAAATGCAATCAGAGGATTTACCCTTCAATTTGGTCCTCCGGAGGAATGGCGAACGCTCGCCCTGCTCCCCTCCTATCTGGAGCGCACTGGTTCCTCATTGGTTGCAATGGCTAAATCATTTATTGAATTATCCCAGTATCCGGATAGCGGATTTTTCCTCAACGACCACGAGCAGTTAGCCAAGGTTTTATCAAGCAGAAAACCCGGTGAAAAAACACTGTTACTCGGTGTTTCCTTTGGACTCCTCGATTTTGCCGAACAACATCCCATGGACCTTACCGGGGTAACCATTATGGAAACCGGAGGCATGAAAGGACGAAGAAAAGAACTGACTCGGCCGGAACTTCACGCAGTTTTAAAACAGGCATTTCAAGTAGAGGCCATTTACAGCGAATATGGGATGACTGAACTTTTTTCACAAGCCTACACTTCCGGAGGGCTCCGGTTTACAGCCTCCCCCTCCTTCAAGGTACTTTGCGCAGAAGCCACCGACCCATTCAATTTTCTTCCTCCAAATAGAAATGGAGTTTTAAACCTGATCGACCTGGCCAACATCGACACCTGCAGTTTTATCGCAACAGAAGATGTCGGACGCGTATATCCGGATGGGAGTTTTGAAATCCTCGGCAGACTCGACCATGCAGAAATGCGGGGCTGTAACCTCATGCTGGAATAAAACTGATACCGTTTTTTTTACCATATTTACAATATGAAAATAGGACTGCTCTCAGATACCCACAGTGTGTTGGATCCAAAGGTTTTTGAGCACTTTGGTTCTTGCGATGAAGTGTGGCATGCAGGCGACTTCGGCTCCGTCGAGGTGTTTGATCAACTCCAGGCTTTCAAGCCGATGCGAGCAGTATATGGAAATATTGATGGAGCCAAAATCCGGGCTTCGGTACCGGAAGATTTGCGTTTTGTATGTGATGGGCTTCCGGTTTTCATGACCCATATTGGTGGATACCCTGGCCGTTATAATCCGAGGATTCGAGCCCTGCTGGATGCCGACCCTCCTACTGGCGGATTGTTTATAAGCGGTCACTCGCATATTTTAAAGGTCATGCCCGACAAAAAGCGCGGCTTTCTGCACATCAACCCGGGCGCCTGCGGAAATGAGGGTTGGCATCAGGTAAAAACACTGGTTCGCTTTGATATTGAATCTGCTCAGATAAAAAACCTGCAGGTAATAGAAATCGGCTATCGGGGAAAATCTGCGGGGATTTCGGTGGAAAAATAGATTTTCATTTCAAGTACAATTTGTACATATCTTGATTTTTCGCAAAAGCAGATGTTTACTTTGTCCGCAGAATTCCCGTATTTAGCGGTTACCGATTGAATTGCGCTATCCAGCGCACTGTTTTTACATATTAACTTACAAACTACACGTATGACTAAAAGAATCTACACACTTCTTTCCCTCATGGTATTTGCATTTACGGTAAATGCACAAGTGGATACCGTTTTTCTTGAAAACTTTCAGGTAGAACCTGCTGAAGAGTGGGCTTTCATCCCGTTTGGTGATGACACCGATTGGGTAAACGTCGATGCAGATGGAATCAATCCATCTTCTGGAGACCCAATTGAAATGCGTTGGTTCTTCACCGAGTTTTTCTATGATGCAGTTGATACCATTGCTATGGACACCAACATCTGTGTTGCTTCCCTCTCCTGGATGGAAAACTATGCTCCTGGCAACCGCAACTGGTTGATCACGCCACCAATTTTTATTGATGACGACACCCACATGTTGCACTTTTCTACGGCTCCATTCCAGTTGCCTCGCTACATGGACGGTCTTTCCGTACTGGTATCAACCAATGGCAACGATATGCTCGCAGCCGAAAGTCCATTCCTGGACACACTGTACCGCATTGCCTCTATGGATGCAATCACCGGAGACGGCCAAAGCATTGATGTTTCAAATTATTCCTTCACGCCAGGCTATGTGCACGCAGACAATGTGAGCAACTGGGATTATTTTGTGCCATGGGAAGAAGGCGATACCACCGTTGCGCGCGGTCTGTTGGAACCACATTCTTTGGACTTGTCTGCCTATGCAGGTGAAACCATTTACATCGCATTTGTTCACGATGCTGACGACGATTACTACATGGCACTGGATGATGTAATGGTAACAAAAGGTATGGCTGTTAGCGCAAATGATTTGAAATTGAAAGATCTGCGTTTCCAGACCTATCCAAACCCGGTTCGTTCCATGATGAACGTGAGCTACTTCCTCACCGAAGGTGCAAACATCAGCATGTACATTACCGATATGAACGGACGCATGGTACGCCAAATCAGCAACAACCAGCAGGAAGCAGCAGGCTGGCAGACACACCAACTACAACTGCAAAACCTCCCAGTGGGCAACTACAACGTAGTACTCAATGTGGACGGACAAATCACCAGCAAACTCTTTAACAAGCACTAATTCAGTGTCTTGTATTGCGTGATAAAAATACCCGGGGCAGCCATTTCGGCTGCCCTTTTTCATTATCTTTGCCCCGCATTGAGCAGGTCCCATAGTTCAACGGATAGAATAGAGGTTTCCTAAACCTTAGATGTGGGTTCGATTCCCGCTGGGACCACCACCTGATTTGGATAAGCCCTTGTAGGTCAACGACTTGCAAGGGTTTATTTTTTACTCAATTTCACTTCCGCTCCCCCCTCAAATCCTCCCACAAAGCCTGATATCCCGAAGAAAATCCGCTGCGGAAAATCAAAAAATACATTCCTGTTGCAAATAGCATGATCTTTAATGGCAACACGATCCGTATGGAATCAAATAAAACGCCGGGCAAAAAACCAAGCAGTAGGATTGGGGCCAACAGCAAACACAAGCGCGCTGCAAACCGGAATTGTTTGTTGAATTGAACCGGTAAATCAAGCGATAAAACATACAACAAACCCATGCCGGGAAGCAATTCCCAAAGTGCTCGTAGCCAGACGGCAACATGGACTTCAGAAATCCATTTTACAACAAAATACAAGGCAAGCAACTGCCCCACATTCCAAACCAACAATGCCCAAAACAACTTTTTTACCAGGCCCAAGCCCCTGTAAGCCTGTGGATACAGTACACCCATAGAACGCATGAATCCACCCAAACTCAAAACCTGAATCAACACCACAGCGGGTATCCATTCTTCTCCCAGTAGCAATAACACCCCTTCATGTGCAAAGAGGATTAATCCAGAGTAAATTGGAAGCAGGAGCAACAACAATTTGGCAGAAACAGCCTGAAACAATTCCCGCACCCTCGGGGTTTCTTCCTGAATCCGGGCGAAAAACGGAAAGGCCACCCGCGATACAATAAATCCTATTTTGGAAGTAGGTATGGTATAAAAGGCATAGGCAATGTTGTAGTAACCCAAAGCAGCTGGGCCAAGTAGTTTGCCCAGAATAAGTTTATCCAAATAACCAGCCAGCAGTTCCACCCAACGTGTCCCCATATCAAAAACACCAAATTGAAATAACTGCACGAGCGACTGCTGCTTCCCAGGCTCCAATTCATTGGGCTTAAAAAACAGAAACCCGGCAAAACTCATCACCGCAAACCGCACCAGCAAAGCAATACCCCTTGCCAATACAGTTAAGCCCAAATAGATGCCCAGAAAAAAAGCCAACAGGCCGGCTAAAGAAGCATACAGTTCAATGTGAGTCAAGGCCTCAAAGCGCATGTTGCGAAGCAAAACTCCCGTGTACAGTGCCCAACTTCCAAATAGCAATACCAGAAAGGAGTTCCAGCAAAGACTTCAACGACACAGCACAGTGCCCCAAGTACTGACAAACAGAGCGAAAGCCAATCCTAATCCAATACCAGAAACAAGTTTGAGGCGCGGCACAATCGATCGGCAGCATTTTTGCTGTACAAGGGCCTGTCTTCGAGTCCCAAATCTGCGAATCCTATGCCTATGGTTGCGACAGCAGCGCCTAGCGCCCAGGTCCCCATTGCTTCAGTTCCACAGAAACGAGCAAAAGCAACAACTGAACCAGCGAATCAAGGCGTCTGTGCCATCTTCAGAAGCGACCAAAGGACACCTGTACCAAATTTTTCCTCATTCGTATCCACGTACTCCGTTTATATTCCACACTCGACTTTATCGAATCAGCACCATTTTGCCAATACCATTGGTAAACAGTCCATCCACCCGCGCGTCTTTGTACTGCTCAAAATCACCGCCATCTTCTTCATCAAATGATACAGGTACACCTCTGACAATAATTGGCCACCGTACTGATCGGTACCATCCCAACAAAATCACTCACATGCGTGCCCGGCTTTAAGGGCCCAAACTCCTCGGCTAATACCTCGTATGTACACCTTCCCGCTTACCGTCATGATTTTGTAATTAAACTGCATGGCTCTCTAGTCTCTGCAAGCGTGTACACAAAATATATTAGTAGAAAACGTTGTGTAATTCAGCAAGTTGGAAACAGCCGATTGATTGATGACCTTGAAAAACGAACTGAATAATCCAGCGTTCCAGATGGGCTTCATCGCGTCCTGACCGTTTACAGAGAGCGTATAAAATCCGTCGGTCTCAAAATACGGGCGCCATTCCAAACGACTTCGGTTCTCAGAACTTCCGGGAATACTGTCGGCAGGAAATAGCATAAAATCCGGACTGTGGATGTCCGGTTGTTGAACTTGTCCGTTGGGCAAGGTAAGCTGCAACGCAAACAAACTGCTATCCGAAAGTCCCAAAAATGGATTTTCATCCCGCAAACTAATTTCAATTAATGGCTTGGGAGAAACCAGCGCATTATCAACAATATGGTTGGCATCAAATGTTACGTCGAGAATTGGATTGCGGATATCTTTTGATACATGAAAATCGCGTACCCAAACATTGTTGAAATGGTAGCGTTCCGGCTGGTCCTCTTCAGCATTGAACTCTACCAAGAGGCGTTGATCAGCTTGCAGCGCTCTGGTCTCCACATCAAAATCCAATTCGATCAAACTGTCCACTGCTAAGGGCCCAATCCGCTCAAACCATTCATTCTGATTGCCATCCGATCCTTCCAATCGGTAACGCACCCAAAGACTGTCCATAGGCGCATCCGAGAGATTCTTGAAACGGAGCATGCCGCGTACGCCCTCACCCTGCTGAACGGTGTCAGCATAAAAGGATTCAAACAAGGCTGCGCCCTCCGGCAAGCCCTCATAAAATATCCTCAATTGCTGAATTTGAGAAACCGTTCGGGTCAGGGTATCCGCAGCATCGTAATGCAGACGCAAATAGGGGAATTGCTCAGCAGAAATCCAATCGAGCGCTAGCGAATCATTGGCTTCAAACACCCGGATCAGGGAGTCTTGTCCATCAGGCAAGTGTGCAAAAAGCAGGAGTCGGCCAATATCCGAAGGATCGTCATGTGGTGCACGGCGCCAGGCGAGGGAGTCCCAGTGCTGGGCCGGACCAATCAGCGGAGTTGTGAGCAAGCCTGTAGCCCATTTAGAGAAAAAATCTCCGCGCACTACAATGGCACTGTCGGTGTTGTACACCGTTGTGTCAAGCGCCACAAAATCCGGATCATTTTTCTTAAAAACCAAACCATAGGGATAGGGAGCAACTGGAAAACTTTCCAGATTTCGCACTTCGCTTGCCCCCTGATTTTCCAACACCTGAAAGATATTTTTCCCATAGGATACTGAATCCAAAGCCCAGCGATGTGGGGCGTAGCCTACAGGGTCATTGGGAGTATTAAACGCAAGAAGCGCAACTGGTGCGCCCTCCGGGATTTCATTTTCAATAAATTCCATCAAGGCTATTCGCTTTAGGGAATCCTGTGTATCAAACCAGTAATAAAAGGTTTCCTTATCCGGATTGGTACTGTAGGGCCCACCGATTGGATTCTTAATCACCTTGCCCGAATTTTCATCCACAACCATCAAAACCACACCCCGGAGTATACCATCCTGATTCCATCCATAATCCCCCGTCGAACCTTCGATAAATGCATTTTGAAGTCCGGGGTAGCGTCCGGTATTTCTCCAGGCTACTTTTACCCACACATAAGACGCATTGTCTACAAAATCCAACACATTAGCATCTGAATCCCATTGCAGGTTTGCAAAACTATCCTGTTGAATCTGTCCACCGTGCGATTGATTCCAGCCCGAACCGGAGCCTTCCAGCCAAAGAAACGAGCGATTTCTCCAGGGCACTTCTCCATTTACCAGGCTATCGCGTGCAGTACGCCAGTAATACACCGTCTCATTCACCAGGGGAATATTTGGGGTCCACTCCAACAAGCCACCGTTTTGAAAAAATTCCGTTTGCCTGCGAAGGGGACTTTGAAAATCCGGACTGGTATCTATTTCCATCAGGTAGGTCTGCACCTGAGTGCCCGACTGAAAAGCGGATGCATACAACATCAGACTATCCCGGCCAACAATCCCGAAATCGTCCGGATAAACCGGCTGCACATCATTTGAAAAAAAGTATGCTTCCACGCCTTCTGCCTGGTCAGGACCAATCAACTGGTTATTGAATTCTGCCGTGCCGGGCAACTCCGTGATCGCATTGACAGGGTCCACGGTTATGAAAAAGCGATTGAAACCGGAATGTGCGGTGGAAGTACTTAATTGATAATTTACGGTAGAACGGAATGGCGGAGCGGAAATCGTATCCCTTCGTACCAGGATTCGCGAGCCATCTTCCAACGCCTGTTCGACATCCAATGAAAGATTTCCTCCGGGATGCTCTCCAATATTTACCACATCAAATTCCAGCCCAAACTCGGGTGATTCCAGTCCAATCGGATTGGGATTAAACTGTACCGATGCCGGGTCGATTAAATAATCCGGTCCCGGGTTGGCAGTGACAGGCACCGCCGGGTCACCCTGCAGTACATTTTGGTGCAACACAGCCTTCAGAGCATCGTAATTGCTGCTTTGCAATTGGTCGATCGTGGCCCGCATGACCTCCCCTACCCATTGCCGTATTGCACACCGCCAGCTGTTGGTAGTACTGATCTCCAAAAATGTTCAAAGCATCGCTGAAACTGAAATTGACCGAGGCAAAATAAGCGATCGCGCCCTGCTCTTTGGCCAGTACGAATTGTTCTCCCAGTCCCTGTTGCTGGTTGCTGCACACACCGGAAAAACAACCCATGATCATCATGAGTGGATAGTGGTCTTTGTTGTCGTACACCGATACGGAACCAATATCAAAAACCACGGCGTTGGAGGAGTAGTGCCCAAAGAACATCCACAACGCAATTCCGTCATATACCACATCGACAATCTGATTGTAGGCAGAAACCTGAACGGGGTCGTTGGAGGTTTTGTAAAAGGTATGTACATCGGCACCAAATCGATTTTGCTCGATCGTTGCCTCCATGCTGTTTACGTAATTTTTAATGGCAACTGTCTCCCCTGCCAGTCCCCCGCTTAAGTGCAAAATGCGCTTGCGCCAGGCTTTTTCATCCAGGGTTTGCGAGGCAGTTTGTAGAGAAAACTCATGCGACCTGACCTTGTCCAGGTAGTCACGTATCTGCTGTGCATTGGTCACTGCCAATCGACCGACAGACAAAATGGGAAGGCTTACCCGGTTGCGTTCCATCACATAAGGCAGATCCGCACCCGGGGTGCTAAACATCGGGATAAAAAACAGCGAGTCTGCCAGGTTTTGTTGCGCACTTGCCAGTCGGAATGCGGGATATTCCAGTCCCTTACCCAGTATAAGCAGGTAGGCCGCATCAGACCAGTTTTTATGGACAAAATGGGTAAAATTTCGAATTGAAATGGGATGAAACCGCTGTCCGTACCCAAACTGCAAGTACAGTTCATTGATGTCCACCTCAGCGACGGTATGTGCACCACCTTCCGGGCTTCGGCGATAATCAGCATAGGCCTTTACCGGGTCTGAACCGTCCTTGAGTGCCGGGTTGTACAACAGGATAAAATCGGCATTTTCCTGACTAAAATCCCGGAATTGATGCGCCTCTAATTCAGATACCGAATGGATGCCGGCACTGCCGGATAGTATGAGCTGGCGGATAGAATCAGCATGGCTGGGCCAGGCTATTTTCCATAGCGCACCGTCCTGAACGGCTTCCATTCGTTGCATATGAACAGGATCGTAGGCAACACACTGCGTTCCACCCTGAAAGTCTTTGATTTCCAGGTAATTACCTGAAAGATTTACCGGGATATCAAACCGGGTTTGTTTGGCCTGTGCAAATTCAAACAGGCGCTTGTAGCGGATAGCAACCTTGGATAAGCAGTGTCGATCCGAGCTTCCGAATCCGGTCTCTAGTTTTACCTGAATGGATGCACTTAAAAGTCCTGCATCCAGCGAAAACTGATTCTCCACGATGTTCCAGCCAGTAAAGGTATCGGCATGTATGACTTGTCCGTTTACAAAGGTATTTTGCAAATGAAATCCCAGATCGCAGGCATACCGAAGACTGAGCATTGCATCGGAGCCGGGTAAGGGTTTGGCCAGATTGAAGGTAGCGGTAGTGCTTGTAGACAAGCGGCCATATCCATTTCCATCAAACCAGGAAAAGGTGATTTCATTGCTGATTCGCCGTTTCAGATGCTGGTTGGTATACAGGATTTTTTCATCATACCAACAAAATGAGTCGGCCGGTGGCGGATTGCTCAGGTCATTGGTCAGGGTTTCATAGCGCAGGGCTTGTCCGTTTCCGTCCACTGTAAGAAAATACCGGGCGGTATCCTGAAACAGGGCATACTCCGGATTTACCATTTGATTGGCGGGTGCATTGAACAAAAAGGAATCGAGTGCGCTGCGATTTTTTTCACCATAAAACTCCAGGTAATCCTGGGGCCCAAGCGTACCCGTGTTTGAAACAAACAATGGCACTTCGTTTCCATTCAAAAACAAGCGATACGAAGCAGCCGGTATTCCGGAAATGGAAATCCCTGCATTTTCCAGGGTGGCACCGGATATGCGGTACACCCCGTCTTCCGCCACCTTAATCGCATAGTAAGTCTTGGAAAAATCAATCCACTCGTTTCCGTAAAGTGTATCGCTTCCGGATACCATTTGCGCATGGGCGTAGCCCGCCTGAAGGCAAAACAGAACTAGGATAAAATATCGGACAGAAGCGGACATGGAATGGGAATTGAATTAAAACAGGTGTACAAGAATACAAATAAAATTGTACAGACGCACTACATGTGCGTCTCCCCCGCAATTTTTTGCACAGGCTAAACGAGGGAAACATGGATGCGAGTGTTTAGATGTGATAAATCCTTAGACGCGATAAATCGCATCTATACGGAATACCGGTATTTACTGCAATTGTCCTGGCAAACTTGGTGAACTCTGCTATTTTTGCACAAATTCTTATTAATTCCATGTTCAATTCACAACAGCAACAAGAACTATCCTCCGACCGGTTGCTTCACCATGCCCGCATGGGACTGGAATGGCTGCGTCAAAGCCATTTGGCCTGTGGCGAAGGTGGACTTGCGCACAGTTACAGTTTGTGGAAAGGTTGGGAAAAAGCATACCCGGAAACGACAGGCTACGCCATCCCTACCCTGCTGCATTGGTCTGAACAGTTGTGCGAAAAAAAATGGGAAGAAATGGCCCGGGTTTGCTCGGATTGGTTGGAAACACAGCAATTGCCTTCGGGTGCTTTCCCCGGCTTGCTGGAAGGCAGTGAGCACCCCAGTATTTTTAATACAACACAAATCCTGTTTGGCCTGCAGGCCACCGGGAAAGAGCAGGCTATCTTCAGGGCTTTAGACTGGATCAACTCCACAACCGAAGCCGATGGCTCCTGGAAGCAGGCTGCCTATGTACCCGGCTTTCAGCCCAGTTATTATACCCGCGGAGTTTGGGCGGTTTTATCCGTTTTAGAATCCCATTCCATGCCCGAATTAAGAGAAAAAATGGCGTGTGCGGTGGCTTTGTATAAAAAACGGATGCTGGGTAACGGAGCCGTTTCCGACTGGGGGTTCTGGCCCGGAAAACCTGCCTATACCCATACCATCGCTTACACCCTAAACGGCTTATGGGGCTGCACCCAATACCTTCCCGATCCGGAAATTACAGACCAGCTGTGCACGGCAGCAGATGCCATGTGGCAACAACGGCAAGCGCGCCGAAAATGGCCGGGGAGTTTTAAACCAGACTGGTCGGGCAACTACCGGTTTGCCTGCTTGACAGGCCACGCCCAACTCAGCATTTTTTATTCCCGCTTGTTTGAAGACACGGGCAACAACACCTACAAAATGGCTGCGCAAGATTTGTTGCAATCCCTGCTCAAGTATCAACAGCCTTCGGGTGAATCGGGCATAAAAGGCGGCCTGTCCGGATCCGCACCGATTTGGGGCCGCTACATGCGTTTTCGCTACCCCAATTGGGGCATCAAGTTCTTTTTGGATGCGATTGAGTGGGAGTTGGGGAGGCAGGAAAAATAAGCGAACCTACCGATATTCAATAAAATACAAGATCATACCGTTATCCGCTTCGGACTTCATCGATAAAATTGTTCCGTAACCGTAAGCGCCGTTTTAACCCGGTTTCCTTTATTATCGTAGTAATGGAAAGCTGTATGATAGGGTTCGTGCTCCACGATGAGTTTACCATCGGCATCAAATTCATTCACATCCTCAGTTTCCAGGATATAATTGGTGGTCTTTTTCAACTGGCCGGTATCTGTGTACTCGTACTCCTCGTGGAGTTTTAATGAGCCATCAGCCTCATATTCCTTTTTGCTTAAAATCTTGTAATCTGGTCGGCGGGTCGTTTCCCAGCGTTTTTCAAATTCGCCGGTTTCCTGGTTTTCTTTATAACCTATGAACACGTTGTAACCAGATGCAGAAGTCTGCTCAATGTAATTCCTGGGTTCCGATAAGATCTTATTGCGCATCCCCAACATCATGTCGTCTACTTCAACGGTTGTATCAATGGCAAATTCGTAGCGGATTTTGTCACCAACTTTGGTAGATGATAAAATCATATGTGCGAATCCGGCATCAATCCATATGGATTTAATTGTGCCCGGCTCTTTTACACCATAATTGATACGACAAACCTCTTTATCTCTGTCAATGATGGAAACAATCCGGTTTTGGTCATCGTAGCGGTATTCTTTTTTTGAATTCATCAGGCTGGCAGCCGCAGAGTCGCCAAAATCAATTTCCCATTCAAGAGGGAAGCCCAATGCATTGTATTTGTATCGACTGGTGAACATAAAATCCCCTTCAGCATTGTAGGAGGTCTCTGAATATGCCAGATTGCTTTCGTATTCGGTCACTTCCTTTGCAACTACGCAAAATTCCAACAGTTTTCCATTCACTTCAATGCTTGTGTCCGGTTCAGGCACTTCATCCAGACAAAAATTATAATCAAGTCTTGTTATTCTGAGAATATCCGATGGAATCCTGGGTGCATTGTTTACCTCGGCAAACAGGTCAAATACATCCACCTGAGCGGATAGCACACAGGTAAAAAATAGCAGAATTGATGTAGTAAGTAAACGCATGGCTTTTTGAGTTTTGCAGATTTTATTCGAATAAGGTTCCTTTGATAGACGGTGGAACAACGCCCACGTGCTTGTAAGATTTTTCAGTGGCAACCCGCCCTCGCGGTGTTCGTTGGAGATAGCCTTCCATGATCAGGAAGGGTTCGTGGACTTCCTCGATGGTGCCTGGTTCTTCGCCTACAGCAGTGGCAACGGTGGTCAATCCAACCGGACCGCCTTTAAACTTGTGGATAATGGCAGAAAGAATGCGGTTGTCCATTTCATCCAGTCCATGGTCGTCTACGTCCAGGGCTTCCAGTCCGTAGCGGGCAATTTCTTCGTCCACTACCCCATCGCCTTTGATTTGGGCAAAATCCCGGACCCTGCGCAGCAGTGCGTTGGCGATACGCGGTGTTCCCCGACTGCGGCGCGCTATTTCGGCGGCTCCCTCCGGAGTGATCGGGATATTGAGAATAGAGGCGGAGCGGTTCAGAATCCGTTCCAGGGTTTTGGTATCGTAGTAATCCAGCAGGCAGGAAATACCAAATCGGGCGCGGAGTGGAGCCGTCAGCAAACCCATTCGGGTGGTTGCGCCCACCAAAGTAAACGGGTTGAGGTTGAGTTGGATGCTTCGGGCATTTGGACCGGAATCGATCATAATGTCAATCCGGTAATCCTCCATAGCGGAGTACAAGTATTCTTCGATTACGGTGTTCAGTCGGTGAATTTCATCGATAAAAAGCACGTCGCCGGGTTCCAGGTTTGTGAGGATACCCGCCAGGTCGCCCGGCTTTTCCAGTACCGGGCCGGAACTCATCTTGATATTGGCCTCCAGTTCGTTGGCAATGATGTGGCTGAGTGTGGTTTTCCCCAATCCGGGCGGGCCGTGTAGCAGCACGTGGTCCAGTGCTTCACCCCGTTGTTTGGCGGCAGCGATGAACACCTGCAGGTTGTCCACGAGTTTGCGCTGACCGGAAAACTCATCCAGCAGTTTGGGGCGCAGGGCCTTCTCTATTTGTTTCTCTTCCCCGGAAACGGGGTCTTCCGCAAACTCTTTTGACATAGGTACACGTATTTACCTGCAAATATACGTCAAAACTTTTTGTTTTAAGTGGGTAGAGTTCGCCTAAACCTTATTTCAGACTATTCACAGTCATCAACAGAAAATCATAGATTCCTTTATTTGACATTAGCCAACTACAACAACAAAATTTGGCGCCCCGCCTAAATTTGTATTTACTGGTATGCGATAGATTCGAAAAATCTACAACCCTTCTAAAACTCTTGATAATGGTAATATTTCACTTCTCCGTCTAGCAAGGATACTTTTGAGTATCCCGATCGCATGCCAATATACACTTCTTCTTCATTCTTGACTGCAATTGAGTTGGGATAATGTCCATCCCATAGCGCTTCTTCAATTATATTTTTCGCCTTGAAGTTGTCAATAATTATAAACTTGCTATACCCTGCAATCAGAATTAAACCTTTATAGATGGCAATTGCTTCCGGTGCACTATCTAAGCGAAGCACCTCTTCATACGTAAATCGGTTGCCCGTTTTTAATAGTCTGAATAGTCCTCCCCCCTGATCTACGCCATGTGAACTGCCTGCAACAAAATAGATTTGATCCTTAAATTCAAAAACAAAATCTATCGGTGCCTTACAAATTGAGCTGGTATCTGAAGGGTTTTTCTTGGGGATGAAATTTAATGCACCGCCGAATTCACCTCGATTTATTATTTCTAATTTACCATCGGCCAGTTCAAAAAATGACTGCTCAGAAGTGGCTTCTCCCAAAATCAATGTTCCATCTTCGATTTTGACTGCAAACTCTATACGGGAATCCTTAGAATGCAACCAATGGTCAACTCCTTCCTGTCCGCTGTGGCCAATCTCAAAGAAATCTTCCGCCGTAAAG
>JAWKLR010000040.1:0-34276 GCA_041392625.1 Saprospiraceae bacterium | reverse complement strand
GCGCATCAACAAATCATCAATTTAAACAGAGCCTCGCAGAGGCGAACTAAACGAATAAACAAAAAACCCGCCACACTCACAGGGAGTATGGCGGGTTTGTATCGTTTCCCGAAAGGGGATATTCAATTTTTTATGGAATTGAATTACTGCTGTGTGTAAACAGTATTGCTGCAGTTATCGGAAAGGATGTTTGCAGGGTCGGTTTCGTCAGTCACAACGTATGTGAAGGTGATCTGAGATTTACCGTTAGCCAATACAGTAAGTGTGCCGCTTCCTTCTACATAGTAAGCATCTCCGTCTGGCTCCTGACGAGCGATAACGATCTTGTCAGTTCCGTCGATGGTAGCAGTAACTGCATTCTGGAACAGGTTCCATACATTGATGATACGAACTGAAGAAAGACCAGTTTCCTGGATAGTTGCAACGTAAGTTTCTGCAGGAGAAGCGCTACAGTCTTCGTCTACAGTGAAAGTGCCGGTGAATTTGTCAACGGTACGTACAGTACACATGCCGTTAGCGTCGGTTTCATAACCTACGTCACAGATACATTCGCCTTCGAAGCAGGTGCCGTTATCGCCACATTCTACATCTTTGCAAGGGTCAGAGTCAGTACAAGCAGGCGTGAACAGCATGAGTGCACCAAGAAGAGCAGGAAGGAAAAGAAGTTTTTTGCTCATTGTCAATCGAATTTTTGTGTTAATTGATAGAATGAAGTTATTCATGTACCGCAAAGGTAATTAAAACTTTGCAATCCAGTATCGGAGGATTGTGCAAATCCCATGTACAAACGAAGGTTCCCACAGATTGGTATATTTGTTTGAATTTCATTTGGAAAGTTTTTTGAAGTCGACTAAAAACAGGCTTTTTTCATTCAATTTTGATCTTTTTCTCGCATTTTGCGCCCTGGATTCGTGAGGTCGCTCCGATTTTCTTTTCTTTGGCCTGGCAAAAACAAAACACATGGATACCGTATTTATTCAAACTCCAAAGACCCTTCCGGTGCATGTTCTGGGAGAGCCGGGACCCGCTATCCGGCAACTCTGGATTGCCTGCCACGGATACGCTCAACTGGCTTCCTCATTTCTTGAAGACTTGCAGGCCCTCAACGATGGACAAACGCTCATTGTTTGCCCTGAAGGAAGCAACTATTTTTATCAAAAAGGATTTTCCGGACCGGTTGTAGCCAACTGGATGACCCGCCACAACCGCGAGCATGCCATCCAGGATAATGCCGTGTACCTCCAGCAGGTGTACGATCTGTTTGTCTCCAAACTGAGTCCGGATGTCCGCATTGTGTTGCTGGGCTTTTCTCAGGGTACTGCCACTGTTTGTCGCTGGGTGATCAATAAAAAACCGGTCTTCAACGATATGGTTTTGTGGGCTGGCCTGCCACCCGAAGACCTGAACTATCAGGAGCACGCAAGCTATTTTTCTGATAAAAATCTGTACCTCATTTACGGCACCAACGATCCATTCCTGACCGAAGACCGTATGGAACTGGTAAAAGATATTGAAGAGCAAGGTGATCTGGATTTTGAAGAAAAAACCTTCCAGGGGGGACATGAAATCCCGGCTACAACCCTCAAAAACTTAAAAGACAGCCTGGGAAATTAGCAGGGAGCTTAAAAAATGACGGTTTGGCCAATCACCCGACCAGATTTGAACGCCGTGTACGCTGTTAATTTGATCCGATTACCTACCTTCGCTTCCCGGGCCTTGCCCCGCAACATCCGTTTAAAACCCAATAATAATTTAAATTTTTTGGCATGAACTTTAGTCAAATGCGTGTTCACCTGATTTCAATTGGTGTACTGTTGGCAGTGGCTGCGATTTTTTTTGCACCAAATGCATTTAGTGGAAAAGTATTGGTGCAATCAGATAACACCAAGGCGCGCGGTATGCAAGCAGAAATGCGCAAGTATATGGAACAGGATGACCATATTCCTTTGTGGACCAACAGTGCGTTTGCAGGCATGCCAACCTACCAGATCTTATCGGTTGTTGAAGGCAATGTGTTGCGCCCGATTTATAAGACCATTTTTCTCGGACAAAATTATACCGGAGCCTGGGCCCAGGTTTTTGCTGCCATGTTTTGTATGTACCTGCTTATCATGGCGTTTGGAGGGAACTGGGTGATAGGCCTGTTCTCCGCTCTGGCGTTCGGGATAACTTCGTATAATATAGACTTGCTGACTGCAGGGCACTCCACCAAAATGTCGGCACTTGCACTGGCTCCTGGTGTATTGGCTGGCGTGGTGTATTTATTTAAGAAAAAATGGCTTCTGGGCGGTGGAATGTTTACGGCGTTTCTTTCTATGCAATTGATTGCCAACCACGTTCAGATAACCTATTACACCTTGTTGATGATTGGGATTTATTTCCTGGTAAAATTGGTGTATGCTCTGATGGAAAAGGACCTGGTCGACTATGCCAAAGCAGCCGGAATTCTTGCGGTTGCTGTCGGACTTGCTATGGTAAGCAATGCCAGCCGTTTGTGGCCAACCTGGGAGTTTAGTAAAGAAACCATTCGCGGAAAATCTGAATTAGCCGCAAAAGCCGATCAGGGCGGTGGTTTGAGCAAAGATTATCTGTTTGGTTGGAGTTACGGAATAGGGGAGTCGCTCACCCTGCTGGTTCCCCGCGCATATGGTGGTGGTGCTGGCGAAACCCGCATGGATACCAAGTTCTTTGAGTTGGTAAGTCAGGGCGCTCCACCTGCTGAGAAAAAAAGCATTGGCCGACAAGTTGCCGGTTCATTTTATTGGGGCGAACAAACATTTGTAGGAACGGCCATATACTTTGGCGCTATTGTTTGTTTCATGTTTTTGTTGGGAGCCTGGATTGTTCCCGGTCCGACTAAATGGTGGCTGCTGTTGTCTGCGCTTTTTGCATTGACATTGGCCTGGGGTAAACACTTTTTCCTGAATGATCTGCTCTATTCCTACATGCCATTGTTCAATAAATTCCGGGCTGTATCCATGGCACTGGGAGTTTCACAATTGTTTGTAGCGGTACTTGCCGGACTAGGTTTGCAAGCCTTTTTCAATCAGGAAATAGATAAGGATCAAAAGAAAAAAGGCCTCTATTTTGCTGCCGGACTCACCGGTGTGCTGGCTTTGATGGCCGGATTCTCCGGAGCCGGTTCAGGTGCAAATGATGCTGCCTTGGCTGCTCAACTTCAAATGCCAAACCTGGGCGATATTTTGATGAATGACCGGGCTTCCATGGCGCGCAGCGATGCATTCCGCTCGCTCGGGTTTATTGCTGCTGCTTTTGTTATGCTTTGGTTTGCTCTAAAAGGCAGTCTGAAAGCCAGAACTGCCGTGTTGGTGATCCTTGCCCTGGCTTTTGTTGATCACGCCGGTGTTTGTTTGCGCACTTTATCGCCCGACAATTACGGGGATGCAAGTCGCGTTCTTGCGGCACCACCTGAAAAGCCATTTGACGCACAGATAAAACAAGATAAAGACCTCCATTACCGGGTGCTGGATTTGAGCCGTGGAGGTCCTACAGGTAATGCCATCACTTCCTACTACCATGAAAGCATGAGTGGTTACAGCGCAGCGAAACTGCAACTCTATCAGGAGGTGATTGATACGTTCTTCTATTCCAATCTGGGTGAGAACCTGGATGTATTGGGGATGTTTAATTGCAAATACATTGTCAATCAGCAAGAAAATGTAATGCAAAACCCGACTGCATACGGAAATGCATGGTTTGTCCAGTCGTTCCGTACGGTAGGAACAGCAGAAGCAGAAATTGGTGCACTGCACACCATCAATCCCGGAGTGGAAATGGTGGTGCAGGATAGTTATGCTAACCAACTCCAGGGTTTTAAGATCAATTACGATAGCACTGCACAAATCCGGTTGACTAAATACCATCCGGAGAAAATGGAGTACGAGTACAGCGCTGCAAGCGAACAACTTGCAGCATTCTCTGAAGTGTATTATCCACCTTCGAAAGGATGGAAATGCTACCTGAATGGGGAGCCTGCACCGGACTTTTTCAAGTGTGATTATGCCATTCGTGGTATGCGCCTCCCGGCCGGACAAAACATGAAACTCGAAATGCGTTTTGAGCCGGAGTCATTCCAAAAGGGCAAAACGCTGTCCATGATAGCATCGCTGCTGGCATTGCTCCTGTTGATAGGCGGCTTGTATTTCTGGTTTAAATCAGGCCCGTCTCTGGAAACTGGTGAACTGGAGAATTTTGCCGGTGAAGAAAAAAAGGCAGCAGCAACAGAGAAAACAGCGAAGACGAAAACCAAAGGCAGTAAAAAGCGATAAGACAGATTCATGCAGGGTTTAATTGATAAATTTTTACGCCATTACCGCAACCCGATCAATGCGGCCAAGGAAGGTTATTGCCTTCAATTGTTGCGCCCCTTGATGGAGGATTTTGGGTACATACCAATCGCTAATTCATCCTTGTCATTTCATACGTTGGCTACGGCATGCAACGACATCGTGTACAATGAGCGGAAGCAAGTCATTGAATTTGGTGCAGGAATATCCACCCTTGTTTTTGCCAAACTCATTCAGACCTACGAGTTGGATACCAGAATTATCAGTGTAGAACACAACAAAAACTGGATCCATATTTTAGAGTCGTATCTGGACAAGGCCGGTGTAAGCGGAATTGTTGAGTTTATCCATGCAGAAAAAGGACCTTCGCCATTGGCTTTGGAAGGAAACACCTGGTATCAGATGGAGCCGCATATGGATAAAATCGAAGGGAGGCTCTTTGATTCTGTTCTGGTTGACGGCCCGGAAGCGCACCAGAGCCGGATCCGGATGAGTCGGTACCCAGCCCTGCCATTTATCGCGCCGTATATGCACCCGGAACGCTGTTTCGTTTGTCTGGACGATAGTTATCGCTCAGGAGAAAAACGGATTCTGAAAAAATGGTCAGCTGATTTCAAACTAGATTTCCACATAAAAGTTGGAAGTTCTCATTGTGCAATTCGGGGTGATTTTTTCAACCCAATTGCTTAGGGGCTTAACGTTCTGTCAGGTACATGATGCCTTGAAAATGACATGCATAGCCTGCGTATACCGCTCATCTGTAAATTGCGCACAGGCGGTTTTGTGGGCAAATGCACCCATTTTTTTGCACTGATCCCGATCGGATTCGAGCTGGTGTATGTGTGCTGCCAGTTCAGCGATTGAAGTATATAAAAACCCATTATCTCCTTCCCGGATCAATTCCGGAGTGGCACCTGCCCGCTTGCCGATTACCGGTTTGCCATACGACATGGCCTCCGCCGTTACACGTCCCATCGCCTCGTTGCGGCTACACATCAGCACCACATCGGATTCCTGATAGAGGCTCGAAGGGTTGGGGACATATCCAGTAAAAACAACTTGTTTTTGAAGGCCAAAAAACCGGGTGTACCATTTCAAGATCTGTGTGTATAAGAATCGGCCATTTCCTGCAATGCTCAATCGGATTTGTGGATGGGAAGCAGCCAGTTTTCGCAATGCTTTGAGTCCGTCCAGTTGGCCTTTTTGTGGGTGTAATAGCCCGATTAGCAGGAGGTTGAAGGTGGTTTTATCTGGTTGATTGCCTTTTCTTTGGGCGATTTGTTCGTTGGTTCCGACTCCATTATAGATGGTGTGTGCATTGGCTGCTTTCTGAAGGTTCCAGCCCTGCCGAATAATATCCGAAATACAAATCACTGCATTGGATAGCGCCATGCGGCGGAGAGTTTGTTTTTTGCCAAATGGGAATACCAGTCGGTAATCCTTCCAGCCAAACTCCCGAATATGCCAAATATGTGGAATCTGGAGTGTATCGGATAAATCGGCCCCCAGGCGCAATACAGAACTGTTGCTGTGGATGGCATCCGGGTCAAATGCACGAACGTACTGAACAATGCTTTCAAAGGATTTTTGGCGGTAGCGCCAGTAGTAAAGCGGGTAGAGGTATAGTTTTTTTGAGCGAATGGTGTAGGCTGCCTGACAAAACGGAATCACGGCGTGTTCGATGTTTGCCTTTTTTAGTTCCTCTACAAAATCGCCAGGTTCAGGGCATAGCACGCGGACTTGCGCACCGTGATTGCTCTGCAAGCCCTTTATCAGGTGCAGGAGCGAACGGTTCGCGCCGAGAAACCGGGAGTAATGTGTGATGAACAGGATTTTCATCGTCGGAGAAGCATTTGTTTCAATTCATCAATAAGATGCCGTCGAAAGTAGAGTAGGGGGATGGCGTAAAGAATCGAGCCCAATCCAAGATACAAAACGGCTGTTGGTATGGGTGAAAGGGCAGCCCATGAGGCAAGCCAAAAGGCCAGACCAAAACCAGCAGCGGCAAAGACAAGTTCCGGAATGAAGTTTTTGAAAAAATCAAGCCAGGTAGCCTGAACAATTGGTTTGACAACCAGGTAGAAAAAAGGAAGGAACAATAGGCTGGTGAACAGCAATAAAAATTTAAGGATGCCCAACAATCCGTTGAAACTTCCGAGGTAAATCGCGCCGAACAGACCAGCAAACATGATTGCATTTAGAATAAACGAAATGTCCGCACGTTTTTGTGCCATTGCTGCACTTCCAAGCGGGTTCAGGACCGCGCGGATCAGAAATACAATTGCAAGCCAACGGAACGGAAGTTCGCCCGAAGCCCAACGCGAGTCAAATAGAACGGGCACGAGCAGCCCCGCACCAATTGCACAGGAAATATAAATGGGGACATTGACGGCTGCTACCATGTGGACGGTGCGCAGGGCAATATTTTTAAAGCGGGCATGTTCCTTTTGCACCTGAGCCATCACCGGATAGGTAACTTTGGTTACAATCGGATTAATGATGTACCAGGGTTGAATTAACAAGCGTTTTATAACTTCATAGGTTCCGAGTACATCCTGACTCAATAGTCGCCCGATAAGCAGTACATCCAGGTTGATTGCCACGTATCCAATTAATTTTTCCATTACCTGGTAGAGTCCGAATGAGCGGTACGGTCGGATTGCCTCCCAACTAAACCGGAAATCAGGGCGATGAATGCGTAATCCAAAAATGATAAACAGAATGGTGCTAATCCCGACTTTGGTGAGTGCTCCGCCAACTAATGCGTACGGGCCGTAATCCAACCATGCCATCCAGACGGCAACACAAAATCCCGCGAGAAAGGAGCTGATTTCGATGCCCGCAAGCACACCAAAGCGCAAGTCTTTTTGCATCAGCGCCTGAAATTGCATTGCAAATCCGCTCAGGATAAATGCAGGAACGATCAGGTGGAGCATATTGGTGAGCTCGGGAATTCGATAAAAAGAAGCCACAAACGGTGCGCTGATCCACACCAAGCTTCCAATGATCAAACTCATCAATACATTCAACCAGTATAGCGAACTCAATTGTTTGTGACTGGTTCCCTGATCCTGGATAATGGCATTGCTAAAGCCCATGTCCACCAATTGAACAGATAGTCCCAGCGCAATGCTGACAATGGCCATGGCGCCAAAATCTGCACGGTCGAGCAGGCGTGTGAGAATAATAGTTTGCAAAATGCCGCCCACGGCAACGATGCCGGCAGAGAGGGCCGTCCAACGAACCCCTTTGATTGCTTTTGCTTTTAACTCACTCATTGCTTTCTTCGAACCGGATTGGATGTACTGCGACTTGTGTGACCGCAGATTGGTAAACGCCGGATTTTGACCGGATATTGGTCATTGGAAACCAAACGATTGTTCCTTTTGTTTTAGTCGAACAAAGATAGGAAGAATTACTACTTTTACGAGCGAGCGGTGCCGGCAGTGCGAGATGGCTTTCTGCTTGCAATTTCCATCATGAAACCCCTTAGGCATGAACTACATTATTTACGACTTAGAGGCTACTTGCTGGGAACTCATGCCAATAGGCTATGTGCAGGAAACCATAGAGATTGGCGCTTATCGGGTAAACGAATACGGCGAAGTGCGCGGCAAATTCAACCGCTTTATCCGGCCGGTAGCCCACCCAACGCTATCCAATTTTTGCAGGGAACTGACAACCATTTCTCAGGTAGATGTAAACCGCGCCGACACCTTCCCGGATGTGATCGAGGAATTTATGGACTGGGCCAAAGTAGACGAAGAAGATTACGTGCTTTGCTCCTGGGGCGGTTTCGACCGACGGCTCCTAATTGCTGATTGCAAACTCCATCGACTGGAATATGATTGGGTGGAACAACATGCCAATCTGAAAGAACTTTACCGGAAAATGAAGGGTCACAGACGCGCATCCGGACTCAAGAAAACCGTTGAGAATGAAGGGATTGTGTTCTCAGGAATTCATCACAGAGGCATTTCCGATGCCGAAAATCTCACCAAGTTATTTTTACGTTATCTGGGGTCCTGGGAGGTATAAATATTCAGTGGTCAGTGGTCAGTGGTCAGTTTTTTTCAGTTCGTTATACTGACCACTGACCACTAACTACGATGCGTATGGTGAATCGTAGCCGAGGATGCGGAGCATGGAATTGGCATCTTGTTCCTGGAATACTTCCCAATCGGTAAATTCGCCGTAGTAGTTGCGGTCGATGAGGATGTGCTTAGGGGATGGAATCATGCAGTGCTTGAGTCCGCCATATCCGCTGAGGGCTTCCTGGTAGGCGCCTGTATGAAAAAACCCAAGATAAAGCGGCTCGTCGGAGGCCTGATCGTAATTGGGCAGATACACCTGGTTGATGTGGGCTTCGGAGTTGTAGTAATCGGCATTGTCGCAGCTGATTCCACCTATATTTACCCGATGAAAATCCTTATTCCAATGGTTGATAGGCAGCAGGATAAAACGCTCCTTGATGCCCCAGGAATCGGGTAGGGTATTGATCAGGGAGTTGTCGAGCATGTACCACTCCTCGGAGTCGTTTTGTTGCTTGCGGCCGATGACCGAAAAGATGGTGGCGCCGCTTTCACCTACGGTGTATTTTCCAAATTCAGTGTACAAATCCGGCTCAGGCACGCCTTCCTCATCACAGGCTTCCTTGATCATGCGGATGATCTCGTTGACCATGTAGGGATAATCGTATTCGAACCCGAGGGAATTGCGAATGGGCATACCGCCACCGATGTTGAGGCAGGTGAGGGTAGGGCAGACCTTCCGAAGTTCACAGTAGGTCTTGATGCCTTTTTGCAATTCGGTCCAGTAGTAAATGGAATCTTTGATGCCGGTATCCACAAAAAAGTGGAGCATTTTCACATTAAACTTGGGGTTGCCAGCCAGGCGCTCCCGGTAGAAATTGAGCACTTCGCTGTGGCGAATTCCCAATCGGGAGGTATAAAACTCAAAATTAGGTTCTTCTTCGGTGGCCAGGCGAATACCGATGTTGCAGGAATCGGTGGTAACCAATTGTTCGTATCCCCGGAGTTCGGCGGCATTATCGCAAATCGGAATAACGTTGGTGAAGCCCTGGTTGATCAGGTGTGCGATGTTGCGCAGGTATTCTGGTGGCTTGTAGCCGTTGTTGATGATGGTAGTCCCCTTATTGATTTTACCCAATTTGTACAAACGCCAGATCAGGTCGATATCAAAGGCCGAGGAGGTTTCGAGTTGGGTACCGTTTTCCAGCACTTCATTAAGTACAAAAGCAAAATGGGAGCTTTTGGTGCAGTAACAGTACACGTGCTTGCCGTTGTAGGCATAGCGTTGGATGGCGTCTCGAAAGAGTTTTCGTGCAGTTTGGATTTTCTCCCCAATCTTGGGCAGGTAGGTGAGTTTGAGCGGAGAGCCGTATTTCTGTATGAGTTCGTATAGGTCTATCTCATTGAATAAGAGCCTGTTGTCTTTTAGACTGAATCCGTCTTGCGGAAAATCGAAGGTCTGGGCGACCAGATCGAAGTAGGAGTTTTTCATTTATATAAAAAACCAATTTAAGCCGATTGGCATGCGATGAATGGTTGGTAAAGGTATGGGTATTCTGTGATAAATTCCAGCGGGAATGCCATGGAAATTGGACCCATTTCAAAGCGGATTTGGGTAACTGTGTCAATTTTAGGGGTAACTGAACCAATTTCAGTGCCCTGGTTGAACTACCTGAAAAGCCGTCAGGGACACCGGGATTTGCTTGGAGCAGCGCCTGTTTTCCATTTACTTTGCACTATACCTCATTAGATCGTGAATCTGTTTTGTTTTTATCCCAAACAACTCAAATGAAGTGATGGCCCCCTCGAAGTACACTGTATTGTTGAGGGGTTTATTTGTACATAACTTAAACCATGCACAAACATTAAATACATACACATGAAACCTGCTTTTTACCTACCCATTTTGGCCCTGTTTATCTTCTCTGGCTTTTCGGCCTTTTCACAGGAAATCGTGGTACTAAACCCCACTACTACGGATATAGATGATGCAACCATCGTGTTGCTTTCTCCGGATGTGAATTATGGCGACGACGATGAATTGAGTGTTTATACCTGGACGCACAACGGGGAATTGAACAAAACCCGTTCGCTGCTTCGCTTCGATATGTCTGCTATCCCAGCCGAAGCGGAGATTCTGGACGCCACGCTGATTTTATATTTTAACACTGTTTCTACCAACGGCAGCCAACATAGCGGTGAGAATAATTACTACATCCAGCGTGTCGTTTCGCCATGGGATGAAGAAACGGTAACCTGGAACTCCCAGCCATTTACCACGCAACTCAATCGGGTAGAGGTGCCCGAACCACCAACCCCTACGAGAATACTGTGGTGGACGTAACCTACCTGGTACAGGATATGGTGGACCATCCAGATGAAAGTTTCGGATTCAAATTTAGTTACCTGGATGAAATCCCATACAAAATCAACCTCTACGCTTCCAGCGAAAATCCGGATATATCACTGTGGCCAGAACTCACAATCACCTACCAGGTGAGCACCAGCGCCGATAGCCCGCTGACTTCGGAACCCGTTCGGATATTCCCCAACCCGAGCAGCGGACTCGTACACGTGCAGTCGAGCATCAGCAACCCAATTCAGGGTGTGCGCGTATACAATTCTATCGGGCAATTGGTTAAGACGCTGGAAGGCTCTGTAACACAACTAAACATCAGCGATGCCGGAATGTACTATGTTGAAATTCTGACTGAAGCAGGAAAGACGACGCGTAAAGTGGTGATTAATAATTAACCTGAATAAGATCCTGTAAGGAAAAAATAACCTTAAAAATGACATACAATATGAACCCATTCAAACCAATAGTTGTCATTCTGCTCCTTTTCATTTCGGGATATGCTCAGGCGCAATATACCATTACTTTAAACCCGAGTACCACGGAAGTAGAAGATGTGGCCTTGGCTTACCTGACGGGAGATGCGCCTTTGCCGTATTTCCCCGGAAACAAGATTTATTGCTGGCAACAGAATGGGGCCGTGAACTACAACCGGGCAATCCTCCGGTTTGGATTTGAAGGCATGCCGCAAGACATTCTGATTCTGAATGCAAAACTCATTTTATACTACAACACAACCACGACAGGTGGAATAGACGGACACTTTGGTCAAAATTCATTTTTTATTAAACGCATCATTGAGCCCTGGTCGGAACTTACCGCAACCTGGAACAACCAACCGGCTACAACAGATGAACACACTGTGCAATTTGGTCCGATTTCTGGCTACAGCAATGCTGTAATTGACGTGACGCTTCTGGTTCAGGATATGTTTGATGATCCAGATCAGAGTTTTGGATTTAAAATGCAACTGGTAGATGAAAGCCTATACAAGGCCGTGTTGTTTGCCAGCAAAGATCATCCGGATATTTCCCTGCATCCCGAGTTGATTATTACCTACTTGCACACAACCGATACCCAGGAAGAATACAGTTCCAGTGGGGTGGTGGTGTACCCCAATCCAAGTAGCGGCTTAATCCAGATTCGCAGTATCGATGGACTTCCTATACAATCCGTGCGGGTATTCAACGCCCTGGGCCAGCAGGTACAAAATCTGCAAGGAGCAATCACTGAACTCCAGATCGAAGCCGCAGGAATCTACTACCTGGAAATCCAAACCGAATACGGGAAATCCACCGAAAAAGTAGTGGTAAATAAATAGGGGCGTGAAGCATAAGTCAAAGTTTGTTTGCACTGGCTCAGTTTGTTTTGCTAACAGACTGGGCCAGTGTTTTTCATACCTCTAAATGGTATCCTACTCTGTATTGAATTTCCCTTCGTAAATCGTGCCTTTCCAGTGGGCAAGGTGTTTGTTTTTGGCTAAATCTAAGTGGAGGATTTTGTCAAGATTTTTAGCGGGATTCGATCCATTAATTCCTGAAAATCTTGCTCCTCTTAAATATGCTCTACTTAGGCTGGTTCTTTTAAGGTTGGCTCCTCGTAGGTTGGCATCAAGTAGGTCTGCTCCACTCAGATTGGCTTCGTTGAGTTCAGATTCAAGGAAACTGACTTCTGTCAAGTAAGAAGCACTTAGGTCACATTCTCTCAGGTTTGCACCACTCAAATCGGCACCACTTAGGTTAACACCCCTAAGGTCTGCTCTTTTAAGATTGGCTCCAATAAGGTTAACTCTCATAAGGTTGACACCTCGCAAGTTGGCATTAATCAGAATACACCCATTTAGGTTTGCACCACTCAAATCGGCACCACTCAAATCGGCACCACTTAAATCAATTCCACTCAGGTTTATGCCTCTCAAGTTTGCGCCACTAAAATCCTGAAAGTTCATTTTTAATTTGATAGGTTGGACTCTTTGTAATAATGTTAGTAAATGTGCTTGATTTCCAAAATGAATAAATGAGTAATTTAAACGTTTGTTTATTATATCTTTTGATGCAAAAGTCTCGTTCTTACTAAGAAACTTTAAATTATAGGTATCACATTCTATGGTTGAAACTAACACAGTGATACATCCATTAAATACCGCCAGTTGCTTCATTAGAGGGGAGACATGTTCGTTCTTAGAAAGCATTTCATTCGTCTTAGCATCAAAATGCAACAAGAAATCGTATTCAGCCAAATGGAAATGAATCTTTCGTAATCGTTGATACAGGTCTGGGTTTTCTATAAAACGATCCGTTTCCGATTCTGCTAGTTCAAAAATATACTCCTGGATTTCCGGTGTTATTATGCGAGGCGAAAGCAGATTAAATAATTTTATGGCTGCTTCTTCAATTCCAAGCCTATCCCCATCTTCATCCTCTTTTAAACATTCGTGCGTAAACGTCTTCCAAATAAGCTCAGCCACCAGGTATTCCTGTAGCGATTTGTGTATAAATTCAAAGGCATAGTTGTTTCGCTCATCCTGTTCTTGGTGATCATCAAAGTTTTTACGCACCTGTCGTAAGTTGAAACTCACAAGGAGGTCTTTCAATATGCTTTGTTCTGTCTGGCCCTCTAAATGGTCTTGTAAATCATCCACAACTTTTTTTAGGCCACCTTGCTTAAAATCACTTCGGCGAGCATACTCATTCTGACTTTGAAAAATAAACAAGGCCAAATGGTGCAAAAAGGCACGGTATCGGCGCTTGCCACGGTCAGAAGTTATTCCTTCTAAGCGATTGAATTGCCCTTGTTTAGCCCATTTCCGCTCAACAGTAAAATCAATCATGCGTTCGTATAGGGCCGCCTTATTTCCCATTCGGATGGGGTCGGCTTTGGAGTCGCAAATAATCTGAAGCAGTATGGGCTGGTTGACGAGGGGCCTTAACGATTCGTGCTTGGAATCTTGATTTAGTTTATTTAATGAGTCTTTAAGTTCGGCTAAAACGCTTTTTTCTGATTTAGTTCAACTTCCTCATATACCGTTTTCTCCAGGCTACGGGAATATTTTTCTACCCATTTTTGCTGCTCGCTTAAGTTCATTTCAGACAGGTGGACAATCAGCAAATCGTTATTCTTTTTGTGCTTTTCCCGACGAATGTAGTTGGTACGCGAACTCAGCAGGCATTTTATGTTTAAAGGTGCGCCCCCCTTGCTGTGTTGTAGTATTTCTGAACTCAAGCGTTCAATCAGGTTGTCTGCTTCCTCCTGTGAGAGGCTGTGGTTCATGGAGTATTCGTCGAAGCCATCGAGTACCAACAGGCTTTTATCCAGGTCTTCAAAATTCAGAATTGATTTTCGAAATTCGTATTTGTTTAAATAGTCCAGGACAGTCTGAATAGGCTGTTGTAAGAAGCCGTCATTGGGCTCCAAATCGCGTAGGCGAACAAAAAATACATTTTTTGCAAGTCCTTGATTATCAGTAATTAAATCAAATAAAAGTCGGTTGCAAAAAGTGCTTTTTCCTTGTCCGGGTTGGCCTAATAAGAGAAATAAATTTGGGCTTTGAGATGGACAATCATTCGGTAATTTTCCACCTAGCCACTTCGTAACCAAATCAATCAAGGGTAGGGGAGTGTCGGGTGGATAAAAGTCGTCCTTGCGCTGCGCTACCCCCTCCTTTGCTTTTGGTCTAAAATATTCAAATCGCGAAGCAATAAACACATCGTCCAGGCGGACGGCGGGGTTTCCAAATGCGGGCCGGTCGTATTCCTGAATGAGTTGGGCCTGGTAGGCATCCAGTTTTTGGGCTTTTTCTTCTGCATCGAGAAAGGGGCTGTCGAACGCGGTGTATAGTTGGGCGAATTCGCGTTTGTCCAGTTTTGCTAGTTCGCTTAGGAGCAGTCGTGGAAAGGCGGCTGTGAGTACGCGTGCGCCTTTCTCATTGAGATTCAATTCCTTAGTTGCCCAGTCCGTAAAAAACTGGTGTAACTTGTTGGTACTGTGGTGATTAGTTGGTGTGCTGATAAAATCACGGTCGATGTAGATATCCAGGTTTGGGAGTTCATCCCAGAGGGCCTGAAAATAGGACTTAGAGAGTATAAATGACTGAATGTCAGGCTCTTGTGATATGTAATCATCATCCTGAAAATGGTGTTTCAGAATCCTGCGTACCGTATTTTTTTGAGCGGTCCAGAGTAGGGTATAGGCCTGCGCTTCGGCACTGTCGGCTTTTTCGTCTAGAATTTTTGCAAATGAATTAACGGTGAAGCCCACATCGCCACCCAATAAAGCTGTGGTGTCGTTTAGCCTGCGGACAACCTTGGAGAAATTATAGCGCCCGTCGACGGACACGCGTGTAGGATCAGATTTCTTGGCCATGGATTAATGCATTTGATTTTGAGCGGATTCTCAGCGCGCCTCAATATATGACAAAAAGAAAAAAGATGCACGTGTACAGGGCGTGGATGAGAATTTTGCACACGAATGTTTGTACAGCAAGAAATGCTACAGGCGATTCTCAGGGGCTTATTTTGCACTATAATTTACTTATAATATATATTATGTTAAATAGTATAATGAAGTATGTGTTTAGTTAAAAAAGTGGAATCACTTGAATAGGTTTAACAAACTTGATCCAGTATAGTGGCCATTTCCACAGCCACTGCATTGCTTGTATTTATTAGTCAGGCATATCAAATACATAGAACTTGAAATGTCGATCTTAAAAAATTAATGATGCTAAACAATTTGTAACGTCGAATTACAAATACTTATGTTGAGATTTAGTGTAGATTTGTTGTTAACCTAAAAAGAATGCTTTTCATATTTCGAAAAATCAATATAATACCGCTCTTTATCAAAATCACTCTTGTATAGTTTATCTTCCCAGATCTTGTATTCTCGAATATTTGGGCATATAAAGGTTCTAGTATAATATGTTTTAGTATATGGGTCGACAACCAGTCTAATAATTGAGCATTCAGAATTCTCATATAATTCGAGAAAATAAGGACCATTTATGCTTGATGCACGTGCTTGATCATATGATGAATTAAACCTGGGAAAAATGGGTATTATATCTTTAGTTCCATCCTTTAAGTTAATTAGGTATAACCCAACTTGCTTTGGATAACTTCCTTCACCTGAACCTAAAAATAACCGTGATAGAATATAATTGCCATCCCTACTTAACAATTCATCATATACTGCGTATAAATAGTTATCAGTCCAAACTACTCTTTCCTCCCCACTCTTGTCAATTCTTAAAAATCTTGTTTGGCAAAGAACAGGATCATCATAATCAGAATTGTTTTCATAAAATACAGCTACATACTCTAGTATCACACCAGTGGAATATGGAACAATTTTAGCATCCCTGATGTGTACAAAATTCAATTTGTTTGATAATGTCGGACTAATTGCATTAGATTGAGCACTATATAAAAAGTCGCTTAAATCCTGCCTTTGAATGCTTGAAATTTTATTGAGGGAATTCTCTGGCTTCACTCTTTCTTCTAACCTTGCATTAAAATACTGAATAAAAGGATTTTCCATTTCAATCTCTGGATAGGACATTTTTTTAAGGACTAGGTCCGTTTTCGTATCCCGAAACTCAAAAGTGTATGTATTAATTTGTTTTACAACAATATTACTATCCACTGTTTGCAAGAGGTTTAATTCTCCTGGCTTTTCCTGAGCATAAATCATAAAACTGATCAAGTTTAAAAAGACACATAGGCTAATAGATAGTGTTGTCAACATGCGGTTCTTATAAAGAAAAGAACTGGCTAGGATTTTAGGTTTCATATTATTTGTTTTTTAAGAACTTATATTTTTATCTGTATTAATAATTTTATCCCAAGGCATCTAAGTCATGGGTATGCGGGCCTATACGGTAATCCAGTCTGTTTTGTGGTTTTTGTGAGAAAAGTGGCTACTCTATCCCGCGCAGGTGTTTCTCCCAAATCCATGCACTGCGTGTCATATCGTCGAGGTTTCTGCTTGCTGTCCACCCGAGTATGTTTTTGGCTTTGCTGGTGTCTGCATAGGTAGCCGATACATCCCCTGGTCTGCGGTCGGTGATTCGGTACGGAAGTTTTTGTCCGCTGGTACGTTCAAAAGATTGGATGACCTCCAGAACGGTATGCCCCTCCCCTGTCCCCAGATTGAAGACTTCATAATTTTCTGAATTCCTTTTTTCCAACAATCGTTTTACAGAAACGACATGTGCTTCAGCCAGGTCTTCTACATGAATGTAGTCGCGTACAGCCGTACCGTCCGCTGTGTTGTAATTTTTACCGAATACCTGCAATTCACTGCGAAGCCCCGCTCCGGTCTGCGTGATAAAAGGCAGCAGGTTGTTCGGTACGCCTATCGGCAATTCGCCCAGTTTTCCAGAGGCATGTGCACCTACGGGATTAAAATAACGCAGAGAAATAGCCTGCTGAATCGAACCCGCCAGCACAGCATCCCGGATAATTTCTTCCCCCATTTGCTTGGTGTTTCCATACGGAGAAGCGGCTTCTTTGATTGGAGAATCTTCCGTTAATGGCAACTGATCTGGCTCTCCGTAGACTGTACAGGAGGAAGAAAAAATGAAACTGGCAATCCCGTTTTTTTGAACATTTGCCAGGACGTTCAGCAGGGAAAACAGGTTGTTTCGGTAGTAGGCAATCGGATTTTCAACACTCTCCCCTACTGCTTTTAAGGCGGCAAAATGGATGACGGCAACAATGTCAGCATGTGCTTCAAACAAGGCTGCTGTGGCCTGATCGTTTGCCAAATCTACCTCTACACACGGCACCGAAAAGCCCAAAATATCCTCCAGGCGATCCAGGGTTTTTCGCTCCGAATTCACGAAATTATCCGCGATTAAGGGACTAAAACCGGCTTCTACAAGCGCTATAACCGTATGAGAGCCGATGTAACCAGCACCTCCGGTCACCAACACCTTTTTACCTAATGCCATATTAAATGCCTTTTTTCTTCCAAGTGGTAAGCCCTTTGATCATGTCGTCAAACGTATCGTATTCCTTGCGGAAACTCAAACCAAAACCATACCTCCGTCGGCGCGAACCACCGCCAATATCCGGCTCTGCACGCTGGTACACTTTTACCCGCCACTGTCGGTTTTGGGTGATCTGAATTTCAACGGTTATGTCCTCGCCCAAAAAGCCGTTTTGAGAAGGGTTGGTAGGTCGACCCAAACCAAACTGTGAGCCCACTTGAACGGTTACCCGGTCGTTCGCAAAACCACTGGTCAGGCGCACCTGCAACTCCCGCCCTATCTGTGTCAGATTCGGATTGCTCGGATCGTTTAGGGCCGTATTGTATTCATTATAGGCTATGTCAAAATCAATGCTCGACACCTTCCCGTCAAACCATTCATACGCCAGCGTGCTTAGGTAATTGGATAACTGCGAGGTGAACACCTGCGTCAAGGTATTGATGCCGGAACTTTGGGCTTGCAACAACAAGCTGCTGTTGTTGGTGCTGGAAGGTAAAAATGAGCCCACTACAACCAAGCCGAATACCTGTCGGTTCATCTCGTTTTGGTCTTGCCGAAGCAGTCTTAACTTGTTGTCTGTCAGTGATTTAACTCGGGAGGATAAATTTGGAAAATCAAGATCAAAAGAAATGTCTGGCTTGAACAAGTCGCCGGTAAGGTGCATAGTTACGTTTACGCGGGTAGACTTCTTTGCCTCATTTAACAAATTCGTTACGTTCGGGTCGTTTGCCAGGGTCAATTCATCGCTGATAAAATTGTAAATCGGAGTGGTTTCATCGTACGTTGCATCCAGTTGGATCTGAGCGCCGTAAGGGTCGCCATACCAATTGATGGTTCCGCCTTCTGCAACAGTAAAGGGTTTATTCACCACATTCAGGAGCGTAAACAAGTATTCACCGCGTTTGATGATGTAGTTGCCATACATTTTAAACTCTCCTTCCCGGTTAATAATCAGACTGATATTGCCTTCTCCCCTGCCTTTTACAATATCTCCCGCCTGTTCGTCAAAAATCAATTGAACTTCTGCATCGTCGGTTACACTGAGGTTCATTTCAATATTGAGTCCTGTCAATTCACTGCGTCGGAATCTACCCTGCCCGTCGAGTGCCATCGAGGTGCTGTCTGTATTCCGATAGGTAATAAAATTGACCTCCTTGGCATCGGTTGATGAGAGCAATGGAATATAGAGCCGGGTTTCCTTTCCCGTAACACCGTCAATCTTGATGTTGGTCTTAGAAAAATCTCCGGTAAACTCTGCGGTAAATCGGCCAATTCCCTGTCCGTAATACAGTTCATTGTCCCGTTTTGTGGTGTTGAGAATCAGGAAGTCATTGCCCAATGTCTCAATGGTGCAATCCAGCCCCCAATCCAGAAAATTCTGGTGCCGCAAGCCGCCGTGAATGATGGCAGCACTAGCATTGCTGCCATCCCAAATGGTATCGCCTTCGGCCCAGATTTGAGTGCTGTTCAACACCACTTTTTGATTGTGGATGTAAAACATGGATTTCAGGTAATCGATCTGAAACTGCACATCATTTACATGGGCTTCGCCTTGCATTTCCACTTTGGTAAACGGACCATTAAGCGTTACATCCAAATCCAGTCCGCCGGCAGTTTTGGAAAGGTCCGGAACGAATTGCTCAAGAATATGCATCGGGAAATTGGCAGCATCAACATGCGCCTGGAATTCTCCGGGTTTTAGTTTTGTGAACTCCCCGTAATCTTGCATTTTATTTTCTTCGGGCAACCAGGCGGCGGCAACACGCAAACGGTGGTTATCATCGTTTAAAAACAATTTTCCCGCCAGGGTGAATTCAGATTTTTCAATTCAAAGTTGCCTGTAATTTCACCATACGAGCGATCACCCACAAACACACTATCGGTTGTGATGTACATGGCCAGGTCTTCCATTTTAAATACATCCTGCACCACCATTTCCAAGTCGTAAATCTTGCCATGATACAGCGTTGTATCTTCTGATTTGAATATCTTATTTAAAAACCGGAGATCAAAGTTGGTGAGAGAAAGGCCAAGCCCACGCCCGTTGTTGAGGCTGTCGATCCGGATCCGCTGGTTGTAATCGTTGCTGAGTTCAAAATTATTTGAAGCAAAATACTCATTGTCAAACCGCACGTAGTTGTCATTGGCAATGTACCAGGGCTCGTTAAACAGAGCGAGTTTGCTGGCATTGAAACGGATTTGCCACAGGGAATCGACTACGGTCAAAATCCCATTCAGATTGAGGTTGCGAACAATGTTGGTACTGTCTGCCCCCAGGGTTTTGAGTTCAATCTTTAATTGGTCGCTGGATGCAAACCCCGCAAGGCTAATCGGCTCCAATGGGGGGCGGTCCCCTACCCGACTCTCAGGTACTAACAGTGTAAACTGTACCTTGTCCTTATCGCCATTCCAGGTGAAATCAGTATTCCGAAACGAAAGGCCGTTGTAGTTTAGTTTGGGAATATTCAGGGTCAACTCGGAAAACTCATTCCGCATGTCGATCCGACCAATTAGTGCAATATCCTGGAGTGTGTCCAGCGCCGGGTCAATGAGCGATGCCCAACTTCTGGAGTCCTTGATCTGTAGGTTGTAGTTGACCAGGTCGTCCAGTACCAGGCTATCGTTGCGAGCAAGTCCAAGTTTTTGAGCAAATTGGGGGTGTTGTTTTGAAAAAAGCGTTTGCAGTTTCTCGCTGATTTTCAATGGGTTAAACTTGCCTTCAAATACCGCATCGGCAATATCGGAGACCATTACAAACTGCCGGTCGCCCCGGGTGGAGAAACTGGATTTGAATTGAAGAATATCCAGTTTGTGGACCGTTTCCTTGTTTTCTATCAACTTCAAATCGGTTATTCGCGCTTCCCCGGTAAGGTCAGCCAGGGTATTCATGTGGAGCTGCAGCATAGGGATTTTTCCACTGAGCACCCAGTCTTTATCCACCAGGTTCAGGGCCTGCAAGTCCAATCTGCGGATGTCCGCAGTAAAGTCGTAGACTGTTTGTTTTTCTTTTAAATTGATTTTCCCATCAAATGAAAAATCCACGTTCGGGTCCTTTATTCCAAACTGGCCATCGAAGACGTAGTTTTTAAAGGCTCCGTTCATCACCAGGTTGGTGTAGCGATATCCCTTGTAGTGAATGGTGTCTATTGCTCCAGAAAGTCGGGCATTGATGGTTGGTAAACTGAGTCCGGTAGATCCCTCTGCTATCCGGATATTGAAACTGGTATTTCCAAAATCGTCGTTGCCGGTCCAGCTTGCCAGATCAAAATGGGTCATGGCCAGTTTACCGGAATAGAGGGCTTTGGCTGTGCCACCTGTGAGGTCGAGTTCCATATCCAGGTCTCCATTACCGATATCGGTATTGATCTGTCCGTCGAGGATATGGTTCAAGCCAAAGAGCAAATCGTATCTTCCAGTAAAATTGATGTCCCCCAGTTTGTTGAAATATGCAGGGGCGCTAAAATTTGGAATGATGCTTTTAATAGTGGCAAAATTGGACTGCAACTTGTCAAATTCGATTTCAATACGCAGGCGATCCGACCCTTCTGCCAGGTCGTCGCCATCAAAATCAGCATGAATAAATGTTTCGTTGCCCAATCGGATTTTGAGATCGCGGCCGTTCAAACGGTTGATTCGTCCATTTACAAGTCCGCTGATGGCTGCTACCTCGTCTTTGTTGTTGATAAAAAACGGATTGCTTGCAACTTCGTTGCTGAATGCCATGATATCGGAAATTAGCAACTCGGACCCCTCTTTGAAGCGCCCATCCAGTTTTACGCGGCGGGTGAAGCGCTTGTAATCGTGGTAACTGCTGTAATGCAGGGCCATGGTGTCACCGAGCGTGGTTCCGTTCGTTTCCAGTTTGGATCCGTACAGTGCAGTAAGTGTGTCACAGACAATCACCTCTTTTGCCGACAGGCGTTTGATTTCAAATCCGGACAACTCCTTGGCAGCGAGTCGGTTTAAAACACCTGTGAAGTACAGATCGTCATTGAATTGAATGCTATCTGCCTCAATATCAATATTTTGAACATGCAAGTGGTCAAAGTCAATTACCTCTGGAGCGAGGGTGTACTCCGGTGGCCGTTCGGTATTTTCAAGGGCAAAACTGCCATTTGAAAGCCGGAGTTTTTCTATTTGAAACAGCAGTGGAATTGCTGGTGTCTGGAGACTGTCTGCGAGTGTATTTGAAACCGGGATTCCAGTAGGAACCTCATCCACTTCACTGGTTTCAATCGGAAAGGCGGGATGCATACTCAGGTCTAACCGGAGCCCGTCCAACGCTATGGATTGGATATCGAACTTGCGTTCTGCTGCATCAAATTGTTTTAGGCGGATGTTCCCGTGTGGGAGCATAAAATCCAGGGTCTGCCCTACTTTGTGGTCTTCGTTCCGAAAACGCACATTATCCAGCCACAAGTTTTTTACTTCAAGCCGAAGATTGGGCTTTGATTTTCGGGGTTGGGAAGGGCTGTCGCCGGCAAAATAATCGAGGATAAACTGGAGGTTAAAATCGGGATCCCCTACCCTTCTGATCATATTGATCTTGGTTTTGACGAGGCGTATTTCGTCAAATTGCACATCGCCATACAGGGCAGAAAAAATGTTGTTGTTGAGTCCTGCACGAAGTTCCCGGGCATACATCAGGGTATCCCCTTGCAGATCTTGAACGTAGAGGCCTTCCAGGATGAGGTTGTCGAACAGAGAAAAGTCAATTCGATCAATTTTTACTTCGGTTTTCAGTTCGCTGGATAGGTAGCTTGTAGCCCGATGTACAAGCCAGTTTTGCACCCAGGGCATTTGCAGAATGAAGTAAAAAACAATAAAGGCAAAAACTACCCCGAAGGCAATATTTTCCAGCCTCCGCCAGATTTGACGAAGTAACACCAGACTCAGTTTCGCTGAAACCTGGGCCTGGTGTTCCTGGGTATTATTATTCGGGGTGGTTTTTGCCATATGTATGAGCGCTCCAAAGTGCTTCGGAGCAGTTAATAAACGCTGTTTTACGACACGCGGAAGCTGGATGCACCCAGCAAGCCTTTGTCACAATAAATGGCCACTACAAAGTTTCCTTTTTTGAGGCGGTCGTCAAACTGGTGACTAAACGACAGGCGCTGTGTGTTGCCCAGGTTTACTGCCTTTACTTCCTGTGCCATTATTTCTACTGGTCCGGTTGGAGCATAAACGGTTGCCTTAACCGGATTAGGAGACGGAATTGGGTTGCCTGAATCGTCGGTAATTACCAGATATAACTTCTGTGCGCCCTGGAAAGTTTCAGGTACATTGGCCAGGTCGAAGGTCACCAATACCCCTTTTGCCCGACGGGCTTTGGTTGTAAGTTTTTCCTTGCGCTTTTGAATCTCTACCCGGAAAGAAGTGGCTTTGAAGGTTGCAGACTGCGTTTTACGGATTTGATCTTCCAGTTGTTTGGCCAGGTCTGAAACCCGTTCGTTCAATTCAGTATTTTGACCCTTCAATTCGGTATTTTCGCCAGCAAGTCGTTCGTTTTCGGTCTTGAGCGCTTCATTTTCAGCTTGCAATTGCTGAATAATAGACTCAAACTCAGATTTTGCACTTTGTAAATCTTCAACTTGTTTTCGGAGCACTCCCAGTTCTTTGCTGCTCTGGGCTTTAATTTGGCGGATAACGATCTCCTTTTTTTCGATGATTGCTGCAGTCTCGGTTACTTCGCCCTGCAGGTTCTCGTTTTCGATGCGCAGATCGGAGTAAGCAAGGGATAGGCTGTCCAATTCGCGGGCCAGACTTTCTTTTTGCGCATTCAGGTCAGTTACCAATTCTTCTTTTTCTTTAGACACTTCTTTGAATGCCTTGGATTTTTGCCAGAAAAACCAGCCCAATACACCGGATAAAATAAGAAGGATGGCGATGATTACGCCATAGATGGAGGATGATTGATTGTTGCTCATATACAAGTTGATTTATTTTGATACAAAATTACACGACATTGTGGGAAAATCCCCATCCCGGCTGCATTTCTCATTTTAGCCGTTGTGTCTACCGCTTAAAACGAAAAGCCGGGCCATTAATTATATTTATTGAAGCGCATATTTTGTTGGATTTTCTGGCGGTCGTCCGGGGTGTTGATGTTCGACAATTTTTCTGGCCAGGGGCACACCGGATGCAGGGCATTCCCCCATTCCAGTGCACCAGAAAGCCGGTAGTTTTTTTGCTCAATTTTTGCATCTAAAACCGGTAGTAATTCCGGCTCCCAAATGCTAAAAAGAGGTTCGGGAAAATTTCCCGGACCTATGCAGGATACCGAAGAGACACCCCTTTCCCGATAACTGATCAGCCATTCCAGCACTTCTCGATCTACGAGGGGCAAATCGCATGCCACCACGAGCCAGGCATGTTGTGGGTGGCGTTTCATTGCCGTATAAATCCCGCCCATGGGACCAATGTTAGCGTGCAGATCTTCCAAGAAATAATCCGCCTCTGAAGGGGCTTTTGCAACGGAAACAAAAGCTTGCAGGCCCAATGATTCCATCAATTCCTTCAAATGCATCCATTGAGGTTTTCCATGCCATTCAATTAGGCTCTTGTCTACCCCCATTCTGGAGGAGGCTCCTCCGGCCAAAACGAGCCCGGCCAATGGAGGAAGACTTAGCATGCGGGGGGCTCCTTTTCTGCCAGTTCCTCAAAAAAGTCGGCTTTATCCTCGTCTGGGCGGTCTTTGCAAGGAAAATCTTTTTCAATTAAAATATGGGGTATACTCCCCTGCCCTGTTTCAAGGCCCACCTGTTCGCTGTCAATCCACTGCATCGCCATTTCGAGTGGAATGTGCACGGATAGTTTACCCGATTGGAATGCTGCTGTTAATGCTTTTGCATTGGCATCGATCAGCAGGGTCCATGAGAATTCTCCGCCATCAGGAAAACGCACGGCGGTGCTGAGTTGCTGCTCTGCTCGTATGTGACTAATTTCAGATTTTCGGAGACGAAGCCGTATACTGTCTGATTCGCAACGTATCTTCATGCTTGGATATTTTTAGCGCTCTTGGGTGAATGAACCCGAGCGGAATTGGTTATAGATGTTCGTTGGTACAAATAAACGAATATTCCCATAGACGACATAAGTAGTTTTATTGTGTCCTGTTTATACGCGTGTTTTTTGGGTCAATAAAGGAAGGCCCGCACACGGCTGTTACAGACAAAACTTCTAACGATGGAAAAGCAAACAAGGAATATGCGAACGCAAACCTACCAGGATGGCCTTGTCGACGCCCGAATGGACTCACTGGTTGCAGAAGAACCCCTTGAAATCCGATTGGCCTTTGGGTCGGGGCAAGGGAGGAAGCGCTTTTCGGTTGCCGTTACCATGCGCACCCCTGGCGATGACGAAGCGCTTGCTCTTGGCTTTTTGTTTACCGAAGGGATTATTGGTCGGGCCGATGCAGTAATTGGAACCCGATGGATGGATGAAAACACCCTGCTTGTGGAACTCCAACCGACCGTTTTTGTTGATGAGGAGCGCCTCGTACGCCATTTTTTTACCTCATCCAGTTGCGGACTGTGTGGGAAAGCCACGCTGGATTCGGTTCGGACGGTTGCCCACTATTTTCCTATTTCCAACAAGCCAGTTTTTAAACCTGATTTCCTGTATGCCCTGCCGGATAAAATGCGTGCAGTGCAGGAAACCTTCGAGTCAACCGGTGGATTGCATGCTACGGCCTTGTTTGATGTACATGGCACATTGTTGTATTTGAAAGAAGATATCGGTCGGCACAATGCGGTGGATAAAGTAATCGGCACGGCCCTGCAAGACGGGCTGGGGTTGCCTTTTAAAGACCATGTGCTTATGGTGAGTGGACGTGCTGGTTTTGAATTGGTTCAAAAAGCGAGCATGGCCGGCATTCCGTTGATGGCTGCGGTAGGCGCCCCTTCTGCCCTTGCAGTTGACCTTGCTGAGGCAAGCGATATGACCCTGGTGGGCTTTTTACGTGGTCGGCGATTCAATGTATATACGGCTATGGCCAGGATAAAAGGTTGATAGACATTGTTGCTTATCCGAACCAAAAATGCCAGGCAAAAATTGGATCAAAATCATTGGCCGGGGCTCATTAATTATCAATCTGTAAAAAGTACAACACCCTCCCCGCTTATTCCTTCACTAGTTCCTGTTGCTTGATGCACCTTTGCATCGAACAAATTATTTGATACTTCTTCAAACTGCCAAACTCAGGATAAACTACCCGAACAATGCAGCAAGACAATTGCTGCTGTTTCCTGGATTTTGAAAAGTGCTTGAAACAAAATGCGTGTCGTAAAGGCGCGATAAAACATGTAATTCTAATGGAAATATTGGGATATATAGGCGCAATCTTGATGGGCCTTTCTCTTGGACTTATTGGAGGTGGAGGTTCTATTCTCACAGTGCCAATCTTGGTGTATCTTTTTGCGGTTGAGCCGGTTTTGGCGACTGCCTATTCGTTGTTTATCGTGGGACTTACCAGTCTGATTGGCTCATTCAGTCACATGCGGATTGGTAACATTCACTGGCGTACTGCCATTGTTTTCGGTATTCCGGCAATCGCTTCGGTGTTCTTCACCCGACTGATTATTGTTCCGGCAATTCCGGACCCCTTGTTTACAGTGGGGACCTTCGTGATGAGCAAATCTGTATTTCTGCTTGTTCTTTTTGCCGTTTTAATGTTGGTTGCATCAATTAGTATGATCCGCAAACGGAAAGAACGCAAAGTAGAAGGTGAAATCAAATTCAATTACCCACTTATCCTGGCTGAGGGTGTTGTTGTCGGGATCATCACCGGCTTGGTAGGTGCAGGTGGGGGCTTCCTCATTATTCCTGCGCTGGTATTGTTGGCAAACCTGCCGATGAAGCAGGCTGTGGGTACCTCACTTGTTATTATTGCAGCCAAATCACTCATTGGATTTTTGGGTGATGTGGAATCAGACGTACACATCGACTGGCAGTTTTTGATGATTTTCTCCGCAATTGCCATCGTTGGAATTCTTACAGGTAGTGTGTTGTCAAAACGAATTTCTGATGCCAAATTAAAACCAGCGTTCGGTTGGTTTGTTTTGGTAATGAGGTCTCCATTTTCATCGAATTGTTCCTGTAGAGACGCGATGCCTCGCGTCTACCTCCCTGATGCAGAATTAGACGCGAGGCATCGCGTCTCTACGGGGTGATCTTTGTATTTTTACAACAAAAACTAAACTACCTGTCTTGTTATGATCATTGAACAAATTTACAAGCTGTCTGGCACAAGGTGCCTACTACCTGGAGAGCAACGGCGAAGCGGCCATTATTGACCCATTGCGCGAAGTGGGACCTTACCTGGATAAGGCCAAAGCAAATGGAGCAAAAATCAAGTATGTCTTTGAGACGCATTTTCACGCTGATTTTGTCAGCGGGCACCTGGATTTGGCTAAAAAATCAGGCGCTACGATCGTTTACGGGCCTACTGCCGTAACTGGGTTTGAAGCCCATATCGCTGAAGACGGTGAGGTATTTAAACTGGGCGATGCCACTATTAAAGTACTGCACACTCCGGGCCATACCATGGAAAGCACCTGCTTCCTGTTGGTGGATAAAAATGGAAAAGAAGAAGCGCTGTTTACTGGTGACACCCTCTTTATCGGGGATGTAGGCCGGCCAGACCCTGGCGCAGAAAGCCGCTTCCCGCGGCCTGGGAAGGATCTCGCCGGACTGTTGTATGAAAGTTTGAATAATAAAATTAGCCCCTTACCGGATTCCGTGTTGGTTATCAGCTCACAGGGCTGAGTTCTGCCTGTGGTAAAAATATGTCGGAAGACTTTTGATACCTGGGCAACCAGAAACAGACAAATTATGCACTGCGCGCTGAAAGCAGGGACGGATAATTACAGAGGTAACGGATGATTGCTTCCTCCCCCAGCCTACTTCCCACAGAATGTGGCAACAGACAAGCAGGGCTATGAAAGCCTGGATACCGTGTTGGATGTGGGTTGAGTCCGCTTAATGTTAGAATTTGAAACCGTAGCGGAAGTTGAAGAAGCACTGATACTGGATGTTCGTCCAGCATCTGATTATGCTGCTGGCCCATTCCTCGCTCTATCCGGTGGATTGGATGGACAATTTGCACCCTGGGCGACATTGATTCCGGACCCGAAGCAGAATTTGCTTTTGGTTTGTCCGGAAGGCCAGAAGAAACCGTTACCCGACTTTCACGGAGTTCACGACCATACACTTGGATTTCTCAAGGTGGAGTTGAAGCCTGGAAGGCTGCCGGAAAAAGAAGTTGATACAGTGGATCGCATTCAACCAGAGGAATTTGCGAAGCGGGTTGAGATTGGAAAATCCCTGATCGTGGATGTGCGCAAGGAAAGCGAATATCGGGCCGAGCACGTGGAAGAAGCCACCAATCGTCTCCGCTGGATTTCATCAGCGACTGGACTCCGGAGTTTTTGAGTTCCGATGAGCATTTCTTCCTGCACTGCGCTGGTGGATACCGCTCGATGATTACAGCATCCATCTTGAAGTCGTGGTATCCTGACACAGAAGGTGGATAAAGAAGCTTCAAGGCATTGCTGAAGAAACCAATGTTCGACAACTTCGATTTGTTTGTCAAAGTAAAATTTTAAAAGCATAAACCTCCTGATACAAGTGCCGGAATGGAATCAGCCCCAAACAGAACTCCTTCCGGCACTTTTAATAAGGTAAAACACATGAGATATACTTTCATTTTTCTGCTGTTGAGCGTGTTTGTATCATGCACCAGCGAAAGCACCGCACAGGCTCAGGTTCAATCTGGCAAAGTAAATGTGGCTCAATTTGAACAGCTCATAGCCAAAGGCAATGTACAATTGATCGATGTTCGTACTCCTGAAGAGTACAAGGCCGGCCATTTGAAAGGTGCAACAAACATTGATTTTTATGCCACCGATTTTGCTGCTCGCATGAAAAAACTGGACGCAAACAAGCCGGTATTGGTTTACTGTGCCGTGGGCGGACGCAGCGGATCTGCAGCCAGCAAACTGAGCGGAATGGGGTTCAAACAAATTTACGACCTCCAGGGTGGCATTCGCGCCTGGGCTAGTCAGGGCAAGCAAGTTGTGCAATAAGAGCCCATTTTTAATATTAAAAAAGACAAAAACACCATGTTTTCATTTTTATCAAAATTATTTGGACCCGGAGTTGACTATAAAACCCTGGTTCAGGAGGGAGCACTGATCCTGGATGTTCGGACACCAGAAGAGTTCAAGCAAGGACATATCAAGTCGTCCAAAAATATTCCACTGCAGGTTATTTCCGGTCGGATGGCTGAATTGAAGAAACAGAATAAAGTAATCATTGCAGTTTGTCGTTCCGGAGCGCGCAGCGGTGCTGCTGTACGCATGATGCGGGCAGCAGGAATTGATGCCCACAACGGAGGAGCCTGGAACGCGCTTCAAAGCAAGATCTAATACCTTGGGCTGCTATGCCCGCCACTTTTTTTCCGAATAAATAACACATCATGGAACACTATTGGTCGATTATCACAAAAGCGTACGAAGGATATGCCCGCTATTTGTGGAAAGAGATGTTGAACCCGCACTGGGGAAACTATTTTTACTGGCTGATTGGCATTTCAGTAGCCGTATATCTGTTGGAGCTGTTCTTTCCCTGGCGTAAGAACCAGTCTAAAGTTCGAGAGGACTTTTGGCTGGATGCCTTCTACATGTTTTTCAACTTCTTCCTGTTTTCACTGATTGGTTTCGCTGCTGTTTCCAACGTGGCTGTTGATGCGTTCAACAGTTTCCTGGCCTGGGCTTTTGGCATTCGAAATCTGGTGGCAATCAATGTCGCTTCCCTACCCCACTGGGTTCAGTTGCTGACCTTGTTTCTTGTTCGGGATTTTGTGCAATGGAATGTGCACCGACTCCTGCACCGTTCACCCAAACTGTGGGAATTTCACAAGGTGCACCATTCGGTTCGGGAAATGGGTTTTGCTGCCCACCTGCGCTACCACTTTATGGAGACCATCGTGTACCGCAGCATCGAGTATTTGCCGCTGGCAATGATCGGTTTTGGAATCAATGATTTCATTTTGGTGCACTTGTTTACCCTGACAATTGGACACCTCAATCATGCCAATATCTACCTCCCGCTGGGGCCATTGAAGTACATCTTCAACAATCCGCAGATGCACATCTGGCACCACGCAAAAGAATTGCCGGAGGGCTCCTATGGTGTGAATTACGGCATTTCACTTTCATTGTGGGATTACCTATTTGGTACTGCCTGGATTCCGTCAAGCGGTCGGGATATCAAACTGGGTTTTGATGAGGTGGATGAGTATCCACACGGGTTTTTCTCACAAATGTTTCGTCCTTTTAAAAAGAACTAATGAAGGGTTTACTGTTGATTATAAACGATTGGAAATCAGTACTTTTAGCCTGTTTTCTTTTGGGGCTTGCTCCCTTTTTCCCGGAGCCACACATTCTTGGAAAAATTCGTTGGGTGGCCGGCGGAGCAATTGGTATGAAACCAATTGACTGGTTTGATCTGGTTTGGCATGGCTTGCCATTTGTATTGCTGGTACGGTTGGTTTTGGTAAAAGCCTACGGCTTGTTGTTGTCTGGTTCCGGTAAGGATTAAAGAGCGTGTTTGCTTACCTTTAGGCATCCTGATTCGTTCAGGTTATTGTAAACCTAGTTAACACATTGAAATGAACAAATACATTCGTAGTGGCCTTTTGCTGGTTCTGCTTTTACTTACTGCTGGTTCGCAGGTGTTTGCACAGAACAAGGCAAAAGTGGTTAGCACTAAAAAGCACAAAATTGTTATCCAGCTCGCATCCAAGGATCCAAAGGTATATGAGGGAACCTTGCGCCAGTTGAACAACCTGTTGAATGCAGCACCAAATGCAAAAGTAGAGGTGGTTTGTCATTCAGGTGGACTGCAGTTTTTGATGACAAAAGACAATCCAAACCTGGAAAAAATTGCTGAATTTGCTGCTCGCGGAGTGGATTTTGCAGCCTGCGAAAATACCATGACACGCTGGAAGGTTTCCAGGGAGGAATTGGTGAAGGACTGCCGAACCGTTCCCGCAGGACTTCTAGAGGTTGTAATGAAACAAGAAAAAGGATACAGTTATTTGAAGGCTGGTCCGTAGATCTTAGACCCAAACAGGCTCTTAAAGAACATAAAAAAAGCCGGCTCTTATGAGGGCCGGCTTTTTTTATGTACTGTTGCCAGGTTACCAGGCAAGTAAATCGCGCATTGCCGCTTCTACTTTTTCAATTGATGGAATCATTTCTTCCTCTAAGGTTGAGTTTAGCGGAATGGCGGGCATATTGGCGGAGCCAATGGTCCGGACAGGTGCATCGAGGGATTGGAAACAGTGCTCGCCGATGCGAGCTGCGATGGTCTGTGCGAAACTGTTGTTTACCGATTCTTCCGTGACTACCAATACACGGTGGTGTTCGCGTGCTGCTGCAAAAACAGCCTCTTCATCCAGCGGATGAATGGTACGCAAATCGAGCACGGTAATTCGACCCGGGAATGCTTTTGCGGCATTTAGTGCCCAGTGGACACCCATTCCATAACAAATCACAGCAAGTGCTTCGCCGTTTTGTTTTTTTGATTCTTCTGCTTCCAGCACCCGATTTGCTTTGCCAAATGGGAGGATATAATCTTCACCGGGTTCCAGGGTGCGGGCTGCTTCCGTGCCACGAACCTTTGACCAGTACAAGCCTTTGTGTTCAAAGATTACCACCGGATTGGGATCGTAGTAGGCTGCTTTAAACAGGCCTTTCAGATCGGCACCATTGCTTGGGTATGCAATTTTTACCCCACGGATATTGGCAACCACACTCTCTACACTGCTGCTGTGGTAGGGGCCACCACTGCCATATGCACCGATTGGAACACGCAGGATGCAGGAGACCGGCCATTTGCCGTTGGTAAGGTAGCAGGAGCGGCTTACTTCTGTAAATAATTGGTTGAGTGCGGGCCAGATGTAATCGGCAAATTGCACCTCAACGATGGGCTTCAAGCCTGCTGCGCTCATCCCTACCGTACTTCCAATAATGAATGCTTCCTGGATGGGGGTGTTGAATACCCGGTGATCGCCGAATTTCTGTGCCAGGGTGGCTGCTTCCCGGAAAACCCCGCCGAGGCGTTTGCCAACGTCCTGACCGTACAATAGGCATTCCGGATGTTTTTGCATCAACTCTTCAATGGCAAACAAGGCACTGTCGACCATCACTTTGGGCTCGGTTCCTGAGCCGGTTCGACTTCCTTGTTCCTCTGTAATTGGCGTTGGAGCAAAATCATGGGTGTATAGGTCTTCGGGGCGCGGATCTTCGGCATTTTTACTTGCTTCAAAATCGGCTGCAACTGTTGCCTGAGCCTCTTTTATTATTTTATTCAGTTTTGCTTTGGTAAATCCATTGTCTAGCAACAACTGCATGAGTTTCGGGAAAGGATCACGGGTTGCATGCTCTTCCAGGTCGTCGCGGTACCACTCTTTTCGCACACCAGAGGTATGGTGGTTGAGCAGCGGAACCTTGGCGTGAAGCAGGAAGGGGCGACGTTCTTTTCGGATGGTATTGATTACCTCTGTGGCAGTATTCCAGCAGCTCTCAAAATCGCTTCCGTCGATGCTGCGGGTCTCCAACCCTGGAAAGCCTTTGGCATACTCCGCTGCATTGGCTACACGGGTCTCTTCTGCGTTGGCGGATATGTCCCAACCATTGTCTTGGACCAGATACAGGATAGGGAGTTTTTTCAAAACCGCCATTTGGAACGCCTCGGCGATTTCTCCCTCGGTTACGGATGCATCACCAAGCGAACATACAACTACTGGTGGTTGGTCAGGATTAGCCTGTCCGATTTCTTCCATTTGTTCCTTATACCAAAAGCCCATGGCTGTACCGGTTGCCGGGATGGCCTGCATACCGGTCGCACTACTTTGGTGTGGAATCTTGGGTTTATCCGAATCTTTGAGACTGGGGTGTGAGTAGTAGGAACGTCCGCCGGAGAAGGGGTCTTCCCGTTTAGCCATGAGTTGAAGCATCAGATCATAAGGGCGCATACCGATGCCCAACAGGATGCTCTCGTCGCGGTAATATGGATAAATATAATCTTCCGGAATGAGTTGCATAGCAACGGCCAACTGGATGGCTTCATGCCCCCGGGAGGTAGCGTGCACGTACTTGGAAACAAACTTGAAATTGTCTTCATAAATTTCGGTCATGGACTTGGCGGTAGCCATGAGTCGAAATGCTTTTTCAAGAACATCAGAAGATGGAATGGTTTTTGCTGTCTTTCTTTTCAGAACCGTTCTGCTCAAATCGTATTGTTTTTGGTAATTATCTTGTCAGGTTAGGATTGCGGTGCAAAGATAGTAATTGAACCGGGTTAACATTTGGAAAGATTGGCATTATCTGACAAAGAAAACAACAGAAGCAAGAACTTGTTTGGTGTTTTGCTCGTTTGGCCTCAAATGAGAAATTCCCAGGCTGATCTAAACGAAATTTGCAGAAACTTCGTTACTTTGTCATTCTTTTATTTTCAATCCATACTTACCATGAACCGATTTGTACTTTTATTCCTGCCCGCATTCCTTGCGGCAGGTGTTCTCACCGCACAAGATTATTCCATTTGCAGCCAGGTTATTGGCGTTACGGGCCTCAACACACAGGTTCCGGGACAGAAGTGGTCATACACCGTAGGTGAAGTGGCTATTTTTACCTTGGAAGATCCGGCACAGGGCAAAACCATTACACAGGGTTTTCACCAGCCGGAATTGTGCAGCACCACCTCTACTACCCTATCAGAACTGGGCGACTGGGATTTAATCTTGTATCCCAATCCCAGTGTAGATAAGGTATATCTTCATTTTGATCCGGTCCATTCCAGCGGCTTAACCATCCAGGTTTTTGATTTGATGGGTAAAGCAATGATTCTCAATCAATTGGTGTTGGAATCCGATTCCGTTTTATTCGATGCAAGTTCCTGGCAACCAGGAGTTTATCTGATTCAAATTTTGGATAAACGCTCTGGTGCAAGCCAGACACTTCGCTTTGCACGTATATAATGTTTCAGGCATTTTGTGTGTAAAACGGATACTCTCCGACTTTTCAGTAGTACTTTTTGTCAAAAATACAACAGGCGATTTTACGGGCTTATCTCAGGAGAAATGCCAGGCAAATTGATGCTGTTTGCAGAAAAAGACACCCTTCTAACTTGTTGAATCCTAATCCTTCTCCGCCGCGTTCGCTGATGCGGTATTTTATGAACGATCCAAAACTGATTTTCATGCGACTAAGAATTTTATCTTTACTCTTATTTCTGCTGTGCAGCGCTTTTCCCCTTGCTGCACAATTTGTCCCTCAAGGTTTTAATTACCAGGGCATAGTGCGTGATGACAACGGGAACCCATTGGCCAATCAATCGGTTTCAATCTTGTTTGCAATCCGCAGCGGCGCTCCGAACGGTCCGGTTTCTTATTCTGAAACCCAACTCACCAATACCAATGAATATGGTTTGGTGAATGTGACGATCGGACAGGGCGGAACGCCTGTTCAGGGAACATTTAATGGCATTAACTGGGGCGGCAGCGCCAAATATTTATCTATTGCAC
>JAWKLR010000004.1:0-243875 GCA_041392625.1 Saprospiraceae bacterium | reverse complement strand
GGTGCTAATTCGTTTTGTAAATCAACAGCTTTTTTGTAATCTCGATAATATGCGAATGTGAATTTTATATCCCGATTTTTATTGTTGGGATTTATAATTCCGAATTCCTGACTATCAATCGGAAAAGAATGTGAATAATCTAAAACTGATTTTGCTTTGATCTCGTCACCATTGATATATATTTTATTCAAGCTATTTAAAAATTTGAAAGAGTATGATAGACCACTTTTAATTTTATCAATACCCTCATCCAAGAATTTGCTTTTCCCTTCACCTAATCTTAAAAAGAAGATTGAACCATTCTTAAGGTAGTTGTCCTCAGCTAAATTAACATTTTGCAAAGAGCCACTAAGAAACTCTCGCATTTCTGATAATTCCCTTTTGTCAAATTTTACATCCCTTGTATCATAATCACCTAATCTGACTGGTTCCATATAATTTGACGGGAAACAAGTATATAAAAGCTTAACAAGCCAGGGATTACCCCTGTCCCTTTCATAGTCATAATTTTCCTTTGCTTTTCCAATTCCAGAAACAAAGATTGGTTCACCTTCAATAAATTTTTTTAGTTGGAGGTAATTGTTCCAGCTAAAAATTATTGGACCAGCATAATCATTTATAATTGCTTCTCGTCCGTCATCAGCACCAACTAATCTATGTAATATTTTGAAACCAATGCCAAATGTTCCAATATCTTCTCCATCTTTATAGTTACCTGCCACGTTGATAATTGCTGACATATCACGGTCCGAGAAATAATTACCATTGTTAATACAGAGCAAATAATTTTCATTGTAACTCACACTGAAAAATGAAGATTTACAATCGTCGGCATTCTGAATAAGTTCATAGATGGCTTGGTCGTCTGCCGCTACGTTTAATGCAATTGTGCCTAAAAGTTTACCTAAATCTTCTCTGTTACCATATATTAGTTTTGCAAATCCTGTTTCATTACGGCTTTTGTCAGGGTGTAGGGAACCAACAAAATTGAGGTCTAAACGACCTCTTTCTCTTGCAACTTCTTCTTTATAGTATTTACGAAAATGAAAAGCATTTCTTGTATATAACATTCTTTCTTATCTCATTTTGATTATTATAAACTCCGATGTGCGGGTTGGGGCAAAATCAAATGTGGTGCAAAGCGTTGGCTTTATGCGGTTGGTTGCACCTCTTTTGATTTTGCTGAAGCGTTGGTTTTCATTTTTTATTGGTGAGGCATAACGTTACGCTAGACGATCGGCCGGAGTTTTTAGCGGCGGCTGGGCGGCCTAGCGGTTTGTTGTGTGAATTTATTATTTATTTCAAATCGAAGCCTGCATATTCAATTAAAACTTTAAAGAGATCATTCCCAACATTGAAGGCCACTGTTAACTTAACCTCATGTCCAAGCCAGTTCCAGTTTTGACCATCGAAACTATGTACTTTCAGCATGGATTTATCAATTTCCCTATTTCTACCCTATCCATTGCGTAGTCATCAAAATGTTGATCTACATTTCTCATGTTAACTAAAAACGGTAGCTGACTATCAAAGGTCTCGATTCCAAAAGATATTTTTCTTCAATTGCAGGAATTTTATTTGCTAAAATGGCTGCTCTTCGCAGGCACTTTGTAAGTGCTAGTAAAAAAATGAAAGTCTAATTTTCGCAACACAAATTCCTCATCCTCTGGCTCCGGTTCATTTAAGCGACGTATTTGCATTTTCATTGTCCACATTGCGAAGATTGCTTGCCTTCTCGCTCTTTCATACATAGAAGATTCTTCCATTCCTTATTATTATTTCTTTTTCACACAACGTGGGCGTGACTGCCTACCGCCGTGCTTAGCGGGCGGTTGACAGCCACGCAGAGTTAGAGACACTATTTATCACCCTGTCCTTTTAATATCTCCATGATCTTTTTTGCTTTTTCTAAAAGGTCGTCATAAGTTAAAATATTGACTTTCCCGTTAAACATTTTATTCCGTCGCAATATCTTGTTATTTTGTTGCGAATTAAGTTTGTCTCCACGACCGATCACAATATAACCTGTTGGCGAATAAAAATTTTCAAGCTTCTCTCTTGAGTAACCATAGTGCCTATCAACCCATTCAAACCAATCAAGAACTTGCTGCTCTGCATGAATTAAGTGATTTGATGGATCTCCCCTTTTGTTAAAAAGTGATAGGGTACTTGACTCAATTTCGACAATATCAAAATGTCCAGAATGCTTTTCAAGTGCATAATCCAGTTCATAATCAGAACCTAATTGATGCTTAGGAATTACCCTTTTGTATTCAAGTCCAAACAAGATTGGATTTTCTGTAATGCAAGTCTGTAGAGCATTTTCGTTTCGGACAGAACTTTTTAACAAACCTTCTAATTGACTAATTCCAATCTCTATTAATTGTAGAGTTTTTTGCGCATTGGATAAGTGTTGTAATTCTTCGTTAATTACCTCTCTAATTATTGAAACCACACTGGGACCTAAAAATTTTTTAACATCAAGTTTTTCAATGTTTTCAAAATCAATATCTGATAAATGTTGGGCATTTGTAGGCCTTAGCCGAACTTTAGTACCATCATCATTGCTTGCCCAAAAACCATCTTTTATTACACTTCGGTAAAATTTATTTAATTCGTTTTCTACAATATCAGTATTAGGATATACTGGTATTTCCATTGAGATGGCGCTTCCTAGAACATTTAATATATGTTCTTCGTATTCTGATTCATTCTCTGGAGGCAATAAATCCATAGTATTGTCAAAGTATAGCCTTAAGTCGGTTGTGTCAAGTACACGGCAAATACAATGAAAAATAGGTTTGTGATCAACTTTATCAAAAATGATCTCATGCATCATTTGATACATTTCAAACATTGTAGTTTTCGCAGGTTTCTCCTTCCTTTTTTTCTTATCAAGAAGTTTTTGAAATTCAGGCGATACTGGTGTCTTGAACCATAAAGGGTATCCTTTTTCTTCATTCCAAATCGAAAGTCTGGATTCTTCCATTATTATTCTACTATTCAATTATTGTCTCTAACTACTGTATACACGCCATTTATGGCGTATATACATCCAAATATAGGCTATATACGCCACAGTATGGCGTATAAATTTCAAATATCTAAATTATCTAAAGGGCTTCGGATTTTGGTAAATGCCTTATTGGATATATGTGTATAAATTTCAGTGGTCTTGCTGCTTTCGAGGCCGAGTAGTTCTTGGATATAACATAAACCCACACCTTTTTCCAGTAAATGAGTTGCAAAACTATGTCTGCGTGTATGAGCCGTTGTGTTCGGGTGTATGGAAATCATGATTTGGGAGGCGTTTTCATTTCGAATTTGTGATTTTTCAGGTTTCATGGCTTGGTTGTTTTTTAGGCTGCTGACAAATATAAACTATTTCAGCAAAGCATGCTCAAAAATTTAATGTTAGGAAAGGCTTTATTTGTTATTTCCTGATACTCTCTATTCCAACAAATTGTCCAAATCCCAAAGCCCGTTTTCGCGGGTTCAAAAAAACCTGGCCCCCCGGGTCACTGATTTGCCCATTTTATGCACTATCTTTGTCGCGCTATGCAACAGGGCAAAATACTTCTTCAAGACCAACGGTTCGCGCTGACCATCGAGCGCCTGTGCCATCAATTGATGGAAGACCTGGGCGACCTGAGCAATGTGTGCCTCATCGGCATCCAGCAGGGTGGGGTGGCGCTTTCCGCGCGCATCCACGAACGCCTGCTCGAACTGAGTGGCTTGCCCGCAATTTCCTACGGCCGACTTGATATTACGTTTTACCGCGACGACTTCCGCCGGCACGACAAGCCGCTTTCTCCGCACAAAAACGATATGAACTTTTTGGTGGATAACAAGAAGGTGCTGCTCATCGACGATGTGCTCTATACCGGACGAACCATCCAGGCTGCACTCGCTGCACTTCAGGATTACGGTCGCCCGGAAAGCGTGGAATTGCTGGCGCTGGTCGACCGCCGCTTCAACCGGCACCTGCCCATTCAGGCAGATTACATCGGACTGAGTGTCGATGCCATGGACGAAGCCTATGTGAAGGTCCGCTGGCTGGAAAACGACGGAGAAGATTCCATTTTACTGTACGATAAAAAGGTTTAAGGGTACATGAAGCAACTATCCACGCGCCACCTGATTGGGATAAAAAACATTACGGAAGAAGATATCCAACTGATTTTTGAAACAGCGGATAACTTCAAAGAAGTGATCAACCGCCCCATTAAGAAAGTGCCCTCCCTGCGTGATATTACGGTTGCCAATTTGTTTTTTGAAAACAGTACCCGCACCCGTGTCTCCTTCGAACTGGCAGAAAAACGCCTCAGCGCAGATATTGTCAACTTTTCCGCATCCTCTTCCAGCGTAAGCAAGGGCGAAACCCTGCTGGATACGGTCAACAACATCCTGTCGATGAAGGTGGATATGGTGGTGATGCGCCATCCGGCTCCCGGTGCCTGCATGTACCTGGAAGAACGCATTCCTGCCAACATCATCAACGCCGGCGATGGCACCCACGAGCACCCCACCCAAGCCCTGCTCGATGCGTATTCCATCCGCGAGCGACTGGGCGATGTAGCAGGTAAAAAGATTGCCATTATCGGCGATATCCTGCACAGCCGCGTTGCGCTTAGCAACGTGTTTTGTCTGATCAAACTGGGGGCAAAAGTCCGCGTCTGCGGTCCACCCACACTGATTCCCAAGTACTACGCCGACCTGGGCGTAGAAGTCTCCTACGACATCCGAGACACCCTCTACTGGTGCGATGTGGCCAACATCCTCCGCATCCAAATGGAACGGCAAGACATCCGCTATTTCCCCAGTCAGCGGGAATACCACCAGTATTTTGGAGTCACCAAAAAATTGCTGGATGAACTGGACCGGGAAATCGTCATCATGCACCCCGGGCCCATCAACCGCGGCGTGGAAATCACCAGCGATGTAGCCGACAGCCAACACAGCATTATTTTGCAACAAGTTGAAAACGGCGTTGCCGTGCGTATGGCAGTTCTTTATTTGTTGGCAGATAAGAAGTAGCCCCGCCATGCCTGGCAAGGAATTGATGATTTGATGATGCGCCCCTGTCGGGGCTTGGATGATTTGTTGATGTTTATTTGGCTCTTCGAGCCTTGTTTATTCGGGGCGCTGCGCTTGCCTTGTTTATTTGTTTATTGGAATTGATGATTTGATGATGCGCCCCTGTCGGGGCTTGGATGATTTGTTGGTGTTTAATCGGCTCTTCGAGCCTTGAATATTTGGCTAAAACATGTAACCATTTTTCAATCAAAAATCCAATCGGCAATCGGAAATCATGTAATTGGCAATCGGAAATCGCCCAGGGCAAGCCTTGCCCCTACATGTTCCGACCACCCCCCGCCAGGAATGGCAGGGCTACTGACTACTGACCACTGACCTCTGGCTACTCCCCGCCAGGCATGGCGGGGCTACGACTCGTCATTCTTTGGTCACAAACCGGAGGTTTCGGTGGAATTTTGTCGGGGGACCTTACCTTTGGGGCTCAATTGTACTGTATGAGCTACCCGAATTTTTCTGATTCTCTTTTTCTAAAAACGGTTAACGGTGAAGCGGTGGAGCGGCCGCCGGTCTGGATTATGCGGCAGGCAGGTCGGATTTTACCGGAGTACCGAGAATTGCGGCAGCGTTTTCCGGATTTCAAAGCCTTTGTCAAAACTCCGGAAGCGGCGGCTGAGGCGACGGTGCAACCACTGGATGCGCTGGGGGTAGATGCAGCCATTGTGTTCTCTGATATCCTTACGGTGCCCGAAGCCATGGGCCTGGATTATACCATGGTGGAAAAGGTAGGGCCGCGTTTTCCCGAGACCATCACTTCGCATGCGGATGTGGAAAAATTGCGGTCGGGACAGGAAGTAATTGAAGCCCTCGATTATGTGTACGCGGCTATTTCAGCCAGTAAAAAGGCGATTGGCGACCGGGTTCCACTGATCGGGTTTGCCGGTGCGCCCTGGACCATCATGGCCTACATGGTGGAAGGTGGCGGAAGCAAGACTTTTTCAAAACCACGCCGTATGCTGCATGCCGCGCCGGAAACCGCGCGGTTGCTCCTGGATAAAATCACGGATACCACCATTGAATACCTGCGCCAGCAAATTGCAGCCGGGGCGAATCTGGTACAAATTTTTGATTCCTGGGCCGGAGAAGTTGAGCCGGAAGTGTACCGCGAACTGGTAGTTCCTTGCCTGCAACGAATCTGCGAAGCACTGCCCGATACACCCAAAACCGTATTTGCCAAAGGCGCCTGGTTTGCCCTGGAGGATCTGGCTGAATTGCCTTGTCAGGTCATCGGACTGGATTGGACAACGCCTCCCGCTTTTGCGCGGGCTCGCACCGAAGGAAAGGTGTTGCAAGGCAACCTGGATCCCACCGTATTGTATGCAGATCCGGAGTTGATTCAGGAAAAAACACATGAAATGATCCGCCAATTTGGTGGAAACCACATCGTCAACCTGGGCCATGGTGTATACCCAGATACTCCGCTGGAAGGCGTGCGTGCTTTTGTGGACGCTGTGAAATCGTACCGGTACTAGGCTGGTTTACTCCGATTCCGTGGCCTCTGGCTGGAGTTCAAAAATGGCAGACACCGTCGTGCCTACATTTTCCTCGCTTTCCAGATCCAGTGAGCCGCCCATTAGTTCCACATAGCGTTTCACGATGTACAACCCGAGGCCGGTGCCCTGGATGTTGCTGGCATTGGTCGCTCTGAAAAAACGGGAGAACAGGTATTTCTGGTCCTCCTTCGGAATGCCGATTCCCTGATCAATTACACACAGACTGAGTTCGTTGTGATCAACCGATGTTTCAACCCGGATGTTCTTGTTTTCGGGAGTGTATTTGATGGCATTTGAGAGGAGGTTGAGCAAGGTGAGTTTGATCAGTCCCGGGTCGAGCATGACTTCCTCCGGGCCGTAGTGGAAGTAGGAAAACTCTTGTCCGGTTTTGAACATCGCCCGGAGTTCGTTTTCGGTAGATTCCACCGTTTCCCGAATGTTCATCTTTTGTAAACTCACCTTGGTTTCTCCTTCTTCTAGTTTGCCGAGGGAGAGGAATTCTGTGAGAATGGTATTGAGGTTGTTAACCGCGGATTTGATTTTGAGCGCATGTTTTTTCACATTGCTGATATCATCCCGGTCGGCATACGAATTGATGAGTCCGGCAGAGGACTGGATGGTACTCAGGGGCGTGCGAAATTCGTGGGATGCCATGGATACAAAGCGGGATTTTAGTTCGCCTAGTTCGCGTTCTTGTGAGAGGGCATCGGATAGTTTGTTGTGGGCCTCCTCCAGATCTTGGGTGCGCTCACGGATTCGGACTTCCAGATTTTCATTCAGGTTTTGGAGGTCGCCGGCAAGTTGTTCGAGGCGTTGGTTTTGTCGCAAAATCCGTTCTTCATTCTGTTTGCGAATGGTGGTGTCGATCACGAATGCCACGAAGAATGCGCCTTTGGCTGATTTGAATGGGCTTAAGCTGATCTCCACAGGAAATTCTGTTCCATCCTGTTTCAACCCTGAGAGGTTGATTCCATTTCCCATGGTACGGGGGCGGGGCTCGTGGCTGTAGGCATTTCGGTAGCGCTCGTGATTTTTTCGATATTTCTGTGGGATCAGTTTTTCAATTGGTACCCCGATCAGTTTGCCCGGATCGTAGCCAAACAACTGTTCGCCCGCGGGGTTGGCCCGATCTATGGTGCCCTTACTATTCACAATGATTATCCCGTTGGTGGCAAACTCAAACAAGGCTTTCAACTCTTCATCTTCTTCGTTTTCCTCTTTCCGCATTTGTACAATCCGCATTGCCAGGGAAACTGCTACCCAAATGGCAAACAAAATGGCACCCCGGTTTATCAGCAGCGTATTGAAGGCATCTTCTTTTGGTTTGATGAAAATGGCAATCACTGTCAGGACTGTTACCACTACACCCAACAGCAGCACATCGTTTTTTTCCTTAAATGAAACGGCTAAAATCAGGGGCAACAAGTACAAAAAAGAAATATTTCCCTTGCTGTACGGAAGGAGCAAATCAGCAATGAAAATACCCGCAATTAAAAAATAGACAACTATTATAGTACTGGACTTGTTTACCATATCTGCGCATTTGTTCCCCAAATGTAGAACTTCATTTTTGAAGCTCGGACATGTATTCATACCTTTGCGGCAGAATTCGCCAGTTAATTGGATTTGCATTCAGGTTTATCCCAATTTGCACGGCTTATACCCACCTTGATATCAACAGAAATTTATCATAAACCTAACCAATTTACATGAAGTCAGTATATATCGTATCCGCAGTTCGCACTCCAATTGGCAGTTTCGGTGGAATGTTTGCCGGAATTGGTGCCACACAATTGGGCGCTATGGCCATTAAAGGTGCACTTGAAAAAGCGGGTGTCGCTCCGGATCAAGTCAACGAAGTGTTGATGGGAAATGTAGTTAGTGCCAATCTGGGACAGGCTCCTGCGCGCCAGGCTGCCGTTTTTGGCGGACTGCCTGCCAATGTACCCTGTACCACCATCAACAAGGTTTGTGCTTCCGGAATTAAATCAATCACCCTGGCTGCACAGAGCATCATGTTGGGCATCAACGATATCGTAGTTGCCGGTGGTATGGAAAACATGTCGCAGATTCCATTTTACATTCCAAATGCCCGCTGGGGATACAAATTTGGCAACGGTGAATTGGTGGATGGCCTTGCAAAAGACGGTCTGACCGATGTGTACAACCAAAAAGCCATGGGTGTTTGTGCCGATGCAACGGCGGAGAAATACAACATCAGCCGCGAAGCGCAGGATGCCTATGCGATTGACTCCTACAAGCGTGCTGCTGCTGCCACCGAGGCTGGCTGGCTTAAAGAAGAAATTGTACCGGTAAGCATCCCACAGCGCAAAGGCGACCCCATGGTAGTGAGTGAGGATGAGGAGTACAAAAAAGTAAATTTTGATAAAATTCCAGGCCTGCGCCCTGCCTTTTCAAAAGAAGGAACCGTGACCGCCGCAAATGCAAGTACCATCAACGATGGTGCCGCTGCGCTGATTCTGGCCAGCGAAGAAGCCGTAAAGAAATATGGCCTTAAGCCTGTTGCCAAAATCCGCGGATTTGCGGATGCAGAACAGGAGCCGGAATGGTTTACCACAACTCCAACCATCGCTGCGCCTAAAGCAATGAAAATGGCTGGCGTAGAAAAATCAGACATCGACTTTTTCGAAGTAAACGAGGCATTCTCTGTGGTGTCTATGGCATTCGAGCAGGTGTTGGATGTCGACCACAGCAAAAACAATGTATTCGGTGGAGCCGTTTCGCTGGGTCACCCGCTGGGTGCCTCCGGAGCCCGGATTGTAACCACTCTCAACAACGTACTTCAGCAGAAAAACGGCAGCCTCGGCCTGGCCGCAATTTGCAACGGAGGCGGTGGCGCTACTGCGCTTGTAATTGAGCGGGTAGGATAACGTAATAGGAATGCAGCCTTGCCCTTGCTAGTAAGGGGTGGTATGCGTTGTAGCCCTGTTGTGCCTGGCAGGGAATTGATGATTTGATGATACGCCCTGCGGGCTAGATGATTTGTTGATGTTTATTCGGCCCTCCGGGCCTTGTTTATGTACAAGTGGTAAGTAGTAAGTAGTAAGTGATAAGTTGACTTGAAGCATATCAAAAATATACTTACTACTTATCACTTACTACTTACCACTACTACATAAACAGAGCCTCACAGAGGCGGATTAAACGAATAAACAATTTCAACAAATCATCCTAGCCCGCAGGGCGTATCAACAATTCATCCACTTCTATATTTTCGATTCCGCTTTAGCCCAGGCTTTTTCTTCGGGCGTTAGGTATTTGCCTATTTTTCTCAAAACCAGGCTGTTATACGATTTTAGCCATTGCAGTTCTGCTTTGGACAGCATTGATTTTTGCACCAGGTTAGTAAACAGTGGGGCAAGTGTCAGCACCTCAAAAGCAAGGAACGAACCAAATTCTGTTGTTTCATCTTCTACGCAGAGCACCAGGTTTTCCAGACGGATTCCGTGTTTTCCGGTACGGTAAATTCCGGGCTCCACGGAGGTAATCATCCCGGGCTGCAATGCGGCGCCCATACCGGCGCTGGCATTCATGGTTGGACTGATGTTTTGCGGACCTTCATGGACATTCAGAAAGTAGCCAACACCGTGCCCGGTTCCGTGCCCGTAGTTGATTCCATTCATCCACAGCGGCGCGCGGGCCAGGGCATCCAGTTGCCAGCCTTTGGTGCCCACCGGGAAGCGCATGGTGCATACGGCAATAAGCCCTTTGAGCACCAGGGTATAGTCGACTTTTTCTTCTTCGGTAATTTCTCCCATTGACATCACCCGCGTGGTATCGGTTGTGCCGCCAAGATATTGACCACCGCTATCGAGCAGGTACAGGCTCTTTTGCAAAATCTCCAGGTCGCTCTCCGGTGTGGCGCTGTAGTGCGGCATAGCACCATGGGGGCCGTAGGCAGAGATGGTACCAAAACTTTCCCCGACATTGTCTTTTTGCGCCTTGCGCAGTTCATGCAGCTTTTCTGTCGCGCTGCACTCCGTGATCTTTTCCTTTCCAATGGTGTGTGTCAGCCAGTAAAAAAACTTGGTCAGCACAACCCCGTCTTTGATCATGGTTTGTCGTGTATGGTTTGCTTCGGTTTCTGTTTTACACGATTTGAGCAGGGTGGTGGGGTTGATGCCATACAGAATGCTGGCACCTTCCGGGAATGCACCGGGAAGATTTTGGCTTACGCGTCTTGGGTCGATCAGGATTTTACTGGTATTGGGCAGTTTGGATAAAAACAGCTCAGATTCAGTATAGTCATGTGTTTTTACCCCATCACGACTCAATTTGCGGCGGATGGTATCCGAAACCTTGGAAGGGTCTATGAACAACTGTGCATCCTCCTGTCCGATTAAGGCGTGGGCAACAAACAAAGGGTTGTATGGCACATCGCTTCCGCGGAGGTTAAACAGCCAGGCTATGTCGTCGAGCGAGGAGAGCACCAGGTAGTCGGCTTCCTGCTTTTTCATCATCGACCGAACGGCCTCCAGTTTTTCACTGCGGGTTTGTCCGACAAATTTGGAGGGATGCTCAAATATTGCTTCGGTGGGCAGCTCCGGGCGGTTGGTCCAGAACTCTGAAACCAAATCAATGTTGGCACGCACCTCAATGGATTTGCCTTTTAGGTTGGACTCCAACAATTCAAACAAAGAGCGGGACATCAGCGATCCATCCAGGCCCACTTTGGAGCCAGGTGCCAGAGAATCCCGAAGCCATTCTATGAATTCCGGGGTGTGGGGGATGAGCAGTTTAACCAACTCAATGCCGCTGCCTTCCAGTTGCTGTTCAGCCTGGATAAAATAGCGGGAGTCTGTCCACAGGCCGGCAAAGTTCTGGGTAAAAACCAGGGTGCCTGCTGAGCCGGTAAATCCGGAGGCCCATTCGAGAGTCCGCCAGTGTGCAGGCAGGTATTCACTCATGTGGGGATCCGTAACCGGAATTACATAGGCGTCGAGCCCGTTTGCAGCCATGCTTTTCCGCATGGAGTTGATTCTATTCTTGAAGGAGTTGGTTTGATTCATATTGAAATTTCTTCAAAAAATCGTTTGAGTTTATGCGGGTCGAGTTGTTTGTTGGTCCGTACACCCGAACACAGATCCACACCAAATGGAGCCACCTGTTCGATGGCCTCCCGGATGTTTCCGGCATGCAATCCACCTGCCAAAAATACGGGTTTAAAACTATTCTCTACAATCATTCGACTAAGAGTCCAGTTGTGTGTCCGACCGGTGCCGCCGAGTTCTTTTACCGCGGCGTTTGGGTTTCCGCTGTCCAGCAAAAGCGCATCCACCATTGGTGCTACCCGTAGTGCTTCATCCACCGATGCTTGATCCAGAACATGGATAACCTGAACCAATTTTACCTGTGGCAGAGCCACCCGAATTTGTTCGTAGGCCTCCCCTTCAAGCGCATCCACCAATTGGATGGTGTTGGTGTGTACCTTTTGATGGTGGGCGATGACAGCATCCGCACGCGTTTCGCTGGTTAGTAAAAAAGACCCGATCGCAGGTGGAAGGGTTGCAGCAATTTTCTGAATAAGTGCATCGTCAATTACACCCGGTCCGCTGGGCATAGGGCCAACCAGTCCAAGTGCATCTGCTCCGGCCTGAATGGCCATTTGTGCTTCCTGCGCGCTGGAAATGCAGCATATTTTTACGCGTACCCGCATAATGTCTATTTTGATCCGGGTTTTCCCAGCAACTGAAACATGTTTTTCTTGTATGCCTCTACGCCAGGCTGATCGAATGGGTTCACCCCAAGCATGTAACCGCTAACAGCACAGGCTTTTTCAAAGAAGTAAAACAACTGACCCAGGGAATGTGGACTGGAGTCCGGGAGAACAACCTTCAGATTGGGTACACCGCCATCCACGTGGGCCATCACAGTGCCTTCAGCCGCTTTTTTATTTACATAATCCAGGCTTTTACCGGTCAGGTAATTGAGTCCGTCCAGGTTGGCTTCATCGGCTTCGATCAGGAGGTCCAGTTCCGGTTGTTCGATTTCCAATACGGTTTCAAACAGGTGTCGACGGCCATCCTGAATGTATTGTCCCATCGAGTGGAGGTCTGCCGTAAAACTCACCGAAGCCGGGAAAATTCCTTTCCCGTCCTTGCCTTCGCTTTCACCGAACAATTGTTTCCACCATTCGGCAATGAAATGAAGTCGGGGTTCGTAGTTGACCAACAATTCGATTTCTTTCCCTTTGCGCAGCAGCATGTTTCGAGCCGCCGCGTATTGGTAACATGGGTTTTCAGCGAATGGCTTGCTGTATGCCTCGCGCGCTTGTGCTGCTCCATCCATCAGCTGTTGGATGTCGATGCCGGCAGCGGCAATTGGCAAAAGTCCCACGGCGGTGAGCACAGAAAATCGGCCACCCACATCGTCGGGTACAACAAACTGTTCATAGCCTTCCTGAACGGCCAGTGTTTTAAGGGCTCCCTTGGCCTTGTCGGTGGTAGCATAAATCCGCTCGCGGGCCCCTTCCTTGCCGTACTTTTTCTCCAGCATGGATTTAAAAATCCGGAATGCAATAGCGGGTTCGGTGGTCGTGCCGGATTTGGAAATTACGTTCACTGCAAACGAGCGATCACCGATCAACTCAATCAGATGTGACAGTTGGGTGCCACTGATGTTGGTGCCGGCAAAATAGATTTCTGGTCCGTTTCGCTTGTCTTTCGGAAGGTTGTTGTAGTAGGCATGGGAGCAAAATTCCAAGGCAGCCTTTGCTCCGAGGTAGGAACCTCCAATTCCAATCACGATCAGCACATCTGCTTGCTCCCGGATTTTCAAGGCAGCCTGCTGGATGCGCTGAAATTCATCCTTGTCGTAATTGACCGGTAAATCAAGCCAGCCCAGAAAATCATTGCCTGGCCCGGTTCCGCTTTCTAGCAATTCTGCTGCCTGCTCTGCCTGAATTTGAATGGCATCCCATTCGTGTGTATTTATAAACTGTTTTGATGCCTGCGCATCAAATATCAATTGTCTCATTGCTTTTTTTGCGGCAAATATAAGCCTTTGAATGTATTCACTGCGGCTGAGTTTGTGTTGCTGCCGCAGTCCATTGGTCTATATGAAATATTATTTTGGGTGACCACCAAACACCTTCAAAAGTGCCGGGAAACTGTAGTGTACAGAATTTAATATGAAATAAAATTTGTCCTAACACACTCTTAAATTTAAACCTGTCCTAATATGGGGCGCTAGCTCTATTATCTTAGTAGCACTTCGGATGCGTACCATTTTTGAGGGGCGTAGCCCTGATATCTTATTGTCTATAATCTCAGAGTTTTTTCCCAGTTATGTTTTATCAAAAACAGCATTTTAAGATGTCAGGGCTACGCCCCTCAAATTAGATATGCTGATTCAGCTACGAAGATAACTGGGCTACGCCCCTAAATTGGTATATTACTGATTCAATTGGCCGCTTAGTTTTTGAGCGGATAAAGAAACAGGATAACTCAATTTTTTATGTTTTGGGGCTAAAATCGAGTCGATTCCTACCGCACATGCACTTCATCCACAAAAATCCAGGCTCCCTTTCCTGCTCCGGGCAAGTTGTCCGGAATAGCGGATAAAGGGGTTGCGGTAATTTCAATGTAGCGCCATTTTCCCGGTTTCAGGTGCATGTCCGACCAGGCTTCGCCTATCTGAAGGTTTTCAAAACGGGCGGGTTGAATGCTGCCCAGGTTTTTAAAGCGTTTTCCGTTTTTGGAAACCCGAACGGATATGTGGTGCGGGAAATGAATCCAGGATTCCGGACTCTGCATGCTGTGTATGCCCACTTGTGAAATTTTCGTTTTTTCACCCAGGTCTAAAACCAACTCCATGGGGTGCTCCCGAAAGGCAGCATAGCCGGAGCGGATGCCGGCGTTGTAGATGTTGTATTGCTGGTATTTGCCATCGGTCATAAGCCCATCCTGACTGGGTTTTTCTACCGGGTATTTCAAGGTATAGGCATGCCCCTGTGCCAGACTGTTTACCGAACCAGGTTCAAGTGATTGGAGGTACGCTCCGGGGACATCATCATAGCGTTTCTGTTCTCGTAGCAACAATTGGTGGAGGCTGTCGCGGATTTCCGCATACGCCGAATTTGCGTACTCATTCCGCAACTCCAAGGGGTCTTCATCCAGGTCGTACAATTCCCATTCATCGGTATCAAAATAGAAGTGCATGAGTTTGTAGCGTTCGGTGCGGATTCCGTAATGCCTTTTTACCGCATGGATGCCGGGGTATTCAAAATAGTGGTAGTAGGTGACTTCCCGAATTTTATCCGCTTGTTTGGGCGTTTTTAGAATGGGCAGGAGCGACTGTCCCTGCATGTCGTCCGGAACGTTCAGTTTGGCCATTTCCATAAAGGTTGGGGCATAGTCGAGGTTCATAACCAGTTGATCCGTGCGGGTATGGGCCGGAATAACGCCGGGCCACTGCATAAGCAAAGGCATTCGGTAGGACTCTTCGTACATAAAGCGTTTGTCAAACCAGCCGTGTTCGCCCAGATAAAAGCCCTGATCGGAAGTGTACACTACCAGGGTATTTTTATCCAATCCATGTTGTTCGAGGTAATCCAGTACCCGGCCCACTTGCTCGTCCACAGAGGCGATGCACCGGAGGTAGTCCTTCATATAGCGTTGGTATTTCCAGCGCAATAGTTCTTTGCCCTCCAGTTCGGCTGCGATAAAATCCTGGTTTTCAATTTCATAGGCAGCTTTGAATGCACGGACTTGTTCCTCTGTCATGGATTCGAATCGATTGCTCATCCAGGAATTGGCCCAATCTTCATCCTGATTTTCCATTTGCCAAACCTTGAGGTCATAGGAAATATACATGTGGCGGCCTATTTCCATTTCCTGTTCCTTTGCGGCGCGGGTACGTCCTACATAGTCGTCAAATAGTGTAGACGGTTCGGGGATTTGCACATCGTCATAGAGGTTTAGGTATTTGGCTTCCGGCATCCAGTTGCGGTGGGGTGCTTTGTGGTGCAGCATGAGAAAAAAAGGCTTGCTGCCATCGAGCGATTCCAGCCAATCCAGAGCGTGATCGGTAATCAGGGTTGTTACATAGCCTTCTTCTTTTACCAAAGTTCCATTGTCGATAAATCCCGGATTGTAATATACTCCCTGGCCCGGCAGTACCTTCCAGAAATCAAAGCCCGTCGGATCTGATTTCAAGTGCCACTTCCCGATCATGGCCGTTTCGTATCCGGCGGCCTGGAGGTATTTGGGAACGGTAGGCTGACTGCCATCAAACGGAAAAATGTTGTCGAGCACGCCGTTTTTATGGCTCATTTTTCCCGTGATATTCACTGCCCGAACCGGTGAACAAATTGAATTTGTGCAAAACGCATTTTCAAACAGCAAACCGTTTTGAGCAATCCGGTCGAGGTTGGGGGTTTGGTTCAGGGTTCCATCGTAGCAGCTGAGTGCTTTTGCGGCATGGTCGTCGGCCATGATAAACACGATGTTGGGGCGGTCTTGCGCAGTGAGCAAAACGACAGAAAACAAGATAAAAAACAGAATAAAGTATCTCATAGTTTGGTGGATTTTGAACTCGATTAATCTACATGGATTTCATCCGGAAACATCCAGGATTGTTCTCCTTTTCCCCAATGCCAGTCTGGACATAAACCAATGGATTGGGCCTTAAACCGGATAAAACGAAGGTCTTTTTTTGACATTAAATCCCAACTAAACGCATGGTGCACAGCCTCTTCTTTTAAATCGTAGGCATGCGATTGCACCATTGGTTCCGACCAGTTTATTCCATCCCTGGAATATTGCATGGCGACTTGTTTGGGCAGGAAAATCCAACTGGCCACTTGCTGAATAAACCCAATTGAAATATGCTGGATGGGCAGGATGCTGTCCAGGTCCAGGGTGCACTCCATGACATCGCCCCGAAACCCGGCGATGTGATTGAATTCATCCGGCGTTTCATCCCAACCATCGGTGAGGGAAAGCGGGTTGTTGTATCTGGGGTGGGGTGGCGTACCGTATTCCACGGTTTTACCAAAGGCCTTGTGGTAGCGCCTGGCGGCGCGGCGTTCCTGGTCGTAAAAACCGGGTTCCGGCCCGACGGCTTGTTGGTGCTCCCGGATAAGTTCCAGGAGTTCGGCTACGCGTTCCGGGTATTGATCCGAACATTCATAATACTCTCCGGGGTCTTGATACAAGTGGAAGAGCAAGGGCGGTTTTTTGTCAAAATAATCCAGGTTGAGTTGGGAATTGGTTTTTATATGAAGTTTCCAGGCGCCTTTTGCGTACTGCCTGCAGTTGGTTGCCCGGTCCGTAATAAAAGAACACCCGCTCCTCCGGAAACGCGGTTTGTTCGCCGCCAAGCAAACCGCTGATGTCCAGTCCGTCGCAGGCATGCTCTTTGGGGGATGCGCCGGCCAGGGTGCAAAAACTGCGGTACACATCGATGGTTGCACAGGGCCTGGATTCGTTGGATGTAGCCGGGATTTTGCCTGGCCATCGGGCAATGGCGGGCACCCGCATACCACCTTCCCAGGTGCTCCCTTTCCCATCGCGGAGCGGACCCGCAGAACCCGCATTTTGTTTTTGCGTAATCCAGGGACCGTTGTCGCTGGTGAATAAAACCAGGGTGTTTCCATCCAGCCCCAACTGGTCGATTTTTTCAAGCAGTTGTCCAACGCAGAAATCAATTTCCTGAACCACATCTCCGTATTTGCCACGCGGTGAACTGCCCGCAAACTGCGAGCCCGGGTTCAAAGGAACATGCGGCATATTGAAGGGTAAATAGATAAAGAACGGCTGGTCGCGATGTGCTTCCATAAACCGGATAGCCCGTTCTGTGCAATTGCGGGTGAGCAGGGTTTGGTCGGGCGACATTTGCAGGGTATCGTTGCCTTCCATCAGGGCAATTTCTCCCCAGCGCGGCGGGATCATGTCGTTGCTGTACGGCAAGCCGTAATACACATCGAATCCATTTTGCAAGGGTAAAAACTGTTTTTTCTTGGTGCCCAAATGCCACTTTCCAAAAATTGCAGTCGCATAGCCCGCTTCCTTCAACGCCTCCGGCAAAATGCGTTCTTTGGGATGGATTCCTTTTGCGGAGGTCGGTCCCAAAACCCAGCTGAAGCCGGATCGAACCGGATATTTGCCGGTCATAAGTGAATACCGACTGGCTGTACAGGCTGGTGATGTTGCGTAAAAGTTGGTGAATTTCCGGCCTTCAAAAGCCATTTTATCCAAATTGGGAGTTTGAATGACCGGGTTTCCATAACAAGCCAGGTCGCCATAGCCCATGTCATCACAGAAAATCAAGACCAAATTTGGCTGGCGGGATTGGGCGGAGCTGAGTGCGGATTGGAGCAGCCCGGCTAAGAGAAGGATCAACAGTTTATTCTGCATGGTACGTATTGTTTTATTGGAAGTGCAGGGAATTAGTACAATCCGCTGCGCAAATTAAATCGTATGCCGGATGAATCTGCGGCTTGCATCTGGCTTTTTAGGCGTTTGAGGGATTCCAGTTCGCTTGTTTGCAGAGAAGGGGCGCCGAGTTGTATCAACGAGTCCAATTCGCTTTGAGCCTGGTTTGCCGCTTGCCAGAATTGAGGTGTTTCATTCCACAAACTTTCCAGCAGTAGGTTTTGAAAATGATCCAACTCATTGTTAAAAATGGGTGCGCTCGCCTTTAGTTGATTTATTTTTCTGAGCAGCCGCAAATAACTCCCGTCGCCGAGTTGACTGCAACTGGTGTTCAAGGAAAGGGGCATTAGCCAGACGGGAAAATCGGATTCCAGACTGTCGAGTGGATAAATTTCGAGGCAAAGTTGGAAAAACTGGTTGTCCTGTTCTCCCGATGTTTTACGGGCTTTTTCTGCAAAATGCGTGTAGTCAATTTTAACTTCAGGAGCAGCCTCCTGCGGATAACGTAAGGCAAAACAAGGGAGGCGCTCTTCGAGCCAATTGTATTCTGAAAAATCGGCTTCAGGGTCTTTTGTTGGCCTGCTGCGCAATTGCTGATTCAGGGTGTTTTGGAGGGAAATTGATTCTCGGTAGTATTTGGCTAGTTCAGTTTCATCCTGAAGCGTGGATGCACTTTTTTCCCAGGAAGTGAATACTGCATCTCCGGATTTCCCTAAAAGGGAGCTTAAATGCTTGGCATGCATCCAGTCGATTGGATTTGGGTTTTGAGTCCGAATATCTGGTAAAAATACCCAGCCGGTAGTTCCTTCTGATGTTTGTACTTTTATCCAAGGGCCCGATAGGTTTTTCCCATCGTAAATGACCCGACTTGAAAATCTACTGACTTCCCCTAAATCTAGAAGCTCCGTGCCCGGTTTTAGTTCCTGAATAAAATCTGAGTCCGTTCCGGCTTGCTTGTACAAACCAGTGCTGCGTGGCCCAACGTTGAGGTCTGCATGAAAGGTGTTGGAATCGGAGTCAGACTGGCAGCTGTGAAAAAAAGTGAGAAAAAACGTTAAAGCCATAAAAGAGAACCGCCTCATCCGTGTGGGAATCCAGGGCTTCGCCGTACCTTGTACCATCCTTTTTACCAAACGAACAGACTGCATGCCCTCCTTGTATCGATTTACCTGCATTTTCCTTTGTTTATTTTTCATTTCACTCCAATCTCAAGCCCAAATTACGGATGATTTTTCAGATGGCAACTTCACCAGCAATCCTGCCTGGCAAGGGGATGCTGCTAATTTTGTAGTCAATGCTTCCGGTGAATTGCAACTCATGGCTCCGGGAGCCGGAAGTTCCGTGCTGTTGGTTGAAGGACTGATTGCCGACAGTGCCGTATGGGAACTGGATATTCGCCTGGAGTTTGCTCCGTCAACATCCAATTTGCTTCGAATTTATTTGTTTGCCGATCAATCCGATCTGGCTGCAGCCAACGGGTATTATCTTGAAATTGGGGAAACCGGCAGTATGGATGCGCTTCGGTTTTTTCGGCAGGATGCCGGTGTGGGAACGCTGCTCCTGACTGGCCAATTGGGGGGCGTTGCTTCCGATCCGGTGGATAAACGAATTCGGGTGAAACGATCTACTGCGGGTGGGTGGACCCTTGAGATGCGCAATCCCGGTGGCTCATTTGCTCCGGAGGGAAGTGTTTCTGATGCCAGTTATGCACCCGGTGGAGTTCCGGTCTACTTTGGCTTTGAATGCCTGTATACTGCTACTCGCGTTGATTTATTTTATTTTGATAACATTTCAATTCAGGCAGACGTGCCGGATTTGGATCCGCCCCAGCTGCTTTCAGCAAGTTTGGACAGTCCCACCCAATTGCTTGTTTCGTTTGACGAAATCCTGGATCAAAGCAGTGCTGAACTAGTCGGCAATTATACCGTTCTGGGAATCGGAAATCCTGTGCTCGCAGAATTAAATGCAAATCTCCAATCGGTTACCCTGAGTTTTGCCAACCCGTTCCCGACCGGGAATTACACCCTGGAATCCAATCTGATAGCGGATGCATTGGGCAATGTTTCCGGTGTTCAAAGCGCTGACTTTTCCTATGTGTTGGTGGAGAATGCGGAGGAGTTTGATGTGTTGATAAATGAAATCATGGCCGACCCGAGTCCTTCCGCCGGACTACCAGAGGTAGAGTGGCTGGAATTGTACAACCGTTCGGATAAAATTATTGATTTGAGTAGTCTGCAACTTTCAGATGGTGGCACTGCCCAAAGTCTGCCTGCTGTACTGCTGCAACCCGACTCCTTTTTTGTATTGTGCAGCACATCCAGTGCCTCTGCTTTTAGCGGATTGCTCAGCAATTATTCAGGAATGGTTGGCTTCCCAAGTTTGAATAATTCAGGTGAAAATCTGGTGCTGACCCGCGGTTCGGTTCAGATCGATCAGGTGGACTTCAGTCTGAATTGGCATACCGATCCCGACAAGCAGGATGGGGGCTGGACGCTTGAACGCATCAATCCGCTGACACCTTGTCTGGGTGGTGATAATTGGCAATCGTGCCCCACAATTCCCGGAGGAACGCCTGGTGCAGCAAATGCTTCCTTGCAGGAAGGTCCGGATACCGATGCGCCGTATTTGGTGGATGCGCTGCCAATTTCTGCAACAGAAGTATTGCTCCGTTTTTCTGAAGGACTTGAACAAGGATCTGCTGTAGATCCCGATTCGTATGTATTTGATCCCGTGCTCACTATTTCAAGTGCGGAAATTTACGCTGGAAACCGGGCGGAGGTATTGTTGACTTTGTTGGACCCCATGGCTTCCGGTCAGGTTTACTCCCTGCGTTCCAATGCCAATTTGCTGGATTGCAGCGGCAATGCTTCGGATGATACACAGGTCTTGCTCCTGGGGCTTCCGGAAAAGCCCGAACCGCAGGATTTGATTCTGAATGAAGTGTTGTTCAACCCGGCAACCGGTGGTACCCGGTTTGTGGAAGTTTATAATCAGAGTGATAAGATTTTATGTGGGGCTCATTTTTCATTGCTAATTTTAGTTTTGGCAACGACATTGAGCCAATTTTGGAAGACCGGCTTATTTTGCCCGGTCAGTACATTGTCTTAACGGAAGACCCACTTGATATTCTGACCCGTTTTGAGCAAACCAATGAAGATTGGCTGCTGGATACCAACCTGCCTTCTATGGGCAATAACGAGGGCAATATTACTTTGTACTGGTCGGACGGAGGCGACTTCCCTTACCGTGAGTTCTTTTGATTACAGTGATGAATACCACAATGCAATTTATACCTCTTCGGATAAAGACGGGGTGAGCCTTGAGCGGATTCGGAGCGGCAACCCGACGCAGGATCCCAACAACTGGACTTCGGCTGCCGGTCCTCCTGGCGGACCTTCCGGCACCCCAACACGACCCAATTCTCAAGCCCTGGAAACGGTGGGGAATACGGGCAAAATCCTGGACATTCCGGTTGCCCGACTTTCTCCGGATGGCGATGGGTATGAGGATTTCCTAAACATGCATTATTCCGTTCCCGACCCAGGTTACAGTGCAAGCATCACCATTTTTGATGCTGCTGGAATTCCGGTTAAACACCTGGTTCGTCAGGAACTGCTGGGGGTAGAAGGTGATTTGCGCTGGGATGGAGAAGCGGATGATCAGCAGCGTTTGCGCCCGGGCATTTACATTGTATTTGCGGAGTTCTTTCACCCGGATGGTCGGGTGCATGCAGAGAAAGTGGCTATTTCGGTAATGACTAAACTTTAAGGGAGGTTCAGTTCCCAACCACGCGATTGTGTATTGAACAAAATTAGGGGCGCTAGCCCTGATATCTTCATAGATGTATCTGGATATCAGGCGTAAGGGGCGTAGCCCTGACATCTTAATGCGCAATCTTGTGTATAACTAAACATGAAAAAAAACTGAGGTAAAGGCGTTAAGATGTCAGGGCTACGCCCCTCAAAATGGTATCACATTCTTAGTACTACGAAGATAATATGGCTAGCGCCCCATTTTAATCTGATTCAACAGGCAACCGAAAGATCGGAGTTAGTAGTACGCTTTAATTTTAAACACCGACTTCTAAAAAGAGAAGGTGTTAGTACATTCAGAAATAACATTTTCTAGTATTTCCTTTGGCTGAATACTAGTTCCCAACCAAGCGGCCAATCTCTTTGGCAACCGCGGCATATGCGGCATCTTGGTTGGCATATTCGGCAATGCTTAGGTTGCCGGGAGGGAGTGCTTTAAGTTTTTCCAGACCGGTGCCTGCAATATCCATCTTTTGCAATAGCACCGGAATAATCGGTTTCCCTGCCGCTAGTTCTTCCATGATGATCCCAAACCAGGGGGCTTCTTCATTGAATAAATTGGGTGAAATAAGGCAGACCAGATAATCGGCAGTTTTTAGTTCCTCCCGTGCACGGGCTTCCACATCCTCCCCGGCTTTTGCCCGATGAATGCTGTACACTTCAATTTTCTTAGTGTTGCGAAGTACAAACAGGTGGTTGTTTAATCGGTCGGACAATTGCTTATCGAGTTCATCGTAAACAAAAACAAATTTAGGTATTCCGGATGTGGGTTTAGGGTCTGGTGGTGCCAGAGGTTCAGGACTTGGTTTGTCCTTTTCAACAACAGGCTTAGTAGCTCCCACCAGCGCGGTGCCATGGCTTTTGTTTTTACTCTCCAGTTCTTCAGTGAGTATGCCGATGGCTTCGAGTTTGGCGTTGGTCAGGATGGCACCCAGGCCGGGTTTTACTGTGCCATTCAGTTTGAAATCAATGTGATTGTCTTTGTTTTCTCCGAGTTGGGCCGTGGCTATGTACAGCAATCCAGCAGCGTCTTCCGGGTAACAGATCAAAAAGCCGGGTTGGTTTTTATCCTGATACTCAGCCCATTCAAATACTTCATTTCCGGAAAGGGAAGGAACAGAACCATTGAGTTGTGTCTGGCTCAGTTGGCTTCCTGGTTGATCCGTCTGAATGGCTCCTTTTGTTTCAATCAGGTCGGCAAAGACGGCATTCCCATCCGGATCGCAGGTATATGAAAAACCGGCATTTGCCTGAGCATCAAGTATTTTTGAAGCTGTGGTGAGTTGATGATCGGAATTGAGTAAACCGATGCCGTTTTTTCCAGAGGGACTTAAGATGCGCACCAACGAAGCACTTAGCGTGTCCAGTTTTAGGATAAATTGAAATCGATCGACTGGAGATTTGCTTCCAAGTGCATGATCAAGATCAGTGACATCCGGGAGTACATATTGGAATGCCTGCAACCCTGTATTCTTAGCAGATGCAAGTTTTTTTCCCAGATCTTTGACTACATCCAACAAGCCAAAACGGGCCAGGGAGGCTTTCCTGCTGTAATTATCAAAATCAATCAGGTTGTTTTTAAACATCTTTTGCGCTTCGAGGTAATTTCCTGAATGCAAAATCACATCCTGACGAAAACCTGCCTTTGTTTTTTCTTCCAAAAGCAGCAGGGCATCCACGGCCAACTCCAACTCGCTTTCTTCGAGCAGACCTTCGATTGTTTTGATAAGTACTTCCCGGGCTTGAACCATTTTTTCAAATTTGTCGGCAAAATAGTGAAATTTAGTGGCCCGGGGTTGATGATTTGATGATGCGCCCTTCGGGCTAGGATGATTTGTTGAAAATGTTTATTCGTTTAGTCCGCCTCTGCGAGGCTCTGTTTATGCCGGAGTAGAAAGTTGTAAGTCATAAGTTGACTCGTAACATTTCAAAAATATACTTACAACTTATCACTTACAACTTATCACTTACAACTTATCACTTACTACTTATCACTTACAACTTACCACATCTATATACACACATAAACAAGGGCAAGCGCAGCGGCCCGATTAAACAAGGCTCGGAGAGCCGAATAAACATCAACGACTCATCCTATATAAGTGAAAATTGTTGAGATGAAATCTAGTCGGAAGGAGATCAGAAATTGTATTGATCCTTTATTGATCAATACAAACTATATATTTCATTTACCCTTTGAAAGGGGAAGTGTAATTGAACACATCAAAGATCTTGTGTACCATTCGACATTCCCTTTTTGAATATTAACCAATCCCCAATAGTATTTTAAGCTTAGGTCAAAACCTGTTGGCAATTTAGATTTGGCTTGGCAAGATGTTCTAATTCCAAGAATAAGTCCAGTATTGAGTGGTTTTAATTGGATATCTGAAATAACGGGGTCCTTGTGATATTTAAATTTGGAAGAAAAGATATAGCCATAAAACACTCCTGTCAATAGTGAAATATTTCCTAAAGGTCCAGACTCTCTAGACCCTAAATGAAGATTAATACTTGGAACTATGGATAAGTTTAAATTATGAATAGATAGTCTTGCTTTTATTCGCTCTGCTTCGAAGTAGTTGAGCACTTTGAATGAATGACCTTCCAAAGAATATCCAAGCCCTAAGTCTAGGTGAAATTTATGGGCTTTTAATCTATAGAGCAGCTCAGTTCTACTACTGAATCGTGGCTCACTAAATGTGCTGGTTTCAGTAAATCTATTTCCCATTTTTGAAAAAGATAAACCGGTTTCAATATTGATCAAAAACTGTCCATTACCTGGAGAATATGAAATCAAAAAAACTAAAATGATTAAAAAGGCCTCTTTCATATAAAAACTTAAAAGGATAAACCTACCCCAGTACTTCCCCCTACTAGAATGACGGTTCCATTAGGTATGAATGAGGGTGGTGAGCTTTTTTGCCCTATAATATTTGTTAGGTATGTAATTCTGGGGGTTAGATGAAAGGACACCCTTCCCAAAATCTTATATTTTAAATTATAAAACATGCTTAAGTTGCCTCGATATAAACCCGCCTTAATCGGATACCAGAAGCCATTTAACTTTTGAAGTGTGGATAGATAGGTATAATGGCCGGTACAACACCCTGGCCTGATGACCCCATCTTTTCTTTGAACTATAAAATCCTGAATAATCGCTTTGTCATAAAAGTCTACCCCAATACCCAGCCCAACGGATGACTCCAGATTCCTTTTTGAATGGATGACAATCGAATAATTCACTGTAACAGCATAAGACCATTGTGTTAGCTTATATTTAAGTCCACCGTAATTTGGCAATGTGTCCTGAGGTGTGAAGCCTCTGTAATTATAAGCAACAGGAGAGGATTGTCCATATCTTTTCCTCTCCATTAAAAAAGTTATTCGAGACTTTTGATTGATCTCTCTTGCATAAGACACACCATAAGAAGCGCCTAGAAGCACTTTGGATGGTTTTACGGTTTCATAAAATTCTTTATTAAAACCAAATCCCCCTTCAGATATAGTTTTATCAAAGTTCGATTTGCTAAACTCTGGAGCATAAAAAAAAGAAAATTCATTCTTCGTTTGCTCCTTTTGAGCCAAAGCACATTGAAATGATCCAAGAATTAGGACTGCTATTGAGATAACAAGTTTTTTTTGCATTATTCAAAACTTTAAACGCATAAAAAATGCACTTTAAACCTGTAGTATTCCATGTCTATACAGATTTGATGCGCCCTTCGGGCTAGGATGATTCGTTGATGTTTATTCGGCTCTTCGAGCCTTGTTTAATCGGGCCGCTGCGCTTGCCCTTGTTTATGTGTTTATATAGAAGTAGTAAGTTGTGAGTAGTAAGTGATAAGTTGACTTGTAACATGTCAAAAATATACTTACTACTTATCACTTACAACTTACTACTTATCACTTCTGCATAAACAAAGCCTCGTAGAGGCGGACTAAACGAATAAACAAACATCAACAAATCATCCTAGCCCGAAGGGCGCATCATCAAATCATCAACACCTTGCCATTCCCTAATTCTTAATCACCTTAAGTGATTCACTTTGCTGTCGTTCGGTTTGTAGCCGGAGCGAGTACATGCCTGCGGGTAATTGGCTTAGGTCCAGTTCCAGTTCATTGGAGCCAATGATTGGTAGGAGTCTTTTTTTCAGAACGAGGCGCCCGGTCAGGTTGTAAATCAACAAGTCGGTGGGTGTCTCATCCTGGCTGTTAAACCGGATTTTAGTCAGATTGCTGGTGGGGTTTGGATATACCGTTTGCAAAACCAGTGCTCCACCAGATCGCTGAATGTACAGGATGTTTGAGTAGGCATGTGTCCCGTCAAAATCCACTGATTTGAGCCGGTAGTACGCGGAGCCTTTTACTTCCTTATCCAATTGTTGGTAATTGGTTTGCTGGCTGCTGTTGTTTCCAAGTGCCGGTTGCGATTCCAGGCTTTCCCACTGAAGCCCATCGTAGGAACGTTCAAGCACGAATTTTTCCAGTTGCACTTCATTGCTGGTCGTCCACTCAATCAAATTGTATGCATCGAGGGCTTTGCCGGAAAAGCGCAGCAATTCCAAAGGCAGCGGGGCGGTGCCAAAGTGTGCACCATATTCACCCAGCGTATCTGAGTAAAATTCCAGGAAGAAGGAATGCGTACCCGGCGTAATAAATTCATCAATGCTGGTGATTAGTTGAACTGTGCCAACTGAACTTGGAATCGTGTTGTTGTTGGCTGGTGTACAGTCCTCGACAATGCCGTTGTATCGGGTTACAACCAGATCAGAAACGGTATTGGAAAGCATGCCGGTTGCCAACTTCAGGGCATTGAGCTCGTAGTCGTAGAAAAACAACCGGATCTGAACAGGCAGTGTAGGCTCAACGGTAGAGCTAAACTGTACATAGGCTGGCATGTAGGGCACGCCGTTGCTTGCCAATTCAATGGTATTGTCTGACACAGCAATTTTGCAGGATACATCGCCGATGTCCTGGAATCCGGGATTGATGGCTGCAACCATTTGGCCCAGGTCCAGAATGTCCGGATTGGTATAAATGCCATACCAGCGTTCACCACCGGGTTGAGTTCCGTCTACATCCAGTATCGTGTAGGTATCAAAACAGTCCTCTTGTTCGACCCGTTCGATTCCATCGAGTAGTTCCAGACAGAATGTTCCTTCAGATACACCATATCCATCCACCTGGACGTAATAGGTTTGTCCCGGATAAAGTCCGGTATAATACAAGACTGCATTGAATCCATTGTTGATGACCCCGTTGTCTTCATCGCTCTCGATGTAAACAAATGTAGCGTAATCAAACGGATCGCTTGCTTCATACAATGCAATCTGCGTATCGAAATTGCTACCCTGGGGATAGGAGTCGGAAGTCAGGGTAATGGATCCGGAAAACGGAGCCTGGAACTTAAACCAAACTGTTTTTTCAGCCGGATCGAGCCATCGGCCTGCCAGTCCGTCTACACTGGAGGTGTCTGGATCTGGCTCGCCAAGCAAATAACCTGCACCCAGGTTGGAGTGGATGTTGCCGGCACAGGGCGTATTGAGCGTGAGTTCAATGGCTCCAGCGGCTTCGTCGTTGACGGGGCCACAGCCCACGATTTTGAAGGTTTGAACTGCTGAACTAAACGGACTGTTGTTATCAACCAGAATAAAATAGGTTTTACCTGCAATCAGCGGACCGAACGCCTCGGTACCTCCCGCGGTATTGAAGTCGCCAATACACTCCCAGTTATCTGCATCGCAGCCAAGGCTGGCTTCCTTGTAGAAATAGGTAGCCAAACCATTTGAGCCACTGGCTGCAACATCAAGCAGGTAGGTCCGGGTAACGGGTGCGGTAAAGGTGAAAACCAGTTCGCGACCATAGGTAGGAAATGGTGGAGAAGTGCAATTGAGTTCCCAGGCGCCATTGCCTGCACCAATAACGGCAAGTCGGGTGTTGCCACAAACGAGATTTCCGCCCGAAGGGAAGCAATTTATGGCTGTAGTGAAACTCAGTTTTACCCAACCGCTTGTTCCATTAGGACCACAATTGGCCCGCACGTAGAAATCGTAAGGTGAAATAGATAAAAGCCCGGTCACCGTAACAAATGTATCTGTTGTTGTAGTTCCCGAAGGGAATGGATTTACTCCAGCTGGAACAACCTGCCATTCGTACTGTGTAGTGCCTGCCAATCCTGCCCAGGAAATTACCGCTCCGTCCGGAGTGGCCTCAACCAGGGTAACCCCAATTGGATCGATGCAATTGTTGGGTGGTGCACATACTACACCAGCAAACCAACCGGCTTGTGTACTGGAAGCATCCGAAGTAAAGTGGGCTGTGATGCAACCATTCGAAACACCGCTTGTAAACACGCCCGGGTTTTGCACGTTGCCTTCCAGGCTTCCAATAAAAAATGCCGGATCTACCTCGGTTCCGTGGTATAGGCTGAGTACATCTCCCTGGTCTGACTTAAAACTGGCAAAAATCAAAGAAACTACATCACCTGGGTCGTTGGGGCAAATGGTGGTCGTATAATCTTCATTGTTTTGATAGTTATCGGCTGAACCCCCGGTATCGTAAAAATCATCTCCACATCCCGGAGGAGTGGTAAATGAAATGCCAAGCCAAATGGAATTACCGCCTGCACAAACAGTTTGCACATACAATTGATAGTCTGTGCTGCTCATCAATCCGGTGAGCGCCAGTTCGGAGTCGGTGGTGGAGCCGCTCTGCAGACTGGTACCTCCCGGTGCATAGGGCGCTTCCCCTAGTTCCCAATTAAAACCTGTTGCAGCCAGGATATCAATCCAGTCAACACTTGCCTGGTCGCTGCTCAATGCAGTAAGTTGCAAACCAAGTGGCGAGCCGCATCCGCTGGGTGCTGCACAGGATACGGTGGCTTCCCAGCCTTCTTTGGTATTCATAGCATCAGACACAAAATGGAGCGTAAGGCAACCGGTTCCATTGGTGGCTTCTATGGTTGGGAAACTGGAAATAGTACCTTCAAAACTACCGATCAGGGGAGCATTGATGTCTGTACCATCATGAATATACAGGACATCCCCATTTTGTGTTTTGAAGGAAGGGAAATCCATGTAGACTACTTCACCGACCGCGTTCGGACAAATCAATTCCGTGTAATCTTCATTATCGCTGTAATCACCGGCAATTCCGCCACTGTCGTACCAGTTGTCGCCACAAGATGTTTGGGTATGGAAGTTCACTTCAACCCATACGGATTCATCACCAGGGCCACAGACGGAACGGATAATGAATGTATAATCTGTATTGCCAGAAAGGTTTTGGATTGTGAGGGATTCATCGGTGGTCATACCACTTTGCTCAGGAGTGTCTCCCGCCTGGAAAGGGCTTGGACCTATTTGCCATTCATACCCAGTATTTCCGGCTACACCATCCCAGGCCAGACTAACTGAATCAGAAGCGAGTTCTGTAATGTTCAGGGCCATGGGTTCGAGGCAATAGGCTGGTGGTGCGCAGAGAACTCCGGCTGTCCAGCCTTCTTCTTCGACCTGGCCGTTTGACTGGAATACAAAGGTCAGACAGCCTGTAGTATTTGTAGCAGTAAACGGCCCAGGCAAATCTGCTGGGGCATAATAGCCCGTCAGGTTGGCCAATTGGGGAGCATCGAGCGAGATACCGTCGTAGATTTTGAGGAAATCCTGATTTTCTTCCGTTTCAAATGAAAGGAATGAAACCGTACTTACCAAACCCAGTCCAGGAGTTGGACAAATAATGGTTGTATCCAATTCATCACTGCTGTAATCATTGAGTGCGCCGCCTGAATCGGTAAAGGCATCCCCGCAGCCGGGAGGGACAAAAAAGCGGATGGGACCAGACCAGGTGCTTGAGCCTCCGGGACAGTTGGTTTTTACATAAAAGTCCAGACCTGCCAATCCGGTAATTCCCAACACGGAAACAAACGTGTCGGGTGTCGTTCCGTTTAAATAGGAGGTGCCTGTTCCTGGGTCAAAATCAATAAAGCCTACTTCCCATTCATAGGAATCGACAGGGTCTGTTCCGGTGTACGACCAGGAAATATCGACGTAACTGGAAGTGAGGAGTTGCAGGCTTACCTGAACGGGTGGGTCGCAGGTGAAAGCCGGTCCATACGGAGGCGTTCCCGTATTTGCCTGTAAAAAAATTGGTGTGGAAAAAAGGAAAAGTGACAGAGTCAACAACCGAATGCCTAGAGGCGACAATTGCTTCATGGTTCAAAGATTAAAAAGTGATCAGTTTCTGGTATCCGGGGCTTGTATTGCTACTTGCACCGATTGGTACAGTTCCTGTCTACCGGGTATTGGGAATGGAGACAGGTGGAATTGGGATCAAAGTGGTTTCTTGCTCTTAGAAAAAGGTTGAATATGTTCTAAGATACACCTTTTGGTTAAAGATTGGATTATTTGCAAGAGGTATAACTTCTAAACACTTCTACTTTGTGTGTTTCAGGGCAGAAAAATAAGGGTTGTTGGCATATAATTAAGCTTCCGGAGGAAAATTATTTTGCCCGGGTAATAAAGAATAGGGACCAAACTCAAATTTGTCCTGAACAGAGTAGGAAGTGAATGATATCCCGGTATATCGAATCAAAAAAGCCGCTTGAGCCAACTTTGGGAAAAGGGCGTGAGCCAGGATTCTGCCAATTGGGTTTTATTGGCTGCAAGGGAGTTTACAACCAGTGTTTCTTCAGTGATTTTACCGGAATCCAGGAGTTGCTGGAACTGTTGGCGGTCAACTACCTGCACCCCTTCATCGCCGACAAAGCCAAATTGCATCCGGTTGAATAAGTCCACCTGGAATTGTTTGCCCAATGCTTCCAGAAAATGCACAGAACTGTCGATCGAGCAACCACTTGCTCCTGCCTGGGTTTCGTCTACCATGAGGATGAGATAGCGCCCTGCATAGAGTTCAGCGCGTGCTTTGAGTTGTTGGTTGTGGGCAGTCCATTTTTTACAAAAAGCCGCCAGGTTGGATTGCATGGCCTCAGTTTCCTGCTCGCTCAGATCGCGATCGGCTATGTAAATCCAGATTTTTGATTCCGGAGCAAAATCAGAGGCCTGTGCCAGGCTTGGTGTAAGTGGATATTGAGATACCTGCATGATGGTCTATTGTACTATGTTGTTGAGAATCATTTCGGAAAGATCGTATACTTTCACATCGTCCGCTTTTTCTTTTTCCTTCAGCCCATCCTGAAGCATGGTGATGCAGAATGGACAGTTGGCTACTACCGCTTCGGCTTGAGTGCCCAGCACTTCTTCTGCGCGTTCGGAATTAATCCGCTTTTCTCCGGGTTCATCTTCCTTCCACATTTGCGCTCCGCCCGCTCCACAGCACAGTCCGTTTTGTCGGGAGCGTTTCATCTCGACCAGATCTATATCCAGTGCTTCCAAAACTGCGCGTGGTGCTTCGTACACATCGTTGGCGCGGCCCAGATAACAGGAGTCGTGATAGGTAATGCGCTTGCCTTTGAAGCTGCCACCTTCCTTCATTTTGAGTTTTCCATTTTGGATTAACTCCTGCAAAAACTGGGAGTGGTGCATCACTTCATAGTTGCCGCCCAACGCAGGGTATTCATTTTTCAGGATATTGAAACAGTGCGGACAGGCCGCTACGATGCGTTTGACCTCGTACATGTTGAGGGTTTCAATGTTCATCATGGCGGTCATCTGAAACAGGAATTCATTTCCTGCCCGGCGTGCCGGGTCTCCGGTGCAGCGCTCTTCATTTCCAAGGATTGCAAATTCAACCCCGGCATGTTCTAATATTTCACATACTGCCCGGGTAACTTTCTGTGCGCGGGCATCAAAGCTGCCGGCACATCCCACCCAAAACAATACTTCTGGTGTTTTGCCCTCGGCCTGATATTCTGCTATGGTTTTGACATTCATCATTTTTCCTGATTTTTAACGGTTTGAGGGTCTTAATCTTGATTTTTCCAGGCATCGCGCGCCTCAGACATCTGCCAGGCTGCTCCCGCATTTTCAATTGCATTGAACATCGGAAGCCATTCCGCAGGCCCGGCTGAAAGCGTCAGGATTTCATACCGGCGCATTTGCAAGATGATATCCAGTGGATTGATCAACACCGGGCAGGCTTCTACACAAGCGTTGCAGGTGGTGCAGGCATGCAGTTCTTCCGCGCTGATGGAATCAAACAGACTTTTCCCGTCGTTGAATGCTTCAATGGTTTGCGTACCGGAGTCCAGTAGTTTACCCACCTCATCAGCCCGGTCGCGCACATCCATCATAACCTTTCGGGGCGAGAGTTTTTTACCGGTCAGGTTGGCCGGACAATTGGCGGTACACCGTCCGCACTCCGTACAGGTATAAGCATCCAGGATATTTTTTCTATTCAGGCTAAACACATCGTTTGCTCCGAATTCGGGCAGGTCGCCGCTCATATCGGCATCGGCCTGTTCGAGGCCCATCATGATACGAACCTCTTTTTGTACATCGGGCATGTTGGCCATTTCACCTTTTGCATTCAGGCGGGCATACCAGGTATTGGGAAATGCCAGGAGGATGTGCAGGTGTTTGGAGTAGGGGAGGTAGCATAAAAAACCAAATACAGTGAGGATGTGAAGCCACCAGCCAAAGCGTTCAATTGCGATGAGCGTGCCGTCGCTAAGTCCGCCAAACAAAGCAGGCCCCAATTGGCTGCTCACAGCAAAATGTCCTGTATGGTGGTAGGCCGGATGGTTTTGAGCCTGCAGCACCTGATCCGCTCCGTTCATGCTGAAAATACCAATCAGAAGTATGATCTCTCCGAGCAGAATGAGGTTACCATCTTTAAACGGCCAGCCCTTCATTTCAGGTTTGTGGAACCGGGGCACCTTGAGGATGTTTCTGCGGAGTAAAAAGGCAATGGTGGCAAAAAATGCACATACCGACAGCACCTCGATGAAACTGATGACAAAGGTGTAGAACCCGCCCAGATAAGGTGCAAACAGGCGGTGACTTCCTGTCAACCCATCAACAAAAATTTCAATCAGTTCAATTTGGGTAATGACAAACGCGGCATAGATGAAAAAGTGAAGGACCGCGGGAATCCAGTTTTTGAACATCTTTTTTTGTCCAAAAGCAATGAGTAGGACATTGCGCCATCGGTCAGCGCGCGGACCGGATACGTCCATCGGTTTTCCGAGTCGTATATTTCGGATAATGGGTTTGTACCCCTTCCAGGCAAAATAGCCGGTCAGAACGAGCACCAGGGCAAATGCGATGAGTTGTAGCATGGTTTTATCCGTTATTTCGTTTTTCCTACCTGAATAAAATACCGAATTAGGTGCACACAGGTACCCGTGGTCTTAGTCAGTAGTCGGGCATTTTTAATGGATCAAAATGCGCTTCCAGGTCTATAGGCGAAAATACGCGCATGTTTGGAAAATCACAGCATTTGGCATTGGAATAATCTCCCTACCTTCGCAGCAGCAACTTAACCGCAGCAACCGGCCATTTGATCGGCGTGCTGGAACCGCTTTCCGCATTTTGTTATGAAACTACTGGACGACCGACAAATCAAGCAAAAGATCAAACGATTGGCTATTCAAATTCTGGAACGGAATTTTGGATCGCCGGAAATCATTTTGGCCGGACTGAACAACAACGGACTGGTTTTTGCCGAACTCCTGCTCGAGCAATTGAATCAACTGCGGATAGATGACACCCGGATTACCCTGACCAATATCCGGCTCAACCCGGCTAACCCGATTGAGTATGCACCGGAACTGGCCTTGCCCCTTGAGTCCGTTAAAGGCAAGCCCGTAATTGTGGTGGACGATGTAGCCAACACCGGCCGCACGGCGTTTTATGCCATTTCACCCTTTCTGAAAGTGCTACCGGCCAAGGTGGAAGTTGCTGTATTGGTAGACCGGACGCACAAGTCGTTCCCGATCAAAGCCGATTATGTGGGGCTGGCGCTTGCAACTACTATGAAAGATAATATCCGCGTAGAAATCCGGAACAAGGAAGACATGGCGGTGTATTTGGAGTAGCCCCGCCATGCCTGGCGGGGAGTAGTCAGGCAGCTTGTTATTCTGCTAATTTTCTTCGCTTTTTTTGTTCGTTGTTGCTTTCGTAGAGGCAGTATTGATCGTATTTTTTGCGATCGGTTTCGGCCCAGATGTCTTTTCCGATGTCGCATAGGACGACGAGTTCTTCGTACAGTTTATTCCCCTGTTCCATTCTGCGTTCGACGGATATGTCGCGGTCGTGAACTCGATCCTGTTGGATGTTCATAGCCGTTTCAAACGCCGCGCAGGCATCGAGTACGCGTTGGATGAGGCGTTCGTTCATGCCCACATCTGCCAGAAAATCAATTTGAGCCCGGGCTACACGGGCTACGCGGCGGCCGCAAAAGAGGAGTTGCGGATCACTCATGTCTCCCATTTTTGCTGTACCAAATTTCCGATAGCGGCCGGTCCGGTCGTGGTACTTCATGGCTACTCGGGTCATAACCGAGCGGATGGCCGTTTTCAGACTTTCAGCCGCCTGGTTTTTCTTTTCGGTGGTGATCATTTGATCGCCCACCAATTCATCGTCATCGGGCAGGGCCCGGAACTGATCAGAAATGGCTTTAAAGGCTTTCATGCGCTCAACGCCATAGCCGTATTGCTTGAATTGTTCCAAATCACGATGCGCGTTGCGTAGTGCTTCGGTACAGCGAATGTACAGGTCGGCATCGGGAATGTTGTACTTACGGTGTCCGGCTTGCTTTTTCATACATGTAGGTGTTTTTAAAAGGAAGTAACCAGGTATATGTGCATACTGTGGCTTCTCATTTTTCAAAACAAAAATAAAAAGTTTTATTTATAAAACAATATTTAAAACAAAAAATTAATTATATTTTACTCAGATAAAAAAATCTTACAGGGTGTGTGCCTTATTGTTATGGGAAATCCAATAGAGGAGGGGAGGGGTGATTTCCGAATTGATCGTAGAGTTAATTAATGTGGCCGGTTCATCTTCCCAGCAAAACCGGGTGATTTAATCTGGGAAGGGCGTAACTCTGACATCTTGATAAGCCGGATCAATGCATTTACACATTGTCTTGATTTAGATGTCAGGGCTAGCGCCCCTCGGAATCTGTTGGAATGGTTGTGCTACCAAGATATCAGGGCTAGCGCCCCTTTAGTTTGATTTACGCCATCGGGTATTAACAAACAACTATTGCTTTTTAAAATAAATATCCCGGACCCCAAAATTGGTGATGTTGAAACCCGTAACCAAAGGACCAGTGAGTTCCAGTTTCAAGGTGAACGGAAATGTGTTTCTCCCGGTGAATATGTTTAGGCCTTCATATTTCAGTTCGAAATCCGGCAGCCTGGAATGGCTCATCACCAGCCGGTCTTCTTGTAGTTCCAGGTTATAGCTGGTTTCCAATTCCCGGCTGTAATACGTTCCAGTTAATTGCTCTGCACTCCAGGGTAGAACTGGTGGATTCCAGGGCTCTTCTGATTCAACAGTTGGGGAGTCTCCTGGTTCCATTTCCGGTTCGAACTCTGCTGCTAAAAAATACTCGGCAAATTGGAGCATCAGAGGGAATAAGCCAATGTGCTCGTCGTTGCTCAGAATGATGATGGATAGTTGCTGGTCGGGGAAGTGGGTGCAAATAGATCGGAATCCGGCATCGTGTCCGCCGTGGCTGATGACTCTCAGGCCTCTGTGGTAATACAGGAGTTGCCCTTTTGCATGGTAGACTGTGTCGCCCGGACTGGCAGACCAAATCACCGGACTACCATCTTCAAATGTTGAAACCGAATTGAAGGCCTGTACCAGGTCTTTGTCGGCAGTTGGAGGTGCGATTAAGAACTTGCTCCAGCGCGCCAGGTCTTCCACCGTGGTAAACATGCTGGTTGCGCCCACCGTAGAATAATTTAGTTTTTTCTTAAAATACGCATCTTCTTGTTTCTCATAGGAGTATGCCCGGTTGGAGACGAGTTTGTTGTGGTCGGCATAGAACAGGCTGGAGGTCATCCCACGGGGAGCAAAGATTTGGCTTTCAACAAAATCCGGGAAGGATTGCTGGCTCACCCGCTCGATGATTTCAGCCAATAAGGTGTAGCCGGTGTTGCTGTATGCCATATAGGTTCCGGGAGCGGTGTTGGTGGATTCTTGTCGGCAGACCAGTTTCAGAATCTGCTCGGTGGTAATGACATCGTCCATCCGCCAGCCAGCCAGGGTGAGCAGGGCCCATTGGTCTCTCAGTCCGCTTGTATGTCCCAGCAAATGCCGGATTCGAATGGGAAAACTGTACTCAGGCAACTCAGGAATGTACGTTCGCACCTCATCTTCCAGGCTGATTTTTCCCTCCCGCGCCAGCAGGTAAATGGCATAGGCAGTAAACTGTTTTGAAAGGGATGCAATGTGAAAAACCGTATTGGATTGAATGGGGACTTTATATTCCAAATTGGCCGAGCCATAGCCTTTTTGCAAGACTACCTTTCCATCCTTCACAATCGCAACCGCCGCCCCGGGCGTATGCAGCTTGTATTCTGCAAAAAGAGAATCTGCGAGATTTTCCAGTTGACCCTGCCCACTTGCAGCCTGCGTAGAAAGGAGAATAAAAAGAAAAATCAGATTGGAAACACGTTTCATTTTGGAGTGGATAAAAATGCAAAAAATGTTTGATTACTTTGGTTCCAGGGTCATTACGTATTCGAAAACTCTCCTGGAGCATGGCAGTAAGTTGATCCGGATTGTCCCAGATCGAATCCGGCATCCGTACATAGCCCCGCATCATCGCGCCGTAGGATTTGAACGGCCCGGTCTTCAATTCTTCGATATATCGTGCCTGTACTTCTTTTCCGAACCGAATTCCTAATTCTCCTTCCTTGTTTAGTTGGGAAAACATATACCCGTTTGCTGATGTATACGGCATGGTTTTGCCTTTCTTTTCAAATCCCTTGCATTGAGCAATAGCCTGTTCGTACAGGGAGCGCTTTTTTTCATCCATAAGCTCTGTTTGGTATAAAAGTAATAAAATTAGTCGTCAGTCGTCAGTTGTCAGTTGTCAGTCGTCAGTTGTCAGTCGTCAGTGATAAGAATTATGTACATTGACTCGTCCTGAAATAGGTTGACAAAAAAGTTAACTAAAATCAGGACAAAGATGAAAAGAGTAAAACGCTATTCGGACGAATTCAAAAAAACAGTGGTTAATGATGTACTTTCGGGCAACATTTGCCCGGAGCACGCTAAGCACAAGTATGGGATAAGCGGATCATGTACCATTGCAACCTGGGTTAAAAATTTGAAGACTCAGTTCCTAAACGCTTATTTATGAATGAGCAAAAAGAAAGACGGTAGAAGAACTCAAATTAGAGATTGAGCAACTTAAACACCAACTGGAATATGAAAAGTTGAAGAGTGAAGCCTTTGATACTATGATTGATATTGCAGAGCAGGGTTTAAGATTCCGATCAGAAAAGTCTGGAGCCAAACAGTCCAAAAAATAAAGAGCACTCACAAAAGTACCAAAATAGAGGAACTGTGTGGATTGTTTGGCAAAACAAAACAGGCGTACTACAAAAAGGAAAAAGTGTTTATAAACAAGCAATTGAAGAACGTGTCATAGTTGAGGCAGTTCAGAAAGGAACGGATATCTATGCCCAAGATCGGAACAGAAAACTGTTAGTTAAACTATTGGATCAAGGTATAGATGTAGGACGGATAAGTTGTTTGCAATACTGGATCGCAATAATTTACTGATACGAGGAAAACGAACCAGAGTAGTTACGACTCATAGCAATCATTGGTTTAGAAAATACCCTAATCTGATCAAAGGTCTGGAGGTGAGGGCTCCCAATAAACTATGGGTTAGTGATATTACGTATGTAGAAACAAAAGAAGGCTTTGTGTACTTATTTTTAGTGACCGATGCTTATTCAAGGAAAATAGTTGGATTTAAAGTTGCTGAAGGTCTTACAGCAAAGCATGCTGTAGAGGCATTACAGATGGCTTTAAAAGGACTAACAAGGACAACTGCTACAGGACTTATTCATCATTCAGACAGAGGTGTTCAGTACTGTTGTAATGAGTACGTTAAACTGCTAACAAAATGGAAAATAGACATTAGTATGGCTCCAGAATGGAGATCCTTTGGAAAATGCGATCGCTGAAAGAGTTAATGGTATTTTAAAAGTAGAATGGCTGTATGATGGAAATTTTGAATCGTTATCTGAGGCGAAAGATTTTATAACCAGGGCTATTCAAATATATAATAATCAAAGGCCGCATTCAAGTATTGAAATGCTAACACCGAGCCAAGCACATTGTAAAAATGGAGAATTGAAAAGAACCTGGAAGAATTACTATAAGAAACGAATGGATCATGAAACATTGGTTTCAACATAAAACTGGGGTTTTCAACATTTTTACTGTTAGTTTAACAAAGAAAAAAAAACACATAATAATAATATCTAAAGTAAACTTTTTTTAGGACGGGTCAACACTTAAAAACTGACTACTGACCACTGATTACTGACTACTCCCCGCCAGGCATGGCGGGGCCACATCAAAAAAATGCCTTCCCGGAAAGCAACCGGGAAGGCAAGAACATAACGCTTACTAATTTCTACACTACATTTATTGTTTTACTACCTGGGCGCGCACCCATTGGTCGTTGTCGAGTTGGAGCAGGAGGCTGTAAATTCCATTGGGCAGGGAGGAAAGGTCTACTTCCTGCTTGGTGATTTTCTGAGCCAATACCTGGCGGCCTTCCTGGTTGAGTACACGGACAAACTTAGCTTCCACACCACTCCAGACAGCAGGGCCATAGGTAGGGTTGGGGAAGAGGCTTGCCTGAAGGTCAGAGAGTTTGAGCACGCCGGAAACAGCGGATGAAACATATACCAATTCCGTTACAGAGTTCTGACAGCCATTGGCGTCTGTATAGGTATAGGTAATATAATTGATGTCATCTACATAAACACTAGAGTTGAAGCTAAACGTCATACCATTTCCATCGTCGTTGATTTCGCTATATGCATCGGTGTACACACCACCCGTTGGCATACCGCCGCCCAGTCCGGTGAGTGGCATGGCTGCGGTCATGTACAGGGTATCGGCCAGTGAAAAGGTGACGGTTGGCAGGGCAGTTACTTCTACGGTAGCAGTAGTTGAAAACCCGTTGATGGTGTAGGTAACCGTGTACGATCCAACGCCACCAGCTGCAACGGCATCAAAGGTAAAGTGTTGTCCGTCGCCGTTGTCGGTTACACTGTTTCCGCTGTACACTCCACCGGTAGGAGAAGCGCCGCCCAATTGGGCATTGGTGCTGCCTTCGCATACAGCAGGGAGGGTGGAGAATACGGGATCGTTGATTACGAGTTTTGAAACTTCTCCAGACCCTGATTCGGTAATGTAAATGGTGGTTCCGTCAAATACGGTATTTCGCGGATCGCTCAAGCCTGAGGTTACGATGTCCTCAATGGTCGGATTTGTCTGCGTAACGTCAATGCGTGATACCTTACCATAATGTGCAATGTACAAAAAGTTGCCATTGAGGGTAAGTCCAAACGGTTGAATTAGACCTGAACCTGGACTTACCAGCGTTACCGGAGTTGGATTAGGTTGGCTAATATCCAATTTTATAATTGATCCATTCCCAAAGTTTGAAACATACAGAATATCTCCAGATCCTGTAATTCCGGCTGGAACACTTAGGCCGGTATTTAAAATTGTTTCCGGAGTTGGGTTTGAAACTGAAAGATCCAATTTTACAATAGTATTTGAGGCTTCTGTTGCAACATAAAGTATATCACCTTCTTTGTATAAGCCAGCACATCTACTAGGCAAGTCAACAATCTGTTCAAGCAAAGGGCTTGATGCAGATAAATCAGCCTCGTAAAGTTGACCGGATAAAAGACTTCCAGCATACAAGGTGTTACCATCAATCCAAAGAGGCCCGGCACCTGCTAATGGCAAAAACGATTCTGTAGTTGGATTAGTCAGAGTAAGGTCTGCTTTGTATATTTGGTCACTGCTATATGCAGCGATGTACAAATCACTTCCGTCAATTGCAATCCCATAAGGGAAATTGAGTCCGGAAAGCACCGTAGTTACTTGCGCCGAAGCAACAAATGTCGTAAAGCAAAAAGCGAGTAGAAAAGTAATTTTTCTCATGTGTAAAAAATTAGAATGGTTAAAAAGTAGGCTGAGTTGGTAAGCCCGTTCTCTTATGTATTGCAGCGAACAGGACAGAGGTAAACGGGAAATGGAATTTTTTTTAAATTTTTTTTAAAAAGGTATATTCGGGACCTTAACGGAGGTGTATTGTTGACTTTTTCTAGAAGTTTCAGGTTCTACCCTTGGCTTATAAGAGAACTTCTTTACTTTTGAAGTACCAGAATTCAGATTAATTCAACCTTAAAGAAAACAATCCTGTATGTTTAGAAGCTTTCTCTTTGCCCTGACATTTCTTTTCATTACCCCCCTTTACAGCCAAAATCCCGATTCCCTCATCGCTACTCAGCGGGTTGACAGCCTGATAAAAATTTCCAACCAGCATGTAAGCCAACAACAGTTTGCCGAAGCCCTGATCGCAATAGAGCAATCTGAAAAAATCGCCCTCGAAACACTGGGCCGGGAAAGCCAGGCCTATGGGAAGTGCTGTTACAGCCATGGCCGAATTTATTATTACGCTGCCCAGTATGCCGAGGCTGTTCCCTGGTATCTGGAGTCCCTGGAAATACGGGAAAAAGTGATCGGCAAAGAGACTGCTGCATACGCCCAAACCCAATACAATCTTGCCGTAGTTTATAATATTCTGGGAAAAAAAGAAGAAGCAATTGAACTCTTACAGGAGACTCTTCGAACACGGGAAAAGGTGCTTGGTAAAAAGAGCCAGGCCTACGCATGGAGTCTTTCATCCCTGGCGAATATTTACGCGTCCGCCGGAAGTTTTGATCAGGCGGAATCTATGTTCCTGGAAGCAAAAAGTATCAGATTAGAACTTTTGGGAACAGAGCATTGGGAATATGCATCAAGTCTTGGTGATTTATCGAAAATTTATATCCAAAAAGGGGACTTTAAAAAAGCGGAGGAGTATTCTTTGCAAACCAGGGATGTGCTGGAGAAGACTTTTGGGAAAGACCATCCCAATTATGCATATTCCCTCAATGCCTTGGGTTCTTTGTACGAGACAATCGGAAACTTGGAAAAATCTTGCACCTATTATGAAGAAGGGAAAGCGATTTATGAAAATGTATATGGAAGAGAAAGCTACAAATATGCAGGGGCGCTCTCAAATTTGAGCAACATATATTCCCGTCTTGGGCGTCGTGCTGAGGCAGAAGCAGGGTTCAAGGAATCGATCGAGATTCGTGCAAAGATATTAGGAACTGAGCACCCGGAATATGCTACAAGTATCAATGATTTGGGGGTGTTCTATTATGATGGTCAAGAGTTTGAAGCCGCCAGAGACTTATTTGAGCAATCAAGAGCAATCCGAGAAAAAGTACTGGGTACAGACCACTGGCAGTACGGTATGGTCATGAGCAATTTAGGAAATGTTTATAGCGAGTTAGGTGAGCAAGAAAAAGCAAGGGCTTGTTTCAAAGTAGCACTAGCCATAAATAAGCGAATTTATGGAGAAAAGAACCCGGAAATTTCAATCCTTCTAAATAACATGGCTGCATTTGAAATGCGTTATAGAAATTATCCAGAAGCCGAAACCTTGCAACAACAAGTCGCAGCAATTGATTACGAATTATTAATTCGAGGAATTCAGCATTTATCAGAGGATGAAATGCTCATGTATCTCAAACGGTTTATTTTTCTTCAGCGTCAGTTTTTAACCTTTGGGGTGGTAACTCAAAGAGACCAGTCCATCGATTTATGCTACGATAATATCCTCTTTTACAAAGGCTTTTTACTCCAGGCTCGACAAAAGATGAATCGGCTTGCCAAACAAAATCCGAAAAGCTCGGAATTGTACAAAAATTATCAGTCACTTCAACAGCAGTTGTCTGCTGAATATACGAGCTCAAATTCAAGCCAGGAACTAATTACAGCACTTGAAGAAGAAACTAATCGGGCTGAAAAAGAAATGGCACGAGCAGTAAGTGGCTTTGACAAGGTCATTCAGCAAGTAAAATGGCAGGAGGTGAAAAGTGCACTTGCCCCCGGCGAAGCCGCTATTGAATTTGTACATTTCCAAAACTTCGCAGAACACGATAAAGATACCATAAAATATGTCGCATTAATCTTGCGGCCGGAATGGACACACCCCAAGATGATTTGGCTTTGCGATGAATTAGACCTAAAGCAAGCAATCGAATCAGCTGCAAGAAACAAGTCGTTTGAATTGAACCAACTATATCAAAATACAGGCGAAGGCAGTCTGTATCAATTGGTTTGGGAACCCTTGGAAGACGAATTGAAAGGAGTTAAACAAATCTATTACGCACCGTCCGGTATGCTGCACCGCTTGAACCTATCCGCTATTCATTCCAATGAAGTGTCGGTAATGGCCGATCGGTTTGATATGAAAATGCTGGGTAGTACCCGCCAGCTTGTATTGGAAGAATCAGCCAAAATGCAAAACAATGAAATGGTCTTGCTGGGTGGGCTGCAATATGAACCTGGAAGCCAGGTCGAAAAAAATACAACAGCCGTTGATGTTACCTCTTCTCATAGGGGAAATCCGTATGAATTGCCGGAAGAGTCATTGCGTGGAGGCGATTGGAAGTTCCTGCCAGGAACAGAACAGGAAACCGGTGCACTTTCAAAAATCGCACTCTCAAACGGATGGAATGTACAGTTGCTCTCAGGTACATCTGGTACTGAATCCGCCATATATGCAATGAGTGAACAGCAAATTGCTTCTCCGCGCGTACTGCACTTTGCAACCCATGCATTTTTCTTTCCCGATCCAGATGAATTGGCTGCGCCTGAAAACGAGGGTGCTTCAGCCTTTAAACTCAGTCAGGAACCCATGCTTCGTTCCGGACTAATCCTGTCGGGTGCCAATGCACGCTGGCGCGGAGAGTCCGATGTACCTGCTGCAAACGACGGCATTCTGACGGCCTTTGAAATCAGCCAGATGGACCTTTCCAATACTGAATTGGTGGTTTTGTCAGCCTGTGAAACGGGCTTGGGGGCAATCCAGGTCAACGATGGTTTGTACGGCCTCCAACGGGCTTTAAAGGCCGCAGGCGTTCGGTACATTATTATGTCCCTTTGGCAAGTACCTGACCAGCAAACCTCACTGCTCATGACCACTTTTTACACCAATTGGTTAGAGAAAAAACAAACCATTCCAGATGCCTTTCACAATGCACAAAAAGAAATGCGTGACAAAGGCTTTTTCCCGCACCAATGGGCTGGCTTTATCTTATTGGAATAAGGCAAGTGCTTTTTGGGCTTGACGGTAAAATGGATGTTTTTTCTGATTGGAAATAGCCCGCAAAGCCTGTTGGGCTTGCTCCATTTCACCTGCATGCAGAAAAGCCAGGGCTGTGTACCATTCAGCCCGTTGCTGTACTTGGGTGCTTAGGTTTTGAGTAGTAGCAAAAAATGGAATTGATTCCAGTGTTTGCCCGGTTTCAAGCAAGCAATAACCCTTGAGGAAACGGATTTTCTGATTGCTTGGAGAACTGCGTTGCAAGCGGTGCAGCACTATGTAGGCTTCATTAAACGCTCTCTTTTTTAACAACTTATCGGCTTCTATCAAACTGCTGTCAATAACCAGTCCGGTCACCGGGTAATTGGTGTACCACACTTGATCGAGGAGTTCCCATCGTTCTTCATCAGTCTTGTCATCCTCCCCACGAAATTGCGGGCGTGGTGCTCCATAGGAAGGATCAGCGAGACCGGGTTCTGGCCTGGATTGGGCGATGGGGCCGGTGTATTTCTTTTGGGGTTTTGCTTTTTCTTGTTGGGGGCCTTCTGTTGGTTGGGAAGGGGCTGGGTTCTTTATTTGGTTTTGGCCAGGTGGTTGAATTGGTGGGGTGGAAACAGGAGGAATAGACTCAGTTTTTTCAGGAGCATTCATATACCAAATCGTTAGTACCGATGCAGTCAAAATAGCAACTGCCATTAGGCCGAGCCGTTTTCTCATTCTCATTCGGCTAGTTCGTTCCTGGGCGGCATGCGCTACCCGTTCCTCCAAACGAATCGATTTGAGTCCTTCCAGAATGCGGTTTTCGGCATCGGATTGATCTGAATTTCCATTTATATTTCTACGTTCGCCTTCCATTCCTGTGCTAATTGTACTAATTTCTTCATGCAGGTGCTTCGTTTGGCTTTCAGAGAATCTGAAGTAGTGTATTGGGTCAGATTGCGGTCAATTACTTCTTCATCGCTGTAGCCTTCAATGTGGTGTAGTCGAATAACACTCCTACAGGGCTCACCCAAATGATGAAGCAAATTCCGAACCAGCTCACCGGCTTCTGCCCGGCGCTGGTTCAGTTCCCAGTCGGTGTCTTCTAAATGGCGGATCTGATCCAGCGGGGTGTTTTCTCTGGTTTGGGTGCGTGTTGCCATAAGCGCCACGCGCTTGCTAATTTCTATCAGGTAAGTGGAAGGAGCAAACCCCTGAAACTGGTAGGAGCCATCTTCAATTTTACGTAATAGAATGACAGTGCTTTGATTCAAAATGTCTTCTGCCTCATCTCCACCAAGTCCATATCCTTTGGCAATTTTTGCAACCATTGGATGGGCCTTGAGCTGTATGCAAACAATTGCCCGATGTTCCTGCCTTTTCAATCCCTGAAAAAGGCTTTCATCTGTTGGAAATTGCTTGCACGGAGATGCAAACCATGAACTAAATCGCATTGACTGTCAATCTATTTATTGCAGGTGATAGGCTAAAGGTAAACAGCCAACCCAAATTTTTTTTTCAAATACCCTGAAATGGCTATTTTTTACACCCATACTTCAGGTTTTACCACTTTTAGCAAGTGTGTAGATCTGTTTTTGTCCTTCAAATCAAAATGTAGGGGTATTGTTTACCTTGATTTGGCTCTTCGGAACCCCTTTTTTTGACTTGATTCAGCGTTAAAATTACCCTCTACGTCTTTCCAACAGAATCAGCATCATCAAGCCCAATACGATGCGTTCGGTATCATCCTGATCGAGCTCTCCGAGTTTGCTTACCTCAAAATTTCTTCCAAAAAAAGAGGGCATTTTCTTGAGTCGAACAATGGGGTTTCCCTGCTGGTCGCTTACAAGATAGGAGGGGTGAAACAAGTAGCCGGTAAAGAAATTTAGAATGGGTATTTCACCAAAAATGGAGTCATAGACCTTGGTCCATGCATTTTCCTCCCGCACCGTGTATTGCAGGTTTTGATTTTGATCCAGGAGATCGTACTCGGCCTTCCAGATTGAACGCCAGCCTTTGCGGACAATTTTACCAAGTTCCTGCTCTTTCCAGTCGTAAAATGTGTACGCAGCAGAAAAATCCAGCCAGCGATCGGCCATGATGCGGTAGTTTACCTTCGATTTTTCTTCATCGTTGTAAACCAGAATATCCTCTTTTAGCCGAAACATTTTTTGACGCACATATGCAACCATATGGCCATGCGCGTCGCTGGCAATGAAATCATTGGAAATGGTGGCAATCCGAAATTGAAAATTGATCGGGAACTGAATGTTTTTCATTTTACTTTAATTGAGAATTAAGGGGTGAAATATACATGCTACTTTTCCTGCTGTAGTGTTTCAATGGTCGATGCCGGCAGCTGACTGATATCCAGCACCATCAAGCCATCGAGGCAATCGGAAAAGTTGGGGTCCACATTGAATGCAATGAATTTGGCGCTTTGCTTCAGGTATTGCCGGAAGAGCACAGGGACCTTAAAGTGATCCGGCTCGATGTCTTCCACAAAATGTTCCAAGGCCTCAAATTCTCCTTTCAGGTTGGTGGCAATCAGTCGGGTGTTTACCGAACGGGATTTCCACTTGAAGGGCTTGCGGGCTTTTACCAATTGTGCCATTCCCTCATCGAAAAAATATTGCTTCACAAACTCAATGATCACGCTCTTGGAAACTTCCGAATAATATTTACTGATACTTACTGGTCCGTATAAATACCGGTAATTTGGGTTGGCCAGCAAAAAATGCAGGATTCCTTTCCAAAGCAAAAACAAAGGCAAGCGGTGTTTCTGATATTCGGGCACAACATACGATCGGCCCAGTTCCACGGCCTGTTGCAAAATGGGATAAAACCCGGGTTTGAGTTTGAACAGGCTATCGACATACAAGCCCTCTGCTCCAAACCGCTTGAAGATCACATCGCTCTGACCGATCCGGTATCCACCTGCGATTTGTTTCTCATCCCGATCCCAAATGATCAGTTGCAGGTAGTAAATATCGTACTCGTCGGTATCCCGGCTTTTTCCAGACCCTTCACCTACCGAGCGGAAGGTAATCTCACGCAAACGCCCGATCTCCAACATGGTATTGGGCAGATCCATGAAAGGTGCTATGTACACATCAAAATTTCCCCGGCTACACATTTTGGTCTCCGGCTTTAATGCTTCGATTTCAGCCTGGATCAAAGCCGGATCAATAGGCTCTGCAATGGGCTCTTCATTGCTTGGGATGTGTTCGGTAAAATCCTCTGGCTTGGGGTCGTAGGCAGAGCCCAGGGAAAATATTTTAGCCTGGATAAATTGATTCCACTGCCGATTACTTTCGAACAGTTTCACTGCATCCGGCTTGATTGGTAATCCAATACGCACTTGAATGCGCAAGGGCTCATTTGGGGTAGGGGCAACCAATCCGGTCAGTGCTTTTCTCCAAATACCACCAATGTTTCGCTCGGGCACCAGGTGTATAGGTACGACGGTTTGTTCAGCAGCCCGCAATTGATTGAGAATCTGAGTGCGCAGCAGGTTTTTACCCAGGTATCCAATGGGGTTTTCAGAAAAATCCAGGACCAATCCACATGCGGTATCTTGTTGGATTTCTTCCTCAATGACTGAGGCCAGTTTGCTGGTAAACAAGCCAGCATCAGAAGGTGTAAACCCGGTGCGAATGGTTATTGGCCGCAACTCCGCAGGGTTTGCCTTCATGTACGGGTTGATGAGTTTCATGGAGTTGAAATGCGCATGCAAAATGGAAACCAGTATCCACTCATCCAATCCGGGAATCAACTGGTTGCAAACAAATACAGATGCCTGACATTTTTCAAGCAACTTGGCATCAAAAGCATCCAGCTCAATTGTGATTTTGTGTTCTTCAAGTTTGCTTTGAGCAAGCGTTAACAAGTGTTCCTGATCCATCGTTTTCTAGTTTGCGTTCTTTTGATCGGGCTTAAAAGTAGTATAATTATGTTACTTGGGCGACACTACACGATTTTGTTGAATGTGGACAGGTGTGCATATTTATAAAGACGCTTTTTACTTTAAATAGTACGTTTTATGCCTAAAATCCTCCATTTGTTCTTTGTTTTACTCAAATCTTGCCACCCAATTACAGATTGTTGATCCATCCAATCCAGAGTATACGCTGGTGTTTTAAGATAAAATTAAGATTTGCATTGCAATAAGATAGGGGCACAATACGCTTTGAAACCATGCCGCGTTCAATGGAACAATGGCGAAAATTCAGCAGACTTCAAGGAGGTTGATTGTACACCTTCAGAAAGTTTGTACTACAAAACGAAAAGAAAACCAGGCAGGCGGGAATGTGTACCTTGTGCATGTTTTCTGGAAATAAAAATGGAGGTGTGTGCTTTATCCTCAGGATTCCAGGTAAAACAGTCAACCAAAACACAGCATTTAGTTTTTATCATTGAAGTGATTTAAACTTTTAGGACTTTATCGATCCATTGAATGATGCAAAAAATATAATGCCACGCGTACCAACTAGTGATTGATTTGTCAAATCTCAATACAAAGGATCGGTTGTTGTCCATCCAGGCATTTTTCAAGTTCGTTCAATTTTATATCGTTCTTCAAACATAAGTCTAATAAAATACGGTAAATCATCTTCTAAGCCTTGCCCTTCGGCGATTATGCGGTGCATTTAGTTCTATTTCAAACTGATTGCAAACTTGTCTCAAGGCCTCACATTCGAACGCTTTATCTGCGTTTAACCATAAACCTTTGAGTTCTATTTGCGCGTTATGAAAAAAATTAAGCATTTCCCTGAACCGCTTTTTAATATCGAATGCATCATGTCTTGTTCCCGATATTGGAGGGCAAAAAGCAACAACTAAACCTTAGGCATCAGTTAACCAAAGTGTATTGGTTGATTTGATCTTCGTTTGCCATAGTTACCCACTTCGTCACCGCCTCGTTTGGCTATGGAACGAGTAGTCCAGAAAGGCTAAACTTAAGTCCAAGTGGGCCTTGTGCTTTGATAAAAGTTGCTCAAAAGCCCGTTGCCAAGAACCATCTTTTGACCATTTACGGTAATGATGATAGATAGCCCCATACTTAATCTTTCGTCTGTTAATCAATGATTTAATAGGGAGAAATGCCATTGAATACCTGTTTTGAACTTGTACAAAATTGCGTTTACGATTTCATAACGGTACTTTGCTAACATAACCCCGAAGAGTTTTCTTACATTTAAATACGGTAAAATGAATTTATTTATGATACTTTTGCTTACAATTCTGAATCATGGCTACCCCGGATTCCAGGTAAAACAGTCAACCAAAACACAGCATTTAGTTTTTATCATTCCTTAATTTACCCGCATGCACCGGACTTTTCCATCCTTTGTATATTTTCGCCTTTATTCTTACGTTTAATAACGTATAGTGCCCGGCACCCGAATCCCGGCCCGAACCAAAAGTTATGTTTCACAAATCCAATTGATATGAACCTTCGGAAAGGAACCTTTCTCGCCGTTTTGTTTTTCATGAGCAGCCAGTTGTTGTTTGCTCAGCAAACTACGGTTTTTACAGAAGCCAACTCGGCCTATAAACGCGGTATTGACCTGTTTAACCAGGGCGTCTATGGTTTGGCTCAAACAGAATTTAAACTCGCCATGGATTTGCTTCGCCCGGTAAACGAACCGGAGTGGTCCGAGGTCAAAACCGATGCAGCCCTCTATTTCGCTAAATGTGCCGTACGGTTGGATCAACCCGATGCAGAAGTGCAGGTAGTTGATCTCCTCCGGGATCAGGCTCCCTCTCCTGTGGCCAGTCAGGCAGCACTCGAAATAGGCGATTATTACTTTGATAACCGCAAGTACGATAAAGCCCTCGAATACTACGAAATGGCCCAGGCTCCCAGTGGTGCACTGCGCGATGAAATTACGTTCAAGCGGGGGTACAGTTATTTTGTAACCAAAAAATTCCCACAGGCGAAAACTCTGTTTGCCCGGGTAAAAGAAAATGTACGCGGTGAGTACTATTACCCAGCCAACTACTATTTTGGCTGTTGCTCTTTTTTCGAGAAGCGCTATGATGAAGCAGTACGTGCATTTACGCGCTGTGAAAACTCGCCGCTCTACAAGCGTTACATCCCGCATTACCTCACTGAAATTTACTTCGCTCGCGGTCAGTACGATCAGGTAATTGCCTACGGAGCACCCAAAGCGCAACAAGGTGACCTCCGGAATCGGGAGGAAATCAACCAGTTGGTAGGCCGGGCTTACTTCGAAAAGAAGGACTACAACAAAGCCCTCCCTTACCTGGAGTATGCCGCTGAAAATGGCGCGGCCATGTATTCCCGCGATTTTTATCAATTGGGCTACGCGCAATACCAAAACGGCTACTACAAACAGGCAATCGAAAACCTGGAAGAATTGACCAAGCAAGACAGCTTGCTGGGCCAAAACGGGTTGTACCACCTGGGCGATTGTTATTTGCGGACCAACAATAAATTTGCTGCGCGCAATGCATTCGGACAGGCTGCCAGCCTGAATTACGATCCATCTGTAAAAGAGGATGCGCTGTTCAATTATGCCAAATTGAGTTATGAGTTGAACTACGACCGGGCGGCACTCAGCGCCTTGCAACAAATCAAAATTGGTTCTCCGTATTACAACGAAGCACAAAACCTGATGGGGGAAATCTTCCTGAATACCCGGGATTATGACCGGGCCATCGCAACCCTGGAGTCGTTCCCGAATCGAAATCAGAAATTGAATGAAGCCTACCAGCAGGTATGCTATTTACGGGGCATCCAATTGTACGACAACAATCAGAAAGGGGAGGCCCGGCGTTACTTCAATAAATCCCTCGATTTCCCAATCGATAAAAAAACGGCGGCACTCTGCTCCTTCTGGATGGGGACCATTGCAAACGAGGAAGAAGAATACAGCATTTCCCGCGCACACATGGCATCCTTTCTTACCCAGGCTAACAACTACCGGGATTTACCCGAGGAGAGCAGTATCATGATGGGGCAATACGTGCAAGGCTACAACTACCTGAAACTAAAGGATTACGACAAAGCGCTCTCAAATTTCACTGCCTCTGTGGATGGTCTGAAGCGCAACCGCAACAGCATCCAGTCTAACCAGATCAAAGATGCCGTACTGGGCGATGCAATCTTGCGGGCTGGTGACTGTAATTTTAAAAAGAACAAATACTCCAACGCCATCAAGTATTACGATGAAGCCATTACGCGTAAGGCAGACGGCTTTGAGTATGCACTGTATCAAAAAGCCATTATTCGCGGTCTGCAGGGCAGTCCGTTCGACAAGGTGGTGGCACTGGAAGAATTGATCAACAAATATCCGAACAGTCGCTATACCGACGAAGCACTGTACCAACTTGGTATTACATACCAGGAAATGGGCAAGTTCAGTCAGGCGGTTACTCCGTTGAAAAAACTGATCTCTGATTACCGCGGTCGTTCCAACCTGATCAATTCAGCCTTGCTGCGTCTGGGACTTATTTCCTACAACCAGGGCAATACCTCCGCCGCGATCAATTACTACAAGCAGGTCTTTTCAAATAACCCGGAAAACAGCGAGGCAAAAGATGCTCTTGCCGCTTTGGAGGAGATTTACGTGAAAGAACTCAACCGGCCGAATGAATATTTCCAGTTTTTGGAAACAGTTCCGGGCTACGATGTAAGCACTGCTTCCCGGGATAGTGTGACATACAAATCCGCCGAAATTCAGTTTGACAACGGACGCTACCAGCAGGCCATTCAGGGCTATACCAATTACCTGGCTACGTATCCTCGCGGACGCTATGTACTGCCAGCCTACTACCAGCGTGCAGAAAGCTACGCTTCATCAACGATTTCACAGTACGATAAGGCTCTGACGGATTACGAGGAGGTGTTGGGTCGTGGATTGAGTTCCTACTACCCAAAGGCTGCTGAGAAGGCTGCGAATATTGCCTTTTATCTGAAAGATTATAACAAGGGCATGGAGTATTCCCGGAAATGGGAAGAATCAGCGTTATCGGATCAGTCCAGGTTGCAGGCCCAGGTTAAAATATTAGAAGCAGCCTACCTGACTCAGAATACCGCATCGGTAAATGAATACGGACGCAAAGTGAGCAGTTCTATGATTGCTTCCAGCGATCAGGTTTCCCGGGCAAATTACTACCTTGGAAAGACTGCATACGAGCAAAACAATTACACAGTTGCAAATACGTATCTGCGCAATGTGGTAAACGCTACCGAATCTGAAATGATGGCAGAGTCGCACCACTTGCTTGCACAGATTCTGTACAAGCAACGCCGGTACGATGAGGCAGAATCGTATGTCTCAGAGGCAAATAAAGCAAGTGCGGGGTACGACAACTGGATTGCGCGCAACCTCATTTTGCTCTCGGATGTATACGTTGCTCTAAACGACAAAAACAGCGCATCTGCAGCACTTGAAGTGGTGCTTGAAAATTACCGTGGAGACGATGTGACCATTCTTCCGGAGGCCCGCCAGAAATACAACCAGATCAATGGCGGCGGTTCTACAACGCCACCTCCGGGATCCAGAGGCATTGATTTGCTTGACTTGGATGAAGGGAATTAATTCCTCCCGGACTCCATCGTTTGTATTAAAAATGTTCAGCAGTGGCTTACTGCTTTAACTATAAAAAACAAGGCTTAACCATGTTTCTTAAAAATAAAATATCCATCGTTTTTACCGCCTGCTTCCTCAGCGCTGCACTGGCTGGTGCACAAACTGAATTGCCGGATGAAAACGTAAGCATCATCAAGGATTTTGATGCCAGACTCCTGGAATCAAACAAAATCCAGGTTTCTCCGACTTTGCCAGACTTGGATACAACCAATAAGGTGCTTGATTACATGGTACCACCCAAGCAAGCGGTGGTATCATACGACAACCCGACTTTGCGTCCGATTGGTATGCGAAAAGGGAAAAAAGAAGAGGTGTACAATGGCTACCTGAAAGCCGGGGCCGGTGTACCAACCTCCTTTTATGGTGAAGCGGGTTATTACCTGCAACCCAGTGATTTATTTGATGCGAAATTGTGGCTTCGACACCACAGTGCAAAGTCTAAAGCGCTTGAAAATCAACAGTTTTTTGACAACGACGTCCGGCTGAATACCAACATTTTTGTGAATGAAAATGTAGTGGTTGCGGGCAATATCGGATACAGTTTTGATCGCATTCATTACTATGGCTACGATCACGACTCCCTGTCTTTCGACGCCGAGGGTGTTCGCCAGGACTACAAACTGTTCACCATGGGAGCTCGGGTGTTTAACGGAGAGCGAAACGATGCCGACATCAACTATTTTGTAGAGCCACAACTCTACCTGATGAAGGATTTCTTTTCAAACAAAGAAACCGGGTTCGATTTCCGGCTTGGCGCCACCAAATGGTTTGCTGAAAAGCACTCGTTTGATATGGTTATCCGTACCGATCTGACCAGCTACAACGATACGGTAAAACAGCCGCTGAACAACATTTACCTGCAGCCGTCTTTTACCTTCCATGCCGACTTTTTGAAAGTAAAAGTAGGGGGTAACTTTGCGAGCAACCGCGACATTTTTTATGTGTTCCCGGATGCTGAAATCAACCTCCGCATCTTTGGTGATGGCTTCCAGGTGTTTGCCGGCGCATCGGGTGATTTGCGTAAAAATACCTTCCGGTCGATGTCGACCTACAATCCATTCCTCGACATCCGTGCCAGCGAACTGGCCAATACCCAATATCGGGATTACTACGCAGGACTCAAGGGCAACCTGGGCTGGCTGGAATACAGCGGTCGGGTAACCTACGGACAAGCGCGCGATATGGCGCTGTACCAGGCGGTTTTCCAGGACAACGGAATCACCCGATTCAAAACCATGTACGATACCCTGGATATCTTCAATCTGAAAGGTACTGTGAAGTTGATTCCATTCAAGGATTTGGTGGTTTCTGGTACATTCAGTTCTACGGTCTTTGATCCGAGAAATGAACTGAAGGCCTGGGGGGTACCCAATATCGAGGGTAACTTTGGAGCCGTGTGGTCCTTGCTTGAAGGGAAGGCTCAGTTGAAAGGCAATGTGTACCTGGCCGATCAAATCAGTTTCCGGGGACCAGACGGCCTGGTTGATAAGACCGGAACTCTGGTAGACCTCAGCGTCGGAGGCTCCTATTATTTTGCTAAAAATATTGGCGTCTTCCTGGATGTCAACAACATGCTCAACAACAAGCGTGAGCGCTGGTACGATTACCCGATGTTCGGAATGAACATTTTGGGTGGTATTACAGCCCGATTCTAAGAGTACGAGAAATAGTGTCAAAAAAAGCCCGGCTGGATTTCCAGTCGGGCTTTTTTTGATGCTAGAGCATTGAGTTAATATCCTATTTTATGGATAATCAATACCTCTTTAAGCGTAATCATTGAGCCAGTTTTTTGAGTAATTCGGCATCTTCATCAAAAATTTTCTTGAGAAATTCGGCTGTCTCAAGCTGTTCCGTTGAAGTTTTTTCAATTTGACGCAAATACTCAAGAATTGGCTTTAGTTGAGTATCAGGAATTTTTAGGATGATTTGATTTATTTCACTTCTAATTTGACTATCCATAGTTCAAGTTTTTTGTGCAATTTTCCTTTCTAAAAATACATCCACACAGATGTTTAAAATTTAAGCCTACTCTTTTCCCAGATCTATCCCATACCAGTTGAATCCGGTTAATATGGGGCGCTAGCCCTATTATCTTAGTAGCACTGTGGATACGTACCATTTTTGAGGGGCGTAGCCCTGACATCTTATTGTCTTTAATCTTGTAGTCTCTTTACCCGGTTAAGTTTTATCAAAAAATAGCATTTTAAGATGTCAGGGCTACGCCCCTTAAATCAGCTAACCTGATCCGGCTACGAAGATATCAGGGCTACGCCCCTAAAATAGGTTTAGTAACGGGTCGATTGGCCACCCAGTTTTTATGCCTTTAAAGAAGCCGGAGGGGACTCAATTTTTTTTGGGCTAAAGCCCAGCTAAGAACCGATTCCAGTTGATCAATCAGGATTTAAAATAAGTAATTTTTTATTACTTATCCTTTATCTGTTGCCTATACACCCTGTATCAACCCAATACTTCCGAAACACCCATCACCAAAAGCAGCAGCCATGTGCTGAACAACAGGTAAAGGAAATACGTAAACAGGGAACGAAGAAGGTTTACAAACCGGTTGCCGCTGGAGAAAAATTGCCAGAAAACCCAGAAGGCGTAAGCCATTGCAATCAATACCGGAAACATATCAAGGATGTCTGAAGAAATCCATTTTCCGAGCACCGCAAAAAGTGCATAGAAAAGCGCTTGTTGTCCGGTGATGTAGGCATTTAATACGATGTGTTCCAGGTAGGAAGCGCCCAGTTTGCGGAAGGCAAGGAATGACGCAAAAGAAAAAACGGGCAGCAAGAGGAGGTTGGAGTAACCAAAGTTGTTTGAAAACCAGGTCAGTATTGCCGGAATCTGCATCTTGTCCGAGACATTGTTTGCGCCGAATGAAAAGCCTGTGATAAAGTCGTCCATCCAGGTGTTTTGCCCCATCAAATTGGTGATCAAGAAGTAAATAGTGGACAGTGTTAGCACATAGGAAATCGGCTTAACGAAGTTTTTTCGTTTGCCCTCCATAAAGTCTCGCAAACTCCTTCCTGGGTGGGTAAACAGGCTGACCAGCGTATATAGAAAGCCCTTGTTGACATGGAACAGCGAATTTGAAAGTTCCTCAACCAAACTGGATAGGGTAATCCTTCCCACTTTTGCGCTTTGTCCACACTGGTTGCAGAAGTTTCCCTCGAATGTCGCACCGCAGTTTTTACAGTTCATTGGATTGCTTGCTCGTGAATTGTAAGTTGATTCAAAAAAGAAGGGATGTGATCTTTCAACCACATCCCCCCTTGGATTTTTATTTGTTTAGCTATTCAAACAACAGCTTGTTTTTATGCACCAAGGTAAGACTTGAGCAGTTTGCTGCGTGAAGTAGCGCGCAGTTTGTTGATTGCCTTGTCTTTAATCTGGCGTACCCGCTCACGGGTCAATCCAAATTTTTCACCAATGTCTTCGAGTGACATCGGGTGCTCAACACCAATTCCGAAGTACAGTTTGATCACATCGCACTGGCGGTCGGTTAGAGTACCCAACGAGCGCTCAATTTCCCGGCGAAGGGAGTCAGCGTACTCGAGGTGGGGATCTGTGCCGGGCATGGCGGTCTTTTCAAGTACATCGAGCAAGGAGTTGTCTTCCCCTTCCACGAATGGAGCATCCATTGATACGTGGCGAGCGGCAACACCCAGAGTTGTTTCTACTTCGTCGGTCGTTATCTCGAGCAGTTCGGCCAATTCTTCTGGACTTGGCTCGCGCTCAAAGTTTTGCTCGAGTTCGGAAAAAGCCTTGTTGATTTTATTGAGCGAGCCTACCTTGTTCAAAGGAAGACGTACAATACGTGATTGTTCGGCCAATGCCTGTAGGATAGATTGGCGAATCCACCATACAGCATAAGAGATAAATTTGAAACCGCGGGTTTCATCGAAACGCTGAGCCGCCTTGATCAAACCGAGGTTGCCTTCATTGATAAGGTCAGACAGGCTAAGGCCCTGATTTTGATATTGTTTTGCTACTGAAACGACAAAACGAAGGTTGGCTTTGGTTAGTTTTTCAAGCGCAATTTGGTCGCCTTGTTTAATGCGCTTTGCCAAATCTACTTCTTCTTCTGGGGTCAGAAGGTCCACTTTACCAATTTCCTGTAGATACTTTTCAAGCGATTGGCTCTCGCGATTGGTAATGGACTTCGTAATTTTTAGTTGCCTCATGTGCGTTTCAATCAGTTAATTTTAAACCGCAAAGTTACAATAAAGTAACATCTGCTGTCAAGTTTTTGAATAGAATTAATTCGGAGGACGGGATGGAAGATGGATTCACACGGAATAAACACAGGCCTGTACAGCAGATGTTTTTGGTTGCCGAGACCTTGTTTGATATATAATCAACGGATAATCAAGGAATTGGTTCAGGACAAAATTCAACTTTTGCACTTCAATAACATACCCGGAATTAGGCTTGCCATTCAAACTCATTCTTTTTAAGCGTGTATGCAAAAACAGCAACGGCATCCCAAATGGCTTAAAATCCGATTTGAGATGCCGTTGACTATAAATTTGATGGGCTTATTTTTTCTGAATAATCAACTTTTGCTGAATGGACTCTGTGCCATAAAGCAACTGCACAAAGTAAACGCCGGCTGGATATTGCGAGGCATCAATAAAGTAGTTGGACTGGCCGGATGGGATGCTGCCCTGGTAGATGGATTCTACTGTTTGTCCCAGTGCATTCACCAACTTGATTTCACCCTGTACGGCGGACTCTGTTTGCACCGGAATGCAGGTAATGGCTGAAGCCGGATTTGGGTAAATAGACTTCAGTTCCAAGTTAGAGTTCTGGTCTGCTACACCTGTTACATGCAGGATGTTGAATTTCCAATGCCCGGCAGGTGCCGGAAGAGGACGTGCAAGTGTTTTGCCGCTATTGGCTGACCCTTCGATGTAGTAGTACAAATCCTTGTCATCTGCCTGGAAAGGAATATTGGCCACCCAGACATCCGAAGTATCCATCGGGTTGTAGGGGCTCATGTCGACTGAATTCCAAACTCCTGCATCGGGATCGTCTGTGTAATATACACGCGCACTTGCAATACCGGTGTGGTGTTGAATCAATGCGTGTACCGGGTAATCGTTCATGTCTCCGCTGTGCACCACATCCGGAAGAGATTTGTGGACAATTCGGAGTGGCTCGTTCACGCCCACTTCTTTGGTAATGCAGTGGATAGCGCCCAGGCTGGGAATAATGGAGTTGCAATTAATACCAACCACGCGGTAGCCTGGCATGGACTCCTCCCAAATACGCTGGGCGGTGGTATCATATTGTTCCTGATAGAAGGGCACCAGGATGGTTTTATTTACAAAAACAGCATTGGCATAGGTGCGGTAATCACCTCCGGTATTGGGGTAGTTGCCGCCTTCTGGAGGCATGGGAATGCGAACCACTTTATATGGAGTGCCAAATGAAGATTGGTAGTTGCTCAACACATATTGGATGTTGGCTTCAATTTGTGGACCATCGGCAACGCCTTGCGGGTATTCGCCTACAAGCAGGGTTTCCTCATCCAGCAATTTCATGTGCATATCGATGTGGTGGATCACGTCGTAGGGCAGGTTTTCCATTTTTGGATACCGCGTAATGCCCATGTATTGGTTCATGATGGCATCTACTTCGGCTTCGCTGTGATTGCTTTGTCCGTATTGGTTGTTCGGGCCATTTTCTGCAAGAAACAGTTTGGAGGAAAATGCTGTTCCCATACCGTCCGACATGAAGTTTCCGCCGGTATGCACCAAATCTGTTGGCGCATCGCTTGTGCTGTACATGGGTGCATTGATGTGATCTGCCACGTAGCCGGGGAGTTGATCGTCTTGTGGTCGCGGGCGGTTGTAAATCCAATCGATGATGTACAGGGAATCAACTTCATTTTGATACACTGAATTGGGGCCGTAGTCGCGTACCCAGAGGGAGTTGCTGGGGGCAATTACAAAGTCGACGTTGCTGCTCAGGTCCACATTGGCATTGGTCAGGATGTTCTGAGCGCTGGTCAAGGTATTTTGATTGGGAACACAAACAATCACGGTGCATTCTTCCCGGGCATTCCGGATAATTTCAGTGAGCAGGGTATTTTGTTGTCCCCGCCAGGTGACAACAAGGGCCTGCAACTCTTCCCATTCGGCCATTGCACGCACAGGTCCGCTGGGTGCGCTTGAGTTGGTGAGGCCGCCAGGAGCAAACAGGTCGGTATCATTTAGGAGCAGGAATTCGCTCAGATCAGTATTTCTGGAGAGGGTAGGGTGTATGAATTGCCCGAATGCCTCTGTGCCGATAAGGCAAAATGCAAGAAGCAGGGAAAAGAGTAGTGGTTTGTGCATAGTCATCAGGATTGTGTTGTGTATTTGTTTGAACAAAAAACATCCGGATAGAAACCGGAAGGGGGATTTTTGCAATATTAATAAGTCAGGCCTAATATCGGGAGTATTTTTAGATAAATCAAGGTGCAATGTGTGGATGCGACATTCTAATATTTGGTTCGGAGAAAAAAAATAACGGCGGCGCACCATTGCACGCCGCCGTTGAACAAAACCCATTCTATCGTATGAAGTAAAACTGTATGCGAGGTTTAGACCGCAATCGGAAGTGCATTCAGATCGCGGAAAAGAATTTTCTTTCTGTTGAAGTACAGCACATTGGAACGCTTGAGTTGATTCAGTACTGCAGTAACCATTTGCCGGGAAGTGCCGGTGAGGTCAGCAATGTCCTGATGCGTCATGTTGTGCTTAACCAGGGTTTCAAACCCGATTTGTTTGCCGTATTCCAGACCCATTTGGTGTAAAAACTCCACAATGCGGCTTTTGGAATCTTTCAGTACGACATTTTCCAACTGACTTTCTGTGTAACGAAGCCGTTCGCCGAGGAAGTGCAGCAGCGATTGAGCGAATGCGAAGTTGCTGCGCATGATGTTCAGGAGTACCTGTGCATCCATTTCGAGCAATTCAGCATGGTCGTCCATTACGTAAGCAAAATCGCGACGTTCTTTGTCTCCCGTCAGGAAAGATTCGCCAAACAAGTTGGTGGCACGGATAACATACTTGATGATGTCCTTTTTCTCTGCATGAACCGTAACTTTCACCAGTCCTTTCACAAGCAGATAGACTTTATTGGAAGACTGCCCCGGCTTGTAAATCACCTGATGTTTTTTGTACGTCCCTACTTGGGTGTTTTGGAGTAGAAGGTCGCGCTCCTGAGGAGAAAGCACTGCAAAAAGTGGATTCTGATCCAGGTTAAGTATATTTGTTTTCTCGTGCATCATAACTTCAAATTCAGGTAGTTCGTGTATTTATTTGCTGCGTTGGTATTATAAAGACAAAGCACCGGGCAAAATCCCCTATGCGTGGCGGAAAATTTTTTTTCGTTTCTTTGTGGCTGTATTCAGGAATCCGGCTGTTTTGCGAGTCTGATCGGAATAAATATCGGTGAAATTTGATGTTGCTTTTATTTTGTTTTTTTGAATCTTTAAATTTCTATGACTTTCAGAATAAAAAAAAATCGGTTTTTTCGAAAAAATCAGATTAAACTTTCATGAATTCACAGAAAGAAACACAAGAAATCCTCGATTGGGAAGAACTAATGAAGGGCAGTCAGCAGGCTTTACGCAGCTTGTTCGAGCGCTATTATCCCATATTGGTTCAAGATCTGCGCCGTTATCTAGCAGATGAAGATCAGTGTCGGGATCTTGCCCAGGACGTTTTTGTGGATATATGGAATAAACGCAAGCAATTGCAGGTCCAGACTTCAGTCGAAGCGTATTTGCGAAGGGCAGCACGAAACAAGGCACTTAATTTTCTCAAACAAAATCAGCGGATGCAGTTGGAGGACTCCTCCACCTGGTATGATGTGGAAGATCAAGGACAACACGAGCGGCAACTCTTGGAGCACAAAGAATCCCTGGAGTCTGCTCTACACGAGGCCATTGATGCACTGCCAGAAAAATGCCGGGTAGTTTTTGTGCTAAGTCGCTTTGAAAACATGAGCCACAAGGAAATTGCGGAACAACTCGATATATCACCTAAAACCATTGAAAATCAGATCACTAAAGCAATGAAACTGCTACGGGCCTCCCTGGCTGGATTTGGCGATTTGTCGCCCATTATCATTTGGTGGTTATTTAGTATAGTAGGGGCATAGGGGATTTATCCGGTTTGCCTGTCTATCCTATAGAAAAAAGAAAACAAGACAATATGATGTCTGACAAAACATACTCCTTACTTATAAAACAACTCAAGGGGAGTTTGAGCCCGGCTGAGGAGGTTGAACTCCAGCAGTGGGAACAATCCCATGCCGATAATAAGGTACTGGCTGACCAAATGCGTTTGCTTTGGGAAAAGTCGGCCCCGTTTACCCCATCGGTTGAGTTGGATTTGGAACAGGATTTTCAAAAAGTCCTGTCTAAAATCGAGGTCCAGCAAGAAACAGAACCTATTCGCGTTTCCCTGTATACCCGGATTAAACCCGCATTGCGTATTGCTGCAGTTTTTGTCGTACTGCTTGCAGCCCTGTTTGTTGTACGCAACACCCTCTTCTCAGAACCAGAGTTGATTGAGCAATTTGCTTCTTCCGATGAGCCCCAACGTGTAGACCTTTCCGATGGAAGCGTTGTATGGCTGAGAAAAGGGGCGTCTGTTTCATACCCCGATGATCTAAAGAACAATCCGCGTCACATTCAACTGGATGGTGAAGCGTATTTTGAAGTAGCACACGACCCTGCGCATCCATTTGTTGTTGAAACTAAATACGGTGGAACCGTAGAAGTATTGGGAACTTCATTTGGAGTGCAAACCAGTCAGAATGAAACCGTTGTACTGGTCCGTACCGGCAAGGTAAACTTTACACCTAACCCAGCCCGGAAAGGTGTTTTCCTTACCCCCGGTCGCCGTGCAAGTTATACTGCCAACACACGCCAACTGCATGTTGGAAATGCACTGACATTCAACGCCCTTGCCTGGCAAACCGGCGGACTTGAATTTATTGATACTCCAATGCGCCAGGTCGTAGACGACTTAAGTACATATTATGGAGTGGAGGTAGAATTGGTAAATGAAAAAATGGCCGATTGTACGCTGACTTCTCCGCTGAACAATCGCCCCATCGAGGAAGTATTGAATACCCTGAAACTGAGTTACCAATTTAAAGTGGAGTCAACAGCAGATGGATTCCGACTTTTAGGTGGCACCTGTCAGTGATGTTCTAATTAACTAAAGAATTAATACCCGGTAATAGAATTACGTCCCTCCTGGATTCCAACGCGAGTTCAGGGGGATTTTTTTTGTAACCAGGATTTTGCGTACAAATCAAACAGTTTTCGGAATAAAGTCGCCACAGGCAATGCAACTCTGATTTTTTCCCTGTTAATTTGTAGGATGCTAATGCACAGGCTACTTTTTATTGGTTTGCTTCTTTTATCCTACCCCGGAATCCAGGATTTGCGAGGGCAGGATATACTGTCGCAAAAAATTGACTTCGCCTGTATTTCCTGCACGCCTCAGGAGGCTCTTGTTACTCTCAGCAAACAAACCGGGGTCAATATTGTATTCAACAGTAAGTTGTTCCAACAGTGCCCACGAGTGGATGTAGATGCCCGCGAACAAAGTTTGAGCGAGGTGCTCAACAGCATTTCAGCTTGTGCAAAACTGAACTACCGGATTGTCAATAACCAGGTGGTTTTTTATCGCAAAGCGCGTCGTTTTACCTTGAATGGATTTATCGTCGATGAACAAACCGGCGAACGGCTTATCGGAGCCAGCATTCTTGCAAATGGGAAAAAACCGGCTGGAGCAATCAGCAATGAATTCGGCTTTTTCAGCCTCACCCTGGATGAAGGCTTGTACGGAATTCAAGTGCAATACATTGGCTATAAAACCCACAGACAAACACTCGAACTCAGTTCCAATGAAAAATTAAATGTTCAGTTGACGCCATTCGGGTCATTGCCTGAAGTACTCATATCTGCAAGCACAGAGGAACGAGACCGGCAAGGGTATTACCGGGAAGATCGACAGGCATTGGCATTGGGGCGCTTGAATACGCTGGCAATGCCGGGCGGTGAGGCCGATGTGCTTCGGCTCGCTGCGCTGCAAACCGGAGTGCAATCCGGTGTAGATGGTCTGGGGGGACTGCACATTCGCGGTGGCAATGCCGATCAAAACCTGATCCTGCTGGATGATGTGCCGGTGTATAACCCCAATCATGCCCTGGGCCTTTTCTCCATATTCAATCCAGAAACGGTAAGTCAGGTGCAGTTGTGGAAAGGCGATTTCCCTGCTCGATATGGTGGTCGTGCAGCCTCAGTAATTGACGTACGCACCCGGGAAGGCAATTTCAAAGAGTTTCACACCAGTCTGAACACAGGCATGTTTTCAAGTTCACTGACCCTGGAAGGTCCGGTAGTGCGGGATAAAAGTTCGTTTATCCTTGGAACCCGTTTTACCTACCTAAAACCCTGGGTAGATATTTTTAGTCGACGGGAAAACCTGCTGACCTTTTCGGGCGACCGGGTGGTTTACCGGTTTTACGATGCCAACCTGAAATGGAACTACAATTTTTCGGAAAAGCATCGCCTGTATTTCACCTACTACCAGGGTGGTGACGCTTTTCGGGATCAATTTGATCAGGTCTATATTTCTGCACAGGGGATTGCAACGGATCAATATACCGTTGGATCCTCCTGGGGGAACAACATTGCTGCGCTCCGCTGGAATTATATCCTGGGAAGTCGGCTTTTCACCAATACCACGCTCCGGTTCAGCCGTTTTGTATATCAAAGTCAATTGTCGTTTAATTCGCAGTATTTGTACCCCAATGGGAAAGAGAGTACCCTGGCGGATTATGGACAATTGTACCAGACTTTGATCCAGGATTGGTCGGGAAAAACGGATTTCACATTTTTCCCAAATGAAAAACTCACCTTGCGTTGGGGACTCTCGTTTACTTCGCACAACTTTCAGCCTGGTGCACTTTCTGTCAACTTCCTGATTCCGGGACAATCAGCCGGGGCCATTGATTCCCTGGCGGCGGTTCTGCTCAACAACGAAACACTGCGGGCGGATGCACTGGAAACCTATGTAGATACCGAATGGCGGTTTGGAAACGGGTGGGAACTGGACCTGGGTGTGAATGCATCGATATTTCAGATTCGGGAAACGAGTTATAGAAACATTTTGCCCCGGGCCCGCTTTCAGCACAGTGGCCGGCGTGGTTGGGATGCATGGGTTTCGTATAGTCAGATGGCTCAGAACCTGCACCAGATTGGTTCTTTTAACATCAGTCTGCCCTTTGAATTGTGGGTGCCGTCAACAGCCAAGGTTCCGCCGGAGCAGGTTTGGCAGACGGCTTTGGGTATTGGGTTTGAGCGGGGGCGCTGGAATTGGCAAGTGGAAGCGTATTATAAAAATCTCAATCGGGTGTTGGCTTTCTTGTCGGCCAATGATGCCTTGTACACCGGTGGCACGGAGGATGCATCGGGTTGGGAAGACCGGATCGCAATTGGCTCGGGTTTTAGTAAAGGCATAGAAGCCTTGCTTGCCTTCAATCACCCGAATTCTTCATTCAGTATTGGGTACACCTTATCGCAGTCGGTACGCGAGTTTCCCGACATCAACTCCGGAAATGCGTTTCCGTTTCGGTTTGACCGCAAGCACGATGTCAAGGTGAATTTCCGGCAGCGGATTGCTTCCTGGCTTGATGGTGATTTTACCTGGGTTTTTGCCACCGGCAACCCGATTACACTCAGTGGAGTAAAATATACACACCATTCACCCAACAGTGAGACCGAACGGGATGTCTATGTATATACTGCGGTGAATGCGTATCGCCTGCCCGCTTTTCACCGACTGGATATCTCTCTAAAAGCCCATTGGGGGCGGGATCGCTTTCAGCACGGCATGCAGTTTGGAGCCTATAACGTGTACAATCGGGCCAATCCTTTTTTCCTGTTTTTGGATGCAACAAGCGGAGTTGCAGGTAAAGCAATTCAATACACCCTGCTGCCTGTATTGCCAATATTTAGATACGAACTTCGGTTTTAACATTTGTCCTGCTCTTATTGTCTTACTTTTGTCGCAGGTTTCCCAACCAAACTAAGAGGATGTCTAAAATTCAATTTCTGGGCTACATTCGGCAAATTTGGTTTTTCTCTACGTTAAATTTTTCGCCGAATTACCCGTATTCGACTGCAAAATTTGCCTTAATAAAAACAAAATTTGCTCGACTTCGCCTCAGAATTGAAATTTATACATCCTCTGAAGGAGAATTCGTCTTTTAATAAAAGCTTTCATTTAATACCAACCCTATGCTGAGGCGCTCCATTATTTGGATTCTCGTGTTGTCTTCGCTGGCTGGCAATCGCTGTGCCCGGGAGGTATTTATTGATATTCCGGAGGAGGATCCCAGAATTGTTGCTATTTCCCATTTTACAGACGGGCAGCCTTTTCGTGTGGAGGTCTCTTTATCCAGGCCTTTGTACGCGACCGGGGAGGAAGAAGTGCCTGAAGTGGTTGATGTGACCGTTTCCACCAGTGGCCAATTTCTGGATAAACTTCGGAAACGAACCGGCGATGACGAGCGTATTTATTGGGAAAGCCGCGATACCATTCAGAAAAACATCCAGTACTCCCTGGTAGTCCGGATTCCCGGAATGCCGATTGCAGAGTCCACCAGTATAGTGCCCCTGCATGCCGGCCTGAAGCCCATTCAGGTGTTTCAAACCAATGTCCAGACCGTAGAACTGGATGATGGAAGCATGGCGCTTCGTGTCCCCCTTGTATTGGAAGTGGGTGACATGCCGGAAGAAAACCGCTTTTTTGCCTTCAACCTGCGGCATGAGACCGAGGTGTTCGAGGTGTTCAATGGACAAATCATTCCGGATTATACGTACGAGAGCAATTCGTTTTTTCTTGCTGATGGCCGGACCTTGTCGCTGCTGCATAACATTCCGGAACCGGTTGTTTTGATCAATGAAAAATTTTGGAGTGAGGACCGTACTTCCTTGTTGCTCGATGCCCTCATCCCATTTGATCCCGCAACGGAGCGGCCGCTTCGCATCTTTCTGGAGTGGCGCACCCTGTCGGAAGAATTCTATCGCTACCACCTTTCTCTTGCCCGTCAGGGCAGCAACCTTCCGTTGAGCGACCCCGACGCGGTGTACAACAACATCGTCAATGGCTATGGAAATTTCAGCGGATATTCCGTCTCGATGGACACCATACAACTGCCGAATTAAGTCCATTTATGCAGGTGGTGGCATACCCTGGCTGCCATGGATTCTCAATTGGTAAAAAAAGTTGAATTTTTCCTGCAATTTTTGGCTCCAGACCCGTTTTTAAGCCCTTTTTTTGTACTTTTGCACCCGAAAAAACAAGCAACAAAGTCGAGTGTAGAAACTGGGCTTTCTAACCAAACATTAAATACAAGATTTCCATGAGTAAAGTTACCGTTGTTGGTGCCGGCAATGTAGGTGCAACTTGCGCCAATGTCCTGGCCCACGCAGATGTTGTCAATGAAGTTGTTCTTATCGACATCCAGGGAGATATGGCTACAGGCAAAGCCCTGGACACCTGGCAGCAAGCCCCGGTTGATGGATATTCCACACGGGTTGTAGGTGGAGGCGATTATGCGCTTACCGCCAATTCTGACATCGTAATTATCACAGCAGGTATTCCGCGTAAGCCGGGCATGAGTCGTGACGATTTGATTTCTACCAACGCCAAGATCGTTGTTTCGGTAACTAAAGAAATCCTCAAGCATACCCGCAACCCTATTTTCATCGTGGTTTCAAACCCATTGGACGTAATGACGTACGCATGCTGGAAGGCTTCCGGTCTTTCCGACAAGCGCGTGATGGGTATGGCTGGTGTATTGGACACAGGCCGCTACCGTGCCTTCCTGGCTGACGAACTCAATGTATCTCCAAAAGACATCCAGGCTGTATTGATGGGTGGCCACGGCGACACCATGGTTCCATTGCCACGTTACACCACCGTTGCAGGTATTCCTGTGACTGAAATGGTGAAAAAAGAGCGTTTGGAGGAAATTGTAGAGCGCACGAAGAAAGGTGGTGGTGAATTGGTAAACCTCATGGGTACTTCTGCATGGTATGCACCAGGTGCTTCTGCTGCGCAAATGGCCATCTCCATTCTGCGTGATGAAAACCGCATCTACCCATGTTGTGTGCGTTTGAACGGACAATACAAACTGAAAGATATTTTTGTTGGTGCTCCGGTAAAACTGGGCAAAAAAGGAGTGAATCAGATTTTGCGTCTTAAGTTGCGCAAAGCAGAGTTGGAGTTGCTCCACGAGTCTGCAGCGGCAGTAACCGATGTCGTGAAAGCACTCGATGCTATGAACATCGTATAATGAAATACACTGTTTAAATAAATCGGGTTACTGATCTGTCGTCAGTGACCCGATTTTATTTGGGTTTCTGTAAACAAATAGGCTCGAAATAGGTTTTTATACCATCAGACGTACACCTCCTACTTGAAAACTCCTTTTATGGACGTTCCTGTTTCTGGTGAAAACCAATCCATCTGGGAAGAAATGCTCACTGCCAATAGCGGGGAATCGCTGGCAGCCATTTCCAACGAACAACCGGTGTTGCTCATATTTCTGCGCCATTTTGGTTGTTCCTTTTGCCGGGAAGCCATCAGCGATTTGTCGAAACTTAAAGCCAAGATGGAATCCAAGGGCATTCGCATGGTGTTTGTCCACATGGCACCCAAATCCCAGACTGCCGAAAAATACTTCAAGCGCTACAAAATGCACCCGGTGGATCACATCTCCGATCCGGAAAAACAATACTATCGTGCATTCGGACTTCTGCGCTGCTCTCCTGCCAAACTCATTGGATTTATGAACTGGGTACGCGGCTTTCAGGCTGCCGTACTGGAAGGCCACGGCGCCACGCCTGAAAACGAAGAAATCGGCGACGGCTTCCAGATGCCCGGGGTGTTTGTCCTGTACAAAGGCTCCATCCTCAATTCCTTCGTCCACCGCTTCCCATACGACCGCCCCGACTACGAGGAAATCCTTGATACCTGTTCGATATAGTAGTCAGTGGTAGAGACGCATGATTATGCGTCTGTACGTCTGGCATCAAAATCTTCACTGAAAAGGGTTTATTGATGTTTATTCGGCCCTGCGGGCCTTGTTTATCCGGGACTTTTCGCTTTCCCTTGTTTATTTGTTTATTAAAATTGATGATTTGATGATGCGCCCTTGTCAGGGCTTGGATGATTTGTTGATGTTTGTTTATTTGTTCATAATTCGAGGGGAGGGCAAGGGCAAGCCTTGCCCCTACAAATATTCTGACAACTGACAACTGACAACTGACAACTGACTACTATTTTAAAATAGATTATATTTGTAGACTGCGGCCCTCAACCAATGGCTGTTTGCCACTTCGTAATTGGGGTTTGACACAGCACCTCTAATTAAATTTCCCTTTAAAAAAAACAATATGGAAGACAACAAAAAAAACGACGAAGTACTTTGGCCAATGCCAAAGTTTAGATTTGAGGTAGACTTCGGAACAGAGATAAAGGGCGTAGCCTTTCAGGAGGTATCTGGAATGGATGTTGAGAATCAAATCATTGAATATCGTTCCGGCAACAGCAAACAGTTTTCTACTGTGAAAATGCCGGGGTTAGTAAAATATGGAAATGTTACTATGAAAAGAGGGCTATTTGTCAATGACAATGCGTTTTGGAATTGGCATAAACAAATAACCATGAATCAGATTAAACGGCAGACTGTTCTGATTAAGTTGCTGGATGAGTCTGGAAAAGTAACCATACAATGGCAATTGAATAATGCCTGGCCAACCAAAATTACAAGCACTGATCTTAGATCAGACGGAAATGAAGTAGCAATTGATACCATTGAATTTGCCCATGAAGGATTAGTAATTTCAAACCCTGGTTCTTTGTAGGGGAGGTTTGCTTTTATACGCTTGAAGAAAAATGAATGTTGGTATTCACTATGCCTTAGACGAACATTATTGGAGCACCTGTTGGATTCGAGTTGATGATGTATTATTGGAAATATCAATCACACATATTTATCCGGAGAACCCAATTGAGGAATGCATAAATGCACTAATTGGGATGATAAAAGGTGATCCTGAAAGAAAGTTTGTTTGGTATGGAGAGCCAGGTAGCGAACAGGTTTTGATAAAAGAAACTCCATCCAATAAACGCAAGGTCTATGTTAAGGTAGAAAATTTTGTTGTCGATTATGGCGATCCAATTGAAAATCTGGAAACTAGTATTGAATTTGAAATAGAAAAAAAGCAGTTAGTTCGAATGTTCTATTTTGAATTCAAAAAGATTAGTGAATTGATGAAAGACGAGCAGTATGCAGAAAATAGGAAAGGTGAGTTTCCTTCAGGCAGATTTATAACGTTTGAAGAATTAGCACTGGAGTTCCTTGAAATTAATTAAGACCCCTGTTTTTGCTTTACGCGCACAAGTAAATGAACGAAAACCTATTCCATATTTTATTTACCCCCGACTTGAAAGGCCAGGAACGGGTGGACGCACTCGCTACCTTGATTAGTCCGCCTTGCAGAACGATCCGGTTGGATTGCTCCAGCATTGTTTTTTATACTGCATATCTTCAAAAAATATTGGATGAATTTCCATTCATTCAGACTCTCATCTGGTGTAAATACGATGAAGAATACGAGCAGGGCGACGGGCATGAATTGTACTTAAAAGCTGTGGTCAACGGGATTGATTTTTACATTACGAGGAGTGAGGTCGACCGAATAAATCCCACATCACACAGTTTGAGAACCTTAGGGGAATGCCATTATTTACACCCGCAGAAATTCAATCCGAATGCTATTTTATTCCGGCTAAAACAAGCGGGTAAAGACAGCGCTCCAAACGAATGGCTCCGGTTCCTGGATGGTTTTATACTGTTCAATGATTTGCAGTTTGTGTTTTCCAAAGAAAATGAAATTAAGCCCGATTTATCCCTATTCCGATTCGAAGAAAAAAGAGGGCCAGATAATTATTGGCTATTCAATGGCGGCTACATCGAAGATGCCGGTGAGGACGATGAATACGGATACGGAGATGAATACGTACAGTTTGAATTGAAGCGAAACGGAACGTCTTTTCTGTGCACAAGCAAGGTGTTTGTACCTGACCCGCCGTTGCCGCCGAAATAGAGTGGGGTATGAATTAAAAAAGCAAATATTCGTAATCTCAAAATACCAATAAAATGAAAAATGTACTTAGTGTTTTTCTGCTACTTTTCTTTTCAATATCCTCAAATGCATTTCCATTCACCATTCTGGCAAAATCCGGCTTAAATGTGAGAAAGGAAGGGAAGATGAACTCCGAACGTGTGACAACCTTACCATTTGGTACCGTCGTAGAGGCAGAGATAAATTATGGAACTGATATTGGGTACAATTGTGATTATACTCACTTCTCGGAAATCATTGAAGGGAAACGCGGTTTTTGGATGAAGATTACTTATGGAAAAATTGAAGGGTACATTTTCTCCGGGTTTGGACTTGTTGGCGAATGGGTTGTGAAATCAACTGGTATAAATAATGCATTTAGGTTGATTTATCCAGGACCAACGTGTAGTACTGTAAGTTATGATCCCCAATTACATTGGTATGCACTAATCAAGTCTGACGGGAAACTAGCCCTAAAGAGATCAGAAGTTAGGCTGAAACTAATCCACGAATTCAATGAACAGGATACCCTGGGCGCTCAGAATGTTTTCTGGAAAGCCTACCCCTTAATTATTGAAACCAACCAAAGCGATACAGTGCTCTACTTGATAGGTTCAAAAACCAATTTGGAAGAAGGAGAAATACCTGCTCAATTTATAGCCTATGAATATGGGTATTCGGGTGATGGAAAATTTCTATTTCCAGAGCAATCTGTTGGATTTGGGCTTGGAGGGATAGACTATCAATTTCATGCTTTCGAAGACGTTTTGCTCACAAAAAAAGCACCGGAAGGCTTTGTAAAAAAATACCAAATTGAGTTGAGCACCTTTTCCTACAGTAAATCCGAAACTAAAAAATACAATTTGAGCCAGGAATTGGAATTGGAACTTCCTGCACAGGCTCATTGCAGGTTCAAAACGCCCCAGTTAATCTTTGTAGGAGATTTAAACAAAGATGGACTTTCCGACTTTATTTATTATTCACACACCATGACAGACGGTTGTGGTGGTTGCTGGGAGTATCATCTCTTCCTTTCGGATATAACCAACCCTGATCAGCCGTTTAAAAAGGTCGCAAATTCGATAAGTTGTAATTGTATAACTTAGAAAGTTTGTCTAAAAAGGCAAGCGTTGAAGCTGTTGATAGGTCCCTTGCATCCGCTTTGCTATGCATCAAGATCAAGCTTTTATGAAGAAAAATTACCTTATAAATCCAGTTTTACTGCTCCTAGGGATTGCTCTTGTATTTATATTGACCATCAATAGTTCAAATGCAATAGCGTCCGGCTGGCAAGCGAATTATTTTATCCCATTGATCTATATATATGATAAATTCGTTTATGGATTTATAGTCGGATTGACCCTGATACTCGCTAGATACATCAATTTAGGTATCTCCAACGTAGAGAAAAGAGGCCTGCGTTATGCCTTATTGCTGGTAGTAAATCTGGTTCTAATAGCGATATTTTTTTGGGTTTCAGGTAGTTTTTTGGACGATACAGTCAGACAGGTTAATAGAAAAATGGAAATGAAACACCAATAACTATCATCTCACTATGCAATCAAACGTCCAAACCTTTTTACGGCAATACAAAAGCATTCGCAAACGAACCCTGAAGTTGTTGGAGGTAGTCCAACCACAACACTTGGATTTTGCCTACAAACCGGGAAAATTCACCCTTGCCGATCAGATGCGGCACATTGGAGCAATCGAGCGCTACCTGTACGCAGAGACCATTGCGGATAGAAAAAATGCCTACAGAGGATGCGGAAAAGAACTCGCAGACGGCTACGAAAACATCCTGGCATTCCTCCATCAAACCCACGCAGAATCCCTCGAGATTTTCGAAAATCTGACCGACAGCCAACTGGATGAAATCTGCTATACTCCCACCGGCCACCCCATCAAAAAAGGAAAGTGGATGGAACTGTTGGCAGAACACGAAATTCACCACCGAGCCGAAATTTATCTATACCTCAACCTCCTCGACGTTCAAACTCCGCCCATGTATGGGTTGACGGCGGAGGAGGTGGCAGGATTGTAGAGTTTGCATCTATTGGAAAGGTGATGCAAATCCGCCCGATTGAAAAATTGGAATTGCGGTTGGGATGGGGCTTATTTTATAACCATTTGTACCAAAGACCGGCACCATTTTTTGGGTGAAATAATGGATTCCAAAATGCAAATTTCCCCTGCCGGAGCCATTGCCCATGTGTTGTGGCATGAAATAAAAAACCACGGAACAAATATCGAATTGGGAGAATTTATTGTGATGCCCAATCACATTCACGGTGTTTTGATTTTAAATGGAAATAACGTGGACAATGGTAGGGACGTTGCATGCAACGTCCCTACACGCAACGTCCCTACGGAATCGGAAATGGGACCGGAATCGGAACCAACAACCAAACCTCACAATAAATTAATCGGAAAAAACGAATACATGGCGACCATTTCCCCAAAATCAAATTCCATTTCAACCATCATCCAATCCTACAAGTCTGCTGTAACAAGGTATTGCAACAGATTGAATTTGCTGTGTGCGTGGCAACCACGATTTCATGACCACATCATCCGAAATGAGGAAGCATTTTTGAGGATTTCGGAATACCTAAAAAACAATCCTGCAAATTGGCAGGAAGACACTTTTTATTAATGTGTGCTGGTTGAGAGGTCACTAGATTTCATCCCCCCCACACCAAATTCTCCCTACCTTTAACCATGCAATTCTCAAAACGCACCATACTGCTGGTAAGCGGGCTGATCTGGGCCGTTCAGGTGTTTGGACAGCAGGACACAGCCTATGCGCTCCCGGAACTCACAATCCAGGCTGAAAAGCCGGTGCGGGAGGGCACGGGGAGCTGGGAAACAGGGGCCTCGGCGCTGGCGGGTTCGGCGGTAGCGGCCTTGTTGTATGAGAATCCGGTGGCCTTGCGGAGCAATGGGCCGGGGCTTTTATCCACGCTTTCCATTCGGGGCAGTGGACCCGCACGCACACCAGTCTATTGGGAGGGCATTCCGCTCCAAAGTCCGATGAATGGGGTGTATGATGCTTCCTTGCTGAGTTTGTGGTCGGGCGACCAACTGGAGGTGCGCTTCGGCGGCCAATCCTCCGTGCTTGGAAATGCGGCTATGGCGGGTTCCATTCATGTGCAGTCGGATAATTCCCGGACCACAAGGCCGTATTGGGCGCTTGGTGTGCAAGGGGGAAGCTTTGATCAGTTTGGTGTGCAAGTGGAAAAACGGAGTCAGTTTGAAAACAGTCAGGCGCGAAGCAGGGTACTGTTGCGACAGGCTCAGAACGATTTCCCGTTTACCAATACCACCCTGATCGGCAATCCGGAGCAACGGCAATCCAACAGTTTTTTGCGGATACTGGATGCACAGCATATTCAAAACTGGTTTTGGACGAGTAGGCACCGGCTGAAACTGGCAGTTTGGGCCCAGGATGCTTACCGGCAAATTCCTCCCAGCATGACCGAGGCCGCATCCGATCGGCTGCAAACCGACCGGACCTTCCGCGGGGTGCTTCAATGGGATGAATCCCTGAACGACCGCACCCAATTGCAACTGGGACTCCGGGGAACACAAGAACAATTGGTTTTTCAAAACATGGGCAGCTCAGAGGAAAGTCTGGCCAATATGCTGCGGTTTAATGCCGATTTTATCCGGGATTTAGGAACCGGCTGGATGGCCCGAATGGGGGTGCAATGGATGCATCAGCGTGCCCGGGTAGAAGGCTATACCAATCCCGACGAATACGTTGCCGAAAACCGCCCGGCTGTCTATTTTTTACTGGATAAAAATCTGCCGAAACTGGACCTGTCGCTCAGCCTGCGACAAACCTGGCAAGACGATAAAGCCGTTCCATTAGTGGGCAGTTTTGCCGGAAAATGGCGCCCCGCCACCAACTGGAGTGTGCACTGGCATGCATCTAAAAATTACAACATCCCCACCTTCAACGACCGCTACTGGAGCGGATTGGGTAACCCCGAGTTGCTCCCGGAATCCGGCTACAGCCTGGATGCGTCAGTGCACCATTCGATTGGTAACTGGAAGTCGAGTCTGGGCGCATATGCCCTGCTGATCGACAACTGGATTCTGTGGCAGCCGGGCTCGAACGGATTGTTTCGCCCGCAGAATTTACGGCAGGTTTGGTCGCGCGGAATGGATGCCAATACCCAGGTTCAATTCAGTCTGGCAGGCATCGACTGGCTTGTGCGTGCACGGTATCAGCTCAACCGGGTGAGCAACCGTAAGAACTATGGCAGTGTGGCGGTGCCTCTGGATTTTCAACTGCCCTACACCCCGGAACATTTGGGCAGTGTGGGACTGACGGCGAGCAGCCACAAGTTCTCCCTGGGCTACACCCAGCAATTTACGGGAAAGCGTTTCACACAGAGTGATCACAGCGAAATGCTGCCCGCGTTTACCTCGGCCCGCTGCACGCTGGCTTATTTGCATACCCGGTTCAAGATTCAGTTGGAACTTGAAAATGTGTGGAATGAAGCCTATAAACTCGTGGCATACCGGCCAATGCCCGGACGAAATTGGCAATTAGGAGCTATTTTCTATTTTTTTCCCGCATCTAACAATGTTCTGAACTAAGTTTGTTGCCAGGAACCAGGGTTTGGTGCCGCCAAAAATTCATTTCGGTTGGAAGTCTCCCGGCCGCACATTTAATTTTTTAATACATAATCAATGAAAAAAATATTACCAATCCTTTTTCTGTTGTGTTTTTCCCTGAACAGCCGGGCGCAGCAAATTGAATTGTTTCACCGGGTGGAGGTCAAACTACAAGGCAAGAGCATTGTAGATTTGGCGCGTCTGGGTATTGAAACCGATCACGGTGTATACCAGCATGGCCGCAGTTTCACCACCGATTTATCTGAATCTGAGATTCAGTTGGTGGAGCAAGCCGGTTTTGAAACCAAGATTCTCATTGAAGATATGAGCACGTATTACCGCCTGCAGTTGGGAAGTGTATCCAATGCGGTGAGCGACCGTTCGGGCGAGTGCGGCAATACAGGCAATGCGGTAGCCGGTAGCCAATACACCACGCCATCCAATTACACATATGGCACAATGGGCGGCTATCAGACGCTTGATGAGTTGTATGCGGTACTGGATGATATGCACCAGAAATTTCCGGACCTGATCTCGGCCCGGGCCATTGTCAGCGATACCATTTACACCCACGAAGGCCGCTCGCAGTATTACGTGCGCATTTCAGACAATGCCAATGTGGATGAAGACGAGCCGGAAATGCTGTACACCGCCCTGCACCATTCCCGCGAGCCAAATGGCATGTCACAACTCTTGTTTTTCATGTGGCACATCCTGGAAAACTACGATTCCGATCCGGTATTGAAATACCTGGTGGACAATGCTGAGTTGTATTTTCTTCCCTGCGTGAATCCGGATGGATACGTACGAAATGAAATGACGAACCCCAATGGCGGTGGCTTGTGGCGAAAAAACCTTCGAGACACCGGCGATGGAACCTTTGGGGTAGACCTAAATCGCAACTACGGATACGAATGGGGGTTTGATGACAATGGCTCATCACCCAATCCGGGCTCTCAGGTGTACCGCGGACCAGGCCCATTTTCCGAGCCGGAAACCCGTATGACCCGTGATTTTTGCAATGCCCATGAATTCCGCATTGTTCTCAATTACCACACCTACGGCAACCTGCTGATTTGGCCCTGGGCCTATAGCGATGAATTGGCAGAACCCGGACTTGCCGTCCTGGGTAACCTGATTTCATCTGAAAACAATTACAGTGCAGGAACATCCTCAGAAACGGTGGGCTACCAGGTAAATGGCAGCAGCGATGACTGGATGTTTGGCGGAGCAGATGCTTACTCCTACACACCGGAAGTTGGTCCGGGAACCTTTGGTTTCTGGCCGCCCTCCGATACCATTGACGGATTGAATAAGGCAAACGTTACGGCCAATTTGGTATCCGGTTTGTCGACCCTGAATTATGTACAGGCTCGCGATAATGATGATGGAAGTTTTTCCCTTTTGAATCCTATTTTACCGATTTCAGTACAGCGATTTGGCTTTGAATCCGGGCCGGTTACAGTATCGGTCACACCCATCACAAGCAATGTACTTGGTGTGAGTCCTGGTGTAGTGTTGGATTTGATGCAATTTGAAAAAATAAACATTCAGTTTAACGTCCAGTTTGCAGACAGGGTTGCCTCTGGTGAAGAAGCAATTTTCCTGCTGCAGGTAGATAATGGTTTGGTGGTGTTTGAAGATACGCTGCGCAAAACCCTCGTCGGTCCGGCGATTGCTGTTTTTGATGAACCGGGTGACGACATGAGCCAATGGGCCAGTTTTGCCTGGGGTGTCAGTACGGATACCTATTACTCTGCCCCGAGCAGTATCGGCGACTCGCCAAACGGCGATTATCCGAACGATGCCGCTTTTGATATCATTTCTCAGACCATTACCATCCCGGCAGATGCCGACTATGTTACGCTGCGGTTTTGGACCACATTTGCCATTGAGCCTAATTACGATTACGTAACGCTCGAAGCCCGCAGAAATGGGCGGTGCCTCGGAATACCTGTGCGGTCAGTACACGTCGTTGGGTACCCAGTCCCAACTATTCAATGTTCCATTGTACGATGGCTTTCAAACCGAATGGGTACAGGAGTGCATCGACTTGAGTGAATATGCCGGGAAAACCATCGATCTGATTTTCACCCTCGTTTCCGATGGATTTTGGAGTATGATGGCTTTTATTTTGACGACCTGGAAGTGGTGTATTACGATCCCAATTTTGTTGGTACAAAAACCATCAACCAGTCCATTTTTGCATTGCAGGCTACGCCCAATCCGGCTAGCGAAACAAGCAGGATCTCTTGGACAACCACCGACGATGTAGAGCCGGAAGGCTTCTTGCTGGTGTACAACCAGTTGGGACAGAAGAATTTACCATGCACCCGTCCACATGCGCCAGAACAACCATGAAATTCAATTGGCCGACTGGCCGGAAGGAACCTACTACTACCGTCTGGAAACATCTAGTCGGGCTTCTGCATCCGGAAAATTGCAGGTAGGAGCCAGGAAATAAACCAGGCCTTTATGCATATAAAATCGGGCCCTTCTTTATGGTGACATAAGGGAGGGCCCAATTTATTGAATGGCTATAAAAATTATCAATACTGATGGGCTTAATCCAAATAGGTGCGAGCTTTTCATAGGGGTAGCCCTGCCTTCTTCGTAGGTATTGGTCAAGAAGCAATTAAAAGGGGCGTAGCCCTGACATCTTAAATTGGGTCATTTGCTATAACTCATCTTGATAAAAAACAAGCCATTAAGCGCATTGAGATGTCAGGGCTACGCCCCTCAGAAATTTTATTGTTTCGTAGGTGCTACGAAGATGTCAGGGCTACGCCCCTTAATATTGTTAGTACTTCTCGTTTTCAGAGGCGGCCCGCACTTCAGCGAGCATGGATTCCAGCCATTCGTGGAGTTGATCTCGGTACATGTAGAATTCGGCGCGCTCCGCTTTGTAATCGAAGTTTATCAGTAAGTTCTCGTGGTGGTTTTCGGATAGAGTGAACAGTCCGAACAGTTTGGCTTGCCATTGAATCCGGCCATTCCCTTTGAGTTCATTCAAGGGGATTTCCAGGAACTTGATGTCTGGAAAAAATTTAAAAATACCTTTCAATTGGTTGAATAAATCCTGAGCGATCAGGCGTTCGGGTTCCTTGTTTTCCGCTTTGAATTCACTGATTTCCCGTTCGTATATATTTTTCACCTCGCGGTACCGGTTTTCGGCAATTTTCTTCCGCGTTTCAAACAGGTTAAACAGGTCGGGATGTTTGCTTGCCATTTCCAAAAGCAGGGCTTCAGGTTTGAAAAAATCTGGTACGCCCCGTGCAGCCTGCCAGAGGCCGTCCTGGTCGATCTCCAGCCAGCGGAATTTATGTTCCTCGGTTAGCTCCCGGTAAATCCATTGAAGGTATATATTTTGTGGGTCAGTTTTATATCCGCGAAGGGCTTGCCGAAACAGAAAAATCAGTTTGCGAATCTGCTTTTCATCCCGGGCCTGCATCGACTCGTAGGTGGGGAGAATATGACGGGAAAACTGTTTTTCAATGATTACACCTTCCATGTCATTTTTATCCCAGGGCACCGGCATTTGCTCCAGTTTTCGATACAACTCTAGGGCATCAAAACCCAGCGCAATGCTGTCGGGGTGTGAAACCAATTGCTCCGGATCGAACAGCATCCAAAGAAACTGTTCTTCGCCCATCAATTCCCGTAAGGTTTGTTGCAGGTAATCGCTGCCCCTGTCCGGGTAAGCGAGATACAGGATTGTCCACCGTTTGAGGCATTGGATCATGCGTTTGCGGCCCTCCCCATCGGATAGTTTGCGCAAATCGGTATAGGCTCTCCCTTTCAGCAATTCCTGGTAAATGGATTCGGTCTCGGCTTTGTACTGGTCGTAACAGGTTTGCCGAATCAGTTCCTGGATTTTACCGCTGTTTGTTTCATTCGAGTATTTGGCGATGATGGCCTTGGTAATGGCCGGAGCCGAGAAACTCAGACGTTCGCAATCCGGGTCGGGAATCAACTGGCCTTCGGCAGAAAGCGTAAACCAGGGGATTGCGGGTTTTAGCAACAGCTCATCCAAGGCCAGGGCCAGGAACCTGCTTTTCGTTTTTTCCTTTTTATCAAAAACCAGATACCCGATGATGCAGGCATAAACAAAACGAATGATGGAATCCCGCTCATCGATGAATTCCCGAAAAAACCGTTTCTCCACCTGAATGTCGCTCAAGAGGGCTGTCTTTTTTCTGTTCAGGCACACAAGCAAGTTGTCGCGCAAGAGTTGCGTTTGATCGTAACTCCGGGATTTGTTTCTGTTTCCGGTTTCTACCGGATCGTTGGGATTGCGGAGTGGCGGGTCAGTCAGCAGCGACAGGATGTTGTTGAGTTCGCTGAGCACATCAAATTCACGGCGATTCAGCACGCTAAACGAACCGTCGGACTCTACCTCCACCACATCGGCCCATTGGTATTTTCCTCCGCCGGCAAATTCGTTGAATGCGATCTCCAAAAAACCTTCCACGGGATGCATAAACTGATAGGTGCGCAGCGCAATTTGCAGGCAACTCAAAATGGCTTCGCGGGCATCTGGGTGTCGACTTGCATTCAGGCCGGTATCCAGGATGTAGTCATTTGGGTAGGATGAATACACCCGCCGCAAGGCGGAATGGATCATTTTGGCTACCTGGGCCGTGTTGTAGTACCCGGTGGTTGAGGGGCACTTTTCCGATTTCTGAAATTCCCGAAACCGTTCGGCGTAGCGAATTGCCGTTTCAAAAACTCGCCCATAGCCGCGCAGGGCATCTTTTATCAATTGGTCGGCGCCTTCTTTCTGCACCAGGCTCAGCAACAGAAATTCGTACAATTGAGCCGACTCAGGATTGATTTCAGTCCGAATTTTATCGGCAATCCCATAGGCTTTTGCATATTCCCCCACAGCCTGTGCATCTTGAGCAAGAATGAACGAGCGTTTGTAGTCTTGCTGCTGACTGTGGGTCAGTTCCTGTGAGTTGGCATCCAGGCTTTTTTGTGGGATGAGAATCTCATCGGCCAGCATGGAAAGTCCCGGATAGGTTTTTTCTCTTTTTGGGGTGGTATGGAGTGCCAGGCAATCGGTCTCGATTGTTTTTTGCCAATTTTTATGGAGGTGACCCGGTTCGAGTCGGAGGCACAATTGCTCCATGTCGCTGCGCAAAACCCGGAGGGCATGCCAAAACTCATCGAAGCTAAATTGTTCCTGCATAGTGCGTCTGTGCAGTCGCTGATATTCTTCTTTTGCTTCAAAAATCAGCTTGTCAAAACCGGGGTCTTTTACCAGCGTATGCAGGAGCTCCAAACTGGCATTGAGGTCGTTTTTTTCTAAAAATGAAAGGAGCCGGAGCCGGGCATCTTCCCATTCCATTTTTTGAAAAACGGGCTCGTATACCGCCGGACCTTGTTGCTCAAATGCCTGGATGCGCTCAAAAATCACCTTGGCCACTACTGCACATTGCAGTTCATTCAGGGCGCCGGCGTTGTAAAGCGGGTTTCCACTGAGGGGTAGGAGGGTGTAGGCTTCCAGACCCGGATAACTGGGCGTGCTTCGCGCAATGATTGGGATGAGGAGTGGATCTTTGGGACTTTGTTTGGCGTATGCTTGTTCCCGAATGGTTTCTTCGCGACTGTAATAGTCGGCCGAACAAAAAATGAGCACTACATCTGCCGCATCAATCTGTTCCTTGATGTTTTCGGTAATTTGGGATGATTCGGGAATCGTTTCGTAATCAGAAAAAACAAAACGATCCGCCCCCTGAAACGTCTTGAGGTGTTTGAGCAAGGCTGAAACGATGTTTTTGTCTTGCTCGTGGTAGGAAGTATATATCGAAAGCGACTCGGGCATGTGTTGCTAAATAATAGGGTAGATATTAAACTCCGGATGGTCTGTTGATTGCGTATAAAACGCCGGGCTTTCCTTCAAAATCAATGGCGCTGACAAAGTGCATTCCGACTTTTTCCAGGACTTTCCAGGAGGCTGTATTGTCGCGCATGGCACGACCTACGACCCGTTGAATAGGCCAGTTTTCCCAGCCATATTGCATACTGGCCTCAGCGGCTTCACTTGCAAATCCTTTTCCCCAGCATGTGCGAAAAAAACGATATCCCAGGTCTGTTTCCTGTTTTGCCGGGTCGTATTTTAGTCCACACCAACCGATAAATGCACCCGTTTCTTTGTTTTCAACAGCCCATCTGCCATAGCCGTAATGCTGGTAGTGATCATAGCCAACTAAAAATGCTCTCGCTGCCGCCTCTGATTCGAACGGCGGGTCGCCGGTATATTGAATAACTTGCGGGTCTGCATTTAATTCAAAAAAGGCATGCGCATCACCGGGGGTAAGGTTCCGGTAGCGTAGACGCTCGGATTCAAATAAAAGCATGGGCTTATTCCCGGGTTTTGTGTTGCATATGGCCTTTTTCATCCAACTGTGCAATGAAGCGGGTGCCTTCGTTGAGTTGAATGGGGTGGGGCTCCTTGCCGGGTACTTGCAGGTAAATAGTTTGGATGTTCTCCGGAAGGGTTTCCAGCACAATGTATCCGTTGGCATCTGTCATGCTGAGTTTACTTCCGGTATCGCTGGTTGCCTCCAGTCCGGCAATTGGTGTGTTTGCCGCATCCAACACCTGGCATTCAAATGTACTCTGTGAAAACAAAGGCAGGGTGCTGAAGGCAGCCAGAAATAGGAGTAAAATATGTTTGTATTTAATCATTACATCTAAAAGTTTAATCTGCTGTTGGGATTGAGAATGGGAATAAAATCCAGAGTCATTTGCATAAAATAGGCTCTTACAAATGTACAACAAGAATCAAAATAAGCGGTTAAGATCAGCCGAGAAAAGCGGCGAGCCCATTTTTTATCTATTTCTCAAATAAAATTAGTGATTCATGCTTTATTTAGGCCTTGATACGCAGGCATCGCTGTATCTTTGCGGCGCATATTCAATCTAACCTAATTTTCATTTATGACAACAGCCGATGCGCTCCCGACAGTAGAAACCGCCAAAGGACTTGGCCTCACTGCAGACGAGTTTGAAAAGATTCAGGAAGTTCTTGGCCGCGTGCCCAATTTCACTGAATTGTCCATTTATTCTGTTATGTGGAGCGAGCACTGCTCGTATAAAAATTCCATTCTCCAACTCAAGACCCTGCCGCGCGAAGGTGGGCGTTTGCTTGTTGGTGCTGGTGAAGAAAATGCAGGACTTGTCGACATCGGCGGCGGCCTGGGCTGTGTGTTCAAGATTGAAAGCCACAACCACCCATCGGCAATTGAACCCTATCAGGGTGCAGCAACCGGTGTAGGTGGAATTCACAGAGATATCTTTACCATGGGTGCGCGCCCAATTGCATCGCTCAACAGCCTGCGATTCGGAGTGCCAGACAGCCCTCGCATGAAGCGTTTGATTGCCGGTGTTGTCAAAGGAATTGGCGATTACGGAAACTGCTTTGGTGTTCCTACCGTTGGCGGCGAAGTGTATTTCAACCCCTGCTACAACCACGACATTTTGGTAAATGCCATGTCGGCCGGAATTGTAAAACTCGGTGAAACGGCCAGTGCAACTGCAGGGGAACCGGGCAACCCAGTGTTCATCGTAGGATCTGCTACCGGAAAAGACGGGATTCACGGAGCGACTTTTGCTTCTGCTGATTTGAGCGAAGACAGTCACGAAGACCTGCCCGCAGTGCAGGTAGGGGACCCATTCCAGGAAAAACTCCTCCTGGAGGCCTCTCTGGAGGTAATTCAAACCGGCGCGCTGGTTGGTATGCAGGATATGGGTGCCGCAGGCATCACCTGCTCTACCTCTGAAATGAGTGCAAAAACCGGTGTGGGTATGCGCATCGACCTGGACAAAGCACCGCAGCGCCAGGCAAATATGAAAGACTGGGAAATTTTGCTGTCTGAAAGCCAGGAACGCATGCTGATTGTGTGCAAACCAGGCCGCGAAGCAGATATTAAAGCCGTTTTTGATAAATGGGATTTGTCTTGCGAAAAAATTGGAGAAACTACCGAAGGTGGTATGCTGGAATACTTCTGGCATGGAACCAAAGTGGCAGAAGTGCCTGCCGAGAGCCTGGTTTTGGGCGGTGGCGCTCCGGTGTATACACGCGAGCAAAAACGCCCTGACTACATGGATCGCATCGAGGCATTTGATGCCAATCAGGTTCCTCAACCTGCCGACTATCTGGCAGCAGCCAAAACGTTGTGGGCATCGCCAAACCTCGGTTCAAAAAACTGGATCACAGAGCAATACGACTCAATGGTTCGCACCGGTACCATGACCACCAACCGACATGCTGATGCCGCTTTGGTATATGTAAAAGGGACCCGCAAAGCCCTGGCGCTTACCACCGATTGCAATGCAACCTATGTTTATGCCGACCCGCACAAAGGCGGTATGATTGCTGTTTCAGAAGCCGCTCGGAATATTGTTTGTTCTGGTGGTGAACCGGTTGCGATTACCAATTGTTTGAACTTTGGCAATCCGTACAACCCGGAAGTTTTCTACCAGTTCGCAAATGCCATCCGTGGTATGGGCGATGCTTGTCGGAAATACGAAACACCGGTAACTGGAGGCAACGTGAGTTTTTACAACCAGGCTACTATGAACAATGAAGTTATCCCTGTTCACCCAACTCCAACTATTGGCATGCTGGGTGTTGTGGATGATTACGATAAAATCATGACGCTGGATTATAAGTCTGAAGGCGATATCATTTACCTCTTGGGTGAAAGCCGTTCTGACCTTGGCAGCAGCGAGTATCTGCGCCGGGTGCATAACATTCAGGAAAGTCCATGTCCACATTTTAACCTGGACGAAGAATTTGCCCTGCACCAATGCATTCGGAAAGCGATTGCCGAAGGCCATTTGCAGTCTGCTCACGACGTATCTGATGGTGGCTTGTTCACAGCATTGCTTGAAAGCAGTTTGCCAGGTGGGCTAGGCTTCGAGGTAGAGTCCAACTCGGATGTTCGCAAGGATGCCTGGTTGTTTGGCGAAGCACAAAGCCGGGTTGTAGTGAGCATCAAGCCGGAAGCACAAGGCGCTTTTGAGCGGTTTTTGCAAAAAGAAAATCAATCCTGGGAATTGCTCGGAAAAGTGCACGGAACCCGTGTTGTTGTTGATGGAGAAGATTGGGGAGCAGTTGCCGATTGGAAAAAGAAACACGAATCTATTTTAAGTGACATAATGGGATAAGTACAGGAGCGTCCTGTTGCACTCATTTTGTCCAAAACAATATCTTGCTATGAAAAAGTACATCAATCCGTATGTAATTGTTTTTTTGATCCTGGGCTTTATGACGGCCTGTGGAGGTGCGCAAAGCGCACATGTTTTCAAAGGGAAAATCAGTGGGGCTGAAAACCTGCAGGCCGCTTTGGAACTATCTTATTTTGATCGCACAACCAAAAACATCGGCAATACTTCAATCGATGGTTCAGGTAATTTTGCAATCGAGCATCCTGAAGCCTTTGAAAAAGGGATTTATACCCTTACAATTGGCGCTAAAAAAATGTTTTTCATGTTGGATGGTTCAGAGAATACCGTTGAAGTTACCGGTGACCTCAATACCATGGATCGCCTTGAAGTAAACTTTACCGGTTCTGAATCGGCTTCCTGTTATGCATCTGTGGTGCAGGAACTGTACAAGGCCCGTTTTACTTCTGCCGCAGAAGTGAATGCATTTTTGGACAAAAACACCTGCAATCCGCTGCTGAAAGCCTTCTTTACCTCTCAGTTGCTGGGTCGCGATGCCGCTTCCTTCGTAGATAATTTTGTTGCTGCCTCAAAAGGGCTGGAAACCTATATGCCTGGCTCTAAGTACGCAACGGACTTTACCAATATGGTAGATGGTGTTCAAAAAGCGACACTACAGCAACAGGCTGCTGAAAAAATTAAAGTTGGTGAAATGGCACCAGATATCCTGCTTCCAGGACCAGACGGAAAAGAACGCAGTTTGTCATCCCTCAAAGGAAAAGTGGTGTTGCTCGACTTCTGGGCAAGCTGGTGCGGACCATGCCGTCGCGCCAACCCACACGTTGTTGAAATTTACAATAAATACAACGCAAAAGGCTTTGATGTATTCAGCGTATCTCTGGATAATCCAAACGGAAAAGACAAGTGGCTTGATGCAATTGCAAAAGACGGTTTGTTGTGGGACAACCACGTGAGTGACCTGAAAGGTTGGAAAAGTGCTCCGGCCGCTATGTACGGCGTATCTTCTATTCCACGCACTTTCCTAATTGGTCGCGATGGCAAGATTGTAGCCGTCAATCCACGCGACAATCTGGAGGCAGAGTTGCTGAAAGTACTTTAAGATTATAGGCTATCCAATAAAAAATCCCCCGCAGCACAAACTTGTGCTGCGGGGGATTTTTTATGTCAGTATGAGTAGGGTTATTTTCCTTTTTTCTCTTCTTGTATAGAATCAAAAACAAGTGGAAGTGGCAACTCGCCACCCTGAAGCATAGCCGCCAATTGCTTGGCTTCTTCGAGGGTGAATAATCCTGTTATCATTACTTTGCCACCTGTTATTTCCTGCATGACTCGCGGGGCTGAGACCACTTCGTTGTCGATGACTATGGCCAACTCCCGGTTGTCATTTTTTGCCAACTCCGCCGAAAGCGCAGCAAACCGGGTCGCTCCTTCCTCGTTAAATTGAATGGAAATACTTGGGTATGGGTTGACCACTACTTCTGTCTTGGTGATGTGGCTGTTGTCAATCAGGTGGTGTGCGCCGATAGCAGAAGGAAGGGCATAAATGCGGAGGAAGGACTCCTCTGGATCGGGTTGGCCCCAAACAAAATCCAGAGAGGCTTTTAGCAGGCGGATGTATTTCTCTTGCCACAAATAGGTGAGCAAGTCCTCTTTGGCTGCCGGGTTGGTAAAAATCAAAAATGTGTTTGATTGAGCATCCGGTTTAAGGATTGGGGCGAAACTGGTAAAGTCTGCCGTAAATTCCTCCAACAAATCCGGTATGCCGTTTTCATTTGTGTGGTAGACCTCGCGTATGGTCAATGCCGATGGCTTGGTAAAGAGCTCTTCCAGTGATTGATTGGATACCTCATTTTTAAAACGGACACCAGAAACCGTGATACTCATTTCGTCGGCATCGGATTGTATTTTCTGAAAATTAATTCCTGACTGTTTCATTCGTTCTTTCAATACATCTTCACACACATCGTAGACCTCCTGTTCTGCATAATCCTGAGATTGCAATTGGATGGTATAGGATGGTTTGCAGGAGTACATCCCTAGGATACATAGAAGTAGAGCAAGGTATTTCATCAAGAGACTGCTTGTTTGATTTTATATCGTATTCAAGACAAAGAAACGCCATAAAATTGAGGCTAGCACACTAATTCGCATAGAACTTACTCAGTGAACACTGTCATTTGTAGAAAAATCCGGTAGTAACAACGGAGTTCTCTAAAAAAAGCATCCCGGATTCTGGAAGGTCCAAAATCCGGGATGCACTAAAAATTATGGTTGGAAGATTCAATTATTTCTCTTCCAGATCAAAGTCTACGCGGCGGTTGGTTGCGCGACCTTCCTCAGTTCCGTTGTCGGCAATTGGCTTGGTTTCACCATAGCCTTCATGTGACATGCGCTCGCCGGCAACACCTTTAGAAACGAGGTAGTCGTAGCAGGTTTTAGCACGTGCTTTTGACAAGCGCAGGTTCATTGCGTCGTTACCAACATTGTCAGTATGTCCGCTGATGCTCAAGTTGTAATCGGTGTACTTGTTCATCAACTCAGCGATACGATCCAATACTGGGTATGCAGCATCAACGAGTGTTGAACTTGCGGTTTCAAACTGAACCTGAGAGATGTCAAGACGAACGATTTGCTCCTGAACCGGGCAACCACCATTGTTGGCTGGTCCTGGCTCACTTACGCAGCGGTCGGTATCATCATAAACACCGTCACCGTCAGTATCCGGGCAACCGCGGTGAGCAGCTTCACCTGCTTTATCTGGACAAGCGTCGTCGCGGTCAGCAACTCCGTCACCATCGCGGTCAGGGCAGCCACCGGTTGCAACTGGTCCTGCTTCGCGTGGACATTTATCGTCAGCATCCATAATGCCATCGTTGTCGCTATCCGGGCAACCATCAAACTTGGCGATACCTTTAACGGAAGGACATTTGTCGTCGGCATCAACGATGCCGTCACCGTCGCTATCCGGGCAACCTTCAAACTCTTCAAGACCCGCATCATCCGGGCATTTGTCTTTTGAATCGGCAATTCCATCGTTATCGCGATCCGGGCAACCACCGGTAGTGGCAGGTCCTGGCTCAGTTGGGCAGGCATCGAGTTCGTCAACAATACCGTCTCCGTCTGTATCAACTGGAGGAGGAGGAGGTGCCTCGCCGCCAAAGAAGAAGTGGAGTCCCAAACCATGGTGCCAGCCTTCGGTGTTGTTGGCAGCAAAACGGTGTTGGGTTTGGAGGTTGATGTACACGTTATCGAGCAGGCGAACATTCAGACCCACAGAAACCGGGATGTTTACCCCAAAGTCATTGCGATCAAAGTTGTAGGCGCTACCAACACCTGCATTGAGGTATGGGTCGATAACAGATCCATATTTGAAAATATGCTGTTGAAACAGAAGGTCCAGATTACCAATTGCATCGTTACTTCTGAAGTTGTAGGTGTCATCCTTCACGGAAGCCACACCAAACTTAACAGGAACAGCAAAAAAACTGCGGTTTAGTATCCGGCGGTAATAAGCAATTTCAAGCCCTTTGCCATCCAGTGTGCTGTATATATCACTGGCGTCAAAGTTGTCACTTCCCAGCGGCGAAATGTAGTTATACCAATTGTGTCGGAATGCAAAACTGTTCGCGGGCGCTTGCGCCACAGCGTTGTAAGAGGCAAAACTCAGACCAATTACAAGGCAAAAAGTTAGTATTAGTTGCTTCATATTAAAAAGGTTAAAATATAAGATTTGGTTATGTGTGCAATTTAGTACAAAACAATATGTTGGATATGTTTTTTACTAAGTTTTTTACTAAAAATTGCGTGGTAGGGGTAGATGCCCACGAATTGTTTTCAGCGGTTTGGAATTATATTTTGTTTTGGTCTGTATTCGGATGTTTTCTGAAATGTACATTTAAAACAAACTGCTGTTTCAAAATATAATGCGGCAATTGCAATCGTTCCAAATCCAGTACCGGCTTATGTAGATTGACTTTAAACTCGCATTTTTACCCATTCTGCTTCATGTACGGGCATTTGGACGCAGAACAAAGCATTGGTCATCTTTTAAAGATGTAGTTGGTATGTAGTTGGTAAAAATGGGCAAAAAAAATCCCGGACTCAGGCGGCATGCTGAATCCGGGATCAGGTATTTCGTATACTACTTATTCGCTTTGAGCCTCGAGTAAGGAGACAATTTCGGTATTGCGTTCATCGGTTTCAACCAGGCCGTCGCGAAGTCGTACAATGCGGTGGGCATGTTGTGCAATATCGTTCTCGTGAGTTACGAGTATGACCGTATTCCCATTTTTATGGATCTGCTCAAATAACGACATAATTTCATAGGAGGTTTTGGTATCGAGGTTACCGGTAGGTTCGTCTGCGAGGATGATGGCCGGATCATTTACCAATGCACGGGCAACGGCTACGCGCTGTCGCTGTCCACCAGAAAGTTCGTTTGGCTTGTGGTGTACCCGGTCGCCCAAACCCACGGATTCCAGGGTTTTCTGCGCTTTGATGAGCCGGTCTTCCTTACTGATTCCGGAATAAACCAGGGGCAGTGCTACATTTTCCAAAGCCGACAAACGTGGGAGCAGGTTAAAGGTTTGGAATACAAATCCAATCTGGCGGTTGCGCACTTCAGCCAATTCGGCGTCATCCATGGTACTTACCTCAATACCGTTGAGGTTGTATTGGCCCCGGGTAGGGGAGTCCAGACAACCCAGCAGGTTCATCAGTGTAGATTTGCCACTTCCCGAAGGGCCCATCAGGGCTACGTATTCATTTTTTTCAATATTCAGGCTTACATCTTTGAGGGCCTCTACTTTTTCGGTCCCCATGATATATGTTTTATTGAGGTTTTGGATGGAAATGAGCATTTTGACTGGATTGTGTTTATGAATAAAATAAGTCGGTTTTTAGCCGGGTTATTTGCGGCGTTTTAGGAACAGTCCGGTAACCACAGCCAGCAAGCCGGCAATAAACCCACCGATTTCAGCAACCATTTCGGGGAAAACCCGTGTGGCCAGGAAAAAAACGAGGGCGGCAGCAATTACAATGATTGCAAGCCAATAGAGGAGTTTTGATTTGTTAGCCATGCTCAGTTCGTTTTGGATTTGCTTTGAATAACTTTTGGTGCCTTGAAAAAAGTACCATCCTGTTTAGGGGCATTTCGAAATGCAGCATCCCGGATGCTATCCTGTTTTGGTGTGGCGACCGTGTCGAGGGCAGGGTCAAATGCATTCATATGAACCAGAGGTTCTACCCCTTCAGTATTCACAGCGCCCAATGTTTCCACCATCTCAAGGATGCGCTCCAGATCCGAACCGAGTTTGGCTTTCTCATCATCACTCAACGAGAGCTTTGCCAAACGTTCCAGTTTCGAAATAAGTACTTTATCCACTTTCATAAAAAAACCTTAGATGTTTGCAGCGGGTTAATCGTTCAAAGATACCTTTCCTTCGTTAAACGGATTAGAATGTTAGGAAAAAATACCGTTTACTTTCGGTAACACGATCTGTATGTCCTAACTTCGCCACCCAAATCAGACCAAAATCAATGGATGCAAATTTACCTGTCGACAAGCAACTGATCCGACACGTTGCGATTGCCGGAAACATTGGAGCCGGAAAAACCACCCTCAGTGAACTATTGGCCAAGAATTTTGGCTGGGATGTGCACTATGAATCTACGGAGGATAACCCCTATTTATCCGACTTTTACCTGGATATGAAACGCTGGTCGTTTAACCTCCAGGTATTTTTTCTTTCCAGTCGGTATCAGCAAATTCTCAAGATACAACAAGGCAACCGGACGGTTATTCAGGATCGGACCATCTACGAGGATGCCTTCATTTTTGCGCCCAACCTTGCAGACATGGGCCTGATGGAACGCCGTGATTTTGAAAACTACACCACGCTGTTTCAGTCCATCGTTTCTCAAATAAAAGCCCCCGATTTGCTCATCTACCTCAAAGCGAGCATTCCTACGCTCGTTGAACACATCCAGATGCGTGGCAGAGATTATGAGGGGAACATCAGCATTGATTACCTGAAGCGCCTGAATGAGCGCTATGAAAACTGGATCAACAGCTACAATGCCGGTCGATTGCTTATCATCAACATCGACAACATCGATTTCCAACACAAGCCGGAAGACCAGGGTACGGTGATTGAAATGGTTAATGGGGAATTACACGGTTTGTTCTAGCCCGCCCGCCTTATGGATATTGAAGCCTTCCGTTCCTATTGCCTGTCTAAAAAAGGAAGTTCCGAAGATTTCCCTTTTGACGAAGTCACCCTTTGCCTCCGCGTAATGGGAAAAATATTTGCAATTACCGGACTGGATGCGGAAGAATTTAAGGTGAATTTAAAATGCGATCCGGATTACGCCCTCGAATTGCGCGAACAATACGAATCCATTGTGCCCGGATGGCATATGAATAAACACCATTGGAACACCGTCTTGTTTGAAGGGGACGATTTGGATGATGCTCTTTTGCGCTCGCTCATCGATCAAAGTTATGAACTGGTGGCGAAGTCGCTGCCTAAAAAACTGCGTGTCGAACTGGAGGGGATGTAAGAGCACCAAAATCCTAGACGCCCTCCCCAAATCTACGGTTTATCCAAAAAAGCATTTTAAGATGTCAGGGCTACGCCCCTAAAATTCGCTATCCTGATCCGGCTACTACTAAGATATCAGGGCTACGCCCCTAAATCGGTTTAGTAAGGAGTCGATTGGCTATTCAGTTTTAAAGCATCTAAAGGTAAGTTGGGGAAGGGACCCAATTTTTTATTCTATTTGGCTAAAACCCAACTAACAGTTCATGTTTTTGCAGGGCTCAGTTTCGCTTTCCGTTTCCAGTGTAATGTGTTGAATATTCATGTGCTCCATTTCATGCCGAAATGTTTCCTTGATTGAGCACCATTTTTCCCGCTCTGTTTTTTCATCAAACACCAAATGAGCTGTCATGGCATTCTCCGTTGTACTGATTGCCCAAACATGGACGTGGTGTATGGTTTTGATTCCTTCAATATCCTGCGCTTTCTGACTGATATTCTCCAAATCAATGGAAGGCGGAACACCGTCCAGGCTGAGTCGCAAACTCTCCTTAAGCAATGACCAGGTACCACCGAGAATAACCAGCAAAATGATAAAACTGATGATGGGGTCAATCAACGTCCAGGAGGTGTAGTACATAATCAAACCAGAGATCACAACACCAACGGATACCGCAGCATCAGCAGCCATGTGCAGATACGCGCCTTTTACGTTCAAATCCTTTTTTTGATCTTTAAAAAACAACCAAGCGGTAATTGCATTGATGAGGACTCCAATACCTGCTACCAATGCAACTTGCAAGCCGGGAATTTGGACCGGAGTATTGAGACGGTGGATGGCCTCAATTCCAATTCCGCCAACAGCAACCAACAGCAAAACGGCGTTGGCAAGCGAGGCAAGAATGGTGGATTTCCGGTAGCCATAGGAGTACTGCGAATTGCTTGCTTTTTTTGAAAGACGGAATGCAAAAAGTGAAATAAACAGGCTGCCCACATCCCCCAGGTTATGGCCTGCATCGGTAAGCAAAGCCAGGGATCCGGTGTACAAACCAGCCAGAACTTCAACAAGCACAAAAACCACATTGAGAGCAATCCCAAGCACAAAGGCGCGCTGCAACGCATCTGTAAGCACCGGATGGTGGTGATGGTGGTCGTGGCCGTGGTGATGGTGGTGTCCGGACATAGCAGGGTGTATTTTATTCTATAACAAACAGGATTAAGCCGGAAAAGATCAAAACCAGCCCGGTGATTAAACCAGCATTGTGTTCCCAGGCGTGCCAATCCAGGCGTTTGAGTCCTCGAATGGCCAATCTGACCCAAAGTACCATTCCGAGAATGCTGATAATGGAATAGGCAAGGGCAAGCGTAAGAATTACTCCCCACCCATAGGATGCAGCTGCAAGAAAATACCCTTCTATTTCCAGGCAAGGAGAAAGAAACATGGCAAGGGTAAGCGAGATCAAAATGCCTCGTTCAGATACTGGTTTGGTAAGGTGAAAATGGTGGTGGTAATAATGTCTGTATATGTAAAAAACACCCAAAACGATCAGGACCGTTGGGGCTGCCAAATGGGTGAACCAGTCAAACCCACTACTCATCTGCATGCCTAGAGCAGCCAAACCCAGCCCGAGCAACAAGGTACTCAGAACATGTGCAAGACCGGCCAAAAACGTAACCCCCAGTATCTTACTTGAGGGCCAGGATTCTTTTTGTCCGATGGCTACGATCGGGAGCCAGTGACTTGGAATGAGGGCGTGAAAAACACTCAATAAAACCCCTGCTATCAGCAAGGTGGAAATGCTTTGATCCATGCCCAATTAATCCACAGTGAGTTCAGTAGCGGTATATCCGGCTTTTTCCAGAGCCTGCAAGATGGTGTCAGGGCTGGTTTCATCGTCGAGTTTTGCGGAGAGTACCCTGTCTGGCGTACTTAGGTCGACTTCCCAGGACTGAAGGTGCTCCAGGGCGTCTAAATGAGGCTTAACCGTGTTGATACAGCCCATACACTTGATATTGGTTTTGAATTGTATGTCTTTCATGATTGTATTTGCACTAAAATATGAGGGACAAAGGTACACAGTTCTTACAACTGCACCCTGCGAAGTCGCAGACTATTACTAACCACAGAAACCGAACTAAAGGCCATTGCAGCACCGGCAAGCATTGGGTTCAAAAACGAGCCAGTGAGCGGAAGCATCAACCCGGCCGCAAGTGGAATTCCGATGGTATTGTAGATAAAGGCCCAAAACAGGTTTTGGCGGATGGTGTTAAAGGTTTTTCTAGATAGTTTCAGGGCTTTGCTCACCTGTTCCAAATCGGATTTAAGCAGGGTGATATCTGCCACTTCCATTGCAATATCGGAGCCGGAAGCCATGGCAATACTCAGGTCGGCAACGGCCAGCGCTTCGGAGTCGTTGATTCCGTCACCAGCCATCCCTACTTTTTTGCCCTGGCTTTGTAGCGTCCGGATGTAATCCGCTTTGTCGGAAGGACTACAAGATGCTTTAAAATGTGTAATTCCGAGTTCATCAGCAATTAATCGCGCACTTGCTTCCTGGTCGCCCGTAAGCATGTGAACTTCCAGTCCGCTTTGTTGTAAAGCCCTGATTGCCGCCGGCGTGGTTTCTTTCAGGGGATCTCGTAAGGCAAAAAACGCAAGCAATTCCTTCCCATTTGCAAAGCCTACCATGGAGTTTCCTTCTTTTTTCCAGGTATTATTTTTTTGTTCAAAACCAGTATCAACGCTTATGTTTTGATCGAGCAAATAATCCATACTTCCCAGATAAAAATCCTGATCCAGTGCATGAGCCTTAAGTCCTTTTCCTCCGATGCTTTCAAACTTTTTCAGAGCCATTGTCTCCCCGGGCACTTCCATGCTTGCAGCAATTGATTTTGAAAGTGGGTGGGTTGATCTGCTGGCAAGTTGATAGAGCACAGCGTGTTCAGTCTGACCGGCTCGGTCCAGCCAATGGCTGTGGTGTAATTCCGGTTTTCCTTTGGTGAGGGTCCCCGTTTTATCCACTATCAATACATCCAACTCACGGGTTGTTTCCAGACTTTGAGCATCTTTTATCAAAATGCCGTGTTCTGCGCCTTTCCCCACACCAGCGATGATTGCTGTTGGTGTGGCTAATCCCAATGCACACGGACAGGCAATAACCAATACTGTTATGCTGGTGAGCAGGGCTTTTGCCAGCGCATGATCGGTGCTGCCCAAATACCATGCAAAGAATGTTGCTATCGAAATAAGCAGTACTATGGGGACAAAGATTCCGGCAATTTTATCCACCAAATTTTGCACTTCAGCCTTGCTTCCCTGCGCTTTCTCTACGGTATCAATAATTTGAGCCAGAAGTGTTTCAGAGCCCACTTTCTCAGCGACAAACTCAAAACTTCCATCGGTGTTCAGCGTTCCTGCAAAAATGGAAGCGCCGGTTTCCTTGAAAACGGGTATGGGCTCGCCGTTGATCATGCTTTCATCCACGAAAGATTGTCCACTGACGACTTTGCCATCCAGCGGAACACGATCTCCGGGTCGAATCAAAATCCGATCGCCCACTCCGACGGCTTCCAATGGAAGTACCTTGTTCCCGTTTTCGCCCACGAGCTCCACTTCAGGAGGTTGCAGGTTCAGCAATTTCTTTATTGCATCCGAGGTCTTGTGTTTGGCACCATCTTCGAGGTAGCGACCAAGCAGTATGAAAAATACCACCACTGCGGCTGCCTCGTAATATACATGGGCTTCCATACCTTGTGATTCAAAGAATCCTGGGAAAAAGGTGTTGAATGCACTGAACACAAATGCCAATCCGGTGCTTATGGCAACAAGTGTATCCATATTGGCTTTTCCATGTCGGGCCTGCTTCCATGCGTTTACAAAAAAGCGGCGTCCAAACCAAAATATTACAGGAGTAGTCAGTACGAGCAGAATCCACTCAACTCCCGGAATTCCCATACCGAACATTCCCAGAATCGCAACCGGAACGGCAAAGATACCGGCCAGGATGGTATCCCGCCGCAGCGCCTTGTACTTCTTATCCCGAATTTGATCTATGTCTTTGGATTCAGACTCACTCGGCAACACCAGGTCATAACCAATGGATTGAACTGCTTTTTGAAGTTCTTCATCGCTGATTTGCTCTTCGTCGTATTCAATATAAAGGGTCTGATTGCCGTAGTTTACATGGGCTGTTTGCACCCCGTTTTGGGCTGCTACTATGCTCTCTACACTGCCTGCGCAGGCAGCGCAGCTCATCTCTAATACCGGAAGTGTCTTTTTCATGGGAGGAAATTTCTCTTCAGTCTGGGTGTCCAGACAGTTCCTTATTAAACACGCGGAACTTAATCTGGTTTGGAAAAATCCGGGTTTTGAATAAAATTAAAATCCGTCAGGGTGTGCAAAAATGCGATCAAATCTTCCTTGTCCTGCACCGTCAGGCGGCCTTTTATGGCATGTTCCAGGTTGGCATCCAGGTTGCTGGGATGGTGGAAACCTGTGTTGTAGAACTCCAGCACCTCCTCCAGGGTTTGGAAGCGGCCGTCGTGCATGTAAGGTGCAGTGAGGGCGATGTTTCGAAGACTAGGCGTTTTGAATTTTCCTAGATCAGCGGGGTTCAGGGTGATTCGGTATCGTCCTTCATCCACTGGGATGCTGTCCAGTCCGGTATTTCGGAATGCAAAATCAGAGAAGGTACTACCCAAAACATGGCAGTGTGAGCAGTCGCCTTTTTCAAAATCCTGGTACAGCGCGAGTCCGCGCAACTCCTGGTCAGTCAAACTTGCCTGGCCCTGTTTCCAGTGGTCGTATTTGCTGTCGCCGCTCAGTAAGGTGCGTTCAAACTGCGCGATGGCCTTCATTAACATGGGGATGGTTACTGCCTCTTCAGCATCGAGTTCAAACGCCTGTCGGAAAAGATTTGGGTATTCCGGATGTCGATTGAGTTTTACTACCACATTGGGTAGGTCTTCGTGCATTTCGACAGGATTGGTTATCGGCCCAACCACCTGACTTTCCAGATTACTCGCACCGCCATCCCAAAAGAAACTGCCCTGCCAGGCCAGGTTGAACAAGGGCATGGCGTTGCGGGTGCCCTGTACTTGGTCAATACCAGTACTTAACTGGAGCGAACTGTCGACAAAGGCAAAGGCCTGTCGATGACAAGATGCACAGGATTGTGTGCTGTCAGCACTCAAAATGGGATCGTAAAACAGTCTCCGACCCAGTGCAACACCTTCTACCGTTAGTGGATTGTCCTCCGGGATATCCATATCTGGCAGGGATGCCGGGATTGCCAATGGATAGGGTTGAGCCTTGTAAGGAATGGGGTCCTTGGCTTGTTTGCATCCGGTTCCATTCCAGATCACCCCCCAAAGAAGTAGCCAGAATAAATGGGTGTATAGTCCGGGGAGTGGCTTACTCGAATCGATCGAAGCTAAATGCATTGGGCACATTTTCCTTTTGTTTTGCAAGCCAGTCGCGGTCGGTTGCTGAAACACTTTGTCGGGCATTGTCTACGAAAAAGTCGATGGCATTGGGCTCATCGTACAGTTTGCCAATGTCAAAATTCAAGAATACGGAACGCTCTTTGCCATTGAGATCAATTCCGTCAACGGGAATAATTACTTCAGTGTAGGCTTCGTCCGTTCCGTAGTGAAAGAGGAGTTGTTTCCATTCGCCGGCTGCATTCAGGTAGGAGCCTTCGTGTTTGTAGAAAATGTATCCGGTATTCCACGACCAGAGCATGCCATGCACAGGATCCAGTGCGCCTTCCTGATCGCCATCGTGGTTGTGTTGCGGATCAATCCCAACAAAAAAACGAAAGTGGGTGTAACTTTTATTGGGAATGGAGTCAAAAGCAAGTGTTGCTGTGGAAGGTTCTTCAATATCAATCAGATGGTGGTTTGCTAGTTCGAATGCTTCGCCGTTTGCGTCAATTAGGGCACAATTGCTGATGTAATATTTCAGCATGTCGAATCGGAATGTTTGTCCAAAACTGTTTTGATATTCACCAGTGCCCGGCAGGATTTCAGCCCCGCGTACAGTGGTCTGAAAATGAACCAAAACCGGACTGTGTGTGGCTGTATCTTCTTTTTTACATCCTGCCAACCCGATAAAGACAATGGTAAACAGTAAATACAACGCGATTGAGAATCTTGTATTTTGTAAAAAAATGCTATTCATGTTATCCAATTTTTATGCTTGAAATACCAGACTGCAATTTACTTCATTTCTCAGGGATGCAATGGAATTTATGCAAAAAAGCAATGAAAGTGGTAAGTAGTAAGTAGTAAGTGGTCAGTCAGGCGGGCTTTGTTTATTTGTTTGTGAGGAAGGCAAGTGTAAGCCTTGCCCCTACGGATTTTCTGACCACTGACTACTGACCACTGACCACTTTGAATAACAATTAAACGAACTTTTTGTGCTCATCTCAATTTTTAGTCCTTAATTTGTTGCTGCATTTATTCTATGTGGTTAAATCTATTACTCATACTTATTGGCATTCTCCTGGTTTCCTATGGAGCCAGGTGGTTGGTTGGTGGAGCGTCCTCCCTGGCGAAGCGTTTTCGGGTTTCTGATTTGGTAATCGGACTCACAGTTGTCTCGTTTGGTACTTCTGCCCCTGAACTCACCGTATCCGTGCTCGCTGCACTGAATGGGACTGCTGATGTTGCAATCGGCAACGTGATAGGTAGTAATACACTGAATATGTGATTGATCTTGGGTGTTTCTGCCCTCATTACACCACTGGGAGTGCACCGCAACACGGTGTTGAAAGAAATTCCACTGAGTTTGTTGGGTGTTCTTGTGGCGTTCGTCATGGCATTTGATGTCTATTTTGACGATGTGGAGGCCTCCATGGTTTCCCGCAGTGAAGGTTGGGTCTTGCTTGCTTTCTTCAGCATTTACCTGTATTACATGTTTGATCTGGCGAGAGCCCACCCGGATGAGGTGGTTGAAACCACCGATACTCAAAAATATCCGCTTTGGCTAGCGATCGGTTTGATCTTGTTGGGCTTGGTAGGACTGACATTGGGTGGGCAGTTTATCGTTGAAAATGCAGTAGACATTGCCCGGATGTACGGAATCAGTGAGGCTGTAATTGGTATTACCCTGGTTTCAATTGGAACCTCTATTCCGGAACTGGCTACTTCTGTGGTGGCTGCTACACAGCGAAAAACGGATATTGCTGTGGGCAACGTGGTCGGCTCCAACATATTCAACACCTTCCTGATTTTAGGTACCTCCGCTACGGTTGCACCCTTGCCACTTGGCGGAATAACCTTGCTTGATTTTGCTGTTTGCATCCTTGCAACAATCCTCCTGCAGGTTGCTGCATTTTGGAATACCCCTAAGATTATCTACCGGAAAGAGGGCTACATTTTTATAGGGATGTATCTGGTCTATCTGGTGTATATTCTGATGACTCTGTAGCACACAGTCTATACGACTTTTTCCACTTCGTAAATTGAATTGATTTTCCCTGCAAACAGGCAGTAAAAGGCGGGTTTATCCCGGAGTTTGGAGATTTCAGTTGGCCGGCTGTCATCAATCTGACTAGCCAAAAGTTTGGATTTGATGGTGAAATAAGACATCCAGTAGTCAAATTGCACCTGCTCGCTGAAATACTGCTTCATCTGCTGAAGCATTTTGTAGGCATTGGTTTTCGGACGTCTGGGGCAGGATGTACAAATACCCGGTGCATGTGGTTGACAACTTGGGTCGTCCGGAATCATACAATCAAATTTTGGAGCATTTTCGTAAGATACTTTGTGGTGGGTGTATGCTACCGAAGAGAGCGAGAGCAAACCACTTTGCCCATACGGCATGATGGAACCAAAGGGACCATCCATCACCGTCAATCCCATTTCCTTAAACTGTGGAGAAGTATTAAATGCAATTTCAGAAATCTCGTGACTGAGCGATAATCGGGGGCAAACTAAACAATGCATTTACTGCACTACTCGCTGCATACGTGGCGTTGATAACCAGTGGTGTTTCTACCTGGTTTTTAAGCCCATCTTGCATATATATAACGGTCCAGTTATTGCTGTCAGCATGGACTCTCGAGATTTGCACTCCGGTTTGTACCCAAATGTTTGGTGGCCTCTACCCGTTGTGTGTAGTAGTTGCGCAACAACACCGGATCAGAAAGAATATTCCTGCGTGCGATATAATGCCTCCAAACGATTGAAGTTGAATAAGGGGTGGCTTTCAACCCGATCACAGCGGATTTGAAGGTGCCTGCAAATCGCTCAAACTGAAGTGATCGGTAAAGGATCCAAAGCGATCAATGGCATAGTATTTTTCAAATGAAAAAATGGACAAAGTCCTTGTGCTCTTTGGTGAAGCGCTCTTTGTGTGCATCGCTCATTGCGGCTGTTGCTATGCTGCGTGGATAATGATACCCGCTATGTAAACGCGCCTGATTTACCAAAGAAGCTTTTTGAAACAGACGGTCTTCTTTTTCTAAAAGACCCACGTGCATTCCCTTGCCAGCAAGGTACAGTGCAGCATAACATCCGAAAATTCCGCCACCGATCACCAGGGCGTCCAATGTTTGGGTATGGGATCTCATTCGGCGGTGAAGATATGAACTACGCAGGATTTTAGCATGTGAAGCATTGCAAGATGAATTGATGATACGCCCTTCGGGCTAGGATGATAAGTTGATGTTTATTCGGCTCTTCGAGCCTTGTTTATTTGGGACGCTGGGCTTTTCCTTGTTTATTGTTTAAGTAGTTCTGTCATGCCTGCCAAGGGATTGATGATTTGATGATACGCCCTTCGGGCTAGGATGATAAGTTGATGTTTATTCGGCTCTTCGAGCCTTGCTTATTCGGGACGCTGGGCTTTCCTTGTTTATTTGTTTAAGTAGTTCTGTCATGCCTGGCAAGGTATTGATGAATTGATGATAGCCCTTCGGGCTGATGATTTGTTGAAATTTGTGGTCAGTGGTCAGTGGTCAGAATTGTTTATTTGTTTATATTTTGATAGGAGGGTAAGGGCAAGCCTTGCCCCTACGCTATGAATTTTCTGACTACTGACTACTGATCACTGACAACTAATTTGAAACTTTCCATTATTTTAGCGTCATTAGTTTAATCCAACATTTCCAAATCTACTAATTGCATTTCCATGAACCGTTTCCTGTGGATGCTTCTGCTGGCAAGTCCTTTGCTGGTTCAAGCGCAAGTGCCTACCATTTCATTTGACACAACCCATACGTATTTTTCTGAACAGGATGTGAGCGGATACATTGGTCCGCATCGATCACCGGTTGCTGTACCGACCTCCGTTGAACTTCAACCAGACCCAGGCTCAAACGCATTGGTTGTTCGACTACGTGATTCCTAACGATGTAACATTCCAGCCTGAGGCCCGTTGGCCCTGCTCAGAAGTACTCATTTTGGACGATGGGATTCCCGGATAACAGTGTTTATCTGGGATTGAATCTGGTAAACTTCAACAATGCCGATCCAGGTGCATATACCCAACATGTGGTGTTGTTTGGAGATGATGACCTGGAGTTTAGTCTTCCGCCATCTGCCTATGAATTGGAATTGCTGAGCAGCACGCGTACCGATACCTTGTCGAATGTTGTGGCTCAAATCGCAGCGTATGATCCTGCTAGCAAACGCCTTTTGTCACCAACAATGCACAGAACACCATAGAAATACTGGATCTCAGCGATCCCTTGCATCCCGAAAATTCTTGCGGCTTGCATTGACGCCCTATGGGGGGAATGTCAACAGCGTAGCGGTCCACAACGGAGTGTTTGCAGTTCCTGTTGAAGCCATTCCATACACGGATCCGGCCGCTTTGTCTTCTTTGATCCGGATGGTAATTTTATCAGCCAGGTAACGGTTGGGGCATTTCCTAAAATGGTGACCTTTACTCCGGATGGAAACCGGGTACTTGTTGCCAATGAAGGTCGGCCTGTGGATGATTACAGCCTGGACCCAGAGGGAAGTGTCAGAGGGTTTCTTGAGTTCCGGGAGTTTCCAACCTCAGTCAAGCCAATGTGCTGACTGTTGGTTTTTCAGCATTTAATGGACAGGCTGCAAGTTTGCGTGCAGCGGGTGTGCGTTTGTTTGGTCCGGGTGCAACCGTTGCCCAGGATCTGAACCCGAGCACATTACTCTTTTCTGCAAACGGGCAAAAGGCCTTGTCGTCCTGCAGGAAAATAATGCGTATGCCGTGATAAATTTGCTGGACAATTTCCATTGAAGCCGCATTCGTTCGTTTGGAATGAAAGACTGGGCAGGGCAGGGTGTTGGATTGATGCCAAGGATCAGGCCGGTGGATTGTTTTTTCAGGATTGGCCTGTACATACCCTGATGCAGCCACATGCCATCGCTTCGTTCAATGTGAATGGAGAAGACTACCTGATTGGTCTCGTGAAGGTGAAATCCGGGAATACAATGCACTAAATGAAGATAAACGGATCGGTGATCCGATTTTATCCTGGACCTGACAAGTGTTTCCAGATGCAGATTTATTAAAGCATCCCGCGCTGTTGGGGCGGCTGGTGGTTACTACCATTGATGGGGATTTGGATAACGATGGCGATTACGATGAACTGATCGGTTTTGGCGGTCGTTCCATTGCCATTTGGAAGGCTTCAACAGGAGAATTGATCTGGGATAGTGGGGATGAACTGGAGAAGGTAACAGCTCTTGATCCGGATTTTGGAGCCTTATTTAATGCGAATTTTAACAACACTATTTTCCAAAATCGAAGTGACGACAAAGGCCCGGAGCCCGAAGGGGTTTTTCTGCAAGAACTTCCCACCGGGGAACGCCTGGCTTTTGTTTCCATGGAACGGACCGGGGGCATTTTGGTGTATGACCTCCAGGATCCATTTGAACCCAAATTGCTGGAGTATGTCAACACCCGTAGCCTGGATTCGCTGGGCGGAGATCTGGGGACTGAGGGCCTGTTGTTCATTCCAAAAAATGAAAGTCCAAACGGAACCCATTTGTTGGTAGCCTGTCACGAAGTGAGCGGAACGGTTGCTGTTTTTGAAGTGCATGTCGATAAAATATTGACGGGTGAATATGATAAAGACACCTTTTTGCTAAACACCAACCCAATCGGGATTTACAATGGTTTTTCTGTGTATGAAGGCGGGATTTCCGGTCTGGCATTCCATAAAGGAACATGGAAAATGTTGAGCGACCGTGGGCCCGTATTGCCAGCGTACAACAATCCTTTAGCCGATGGGAACAATGCTGCCGTGTTTCCATTTCCGGCTTATTCACCCAAATTGTGGACCTTTCAGGAAAATGGCTCCGCGCTTCAGATTACCAACCTGCAGACCCTGCGTAAACCCGATAACAGCTCGTTTCGCGGAGTGCCCCCTCCTAATGGCTTTGGGGGGACCGGTGAAATCCCGTGGGCCACACCAACCGGAATTGTGCTCAATAACGATATCTGGGGGATTGACCCGGAAGGAATGGCTATTGACAATGAAGACGGAATTTGGGTTTGTGATGAATACGGAACGGCAATATGGCATTTAAATAAAGACCTAATTGCGCAGAAACGTTATACACCCACGCCGTTTCAATCCATCGATTTGGGTGTGAATCCCATATTGGCAAAACGACAAGCCAATGCCGGTTTCTCCGGGATGGCCTACACGCCCAATGGAAAGGTGTATTCCATTTTGGAACGCCCGCTTGCGAATCCGGATACTACAACCGGAAACCAGTCATACATCCACAGAATCCTGGAGATTGATTCGGAATCCGGGGCAACCCGGATGTTTGCCTATGTTTCTCAAAAAGCGGGGCAGGGGAGCAGTGCTCGTGCTCATCTAGGCGGGATTGCTGCCATCAACAACGAAGAATTTCTGGTAATGGAATACCTGGACTATGGACATCAGGTCGACCGAAAAATCTATACAATCAACCTGAATGGTGCAAGTGAAATTTCAGGCGACGATTTTAACGGTCTGACGCTGGAGCAACTTGTTGACGCAAATGGTTTGGGAATGCATGGAATTCAACCGGTACAAAAACACCTGCTGGTAGATTTGTATGAGTTGGCCTGGAACCCGAACCTGAAACACCCGGAGGGCATCGCTGTGGTCGATGCGCGTACAATCGCTCTGATCAACGACAATCAATATGGGATTTACTCCCCGAATGCTGATGGACAGGCAATGGCGAATTGGGAGCCCACCGTTTTGTATAAATATACCTTGCCCGAAAGCCAGGCCCTGGATTATGTGAGTCCGTATTGCACGCTGGAACTGGGTGATACCCTTACAGCATGCATCAATGGAAGCCTGGAGCTGGATTTAAGTGGATTTGGTTTTATGAATGGCAATTGGTCGGATGGGCAGCAAGGAAATGTAGCGAGTTTTAGTCAGGAAGGATGGTTTTCGGTGCTCGCAGAGAATCCGGTTGGGTGCAAATCCCGGGATTCATTTTATGTGCATTTTGAGACCATGTTGCCGGTCTATCTGGGTGTTGACACCAGCATTTGCCCGGGAACCAGCATTACCCTGGATGCCTTTCAGGAAGATGCGGATGTGTATTTGTGGTCAAACGGTATGTTGTCTCCCCAAATTGAAGTCGAACTACCCGGTACCTATACCGTGACGATCAGCAGTACGGCTGGATGTACGGGAACTGATCAGGTTGAAGTTAGTTTTTTAATTCCACCGCTTCCTACCATCGGGATGGATGCGGCTATTTGTCCGGGTCAAACGGTCTTGTTGGGCGATGAAGCCCCGGGATGGACCTACAGTTGGTCATGTGGTGCAGAGTCGGCATTTATCCTGGCAGATTCTGCGGGATTTTATGCCCTGACGGTTACGGATGCTTTTGGCTGCACGGGCATGGATGCAGTTGTTGTTACGGGCCTTCCTGCTCCGGATATTGATTTGGGGCCGGATATTCCCGTTTGTGCCAATGAAGTTATCCTGTTGCAGGCGGGAAATTCAAGTGATCTTATTTCCTGGTCTGACGGAAGCGCCGGAACAGAGTTGGAGGCTTTGGCGGGAGGAAGCTATTCGGTTACAGTTACCAATAGCATGGGCTGTTCATCCACCGATGCCATTACCTTGTATGCGGTTGCTGCTCCGGTATTTGATCTCGGTCCGGATACTTTGATTTGTGCTGGTGATTCTCTTTGGCTGGGTGTCGACATTCCGGGTGGATATACCTGGAGTACCGGCTCGGCCGCATCGCATATCCGGGTGTTTACAGAAGGATGGTACAGCTTGACTGTTTTAAATACCTTCGGTTGCGAGGCCAGTGATTCAATTTATGTGGATGTTGAGATTTGTACTTCCTCAAGTGAAGATCAGATAAACTCAAGTTGGGGCATATATCCAAATCCAGGTACAGGGGCATATCAAATCGACTGGCCAGCGGGTATATTTCAGGCAAATTGTGTAATTCGGAATAGCCTGGGAGAAGTAATTCAGGAAAAGCATAGTCTGAAACCGGGCGATTGGCTTCATCTGGAAGAATGGCCCTCGGGTATGTATGTGGTGGAGTTGGAGTCAAAGAATGGGCTCAAATTCCAAGCGGTATTGATTCATCAGGGGCGGTAGGTATCAATTAAAACCCTAGATATCTTATAAAGAAAAAAGCCATCCCTTCGTAAAATCAAATCGAAGGGATGGCTTTTATAATTAGAACCTAAACAAATCAGGCATTTCGGTTGAGGCAGTTCAGGTCTTCGAATGCCTGCTTCAGGCGGGTAACAAAGGCCTTTTCACCTTCACGCAACCAAACGCGTGGATCGTAGAATTTCTTGTTAGGTTTATCTGCTCCTTCCGGGTTGCCGATTTGGCCCTGGAGGTAATCCTTCTTGCTGTTGTAGAACTGGTGTACACCATCCCAAAATGCCCATTGCATATCGGTGTCAATGTTCATTTTGATGGCACCATAGGAGATCGCTTCGCGGATTTCCTCCTGAGAGGATCCTGAACCACCGTGGAATACAAAATGCACCGGCTTCTCAGCCTGCAAGGAGAATTTGTCGCGGATATATTGCTGGGAGTTATGCAGGATTTTTGGTTCCAGTTTTACGTTGCCTGGCTTGTACACACCGTGGACGTTGCCGAATGCAGCTGCAACCGTAAAACGAGGGTTTACTTCCATGAGTTGCTCGTAAGCGTATGCAACTTCATCGGGTTGGGTGTAGAGTTTGGAAGAGTCAACATCGGTATTGTCAACACCATCTTCTTCACCGCCGGTAACGCCCAGTTCAATTTCCAGGGTCATGCCCATTTTGGCCATGCGGGCCAGATATTCCTTGCTCACCTTGATGTTTTCCTCAATCGGTTCTTCAGAAAGGTCCAGCATATGACTGCTGTAGAGCGGGTATCCTTTTTCTTCAAAAAAACGCTCGCCGTGGTCCAGCAAGCCGGATACCCAGTCGATGATTTTGAGCGCACAGTGGTCGGTATGCAAAACCACCGGTACACCGTAGGCTTCAGCCATTTGATGCACGTGCATGGCTCCGGAAACACCGCCAAGGATGGCGCTGCGCTGGCCTTCATTTGAGAGCCCTTTGCCTCCGAAAAAAGAAGCACCTCCGTTGGAGAACTGAATAATTACCGGACTATTAAGCGCGGCAGCCGTTTCCAAAACAGCATTGACTGAGTTGGTACCAATGACGTTGACTGCGGGAAGCGCATACTGGTTTTCAAGTGCGTGGTTTAAGAGTTCGGTAACTTCATCACCGTGTAATACTCCAGAACGAAATCGAGCCATGTATGTGTGGGTTTAGTAAAAAAATAAAAAAATCATCGAAACAGATCGCAAACCTGGTTTTTCAAATCCCAAACCGAATCCATCTGATTTCTCACAAAGATACAGCCAAGTACTGACTTTTATGCCTCACCCGGGACACAAGTGTTTTTTTAGTGGTCAGTGGTAAGTAGTAAGTGGTAAGTTGACTTCGTGATTTGACACAAAAAACCATGACCTGACGAAATAAAAAATAAACTTACCACTTACTACTTACCACTTACCACTAAATTTCCATTTCCGTATGGCCGTGTTTGATTGCAAACAGGACCAAGCCAGCGGTGTTGCGCGCACCTGTTTTTTCCAAAAGGCTGTTGCGGTGCCCTTCAACCGTGCGCGCGCTGAGGAACAATTTCTGGGCGATTTCCGAAGTAGTGAGTTCCTGACATATGAGTGCGAGGACTTCTTTTTCCCGTGCAGTCAGGTTGTTTTCAATTTGAAAATTTCTTGATTTTTTTTGTGCCATCCCACTGTGTAAAGCCAAAAGTGCTTCTTCGGTAAAATAAAAGCCCTTGTGGTAGATGGCTTCTATAGCGGCTTTTAAGGTGTCAAGTTCAGTGTTTTTTACCAAATAGGCATTGACTCCGACCCCTATCATATGGGCAATGTGCCGTTGTTCAGAATGCACGGAAAGGATGAGGATTTTTATGTCGGGAAAATGTTCCCGTAGGTATTCAGTGGTTTGGAGGCCATTCATTTCCGGCATGGTGAGGTCCAGGAGTACGACATCGGGCGTTTCATTGGATTGGTGTAGCAGATCAATGAGTTTTTTCCCGTTCTCAGCGTGAAACAAGACCGTAAAATTTGGGACAGCTTGTAAAAAAGTAGCCAGGCTTTCCCGAAACATTACCTGGTCTTCAGCCATTGCGATTTTGATGTTAGTTGTTTCCATAGATTAAATTATAGGTACAGTAAGGTGAACGCATACTCCTTTGGGGGGATGGGTCCATTCCAGTTGGGCACCCAGTTGGTTTGCTCTGGATTGAAGATTTGCCAGTCCCAAACCGCGAATTTTATCGAGTTTTTCGCTGTCAAATCCGATTCCATTGTCTTTATAGGTTAGTGAAATGTGCTTTGGAGATTCATTCAAATACACGCCAACTTCGCTTGCCTGGGCGTGTTTTATGGTGTTGTTGAGCAACTCCTGAACGATCCGGTAAATTGCAAGGTCGCGGATCATATTTGCCGGACAATTCAGCGTATCAGGACCACCATAAACGACTTGCAGCAGGCCATCTGCATTGTTTTTTTCGCACAGGTCTTCCAGGCTGGCTGCTAGCCCAAACAACTCGAGTCCGGGTGGCATCAAATCATGTGAAATACGCCGGACACTGTTGATGCCAGAGTCGATCACGCGCTGCGTTTCCTGAATATCGCTGGAAAATTGCTCGGGTTTGATGCTGCTGATTTTCATTCGAAGGGTTGAGAAAATTCCGCCTACTTCATCGTGTAAATCCTTTGCGATGCGCTGCCGCTCTGCTTCCACTTGCCTCAGGTTGCTGATAACAAGCTGTTCCTGGTGTTTGGATTCCATTTCAGAAAGTTTTAGCTGTTGCCGAAGCATTCGTTTTTGATAAAACATAAAAAACAAAACGACGGCTCCTGCAAGCAGGAGAAAGCCGGCCATTCCAACAAACAAAACCAGAAAAATATCTAATTCTCTGTTGCTTTCCATATTCCGATTGCAATGAATGAATAATGAAGAAAATTGATCACCGCGTGCAGTTTCCAGGCATATACGTACAGGGTTTTATTTTGATACAAAATGCTGTTGCTGAGAACAAAGAGCAACAAAGCCCCTGAAAAATAAAAAAAATGACCTGTGACAATCCAAAATACCGGGGCATCCTGTAGCCGCTGGATCTTCATTTCCTTGAGAATCTTGTAATACACTGACAGGCACCACCAAATTACCAGGAGCCCTTCCAAGGTCCTGGAATAGGTATTGTATCGAAAGATATCTTGTAAAAAAATCGAGTTTGCGACTGCAAGGCCGACAAAAACAAAGCTTACCCCCTGAATTATTTTCCGGGGAACCATCCCGCTCAAGACTATTCTGAAGTACCAGGCCAACAGAATGTATTCAACAATGGTGTATCCATGGAGCAGCGGCATGTTGTTGATCCGATTCGCAGCCAGGTAGTAGGCAGTAAGATCAACACAAAATGCTGTGACAAGAAATCCAAGGATTGGATAAAAAGTTAAACCAAGGGTTTTGTTTTTGTAAATAGCCAGACCGACACACACCACAATCATGGCGGGGCCTATCCAGGACATCCACATAGGCTATCAGGAATTGAGTGCGTTTGCCTCACCACACATATCCGGACACGGGGTACTAAAATCGTACACGCCCTGGTTGTTGGCAGGGTTCGCCGGATAGAGCATGTCGTTGCCGCTGGAATCCACGCCGACCAGGACAATTTTTTCCTTGTTGTTGCTATCAAGGGCAAGATAGATCCGCGCCTTTTCTACTCCTGGTTCATTCAAGACTCCCTGTAAGTCTTCTTTATGCAGTACAAATCCTTTCAAGGAATTTGGGTTGGCCTGCCGCCAGCGTGCTGTTTCTGTAGAAGCCTCAGCAATACTAATTTGATAATTGGGCATAGGAATAAATCGTGTTAGAGTGAACAAATGCTTCGGGCCTTCAGGGAAAGGAGCGGATCAATGGGGTAAACGGATTAAGAGCGTATTGGGGATTTTGGTCTATACTCCAAAATATGGAATCCCAAACAGGCTCAAGAGTACTCTAAGCAAAGTTATCCATTTTGTATACAAATAGAAATATTATTAATGCAAAAATACCGATGGCTCAGCAACCCCGTATTTATACCTGGTTTTGAAGTTGGGTAGAAATACGGTATTGATTTTTGATGTCAGCCCGGATATTTGCTTTATCGAATAATTGGGTATCAAAAGCGACTCAAATGGGCTTTGAGTAAAAATAATTCTACCCGTTTGTTTTTTGCAGGGAAGGTCATCACCTCTTCATTTCAAACCAGATTGAATCCTTTACTTCCCTGAATCCTACACCCGGGAAACGAAATGAAACCAGTGTATTTAAGAAAAGCACCCCCGGGAATGTCCCGATGGGTGCTTTTCGTAGTGTGCCCGGCATGGGCGCAGACTTGGCGGTGGAAGTCCGCTATACGCTTGGCAGCGAGGAGTATTAGCCCAAGGCAAGGGTGTCCGCCGCGAGGCGGAATCTGAAGGAAGCCGGCGGCAAAGTCCCGACCTGACGAACAGAAATCGCATATAAGGCCATGATGCGTGGGTGAGTTTGCTAAACAAAACAAAGCCCGACCGCTGCCCGGAGCGCATGGTGGTAAATGCGGCAGGTTCATGGGATGAAGGTCTGTGCTCTTACCCGGGGAGGTCTGCGGCAGCCGGAGGCGAAGGTACGCGCGAGTGCCAAAGCAAAAGGCGGCAGAAGTCAGCAGAGGTCATAGTACCGGAGTATTTTCGTGCAAAGGGAAGGACCAAACGTTAGAGTGGGATCCGAGATGCAATCATTAGTTCCTGAACGAAGAGGCAGCCAATTCCGAGAATTCGGAAACTTGCTACCGAAGAATAGGTCGGAAACCGAAGGTATGGTAGGAGTGTCTAACGCAGGACTGCATGACCAAGTAGGAACCAAACGGACAACCGTAGGACTCTAACGAACCGCCGTGATACGCGAACCGTACGTCCGGTGGTGTGAGAGGACGGAGGGCTAACGCCCTCCTCCTACTCGATTGCATAGAATATCCCCAGGAAAAATGGGGAAGGGCCAATTTACATTCCCTGTTCTACCAGGTAGCGTTCAGCATCCAGGGCAGCCATACAACCGGTACCGGCTGCTGTGATTGCCTGGCGATATACTTTGTCAGCAGCATCACCACTTACAAATACACCTGGAATTTTGGTTTTGCTCGTGCCTGGGGTAGCCAGGATATATCCACTCTCATCCAGATCAAGCCAGTCGGCAAAAATACCTGTATTGGGTTGGTGACCAATGGCAACAAAGAACGCTGATACCGGCATATCGGTAGTCTCGTTTGTTTTGTTGTTGCGTACGCGAACGGCAGTTACTTCCTCATCACCAATGATTTCATCGGCTTCGCTGTTCCAGTGAACAATCAGGTTGTCTTTACTCAATACCCGCTCCTGCATGATTTTTGAAGCGCGCATTTCGTCACGACGGACAAGCAAGTGCACTTTGGAACAGATTTTTGCAAGATAGGTGGCTTCTTCCGCAGCAGTATCTCCACCACCTACGATAGCTACTTCCTGGTTTTTGAAGAAAAAACCATCGCACACAGCACATGCCGAAACACCTTTGTTTTGCAGGCGCTCCTCGCCCGGAATTCCGAGCCATTTGGCACTTGCTCCGGTAGCAATGATGATGGTGTGAGCGTGAATTTCTGTTCCGGATTCAGTCCAAACCTTGTGAATCGGTCCGCTGAAGTCCACCTTGGAAATCATCTCATAGCGAATGTCCGTTTCAAAGCGGACAGCCTGCTTGCGAAAATCTTCCATCATATCCGGGCCGGTACGGCCGTCGGGATATCCGGGATAGTTTTCAACCTCTGTGGTGATCATTAACTGGCCGCCGGGTTGTGGGCCAGTGTACATTACAGGCTTAAGGCCTGCACGGGCAGCATAAATTGCAGCCGTATATCCGGCAGGGCCGGATCCGATAATTAGACATTTAATTTCTTCCATAACGGGTGCAAAGGTAGGGTGTGCTTTTGGAAATTGAAAGCCTTCATTTATAGAAGGAGTTGGACTTTTGGTGGATTTGTTTCCATGAAGACAAACACGGACATTTAAAAAAACAAAGGGCCGAGGCATTTGTTGCCCCGACCCGTGTTCTTTTTTATCGGATTTCCCTACAACGCCATAGGTACTTCCATCAGCAGGATTCGCGCGTTGCTGTCGGCCTGAATATCGAACTGATCGATATCCCAGAGGCCGAATCCATCCCGTTTGTTCAGTTTTTGTCCTTCAATGGTTGCTGATCCCTCGAGCATGAAAACGTAGACACCGTTGCCCTGCTTTTTGAGTTTGTAAGAGGTGGATTTACCGGAGTCAAATTTGCCCAGGTGAAACCAGGCTTCCTGGTGAATCCAAACCCCCGCATCATCGGGGTTGGGCGACAGAATTTGCTGGAATGCGTTTTTACCATCAACGGCCTTTAAGGTAATTTGATCGTACCGGGGTGTGACTCCTTTTTTATTTGGGAAAACCCAAATTTGAAGGAAGCGCACATCCTTGTCAGTATTTTTATTGAATTCACTGTGAAAAATTCCGGTTCCCGCGCTCATCACCTGGATATCTCCGCTTTTTATCACCGTGGTGTTGCCCATATTGTCTTTGTGTTCCAAATCTCCCTCCAGGGGAATGGAAATAATTTCCATGTTGTCGTGCGGGTGTTTGCCAAATCCTCTGCCTGGTGCAACAACATCGTCGTTCAAAACCCGCAACACTCCAAAGTGCATGCGCTCGGGGTTGTAATAGTTGGCAAAACTAAACGTATGGTGGCTGTTGAGCCAGCCGTGATCTGCGTGCCCGCGTGTTTCTGATTTATGCAAAACAGATTTCATTGTTCTATGCTCCTTGTTGGGTATGTGATTGAATCCGACCTGCTCCATAAGACGGTCGTAGGTTGACTTGCCTGGCTTTTCGGCTTTTTCGGCATTTAGTTTTGAGGACCCCAGGCCCAATGCCGCCGCTCCGAGGAGCGTTTTCTTGATAAACTTCTTTCTATCCATGACAGTATAATTGATGGTTTAGAGATGCGCCCCTTATGAGGCAAAGTTGATTTGATGATTGGGGCTGTCTTGTTTTAATTGATAGTGCAAAGATCCAGGTTCCTCCAGGTTTGTGAAATAGAGAAATAGGACTGAAATATGGGAAAATGTACGAAACCTCTTTTTGAGATCGGATTATCTTCCTGACTCCCTAAACTCAGAAGGAGCAAGCCCTGTACAATTCTTGAAGAAGCTGCTGAAATAAAGGGGATCGTCAAAACCGAGTTCAATGGCGATTTCTTTGACCGACTTTTCACTGTACCACAATTCTCGTTTGGCATTCAGGATGAGTTTTTCCTGGATCAATTCTTTTGCCGTATGTCCAAGAATGGATTTCACAACCTGGTTCAGGTACCTCGGGGTGAGGTGCATTCGATCGGCATAATCGCTCACCTTGTGGAGCGTCTTAAACTCTGCTTCAATGAGTTTTTTGAATTCGCGCAGGATGTATTTCCCGCGGGAAGGGGTTTCTGTTTCGAGTTCACTTTTATTGCAGCTGGCTTCGCAGTAAATAAAGAATAATTTCAAATAGGCGCTTTGGGCAGCAATCTGGTGTTGTGGAACTGCATGAGCAACCTCAGCCATGTTGTCTACAAGTTGCTGGAGTAAATTTGCGGTCTTGGAATCAAGAAAAATGGGCGGCCGGTTTTCAAAGTTATTGAAGAGGTTTATCTCGTTGATAAAGTCTTCGCTGATGTGGTTTTGCTGGAGAAACTCCTTCGAAAAGGTGATCACGTAGCCCTTCGGCCTGGATGTCGCAATCAGCTGGTGTACCTGGCCGGGGCTGACAAAAAATACTGCATTTCCCGACAGCGGATAGGTTTTAAAATCAATGCGGTGACTACCGGAGCCTTCAATTGCCCAGATTACTGTGTAATATGCATGTCGGTGGGGATGATCTGCTTTTCCCTGCGCATCCTCATACAATTGCTCCATCCGTTTGATAGCAAACAAGCCAGGATTTCCTTTGGTACTATCAAGCGAATAGGTTTCCATCCCGGATGGCTTTCAAATTACTGTTTTACTCTTTTGCTGTATTCTCGTTCCAGGCTGTCAATCAACAGGAGGTAGGCCGGGTCGTCCAGTGGGTTTTGATAGTCTCCGGTTTTGTTTTTGCCAAAGACCTTGAGTTTCACGGTGTTGTAGCGCTTGGGGTTCAGGCGAAGGTCTTGCAGCAACAATTGAAGGTGGCGGGAAGTGCGCACCATATTGTCGTACAGTTCTTCGTCCGAGAGCAGTTTACCGGCAGAACCTTCTCCGTTTGCAAGGCCTTGGGCCAGGGTGTCAATTTTTGCGATAGTTTTTTCTGTGCTGAGCAGGGTAGAGCGCAGTGCAGAAACGGAAGCCGTAACCGAATCCAGAGCAATGCCAGCTTTTTGTGCACTTTTATCCAATTCGGCATTTTTGAGTTGTTCGCTCACGGCACTCAGGTTTGCAAGCGAGGTGGCTATGTCGGCATTGCTTTCGCGAATGGCACGGGTGATTTCTGCGGTGTTATTGGCGGTGGCTGCAAACCCGGCTGTACTGGCATCCAGAAACTTATTGATTTTGGCTGTCATGATGGCCAGGTTTTCAAGCGACTCTTGCAGAGAAACCAGGGTTTTGCCCAATCCTTTTGGATCATTTGGGTCTGCAATGGAATCATAGATGGTTGTGAGACCGACCTGAATACGGGCCATATATTCGTCTATTTGCCCAGGTTCACCTACGATGCTTTCCACGAAGGAAATGGATCCGCCTTGGAGGTAGGTTCCACTTTCCGCACAATCTCCACCTTCGCATGGCTTTTTAAACTGAAGATCAATCGCTTTCCCACCCATAATTCCCAGACTGATAATTACAGCGCGTGTATCCTTAGGTACATCCACATCTCCGTCAATGCTCATTTCCACAATAATGGTTCTGTCGTCTTCTTCATCCACGTACATATCTGTCACAGTACCTACCTGAAACCCATTGATCAACACGTAGCTGGAGGGCCGAAGTTCGGATACGTTCTGGTATCGGGCGTAGTAAATGTTGTTGGAGGTAAAAAGGTTTATTCCTTTCAAAAATTGAAATCCAAAAACACCAAGTGCAACGGCGACTATGGCAAGGAGTCCGATTTTGGTTTCATTTCTAAGTTTCAGCATACTATTTTCTGTATTGTGGGGCTAAGGTAATGGCCTCTAGGCAAATTCTGGACTTTGGGAATGTGAAAATACAGATTGAAGGCCGGATGGTTTGTTTCAAGGACTTAACTTCCGTAAAAGTCGATGTTTATCCTGGGTTTAATCCGATTTTATCTGTGCCGTTCGAAATCCAAGGTTTCGGATCTCGGCCAGCATTTTTTCAGCCTCAGCGGGTGTGGCAAATGTTCCGACGTAATATTCGTACTCCTTATCCGTTTTTACCTCCTCTACATCACTCAATAAGGCTAACAACCCGGTATTGGGGTCCAGGCGCGAGGGCCAGGAAAGCAGGTGGATACGGTACTGGCTTGGAGCAGCTTTTACACTGGTTTTTACCACCTTGGGCTGGGCTGCCGGTGCGGGCTTTGTGTTGGTGCTAGCCACGGGAGGTGAAGTATTTGTTGCAGCCGTTCCTTCTACCTGAGTTTTATAGGCTTTAAATGCATGAAAGATCGACTTGGCCATATCGCTCTGACCTTCTTTTGAGGCCAGGAAATTTTCTTCAGCAGCATTGGTTAAAAAACCGGTCTCCACCAACACGGCGGGCATAGCTGTTTCTTTCAATACAATAAACCCGGCTTGTTTTACTCCGCGGTCTGCACGTCCACCAATGTCTTTGGCAAATTTCTGTACATGCGAGGCAAACAGAATACTTTGATCCAGGTAGGCACTTTGCCAAACACTCCCGAAAATATGGGCTTCCGGACTGTTGGGATCGTATCCGTGGTAGTTTTTTTCGTAGTTGTCTTCCAGTAAAATAGCGGCGTTTTCCCGTTTTGCTACCTCCAGATTGTGCTCGGCGGTATGCAGTCCCATTACATAGGTTTCGGCTCCATGAGCACGAGGTACCGTAAGCGCATTGCAGTGAACGCTGATGAACAGGTCGGCATTGTTGCGGTTGGCAATGGCAGCGCGTTCGTTCAGTTCAATAAACTCGTCTTTTTTACGGGTATAAATGACCTCGACATCGGGATATTCATTGGAAATTAATTGTCCCAATTGGAGTACTATGGCCAGGGCGTTGTGCTTTTCACGGGAATATTTTCCCAAACATCCGGGATCTTTTCCACCATGTCCCGCATCGAGTACCACTTTCTTAATTTTGTAACTACTTTTGCCGGAGCAAAGCGCCGTGGTATCCCCGGTTGGATCAGAGGCCTTTGGAATTAAGACAGCGTTAAAATTTTGTAAAAGAAACCACAAAGGCAACATCAAAAGCGTTTGTAGGGCAACTTTGTTTTTATACTTCATCTTGAATACTGCTTTCTGCAAATATCGGCTTTTCTTTCTAATTACAGGATGCTTTCTGTCTTTGACTGCGTATGCCCAAACGGATACCCTTCCTCCTGCACAGACCTTCCGTGATTCAGCAACTGTGGACCTGAACAGCGTAAAACGCTCCAATCAGGGCCTGGAAGCCATCATCGATTACGGCGCACAGGACTCCATGTGGTTTGATGTTGCCAGTCGACAACTCCACCTCTGGGGTGAGGCATTTGTGAAATACGATGCACTCAATATAACCGCTGGCTACATCCTGGTGGATTATGAGAAAAATGAACTGACTGCCGATCGCTTCCCGGATTCTACCGGAACCTTGCAGCAGGCACCGGTATTTAACGACGGACAACAAAATTTTAGTGCCGCCAAACTCCGGTATAATTTTGACAGCAAAAAAGGAATCATCTACGAAGCCCGCACCCAACAGGAAGATTTGTACGTGCTTGGCACCAAAGCCAAATTTGTAGGCTCCGGTGGCGATACCACCCAAAAGGCCAATAATGTCATCTACAATCAGGATGCACTGATCACCACCTGCGATGCCGATCACCCGCATTTTGGCATCCGAACCAACAAACTAAAGGTGATCCCGGATCAACTGGTGGTAACCGGACTTTCCAATCTGGAACTCGGTGGCGTACCCACGCCTTTTATTATTCCCTTTGGTTTTTTCCCAATCACCAAAACCCGAAAAGCGGGCTTACTGATCCCGACGGATTTTGAATTTGCCGATGCGGAAGGGCTTGGCCTCAAACAATGGGGTTGGTACCAACCCATCAGTGAGCATATGGATGCCACGCTGCGTTTCAATCTGTACGTAAGCGGCTCCTGGGGCGTAAACGCCAACACCCGATACCGCTACCGCTATCGGAATACGGGTGATTTTACCCTGCGGTTTAACAACCGGGTTACGGAGAATTCCCAGGCTCAAAAAGTGTCCGCCAAGTCGTTCGGAATCCGTTGGAGCCATACCCAGGACCCCAAAGCGCATCCATCCCGGAAGTTTGGAGGTTCGGTAAACATTGAAACCAACCGGGACCAGAACCGAAACCAGAACGACTACGCTTCGGTATACCGGAACACCCTGAACTCAAACCTGACATTTTCAAAGACTTTTCCGGGGCGTCCCTTTGCGTTTAATGCCAGTTTGAGTCACTCCCAGAATACCCAGACCCGGCAGATGAACATCTCGTTTCCAAATGCCACGTTCACGGTGCAGCGGATCTATCCGTTTAAGCGCAAGGTGCCGCAGGGCAAGGAGCAATGGTATGAAAAAATCTCGCTGGTGTACAATGGTAAATTGCAGAACAACTTCCAGACCGCAGATACCCTGCTTTTTACCAATGAAACCCTGCAAAGTGCGCGCATGGGTATCCAGCACAAGGTGAATTCCGATTTTACCTTTAAGATTTTTAAATACATCAATATCGCACCACGTGTAAGTTATGAGGAAAACTGGTATCCCTATTCCATCCGGAAAGAACTGCTGGATTCCATCGACTACGTGATTGATACCACCTTCGAAGGCGGCGTGCCGGTGGAGTACCGGGTGGACAGTACGGCTACCACCTGGGGCCGGGATACAACCTACCGTGAGTGGGGCTTCAACAGCTTGCGCAAATTTGATGTGGGCCTTTCTGCCAACACGGCACTGTTTTTTACAAAGCAATATAAAAAAGGCTGGTTCCGGGGAATTCGCCACACCATGAAACCTTCGGCCTCGATTGGAATTGGGCCGGATTACAGCAGGTATTTCCGGACAGTTGACACCGACCTGCGGGCTGCATACAACAACCCCACGCAGTACAGCATTTTTGACGATGCCGTGTTTGGCCGCCCAAGTTCCGGGCAGCGCGACATCATCTGAACTACAGCATCAGCAACGTACTGGAAATGAAGCACTATTCCGGAAGTCGGGATACGGTGTTGCGAAAACGGATTTTTGACAACCTCACATTCACCGGGAATTACAACCTGAGCGCGGATACGCTGAAATGGAGCACCATTTCTACCGGCGGTTTATTCCGTTTGTTCAAGGGCATTTCCAACCTGACCTGGAACGTCACCTTTGACCCCTATTCCCGCGATGAAAAAGGCAATCGAATTGATCGTTTTGTGGTAAAAGAAACCGGGAAGCCTGTTCGTTTGAGCCGCTTTGGTGTCCAACTCAATACCGGATGTACGGTAAAGCAATTGCGGCAATTGTTTGAAAAAGACAACAGCGGAAACCGAAATGCCCGTCCGGCATCAGGCACTACGCAACCCGATGAATTGATCTCCTGGTTTGATGGATTTCGCATCAACCACCGGGTTTCGTTCGACCGCCTTCAGGTGGCAGGAACTAACCGGGATACCCTTATGATTGGTACGAATAATATCAGTTTCTCGGGCAGTATTCCGGTTTCATCCAAATGGTCGATCGACATAGGGAACATCAGTTATGATTTTTTGAGTAAAAAAATAGTGTATCCCGATCTCGGCTTCTCACGCGATCTGCACTGCTGGCAACTCAGTATGCGTTGGCAGCCTCTTCGTGGGACGTATGAGGTGTTTATTGGTGTAAAACCCGGCTCGCTCGACTTCATCAAGGCGCCGTACCGAAAGAACAACTTCGACGGGAATACGATATTTTAGAGCCTAAGTCCGAATATCCCAGGCAAGAATTTCCCATACCACACCATTGGGAGCCGTGTAGCTACGGATGGTTTCAAACCCGACGGCTTTATGTGCCGCCATAGAACGAGTGTTGGTCTCATCCACTTCGGTTATGATGTAGTGAAAATCGGTTTGCATGCAGCGGCGCATATGTTGGTACAAGCCCCGGAAGATCCCTCTGCCGCGGTAGTTTTTTTCAATGCAAATTTGCCCCATTACAAAGTACGGCAGTTGATCCAGGAATTTTCCCTGGATTGTGCACTGATCAAACTGATCAAACATGGGTTGCAAAACGGGGATTTCATCCCGCCACCTTGGCAGCATCACCAGGGCGTAGCCGCAAACCCGTTCGGCGTCCAGGGCCAGGATGTGGGGATGAGGCTGGTTCATTTTGCGAAGCAGTTCGAGTGAGTGTTCGACGGTAACGAAGCCTTCTCGCCGGGCGGTTTCTGCATCCACGGATTGTGCCAAATTTGCCTGCTGGAGTTGCAGGATGCCTTGTAATTGGGCTTCTGTTTGTGCTGTGCCGTAGTACATATTAGCTGGGGATGGACCAGTTGATCGGAGTTTTACCTTGTTTTTCGAGCAGTTCGTTGGTACGGCTAAAATGGCTGCAGCCATCGAATCCGCCGCGGGCAAGCGGGGAAGGGTGGGGGGCTTCCAGTACGTAATGCTTGAGTTCGTCGATCAGCGGTTTTTTGCCTTGCGCGAAACGCCCCCAGAGCAGAAAAACAACACCGTCCTTTTGTTCCGAAACGGTGCGGATGACTACATCGGTAAAGGTTTGCCAGCCAATTTTTTGGTGGGAAGCCGGCTTGTGGGCCTGCACGGTAAGCATGGCATTGAGCAGGAGCACGCCCTGACTGGCCCAACTGCTCAGGTCGCCATGCGGAGGCGGGTCGATGCCCAAGTCCCGTTTGATTTCTTTATAGATGTTTTGGAGTGAAGGCGGCGTGCGCACACCTTTGGGCACCGAAAACGAAAGTCCCATGGCCTCGCCCGGATTGTGGTAGGGGTCTTGTCCGAGAATAAGCACCTTGAGTTCAGAAAGCGGCGTAGAGTTAAATGCATTGAAAATCAGGGGCCCGGGAGGGTAAATGACTTTTCCGGCTTGCTTTTCCTGCACCAAAAACGATTTGATTTCAGCGAAATAGGGCTTTTCGAATTCATCCTGGAGTGCTTCCAGCCAGGAAGCCTCGATTTGCACGTTTTTACTTTGTCCACTCATAGGCACAAATTTACCTTTTTTTGAAGGAGGGAACCAAGTAGGCAAATTAAACTGTTGTAATTCAAACGGAAAGTCATAGTTTTGCGGGGAAATACAGCGGGGGCATTGTGCCCTGCCGATTTCGGTCTCGTAGCTCAGGGGATAGAGCAGCTGCCTTCTAAGCAGCCGGTCGCAGGTTCGAATCCTGCCGAGATCACAACTTGAATGGGTCTATGAGTTGATGCTCATGGACCCTTTTTTTGATGGTGTGGCATTTTTATAACAAAGTAAATTCACAAATAGAATTCCATAAAATAAAAAATCTGGATCAGAAAAAACATTTGCTTTTTTAAAACTGCAGGATTATATTTGCAGTGCTCCCTCAAAACCACCAACCCTCAAAATCCAAATATGCCGCTCATTATTTCTCCTTTATCGTCAAAGAGACGTTATGGACTGCGGCCCGTCACCAGATGATGGTTTCGGCTGCGCATGGCTCGTGAGTTTTTCCATTTTCATATTTTGTGTTAACCTGATTCTGGAACTGAATTCAGTGGCCTATCCGCTTTTTCTGGACAGTCTTCGATGACATCTGGCTATTCTATCTGATACAAGGTTCTGTCCAAAATTCTTTGTTTGTTTTATTTTTCAAAAATGAAAAAAGTACTTGCATTCCTTTTCTGGCTTCTTATTCACGTTTTGCGTTGTAGCACAGCTTCGGTTTCGAAAAACCTATTTTGATCAAAAGTTTGCCTACTATTTTTCAATTAATGACTATATGAGTTCTAAAGATTTTAGATACGTTACATCATGACTATGACCTGAAGACAATTGATCTGTAAAAGAAAATTCAAGGTTTCTGTACAATTTAATCAAAAGACTTAAGCAAAAGTCTACTTATAGAGTATAATCGTAGTTTTAATTACGTGCGCCATATATACGGTTGAAGATTTACAAGAGTTTTTGAAAGATAGCAGGCTTTTGAGCTTTGGAACACTATTTTTGAAGTGAATGGCCTATAATTGAACAATTCTTTTGAGCGGCCAAGGGCACAGTTCAACGAATTTTTACGTAGTGAATATTATAACTCGCTCAAAGATTTTTTAGCCGTTGACCAATTCTGTAGATTTAACGATTTGCCTCAAAACACTTTTTTTGATTGTTGATTCGATAAATTTAGATGATTTTGCGCATGGCTAAAAACAAATTGACATCAAACCAGAGTTTTCGAATCGTTTAAACAACCAAAGCACTTGTTCTTTGAAGGCATGTTTGGTGCAGCAAGGTTTGATAACCTTCAAGAAAATCCATGTATTCAAACATCTTATTCAAAATGAGTATATCACAATTGAAGATTACGTTTTCCAGCTTTATGACTATGTGCATGCCCAAGCACTTTATTTTCCCGCATACGGGAAGCATTTGTGAATCATAGTTGGGCCGAATCTGGAATTCAAACAAAAGCCGATCTTCAAATTATAAACCATCGTCGAAAGATATGGCCTTCTACCTTTAGAGTTATGCCTTTTATTCAAAGGGAGGTTATTGTACCTGATTCCCTACGAAATTGATGAGGTGGCTATCAGTTTCAAAACATCTAATGTACCAATAATAGAGACTAACGAATCAATATATTTTATGAGATCAAGTCTTTTCCATGTATTAATCGGGATTGTTCTGTCTGGTACACTATGTGCTCAAGAAAATCTAGTAATCAACCCTAGTGTGGAGGCCATCACCTATGGAAAGCCCAAAGGTTGGGTTTTTATTGGCTCTGTGGATTTTTATAGAGGTCAAAGTTTGCTATCTACGGGAATCCGAGCAAGTGATGAACCTGAGTACCCTGCATCCTATGCTGGTAACAATCATTTAGGTATACGATCATTTGAGGAAGGGACAGAGATTGCAATTGCTCGATTCAAAAATGCCCCCAGAGAATCAATGGTATCGGATTTCTTGTTATGTCAGGACTTCCACATTTGATTGTGTAAGTGAACTGGAAGGAATAACTGTTTATCCCTCTGATTCGATATTAAAAAACAGTTCTGGCAGCCCAATTGCAGGCTCCGACTTTATTCTTAAAACTTAAATCGGCATCGCCTCGAACACAACCGAAGATTGGATCGAAGTATTTGGTTATTACCAGAGCCATGGTGGGGAGTTATTTCTTTGGGTTGGGAATTTTGGCAGCATGCATACACCAAATCTGTCTGCAAGAGATACATTTAATTCGAAACCCATACTCAAATGCAATTCGCACTTTTATTGTGATTCTTTTAAAGTTGAAAAATGTATAGCACCGGATATCACGAGTTTGTCAATCCGAACATAACATTTACTTCCGGGAGTTATAGTATATCAGAAGTGAATGACAGCAACATGGTTTATATCGTAAATTATCTAAACGACTTTCCTTCAGTAAAAATACGGGTGGAGGGGCACACCGATAGTGATGGTGGGGCGCAGTTTAATTTAGATTTATCGCGAAAAAGGGCTGAATCTGTGAAAAAGTGGTTGATAGACCAGGGTATTCAAGTTGAGCGAATCAGTACAATTGGGTATGGAAAAAGCAGGCCAATTAGAGGTGGTAGTACTGCTGAGGAGAAGGCGGTGAACCGGCGTGTTGAGATCCAATTCATCAAAAGTGAGTAGAGATATGCTACAAGCAATTTCAATACTTATTCTTCACCTAATTAGTGCATTCTCCTATCACGATTAATAATGATTGGGGCCTGCATCAGGACTGGAATCGATTTGCAGATACTTTCATGGTAGGATTGTTTTTAAGTTACAATAAAATCAGGGAATATCTTTTTGTCTGTACTTGTACACGGTTTTATAGATGCTTTCCCTTTTATCCTACGTCATTTTTTGCTTAATAAATAATCGAAATTGTAACTTTTCATAGGAATAATCATATTTGTAATAACCTTACTATGATTTTATAGACCCTGAAAAAACTACCCAATGCACCACGTCCCTTTTCCCAAAAAAACAACCCTCCATTTCGCAATGCTTACGTTGTTGTTTGTCTGGACTTCAATCTCCTCTGTCTGGGCCCAGCAATCGAAATGGATTGAGTCGTATTATCCGCAAATTAATAAGGCTGAATTGCTATTGATTGATTCTCAATATGCAAAAGCAGAGAAGGCGTATTCCTAGGCTTTTTCTGCTGTGGATAATGGCTTTGGGCGGGATTATTACAATGCGGCTTTGTGTGCAATGTATTCTGGCAAGTCAAAAAAGACTGCCTATTATCTAAAACAAATTGCGCTCAAAGGGATGTCATTAGATTTCTTTCAGGATTCACTGTTCAGTACCTTGTACTATACAAAGGCATGGAAAAGGTTTAGCAAGGAATTGCCGGAATACAATGCAACCTTTAGGAAAAGACCCCAAGTAGATTTGTTGAATAAACTTGAACGGTTGCGAGCGTTAGACCAGGAGTTTCGCGTAAAAGAGGGTTCTTATGAATTATACCGGGATACGATAAATAAAATGGATGCAATGGTGATGGATAGCCTGGAGCAAATTATTCGATTATACGGCTACCCATCTGAAGACCAGATTGGTATAAATCCTCATTTTGACGAAATGCCTGCCTGGGTTGCTTTTATTCATCATGCACATCAGGCCACCTGGGAAAATTTACCTGAAGAATTTGTGCTTCGGGATATTTATGGTTGGGCTTTTAAGGCATGTGCTGAAGGCAAATTAGCACCGGTTTCAGCAGCCTATTTATGTGATTTGATGAATCAAGCAACTAATTATAATGGCCTGGGAGTTGTCAGGTTAATAGTTGATGATCAAAAACAGGATGGTTTGTTTGTTGATATGGTCTCATTCAATAAAGACGAATTAAATAAAAGGCGGTATACCATCGGACTTGAGCCTCAGGCTGATTTTTTGAAGAAGGTCCAGTTTATTTACTGCAATCCCGATACGCCTTTTAAATTAAATGCCTTGAAGAATATAAAGACCATTTCAATAGACACCGACTCCGCAAAAAACTATGAGGGTTTTTCGTTTAAAATTTCTCAGGAGGGGTGTGGAAATACCCCCCCATAACCAAAACAGCACCCAGCAAGCAAGTTCCTGCCATCTGGGTGCTGTTTTATTTTCAGGCCTATAAAACCTTTATCCCTATTTCCTAATCAAACTAATCGCAACTCCACCACCCGGGGCCAGATGGATGGTTTTTGTATCGCCTTTTTTGATTTCGGCGGTTTCAATTTCATAGGCGCCCGGGTTTGTTTCGTAGTGGGCATCTGCTCCATCGCGGTAGATCTGCGCGGTATATACGGCTCCTTCGGGTAGGAAGTCGAATGAGATTTTGAGTTCGCGCTCGTTTTCATCGGTGATTCCTCCGACAAACCAATTGCCGGTTTCCCGTTCTTCGCGGGCGATCACCACAAAATCACCAGGCTCGCCATCCAGGGTGATGGATTGCTCCCAATTTACACCTACGTCGCGGATAAACTTGAAGGCCGGGTGGCCTTCATAGTTCTGGGGCAGGTCGCATGCCATCTGGATGGGACTGTAAATCACCACGTACAAGGCCAACTGATGGGCGAGGGTGGTGTTGACCCGGTTCTCAGGCTTTGGCTTCAAGGTCAACTCAAATACGCCGGGAGTGAAGTCGATCGGACCGGCCAGCATCCGGGTAAAGGCTACCATTGATAGGTGCTCAGCCGGGTTGCCGCCATCGCTCGACCAGGCATTCCACTCCTGACCGCGCAGGCCTTCCCGCGCAATGGCATTCGGGTAGGTTCTTCGCATGCCGGTTGGCTTTATGGGCTCGTGGGCGTTCACAGCCACCTGATTTTTGGCGGCATGCTCCAGCACTTTGCGGTAGTGGTTTACCATCCATTGCCCGTGGTGGTATTCGCCTTTAGGAATGATTTTTCCCACATAGCCTGTTTTTACAGAGTGAATGCCCAAGCTGCGCATCAGGTTGTAGGCGGTGTCCAGTTGCTGCTCATAGGTTCTGGGGGCGGCAGACGTTTCGTGGTGCATGATGAGTTCAACACCTTTTTCTTTTCCATAGCGCACCACTTCTTCTATGTCGTAATCCGGGTACTCAGTTACAAAATCAAAAACGCCTTCGCGGTCGTCAAAACCGATCCAGTGATCCCAGCCGGTGTACCAGCCTTCCACCAGGAGGCCCTTTATCCCGTTTGCTGCCGCAAAATCTATGTAGCGCTTGGCATTTTCGGTATTGGCTCCGTGAGGTGCAGCCCCTGCTTTTCCTCCTTCGGCAAAGGTGTTCATGCTTTGGGAACCCTCCCAGTCCCAGGTAGAGAGGCCGAGGTGCATTTCCCACCAGATTCCCACGTACTTCATGGGCTGAAACCAGGAAATATCGCCCAGTTTATTGGGCTCGTTCAGGTTGACAATCAGTTTGGAGTCGATCAACCCACCGGCTGTTTTGCTGATTTGGATGGTGCGCCAGGGGGTGTTGAATGGAAGGGCGCGTTTTACCTTGTAGTTGGTCCGCTCCGAGCCAACTAGGTTGCTCACCAGCGAATGGTTTTTGGTGTCAACTTTCAGGGTCATTCCGGCATAGTCGGTCAGGTTTGCTTCGTGAAAACTCAGATACAGGCCCTTGTCGGTTTTCATGGTCACTGGAGTATTTACCGCATTTTCCGGGATGTAGGTCTGTGCCAAATTCGGGTGATCCCGCTTGGTGGTTGCATCAATTTCGCTGAGTTTGGATTTGTTGTAGAGGTGTTCGTAAATATCCCAGTCGCCGGGCTGCCAATACACGGTATGGTCTGCTCCCAGGTTAAATTCTGTTCGTTCTTCGGTGATAAACAACGAGTCGGTTCCATCTTGTTTTAAAAATTCATAGCGAAAGCCAAGGCCGTCGTTGTATGCTTTGAAGTGCACAACCAGGGAGCGATTCGGGGCTTCTTTTTCTGCCAGGGTCAATTTCAATGAGTTGTAGTTGTTTTCTACCAGGCGTTGCTCGCCCCAGGGCATTTCCCAGGTTTCAGAAACCGTTTCCGTATCGATTTTTACTACCTCGAAGCCAGATGCGAGGGCATTTTGGTCCCGGAGTTCAAATCCCATTTTCGAGGGCTGTATAACCGGCTCATTGTCGTAGGAAACGGAGTATGTTGGTTCGCCGGATTCACTCAGGTCGAAATGAATGGCAAGTTTCCCGTCGGGCGAGTAAACGACGTCTTCTTTGGATTGTGTACATTGCCATATGGAACTGGAAAGTGCAATTAAAAAAATCAGATGATGTATTCGTTTCATGGTAACTGTATTTGTGATGTGTAGATTGTTTTTGTTGAAGCGTATTGGCTACCGCCATTGTACCCGGCGAAACTTTTTGCCCTTTTTCAGGTGCTCGGGGATGCCTTTTTGAATTTCATTTCGGAGGTTTTCGATCAGGGCTTCTTTTGCAAAGGAATGGTGAACTACCAGACTCACCTCTCGTACAGGCTCCGGTGCAGCAAAGCGTTTGATGTGCTCTTCATCGGCCGGAGCCGAGATGGATAATTCCGGGATGAGGGTGTAACCCACTCCTTGTTTCACCAACCCTTTCAATGCTTCGATAGAGCCGCTTTGAAAGTTGAAGCCCATTTTGTTTTTTATTTTCATGCCCTGGCATATTTGCAATGCCTGTTCGCGGAAGCAGTGACCATCGGTTAGGAGCAAGAGCCGCTGCGTGTCGAGTTGATCAGAGGTAAACTGCTTAATTTTTCGATACGGATGATCCTTGGGGGCAAACAACACAAAGGGTTCGTAAAACAAGGGGATTTCCCGAAGGGAACTAACCTCCAGCGGAGTTGCCAGTACGCCCATATCCAGGATGCCGTTGTTCAATTGGTCGATGATCTGGTTGGTGGTGAGCTCGCGGATGGTCAACTGAGTTTCGGGGTAGGCCTTCACAAAATCAGGAAGGAACTTGGGCAGGAGGTAGGGTGCGAGGGTAGGGATGATGCCCAGGGTAAATTCACCTGTGATGGATTCCTTTTCGCTGCTGATGCTTTCTTTTAACTGCTCCACCTCCCGCATAATCTGGCGGGCTTTCCGGATAAATTGCTCTCCCAGGGCAGTGGGTTTCAGGGGCTTTTTATCCCGGTCAAAAATCCGGATGCCGATTTCATCTTCCAGTTTTTTTACCTGCGTTGTGAGGTTGGGTTGGGATACAAAACACTTCTCCGCAGCAGTCACAAAATGCCGGTGGTTGTCGAGTGCAATGACATATTCCAGTTGCTGCAGCGTCATATAATGTGCAGTTATATTGGTATAAAAATTATTGATTTGAATTATGCAAATTTATGTAAGATCTTTGTGACCGCAAGCAAAAAATCACTAAATTTAGTCTCTGTTTTAGATGGATGCTTTTTATGCGATTTTCACCTAAAACATGCACTGAACTTAACCAAACTCTAATTATATAACAAGTAAAATAGATCTGATGGATAACACAAACGAAGGTAAATGTCCTTTTCACCACGGGGAATCAATGAAAAAAGCAGGCGGCGGTACGTCCAACAAAGATTGGTGGCCCAATCGTCTGAATTTGAACATTCTGCGTCAGCATTCTGAATTGTCCACTCCAATGGATGATGATTTTAACTATGCAGAAGCCTTCAAGAAACTGGACCTGGATGCAGTTAAAAAGGATATTTACGATTTGATGGTGGACTCACAGGATTGGTGGCCAGCCGATTACGGCCACTACGGTCCTTTGTTTATCCGCATGGCATGGCATAGCGCCGGTACCTATCGTATTTCCGACGGACGCGGTGGCGCCAGCACCGGCAACCAGCGTTTTGCTCCGGTGAACAGCTGGCCGGACAACGGCAACCTCGACAAAGCGCGGATGTTGCTTTGGCCTGTAAAACAAAAATACGGACGCTCGCTTTCCTGGGCCGACTTGATGATTCTCACAGGCAACTGCGCTCTGGAATCTATGGGTTTCAAAACCTTTGGTTTTGGCGGAGGCCGTGAAGACATTTACCAGCCGGAAGAAGACATCAACTGGGGTGTTGAAACCGAATGGCTGGGTGATAAGCGCTACACCGGAGAGCGTGAACTGGACAATCCGCTTGCAGCTGTGCAAATGGGATTGATCTATGTAAATCCGGAAGGCCCTAACGGCGAACCAAATGTACTTGGCTCTGCAAAAGACATCCGCGAAACTTTCGCTCGTATGGCGATGAACGATGAGGAAACCGTTGCACTGGTCGCAGGTGGACACACCTTCGGAAAATGCCACGGTGCCGGAGATGCTGCTCTGGTTGGTCGCGAGCCGGAAGGAGCAAGCATTGAAGAACAAGGTATGGGCTGGAAAAACAGTTTTGGTACCGGTAAAGGCGGTGATACCATCACGAGCGGTATCGAAGGAGCCTGGACGCCAACACCAACAACATGGGATAACAGCTATTTTGAAACACTCTTTAACTACGAGTGGAATTTGGTGAAAAGCCCGGCAGGTGCACACCAATGGCAGGCAGTAGGTGAAGGTGCCGATACCTTGGTACCAGATGCTCACGATCCAGCCAAGCGCCACGCACCGATGATGACAACTGCGGATTTGGCGTTACGCATGGACCCTGCATACGCAAAGATTTCACGCCGGTTTATGGAAAACCCGGATGAGTTTGCAGATGCATTTGCACGAGCCTGGTTCAAATTGACCCACCGCGATATGGGACCAAAAGCTTGCTACCTCGGTAAGGAAGTACCTGCTGAAGATTTGATCTGGCAAGATCCGGTTCCGGCAGTTAGCCATGAATTGATTGATGCAGCCGATGTAGCATCTTTGAAAAAGCAATTGCTCGATTCTGGTCTGAGCATCAGCGAACTCGTTTCTACCGCCTGGGCTTCTGCTTCAACCTATCGGGGTTCTGACCGCCGCGGTGGTGCCAATGGCGCCCGCATTCGTCTGGCTCCTCAAAACAACTGGGCAGTAAACAACCCGGCTCAACTCAGCAAAGTCCTCGATAAACTGGCAGGCATTCAGCAGGCATTCAATTCCAGCCAATCTACCAAAGAAGTTTCTCTGGCCGACCTGATTGTGCTCGGAGGCTGCGCGGCAGTAGAAAAAGCAGCGGCAGATGCCGGACACGCCATTTCTGTGCCATTCACTCCTGGTCGTACTGATGCAACTGCGGAGCAGACCGATGCCGATTCATTCGCAGTGCTGGAGCCAAAAGCAGATGGTTTCCGCAACTACCGCAATGCAAACGTAAGCGGTATCACCGAAGAAATGCTGTTGGACAAAGCCCAGTTGATGACACTGACTGCACCGGAAATGACCGTATTGGTTGGCGGTATGCGTGTACTGAATACCAACTTTGACGGATCAAAGCACGGTGTATTCACCAACAATCCGGGCAAATTGACCAATGATTTCTTTGTGAATCTCCTGGACCTGCGCACTAGCTGGAAAGCAACCGACGAGCACGGAGAAGTCTTTCAAGGCTCCGATCGCGCTACCGGTGCTGCTAAATGGACAGGTACCCGTGCAGATTTGATCTTTGGCTCCAATTCCGAACTTCGCGCACTGGCCGAAGTATACGGTGCTTCGGATGCAAAAGAAAAGTTTGTGAAAGACTTCGTTGCAGCCTGGAACAAAGTGATGAATCTGGATCGTTTCGACCTGGCTTAATACTTGTTTTTTGCGCTCGTATCCCGCTTATTATTAGCCGGATGTGATGCGTTTTTATACTGAATTCCATACGACCACCAAGGCTCCATTTCTATGGGCTTTGGTGGTCTTTTTTGGTTCCAAAAATTTCCGAGTTCCGATTTGAATTTTGTTATTGTGATATGTCCTTAATTTATTCAGAAATAAATTTTTCTGTGTAGGGTACTTGCAAGATCAATAGTTTTACTATTATATTTGCGAGGTATTCATTCAAAATGCAGGATTTTATATTAAAAATATCGATTCAGGTTTGTGATAAGATATACCTGAAGGACCCGGAGTCCAGTGAACTTGGTAAAAAGATCATTACGCATAGCATTGACATGATTGATGCTTTGGGTTTTGATACGTTTACATTTGGAAAACTGAGCAAGCAGATTGGTTCTCCGGAAGCGTCTATTTACCGATATTTTGAAAGCAAGCATAAATTATTGCTGTACCTGACGTCCTGGTATTGGGGGTGGATGGAATACCGGCTGGTTTTTGGTTTATCTAATATTTCATCCCCGGAGGAGCGGTTGCGGAGAGCAATTGTATTGCTGACCCAAAAAATAGAAGAAGACAACAGTTTTTCTCATATCAATGAGGTGAAACTGCACCGAATTCTGGTTTCCGAATCTGCCAAAGCCTACCTGACGCGCGATGTCGATGCAGAAAACAGCGATGGAGCATTCGGCCGATATAAAGATATGGTCTCTCGCGTAAGCGAACTGATATTGGAAATAAACCCGAAATACAAATACCCCCATATGTTAATTACCACCGTGATTGAGGGAGCACACCACCAGCGCTTTTTCTCAGAGCACCTGCCTCAACTTACGGATGTGGTAAAAGGCGAGGATTCAATTTGCACATTTTACTCTGATCTGGTATTCAAAATGATTCAGTAAAGAATGCTTCCCTTGATTTCAAACATCCATTTTGATTGGTCGATCTCTGGTATCCTTAAGTCGACCTTGTTTTGCCTCCTGCTGATGCAGATGGGGCTGACAGTTTGCCCCACAGTCTGGGAGCAAGCGGATGGAGATGTATTGGAATTGATGGCCGGAGATGCATGGGAGTCAGATGCAGATCCGGATACCGATGAACGGGATGAAGTTGATGAATCCTGTAACAGCCTTTCCCACGTAAATCTACTGGATGCCCAGTCCGGGGATCAAACGCCTCAGCGTTTTAACCATCTCAACCAAAACCGGAGCGATGCTCCACGTGAAATTCTCACACCGCCTCCGGAATCTCTGGCTTGAATACAGGTTCCACGTATTACTTGGTGCTAAACACAAGGGTTTAAGGAAACGCCCAATGTGTAGAAAGCCTGTATTTTTTTCTCAATTTTTCAAACTCAGTTTGGGCATTTGGCCCTTTGCAGCCAATGCGTGCTTTGAAACCTAGTTTAGGTTTCATTTAAACAAATGGGTACAGCATCCATGGGATCTGTACACCCGAAATGCAAAGATTTTTAAAAAATAACTATGCAAACGAATAATAAAAAAGGATTCTTTTCTAACCTGAAAAGCGATTTGCCGGCGAGTATCGTGGTTTTTCTTGTAGCCATGCCGCTTTGTCTTGGGATTGCACTTGCTTCGGGTGCACCTTTGTTTTCCGGTGTTATTGCTGGTATCGTAGGGGGGGGGGTTGTTGCACTGCTTAGTGGATCTCCTTTGGGAGTAAGTGGCCCGGCTGCTGGTCTGGCTGTAATTGTTTTAAATGCCATCCAGGATCTGGGTACATTTGAAATTTTCCTTTATGCAGTAGTAATTGCCGGGGTTTTCCAGTTAATTCTCGGGTTCCTAAAGGCCGGTGTAATTGCTTACTACTTCCCATCGGCAGTGATTAAGGGCATGCTATCCGGCATCGGTATCATCATTATTTTAAAACAGATTCCACACGCGTTTGGGTACGATAAAGACCCGGAAGGCGATATGGATTTCATTCAACCAGACGGCCATAATACGCTTTCGGAATTATCCTATATGTTGGACGCCATCACTCCCGGAGCAGTTGTTATCACAGTGGTTTCACTGGCGCTTTTGATCCTATGGGAGCGGCCGTTTATGAAAAAAATGCGTTTCACCAGCATCTTCCCAGGTCCACTGGCAGCAGTGATTGTGGGCGTTTTGCTGAATCAAGTATTTGCAGGCATGGAAGCCTTCGCCTTGGGTGGGGAACACATGGTAAATATTCCTGCCGCAGATACTTTTATGGGTTTCTGGAGTCAGTTTACCTTCCCGGATTTTAGTCAGTGGAACAACCCGCAGATTTATGTGGTTGCTGCAACTATGGCAGTTGTAGCAAGTCTGGAAACTCTTCTTTGTGTGGAAGCGACGGATAAACTCGATCCGCAAAAACGCGTGACGCCAACCAATCGGGAGTTGACCGCACAAGGCATCGGAAACATCGTTTCCGGAATGATCGGTGGCTTGCCCATCACCCAGGTAATCGTTCGCAGTTCTGCCAACATTCAATCGGGCGGAAAAACCAAAGCATCCGCATTCTTGCACGGTATGTTTCTGTTGATTTGCGCCATGAGCATTCCCAATCTGATCAACATGATCCCGCTTTCCTGTTTGGCAGCAATCTTGTTTGTAGTTGGTTTCAAACTGGCCAAGCCTTCCCTGTTTAAGGAGATGTATTTAAAAGGGAAAGACCAGTTTATCCCATTTGTTGTTACCATTATTGGGATTGTTTTTACCGATTTGCTGATTGGTATTGGTTTGGGAATGGCAGTGGGTATCTTCCAGATTTTGTGGAACAACTACCGCTTGCCGTACAACTTCAACACCGAGTTTCACCAAAGCGGTGAGCCTATCCACATTCAGTTGGCTGAAAACGTCAGCTTCCTGAACAAGGCCGCTATTCAGCGTACACTGAATCAACTTCCGGATGAAACCGAAGTGATTATAGATGCCACCAAAACGCGGAGCATGCATCCGGATGTAAAAGAGATTATTGAAGACTTTTATCAAAATGCAGAAACACGCGGAATACAAGTGAGTACGCTGGGCAAACAACCCACATCAACCCCAAATCCGGTCAAGCAATTTGACTTTGCGATTGACAAACACCACGAGCGGAAAGCAGAAGAAAATGATTTGAATTCCACTTCATAAGAATTGAGTAATTGCTAGTTGAGCACAGATGCCCCGACTGAAACCCATAAGTAATGGATTCAGCGGGGCTTTTTTTATGTACCTGCTTGTTTTTCACTCCGAAGGCAATTGGTATATTTGAGCAATAAGTGATTCGTGGTCTGTTTTTTCAATGAAAATACAGGACTTTATGCCGATTACAATCAGCTAAAACGATGACCTGACCGTATGGTTTGCTTTTTAATTGCAGTCTACTTTTGTCTCGAAACAAGATTAAAACCACAGATTATGGTACCTCAATTTTTATTGGATTTAAAAGATTTGATCAGTCAGCCCTGGCCTTGGTGGTTTGCGGGTTTGATGATCGCATTCATCATGTTTTTGTTGCTTTGGTTTGGTAAGAACTTTGGCATGTCGGACAACTTCCGAATCATGTGCGCAGCCGATGGTGCTGACCAGATGAATGAATTTTTCAAAATAAACTGGCGTGACCAGGAATGGAATCTGCTGGTCGCATTGGGTGCAGTTTTTGGAGGCTACCTTGCCAGTCATTATTTTGTTTCTCCAGACGGACAGGTGGCTCACGTTTCCGCTGCAACTGTGGCTTCTCTCAATGAATTGGGACTCCGGTTTGAAGATGGCAGCGTTCCTTTGGTGCCTGAATGGTACGATTGGAATGCACTGTTTACCTGGCGCGGGTTGTTGTTTATTGTAGTGGGTGGTTTCCTGGTGGGCTTTGGTTCCCGGTATGCCGGTGGGTGTACTTCGGGCCACGCTATCAGTGGTCTGAGTGCCCTGGAACTTCCTTCACTCGTTGCAGTAATTGGTTTTTTCCTGGGTGGTCTGACCATGACCTGGTTTATTTTTCCACTGATTTTTGGATAAAACCTCACACCTGATTTTCTAAAACAAACAATCGATTCGTATGAGAATGTCACGATATATCCTGGTTGGAATTTTACTGGGATTCACCCTGTTCAAATCGGAGGCTGTCTCCTTTTTCCGGATTTTTGAAATGTTTCATTTCCAGTCCTTCCACATGTTCGGCATCATTGGATCTGCTGTGATTGCTGGTATGCTCATCGTTCAATTTATCAAACGCAAGCATATGCACTCACTGGAAGGTGAGGAAATTCATATCAACCCGAAAAATAAAACCTATCCACGTTACATCATTGGTGGGTTCATTTTTGGCCTGGGTTGGGCACTGGCCGGTATTTGTCCGGCACCAATGTTTATTTTATTGGGTAGTGGATATACCGTTCTGATAGTCTTCCTCATGTCTGCTATGTTTGGAACATTCGTGTACGGCATACTGCGTAAGCGGATACCACACTAATTCCCAAAATGCCCTAAAACAAATAGGCCCTGGCTACATTATGTACCCAGGGCTTATTTTATGTTGAGGTGACCGATCTGCTAAATGCAACCTGATAGATCAGCGCCATGCTTATAAAGAAGGGGACCAAATGGAGGTAGGTATAAGGAACCTGGATAAAAGCATAAAAGATAAGCATGTAAAATTTGAGGCCAATCAGAGCGTAATTGCTAAAGTTGAGTCCTTTTTTTCTTTGCATAAAATAAAACCCAATAAACCCTGCTGCTGCGATGAGACTCGCGATTACCTGCGCGCGTTTTAGTGCGTTGAGTTTGTCTTCGAGACTTCCCGAAATATAGTCGTAGAAATAAACCGCAAACCCATGTCCGCGTCCAAGATGGAAGGGTTTGTCGCCGGGTTGTTGCCAGCCTTTAACTTCCCATTCCGCCAGGGTAGCGTATTGGTAATACTTCATTCCATTTAGAAAGTTGGACTGGTCGTTGAGAACAAATGGAATTATGTATATTAAAATAAAACCGGCCAGAACTGCAAGGCCCACTTGAAGTATTGCCTTGAATCCATATTCAGCCCAATAGATAATGAAAAATGCGGGCAACCAAAAGGTGAATGAAAAACGGGATAAAAGGCAGAGTAAAATCCCCCCTGCAAGTACGTACCGATTGCGACTGAACAATGCGAGGGAGAGCAATAAATAATGTCCGACAATATTCAACTCCACTACATTCCCGAAAACGTCTGGAACTTTTAAAGCAAACGGAACCAAAAACAGGAATGGCAAACAGGATTTAATAACCTTTTCAAGCAAACTCGTATCCTGTCGCAACACGCGAAGTGTCCAGATAAAATTTGCAGTTATAAACACCAAAAAGGCCGTCCACCGGTAATCAATTTTTGCAACTTCAGAAAAGGTAAACGAGAGCCAGGAAAGTGGCAGGTAATTGGGGATGACGTCCCAACCGCCCATAGGCATTGGTGCATAGATCATTTCCCCGGCCAGCATTCTTCGAACATAGAATTGAATTGCCGGGATGACATCGGAGTTGCTGGGACTGATCTCAATTTGAGAAAAAATGACCTGAAGTTTTGAGCCGATAAACAGTGCACTCAAGGTGAAAACAATCCAGACAATCAAGCGATCCTGTAATACAGGGCTAATCTGTTTTGGATTGGATGATTTTCCGATGAGCAGGTAGGCTGTTACGCAGGTCGTAAGTCCAGCAATAAACCAAATCCAAACGCTGATGTAGATGTTAGGCAGTCCCTTGTAAAAACTCAGCATGACCAGTTCCACCAAAATGGAAAGAGCAAACAGAATGCGCAACGTTTTAGGAGTAGGTGTGCCCATGAAACTTGAATTGTCTGATTTTAAAGCACAAAAAACAAACAAGATTTTAAACTTTAAAATCAGGACTGCAAAGTTTGCTTTTGATTGATGGAAAAGGCTTTTTTCGTAACAAATTGCAGTTTTAAATGGAAAAAGAAATCCCCTGCCACATTTCGTCCGGCAGGGGATTTTCTCAATTTCCGTGTGTTGATTTATTGTAACTCAATCAATCAAATCGCTTATTGGACAATTACAGTCTGGCAAAGGATGCCTTTTTCATGGCTCCAAACCAATTGGTATACGCCTTTTGCGCAGTTGCTGAGGTCAATTTGCTGGCTGTTGTTTTGCCATTTGTTGTTCCAGTTGTTTTCCTGAACAAGCATACCCTGCGCATTGTAAACTGCAAAACGAATATTTCCGGTTGGCAGTCCTTTCAGGTCGGCTTTTACCCAGGCAGTTGTCGGGTTTGGAGATACTTCAACAGATGCACCTTTCAATACTTCATGTGCTGCACTTGACAGGTCCACTACGGCGGTAACTGGCACAAGGTCGCCGGCACACTCAATGCCGTAAAAGTCAATCTCCCAATCGTAGAAATAGTAGAAGCGGGTAGCGCCACCGAGGCTGGAACCAGTGAGGCTGATTACATCGGCTATGGTGTATGGATAGGAAACACCCTGATCGCTACGGCGCAATTGTGGGCTATTTGTGCCAAAGGAAGTTTGATTGGTAGCCTGATCAGTAGTCAAATACAAGTTGGTTCCAACCGGAATATCGAAGTTCAAATCAACAACTGTTTCGCCACTTGGGATGCTAACCGTTGCGGCTTGTAACTCGTTTCCATTCTCATCCTGGAGTACAATGCGGCGCTCACCTTCAAATTCAGTAATTACTTTGACGGATTTCAATTGAACTGCTTGTTGGCAGTCAAACACAACACCTGCATTAAACTGGCTGCCGCTGTAATTGCTGCCCTGGTGTTGTGTTGGTCCAACATGCACATTAGGCTGATCAAAACTTTGGATATGTTGAACCCAGTAGGTTGTACTTTCTGTTAGCAATGGAGTTGTGAAAGATGTTCCCGAGCCAATCGGATTTCCTCCGCTTGCCTGGTCATACCACAACAGGGAGTCGCCGGTTGCAGTCAGGGTTGCTGCCATGTCAACCAGAACGGTATCGGGCTGCGGAGCAGGATCGGCTGCCATGTTTACAGTGACGTTAACATCGGTTGAACTAAAGAATTCGCACAGACCTTCAGCAGATACACTGTATGCTCCAGCCTCAGAAACCACAATGCTTTGGGTGGTTTCACCATTGCTCCAAACATAGGCATTGGCAGGAGAGGAGGTAAGCGTTACCGATCCGCCTGAGCAGAACAGCGTGTCGCCATCCACCTGAATGGTTGGGATTTCAACCGGATCAACAACAACTGCTACTGCATTTGAGATGGCTGTACAGCCCATGTCGTTTGTGACGGTAACGGTGTAATTTCCTTCTTCTGAAACCATGATTTCCTGGGTAGTTGCGCCATTATCCCACATGTATGAGGTAAATCCGGCAGGAGCTCCGATGGTAACTGTTTCTCCCGAACAAATCGTACTGGGCGTCAACGCTTCGATGCTAACTTGTGGTACCAGGCATCCGCCTTCTTCCAGGGAAACATATTGATCAACCAATGGATTATACAAGCGGTCAATGTGGCCTGAAGGCCATTCAACTACCACTGAGTCGATGGTTTCAACTGCTCCCATACCAAAGTGAATCTGGAGTGAGTTCATGATGCCATAACTTTCACCAGACCGTACTTCGCGTACCTGGTGTCCCAATGCACTGTACAACTCCACCTTAGCTCCTACAGCGCTGTAATTACTCATTACACCGCGCAGGTTCATTCCAAAATAGTGGTTGTCGTTTCCGTCGTTCAGCCACAATGCATCCGGAGTATTGCTTGGGGTAGTATAGATATTGGCATAACCTCCGTAGATATCCAGGAAGCCGTCGGAGTTCAAATCACCAATGGCAAAAGACTCCATGTCTTCATTGTCAAATGCTCCGTCAACTGGCGAAAAGGTTTTGTCGCCGTTGTTGCGTAGCAAGAATTGCTGTGATCCGGCAACGATGATGTCGAGGTAGCCATCGTTGTCAAAATCGCGCATCACACCCTGAATCGGGGTGCCGCCTACACCTGCTGCTACGCCAGATGCCGTTGAAATATCGGTAAAGTGGCCGCTGCCATCATTTTCAAGCAGCATGCTGTTTACATCGTGGTTGGTGATAAAGCAATCGAAGTCTCCATCGTTATCAATGTCGCCAAAATCAGCAGTCCAGCTCTGCGCTCCAATCCGAAGACCGGAAACATTTGCAGTGTCCTGGCTGTATGTTCCGTCGTTGTTGTTTACAAACAACATATTGATGCGGCGACCATCAGATGGGCTGTTTACGCCCTGGCGGCATTTGGCAATGTATAGGTCGGTGTCACCATCGTTGTCAAAGTCACACCAGATGGTACCGTAGTTTCCCGACATGTCTGAGTTTGGATATGTGGTAAAATCCATCCAGCCTGGCTGGTACACCAGGTTACCGGTGCCATCGTTTCCGTACACGCGGGATGGGCCGTCGTCGTGACAAACAAAGGCATCCAACCAGCCGTCGTTGTTGATGTCGACAAAGTTTACGCCCTGAACAAAAGTGGATGGATCCGAGATTTGCAATACAGAGTATGCTGTTCCATCCGAATTGGCCATAGCGATTTTTACATTGTCATAGCGCCCGCCGGCAAGTACATCTGCATAGTGATTGTTGTCGATATCTGCAGCGCACATTCCCCATTGGCTGTTGGAGGCAAGGTCCTGTACCATGATAAAACTAAATGGGCTGTTTGGTGCCTCCTGGATTGCAATGGATAGAATGGTTCCATCGTCCATTCGGGCAATGTCATCGCGGCCGTCACCATTCATATCGAGCACTGCAATTGCAACTCCCGAATAATGATCTTCCGGATTAAGAAGGCTGGCATGATTGGTAAATGAAATTTGGCCATTTAAGCCGGTGGCAACCAGCAAAAACAGAAAGGCGAGGTAGTTGGTAAATCGCATAGGAATAATTCAATAGTTAAAAGGAATGTGTTGTATGGATTCATTGTCCGGCATGCAACTTTTATCCGTGTACTTTGTATTTATTAGGATAAAATGGAAACTGCCCGGTCCGGTCTTGAGTTTGTTTGGAGCTGCTTAAAGATACAGCGAGAATTAGTTTTATTAAAAATGAAATTTCGTTTTGGCTATTCAATAGCAAATGGAAAGCATCCATCTTGAAAAAAAAGAGTTCTTGAAAATCCGGTAATCAGTTTTCCCCGTATGTCTTAGTGGATCCGGATTTGGGATTATTTATAATGATCTCGTCCTTAATTTTTTAAAAGACAAATCAATGAAACACCTGATTCAACTCGTTTTTGTATGCTGTTTTATCCCCGGAATAAGCTATGCGCAGGGACTTTCTGGTTCCGTTGTGGATGCCCAGGGGCAGGGCCTGGCAGCGGTTTATATTGATAATAAATCGACCAACACCCATACTCACAGCAACGATATGGGGCGATTTACCATGCAACAAGCCCGTTTGGGGGATACGCTTGAGTTTATTTATCTGGGTTATCAAACCACCCAAATTGTTGTTGATTCCAATGCACTTTCCACCTCAGTAAAGTTGGTTTTGGTTGAGAAAACCCTCGATTTAGAGCAAGTTGTGATTTCAAATGATCTGCGTGCTGTGAATCTGGTAACAGCCATCGATCTCGAAACCAATCCGGTCAATTCTTCTCAGGAAGTGCTGCGAAAAGTCCCCGGATTATTTATCGGGCAGCATGCAGGTGGCGGAAAGGCCGAACAGATTTTCCTGCGGGGCTTTGATATTGACCATGGAACAGATATAGCCATTTCGGTTGACGGGATGCCGGTGAATATGGTTTCACACGCGCACGGTCAAGGTTATGCCGATTTACATTTTCTCATTCCGGAGACCATCGAAGCCATAGATTTTGGGAAAGGCTCCTACTATGCTCAACGTGGAGATTTCAATACCGCCGGTTATGTAGATTTTCAGACCAGGGAATCCCTGGACAACAGCCTGGTGCAGTTGGAGTACGGTCAGTTTAATACCCGCCGAATCCTGGGGATGCTGGACTTGTTGGGTTCCGATGAAAGCCAGGATGCCTATGTCGCTTTTGAATCCCTCAACAGCGATGGCCCATTTGAAAGTCCGCAAAATTTTTCGCGGATCAATGTAATGGGAAAATACACCCTGCGTCTGCGTGAAGCGGATAAGTTGAGCCTTCAGATTTCTCATTTCAACAGCCGTTGGGATGCATCCGGGCAAATTCCACAGCGGGCAGTCGATCAGGGACTAATCAGTCGTTTTGGTGCAATAGATGATACCGAAGGAGGGCAAACCGATCGTACCAATTTACAGGTGGCTTATACCCGGTTTTTGAATGCGAACACGTATGTAAAAAGTCGGATATTCTACAATACCTACCAGTTCGAATTGTTTTCCAACTTTACGTTCTTCCTCGAAGATCCGGAACGGGGAGATCAGATTAAGCAGTACGAAAAGCGGAGTCTGGCCGGACTGGAATCTATATTGTACAGGGATTATTCATTTGAAACCTTCGATTTATCTGTACAGGCCGGACTTGGTCTGCGCACCGATGCACTCAAGGATGTGGAATTATCACATACTGCCAACCGAACCGAACTGATTGAACGATTGGCTTATGGAAATACCGATCAAAGCAATGCCTATGGTTTCTTGAATGCGGAGTTTCGTGTGGGTGATTTCCTGATTAATCCAGGGCTTCGGATGGATCAGTTCAAGTTTGTTTATTGGGATCGGATGCAAAGCCAATATGATTTACGATCTGTCCAAAAGGCAATACTCAGCCCTAAATTCAATATCGTGTATTCACCAGTGTCTGCTTTTCAGTTGTATTTAAAAACCGGAAAGGGGTTTCACTCAAACGATGCCCGCGTTGTGGTGGCTCAAAATGGATTGGATGTGCTCCCGGCTGCTTACTCCGCCGATTTCGGCACCATGATCAAACCGCACCCAAAGCTTGTGCTTCAAGCGGCCCTTTGGTATTTGTACCTGGAACAAGAGTTTGTTTATGTTGGCGATGCAGGCATCGTGGAGCCTAGTGGCCGTACCCGCAGAATGGGTGCGGATTTGGGTGCCCGCACTCAGATTGCTCCCGGACTTTTCGCTCATGTTGATGCCAATTATACCTATGCACGCAGCGCAGAACCGGAGGATGCCGTCCAGCAAGCAGATCGTATTCCGCTTGCTCCGGATTTCACAGCAACAGGTGGCATCAATTACCGGCACCCCAAAGGCTTTTCTGTCGGAATGCAATCCCGATATATGAAAAACCGTCCCGCCAATGAAGACAACTCCATCGTTGCCCTGGGATACTGGATTACCGATGCATCATTCCACTACACCATCGGTTCTCTTCAATTGGGTGTTTCAATCCAAAACATCTTCAATCAGGCCTGGAATGAATCCCAATTTGCCGCCGAATCCCGCCTAGACTTTGAGCAGGATCCGGGGGAAGAAATTCATTTTACCCCAGGCACTCCATTTGCCCTGAAAGCATCTGTAGGGTATGGGTTTTAGTGGTGTAGCCCTGCCATGCCTGGCAGGGAATTCAGTAGAAAATCAGGGCATTATTTTTCACTGATTTTTACCCTAATTCCTTCAGAGTGGCTGCTGAACTCCGGCGCGTACATGCACTGCAGACTGGTGATTCCGTTTGACATATTGCCCTGGTGGGCGGCAAACAGGTCGTATTCAAACACATAGGTGCCGCGAGGGAGGTAGTCTATGAAAAAGTGGGTAGCCAGGTCGCGGGTACTTTCATAGTAACCCAGGCCGTCCTGCCATTTGTACTGGCTGAGTACATTGACGGGTTCGAAGCCGGAGGCGCGCATGTCTTTTAGATGAACAAACTCCATCGGCCGGTCGACACGCAGTTCTATCCGAACCCGGATTTTATCTCCCACCTGAATTCCGGATTGGTCTGTGATGGCAGTCAGTTTAGGTCCGGTGTCTGATTTTCGTTACTTTGTACAGTGATTTAAGGACTTTCAGCGGTGTATCCTTGAAGGATTTTATTTGATCCAAATCTTCAAAATACTGGTAATATGCTGCTCCCCAAACGATATTGCTGTTCGGGTTGTCTACCTTGATTTTGGTCCAGGATTTTGAAATTTTATCCTGTTGCCAACTTTGTTTAAAATAACCGGTGCCGGGTTCAATTTCGGCTGGCTTTTTACCACTTTGTTGCCCAGGCTTACCTGCACGGGCTTGGTGTTGTTGAGCCAGTTATCGCCATGTAACAGAAGCGCATAAACGGCTTCTGCGGTGGCTTTGGTGCTTTCCCAGCGGTTGGTCTGTTTATTTTTCAAAAGCCAAATTCTGAGTTTGTCAACGGCTTCTTTGTCATTGGCCACCTCATCAAAAACTTCTACCATCAGAGCCTGGGTTTCAATAGGAAGTTGGTACCAGTAGAATCCCCAATTGAAACTCCAGTACATGCCCAACTCTTCTTTGTCTTGCGCGCGTTCACGGAGGCTGTTTACGATGTCCTGTGCAGCAGAAGTATTTCCATAGCGGTGAAGGATCAGAGCAAGCATCCCTTCCTGGTAGAGGCCTTTGCCGAGCCAGTATTTTTCTGCTTGTCCCAGATAGTAAGTAACAAACTCGTCCGACTTATCTGTTTTGTAAAAAGAACGGGCATACAAAAACTGGATGGTGGTGGCATTCAGGTGATCATCCTCCAATTTGATTCTTCCTTTTTTTGCCTCTTTCTTCAGGTCTTCATATTGCTGTTCTGCTTCTTCTTCACAGAATTGAAGTGCGCGTCGCAGCATGTCTTCCGTTTGTGGTGCATCCTGTTGGGTGAGTGCTCCGAGTTTTTCCAAATGTCCGAAGCCGCTCAGAATATGCTGTGTGATGGTCCAACTGTCGCGACCTCCCGGGAACCAGGGCCAGCCGCCACTGCTTGATTGGCGCTGCTGAAGTTCATGGATGGCTTTATCCCGTTCCTGAGCCATTCGGTTCAGATCGAATAAGAGGGCAATTTGCCGTTTTTGCTGCGCTTCTTCCTGGGCCTCAAAAACCCACGGCGTTTCTTCCAGGAGTGCATACTTCAATTCCTGATTCTTGCTCAGGTTACTCTCAAGTGCATCGGTGCCTTTCCAGCGATCGTACACATTCTTAATGGCAGGCATTTTTCGTGTAACACTGCTGGCCAGTGTATTGGCATACAAACGTGAAAAGATCTGCTCTGAACACTCGTGCGGGAACTCCATAAGATAGGGGAGTGCCTGCACCGCATACCAGGCCGGGTTGCTACTAAATTCCAGGGTATACTTGTACGGCGTGGAGGTACTCGACTGTGGAATGGCAAAGTCGATCTCTTTTGTTTGGTTGCCTCGAACCGAGATGGCTGTTGATTCAGTCACCAGCATTCGGTTGGTTACCACAGGCAGGGTGCTTTCTTCTCCATCGCGTGCAGTTTTGGAATCAGCAAATACTTGCCAGGTAATGGCTCCGCTGTAATCCTCCGGAATGATGATTTCCCATAAAACAGCGCTTGACCGACCGGCTTCCACTTCAAATGTTTTTTGCCGGGATGCTGTGTTCATTCCAAACTCCGCTTCAACCGGTTTGCGGGTTGCTGCATCCAGGAGTGAGAGGCTTGCTGTGCCAGCAATTTTTTCTTCAGTCAGGTTGCTGATTTTAGCCGGGAATAGAATCCGGTCGCCTGCACGCAGGAAACGAGGCGGGTTGGCCAAAATCATCAGGTCTTTCTGGGTAACGACTTCCTTGGTAATCAAGTTGTTTTGCAGCGATTGGGTATGTGCAAATGCCATAAATTTCCACCGGGTAAGGGCTTCGTTCATGGTAAATTTTACAATGACATTTCCATCTGCGTCTGTTTTCAAGTCGGGAAAAAAGAAAACAGTTTCTTTCAGGTTGGTGCGAATTGGTGAGGGCGGGGCATTTTGTGCCCCCGGCTCTTTTTGGTTATTCACGGCGTCTGCCGTATCAAAAAGAATAGTCGTTTTGTTGGCGGGGCTGCTTGTCAATACGACTTCATTCAGTACCTCATCTGCTTCCATTGGCGGAGCACCCATCATAACTGCATCCTGTTCAATCATTGGTTCATTCTCTGCCTTGGCTCTTCTGGATTTAGCCATACCAGCAGCATAGGCACGCATGCCATACATAGGAAATCCAAACCAATTCAGGCGCTGGAAAACGCGCCCTGGCACAGAAATATAGTCTTTATTGGTTGGCTGGTAGGATTGAGTATATCCTTGACGGTAAGTTCCATCCGGACGCCAGGTGACTTGTGCATAATAGGGTGGGAAACTCACTTTAGACCAGGAGTGTGGTAAAAACTGATCGAGAGAAGCATCGTACATGCCGGCGAGCATTTCTGCTGCAACCAGTTCTTTTTTGGGCCCTTTGATTTTAATGCGCCATTCTTCCTGTTGCCCGGGAGCCAGTTTATCGCGGAAAGACTCCATTTCAACTTGAAGGTCTTTGTTGCTCCAGGGTACATTTATACGCACACTTTCAAGGAAAAGTTCTCTGTTTTTTGCAAAAGCAAATGCGTGTACGATGATTCCACCCCGGTCATTTTCTTCGACTGGAATCTCAATCTGGCCAACAGGATTGGCTTTTATCCATTGATTAGTTTGTAACTTTTTATCCTTTTCAACAGCGACAAAAAATTGCACATTACCAAGACTGGTTCCCAGAAACACACGGGCTGTTTCTCCGGGTTCGTACTGCATTTTTTCGCTAAATACTTCTACGCCACTCATTGCAAGTGCCCGGTGGGCCTCATCCCAAACTTGCAGAATTTGATCCGACTGCACAGTTTTACCAAAGGCATCTTTGCTCTCAAGATGCAGGAGGTAATATCCGGGAGTCAAACGCTTGTTCCCCAGGTTTATGGTTTTCGATTCGGCAGTATTGAATGTTTGTGTAATTGAAAAATCGGTTCGATCCCAATTCATTGGCTGATCTTCTCCTTTCCATGCATAATCCGGAAACAATTTTTTGAATTCTGCTTCGCTGTAATAATCCTGGTCACCAGGATCCCAGTACCGCTTGACAAACCTGTTTTTAGGTGCAACAAGTTGGGTAAGTGTAATGCTTCCCTGGGCCGAAATAGCCTGGCCTGAAAGGTTGGTGGCATTGATCGCTGTTTTTGACAGGCTGTCTTTGTGCATAGCCTGTTCCAGGTTTAGACTCAACTGGAGTGCAATGTAGCCAGCGCTCACGCCTGTTTCTCCACTTCGCGTTTCTCCGGTTACATCGGTTACGTCGACGTAAACTGTGTAGTCGAATACCGGAAGATCTTTCTCTGCAACACTGCGGTCTGGAAGCGCTTCAAATTCAATTTCAAACACACCTTCGGCATTGGTCTGTCCCTCTCCATTGAGAATCTCTGTAGTAGGCGAGTTCGGACGGCGCATATACCAGCCGTACCAGAATGGGAATCGAGCATTTCGTACTACTCGATAGCGTACAGTTGCACCATCGACTGCATTCCCGGCGTAATTTTTAGCCGTGCCGCTGAGTTTTACTTTGTCATTAACCCGGTAGGCTCCCTCAACCGGATTAAAGCTGACTTCAAATTTGGGTCGTTTGTACTCTTCTACATTGAAGTTTGCCCGACCGGAAATGCCTTCTACCTGAATCCACATACCACCTGTGAGCCCGTTGCTTGGCGCAGTAAAGGCTCCATTAATGGTACCGTAGTCATTGGTGCGTAAATCAAGGCTCTCCACTTTTTGTCCATTCGCATCGTAAAAGACAACTCGAACCAATTCATTTTTTATTATTTCAGGAATCCGGTCTTTATCAAAACCAAGCATCAGGCCTTTGAAATAAACGGTTTGCCCGGGCCGGTAAATGCTGCGGTCGGTAAAAAACTGCATCCGGTGACTTTCCCTTCCCGGGGTTGTCCGATAGTTGCTGTACCGGCCGTTAAGCCAAAGGGTGTCTGAGCCCTGGCTCAAGCGGATGGCATACCCTTCGTTTTTGGGCAAGTCATTGGTTACGAGTCCGTTGACATTGCTGAGTCCGCTTGCTTCCAGTTTATACACCTGTTTGCGCTGGGCTCGGGTCCATTTGCTGGAGTAGTAATCAACTTTTACTCCAGCACGTGGCGTTCCGGTGTCCCGGTCGAGGGTGTACATGCTGAATTGTCCATCTTCCTGATACTGTACACCTGTCAAACCGGAAACATCCACGGAGGCAAATCCAACAAAACAGGTTCCATATTCAAAGGATTCATCTGAAGCGTACGTTATAAAATAATTGCCAGGCGGGAGGCCATCGAGTCCCAATTCGATTTCATGGTTCTGGTAATCAGGCACCTGAGGAAGTTCAAACTGTTTGGATTGAACCATAGGTTGTTTTAATACAGCCTTTAATTTATCATCATACCCCATGCGGTCCCAGCGGTCCACTTCATGACTTCCCTTGTAAACACGGACAAACACCTTGGATAGGTTTTTATACCGAACTTTAAACAGGATAGATTTCTGAGGCAAATAGGTTTGCTCAGGTATTAGGTTGAGGTCCGGGGTTTCAAGGCTTTGAAGGAGTGAGGCACATTGTTTGGTACCGTAGGAATCTGGAAATTGTTCGATCGTTTTTTTGCACAATTTTGCGGCTTCAATAGCGGCCTCAGCCTTGTTTGCATCTTCCAGACTGGCATTTTGAAGGTAAGCCTGTGCCAGTTGATAATTTACTTCCGCGGTTGCGGGATGTTTGGGCGCTCGATTTGCCAATTTCCGGAGTGCCTCAACATACAACTTATTGCTTTCCGGGTGGACGGAATTGTTCCAGGCAAATAACAGTCGGCCCATTTCTATACCGATCAGTGGTGTCGGTTCTGTTTCAGATAGGTGTGCTGTGGTGAGTTGCTGAAACAAACGGGTGCTGAGCCATTTACCCGAAGAGGAGTCGCGTGTTTCAAAGTTGTATTTGCTAAAAGTTTCAGCATCAGCAAATGCTTCCTGCGCGTCGAGGTAAAACTTGTAGGCTGGTTCGGTCAGGTAGTTGCGTTCGTTGCTCAGATTCAGGATTGCTCGTTGGGAGAGGAAGTCCAGCAAACTTGGGCGGAGTGGCCCAACGATGGAGTCGTTTTGTCCAGGGTAGCATATGTCCTTTAAATATTCAGAGCGGTAGCTTTTGAGTTGATCCGGATTTTGGACGGACGCCATGAAATGATCGCGTGCAACCCGGCTGATCTGGTCTACAGTCCAGGTTAGGATGTCTCCATCTTCCGGGTTTTCGAGGGCGGTTCGGTCTTGAATTTGGTAGTAGCGGTTGTCGAGGTAGGTGCTATACAACTCTCCAAGCATGCTGTGAAGCACTGCTTTTTCAGGCTGCTCTGCCTGCTTTAGGTTTTCTTCAAACTGTTGAATGGCCAACGGGAAGCCGTCTTCTTCAAGCATGGTGGTGTATTTGCCTTTGAAGATGATGGCTTTAATGCTTTGCGGGCCGTTTTTTTCTTTTTTCGCCAATTGGTAAATTGACTCAACTTCTGCGAGTGCGCTTTTATACAGTCCTTTTTGTTCAAGGCTGTCTACCTTTTTCCAGGCATCGCTGTAATCACCAAAGATAAAATCGGAGTGGGGCATATCGGATAAATTACTTGGGGGGCTTGGTTTTGGGTGACAAAAGGTGAAACTAAAAATAAGAATTCCTGAGAGGAAAAAAAATGCGTGTCGTAACATGCTGAGTGATTTGAATTTGGAGAGCATCGGAATGGGTTTTATGTTTAGAACTTCTTCGAAAAGAGGTATACGCAGCGTGTGCCTGCCGGAACAGCGTTCAGAAAGAGGATGCTCAAGGCACTGTTTTTACACAAACCTCAAACAGGCTCTTTATTCAATGCAACAGGGGCGAGTGTTTAATCGCCCTTCATCAACAGGGTGTTTTCTCCAAAGTATTCTTTGAAGGCCATTGCAAATGAGCCGGTATTACTAAAACCTACCAGCTCGGCAATGGTTTGGGGCTGAGCGGCTTTATTTTCCAAAAGTACTTTTGCCTTTTCAAGCCGCATTTCTTTGAGAAGCCGTGCAGGCGATTTTCCGGTCAGCGCGATCAGTTTTTTGGCATACACCTGGTTGTTTAACCGCATTTTTCGGGCTAGTTCATCGGGGGTAAAGTCCGGATCACTGAGATTGGATTCAATGTGTTGAACGCTTTCCCGCACAAATGAATTGGTACAATCTGTTCTCGATTTGCTGTAATACAAATTGAGAAAACGCTGAAAGTCCTCATGCTCTTTTTGTTGGGCATCAAGGAGTTTGCCAAGGGCATTATTTACCTCGGTATCTACTACCGGTCTTGGGAACCAGTCTTCAGCGCCTGCCCGCAGTGCGTCCAGCTGGCCGTCCTTTCCAAAGCGTTCGCTCAGGAGAATTACCGGGATGTGGCTGGTTTTTTCATTGAGTTTAATTTTTCGAACCACATCAATCCCGGTTTGGTTGTCGAGCACGGAATCGCAGACAATCAGGTCGGGAAGCAGGTTGTTTGCTATTTGCAAGCCTTCGTTGGCACTGGATGCGGTTTCTACCTGGTAGCGGTCAGACAAAAGTGATTTCAGGTACAACACAATTTGTCGATTGGGCTCAATGAGCAGGGCTTGTTGCTCCAGGTTGCCATATCGCGGTATGTACCCGGTGGTTTCCAGTTCTTCAGCATCCATGGCTTCCTGAATGAAAGGAGCGGGGTGGTTGTTTGCCTGGAGGTTGGCCCGCAGGATATCCATTTCAATGTCCTTATGAAGCAGTCGTTTTTTCCACCGGGCAGCAGCACGGTAATTGGATGCAAACAAAAAAGCAAGCAGAACAATCAGGGCAATGCCCAATGCAATGGCCTTGTCACGGCTGATGGAGAAACTTTGGTCCTGAGCTTCCAGGGTGCGTTGACTGTGATCGCTGAGGGAGTCTACCTGCGATTGGAGGCGTTCGGTTTCCTCTTGGAGTTGCAGGGTCGCCATTTTTTCCTTGGCGGCGGTCCAGGCTTTTTGATTTGAAAGTGCGCGATCCTGGTCTTTGAGTTCTTCAAAAGCCCGGACCAGGTGTCCGAGCAGTGCCGATTTCAGTTCCAGGTCGGTGGTGTGGAGCGCATCTTTTTCAGCCTGTGCCAGGAACTGGTAGGCGCTGCGCGTATCTTTATTTACCCGATAAATCCCGGTTAGCAAGGGAATGGATTCCGGTGGGGTAGGAGCCTGGTTGCGGTGGAGGTAAAACCGAAAGTTGAGTGCTTCGATTTGTGCGTTCTCAAAGTTGCCATTTCGGGCGAGTTCTTTGAGCAAATCCATGTAGTAAGCGCTTGAATCAGGCGACTGAGCATGCGCGGCAACCACATTGAGTGTCCACAACAAGGCAGAATAAAGAATGATTCGGCTAAACTTCATATAAAGTATTAAACGTTCGTTTTCGCTTGATCGAATGGCGGGCGGATTAGCATCCTCGGTAAGAGCTGCGCTTTTATGCAAATGTAATGCAATAAAAGGGTATTTTGATCTATGATGCTTAAAACACTTGTATGTTTGCAGAACAAGAATACAGTTTGTGGGTTTAAAACCATAACCGTGTAGAGACGCATGATCATGCGTCTCATGGTATAAACAGTACCAAAAGCCAATGCCCGGTATCAGGCAACCAATTTGTGCACCACATGTTGTTTGAGAAACATGATCATGCGTCTATACGTAAATTGGTGTATTTTTGCGGAGGACGGCATGTCCCACATTTTTAAAAGCAATTAAGCGAAAACAAGCTATATGAAAAAATCACATTTTATTGCCGTAATCGTATTGGCTGTAGCCATTGGTGTGTTGATTTCTGCAAGCCGGGATGTAACCACCTATGCGGATTTTAAAACAGCCAGTCAGAGTGGCGAAAAAGTGAAACTGGTAGGTCAGCTCGTAAAGGATCGTCCGATTGAGTACAACCCGGAGAAAAATCCGGATTATTTTTCATTTTATCTGGAAGATGAAAAGGGAGAGGTTCGTCGGGTAACCCTGAACTCTGGGAAACCACAGGACTTTGAGCGCTCGGAGCAGATTGTACTGACCGGCCAGATGAGTGGTGAGACGTTTGCTGCAAGTGAAATGCTGCTCAAGTGCCCATCCAAATACAAAGATCAGGAGGTTTACATCCGTTCGGAAAAACAAAGCTAATTATGAAGGAACTCGAATTGGAGTTTAACTATGAGGAAGGTGATTTTCACGAGTTCCTCTGGCATTATGCTACCAAGGGGAGAGGACGCCGGTTTGGCATCTGGATCATTGGGGCTACCTTTCTGGGTATGGGCATCCTTCTATTTCGGGAAGGCTTCAGTATTGCCAAATTGCTCGACATCCGGTGATTGGTGGAGTTTTCCTGTTTTTCTGGCGCTTGATGTTGAAGCAAATTGGTAAAAAATCTTTTGCCAACAGTCCTCAAATGCAGGAAAAACGAACCTGTAAGGTGAGCGAAGGAGGTGTTTTAATGACAGGAGAAACATTTACCGCCAACTACGAATGGCGGGAGTTTCAGACGCTTGCCGAGACACCGGGACAGTACCTGTTGTATACTGCCCCGATGCGGGCGGTTATTTTACCGAAGCGTGCATTTGCTGACGGCGGGCACCAGGCATTCCTGGGTTTTGCCACCTCGATTGAAACGGCCGGCCTCAACGCCACCGACGAACACGCGGTAGGATCCTGATTCCAATTTGGGTATATCCAAAAACCAGCGCTGTGCATCGGTTTGGAATACTTTTTTCAGGATCAATTGATTGTTTTCGTTTTTGATTTCCACTACCAAATCTTTCACCGGCATTTCTTCGACCATCAGGTAGATGCGGTTTTCAGCGATGGTAACCAATGGTTCCTGGCCTTGTGGTGTGGCCATTAAAGTGTTCAGGGCAAGTAAAAAGCAGATTGGAAGGGCAAGTATTGTTTTCATAACTTATGTTGTTTGCTCTAATAGACCACTAAGGTCAGAGAAAAGTTGCACCTCCGACAATAAAAGGATATAAACAACCAGCTATTGACGACGAATGGCCTATCCTTTCAGACCGATGTTTCTGGAATTTGAACAATTTTTTGGCTGACCTGCCCATTTTTGGTTGATATTGAAAATATTTCCCCGTATTATTTGCCAGTTCCAATTTTTGGAGCTTGTTTTGAACCTGAATATGGAAGAGTCGACGTACAGCAACATCATATTTAACGAGGATTGCATCCTGGGCATGGCCAAACACCTGCCAGACAACAGTGTGGATGTAGTAATCACAGATCCGCCATTTGGAATTGAGTTCCAGGCCAAGCGCGGCAATTACAACCGCAAAGGCGAGCGGGTGCTGGAAGGCTATAATGAAGTACAGGGAGAAAATTACCTGGAGTTTACAATGGCCTGGCTCAGCGAAGTAAAACGGGTGCTCAAACCCGGTGGAAGCCTGTATGTCTTTTCCGGCTGGAACTACCTCAAGGATTTACTCATTGCATTTGATGAACTCGACCTGACCCTGATCAATCACCTGATCTGGAAATACCAGTTTGGCCTGGTTACGACCCGCAAATACGTGAGTTCGCATTATCACATCCTATTTGCCTGCCAGGACGACAAGCAACGCAAGTTTCACCCATATGCTCGGTTTGAAAAAGATGAAAAAACCGAAGAAGGTGGCAGCGCACACTATAAGGATAAGGAAGATGTTTGGGTCATTCCCCGTGAATACTGGAACGGCGATATTAAAACGCCCACAAAGTTGCCAGCGGAGATTATCCGCAAAATCCTGGCTTACAGCAGCCAGCCAGGAGACTTGGTGCTCGATCCGTTTTTAGGGTCAGGGCAAGTGGCAGTCGTAAGCCAAATGGAAGGCCGCCGCTATGTGGGTTTTGAAATCGTTTCGGATTATTTCGATTTTGCCAAAACCCGCCTGGACAACAAAGTTTATCGGGTAAAGTCCGAAAAGAAATCCTAAGGCATCAACTGCAATGTGGCAATTGACAATCTATTGCCCTTCCTTCCCATACAGCCACTGCAGGGTATTTTTATAGAATATTTTTTCAACGGTACTTTCCGGAAGATTCATTTCAGTGATGAACTTACCAATTTCAAGGTCGCCCAGGGGGAAGGGATAATCCGTGCCCAGACAGACTTTATCCGGACCAATGACTTCCAGTACATAGCGCAGGAGTTGCGGGTCGTGCGTAGCGGAGTCAACCCAAATTTTATCCAGGTAATGGCGAGGAGTAATGGGGTTGTCAATGGCTACCAGGTCGGGCCGGCAATTAAAGCCATGCTCAATGCGGCCAATGGTTGGAATAAAAGAACCTCCTGCGTGTGCAAAACAAAAACGCAGTTTGGGCAATCGTTCCAGGACTCCACCAAAGATCAGGGAACAGGCGGCGCGGCTGGTTTCGGCGGGCATGCCTACCAGCCAGGGGAGCCAATATTTTTCCATTTGCTCTTTTCCCATCATTTCCCATGGATGGATAAGTACCGCCAGGTTCAAGGCCTCACAGGCCTCAAAAATCGGGAAAAACTGCGGCTCGCTAAGGTTTAGTTGATTGACATTGGAGCCGATCTGGATTCCCGGAAATCCGAGGTCTTTGATCCGCCGCAACTCTTTGATTGCCAAATCAGTATCCTGCATCGGGATAGTTCCGAGCGGGATGTAGTGGTCTGGATATTCTGCCGCAATTTCAGCCAGATGATCATTTAGAAACATGGACAAATCCAGACAATCTTCCGGTTTGGCCCAATAGGAGAACATAACCGGAATCGTGCACACTACCTGCATTTGAGTTTGAAATCCCGCGTACTCATCAATGCGGGTTTTGGGGTCCCAGCAGTTGCTGGCAATTTCCCTGAAAAAGACATCCCCTTTCATCATGTTGGCAAAGCCTGCACGTTCATGTTGTAAGTGGATAAAATCCCCGTAACCAAACTTCTCAGCGAAGTTGGGCAGTTTTTCGGGAGGATGTGGGTGTGCATATCAATTTTCATCATAGCAATCCAATTGTTGCCACAAAAGAAACGTAAAATTTCGTAGGAGCAGGCAGCTACCTAATAAATAAACCGGTTAATAAGGCCGGGGGCGAATAAACAATCCTGGTGTTGGTTGTTTCGGTTGCGTATCATTTCTCTTTTGTTTTTGTGCGGACTTGTTGCTGAAATAGGCAAAAGGCAGGCAGTCCAGAACGAGTAGAGGGAATATACCAAGGCAGGTTTTACCATAGCCTGATTTTGAAGCAAATTGGAAGCGATAAGGAAGGCTAGTGTAGTGTTTGAACTCCGGATTCCATCGCGGCAGGTGAGTCGGGAAGGGTGGGAAGTTTCATGAATTTCATGAAGAAGTAGCCAAAAAACAGGCAGGATGCATTCTGGATGAGTGCGATGGGAGTGATCTGGATAAAATCCTGTTGGGTGAGGCCGGCACCACCCTAGTTTTCCTGCAAACATTTTGATGGCAAACACCACGGCCAACTTGTAAGACCAGCATGGCATACTTTTGAGGGGTTGGGCAATTTTTTCGCCAAAATTGGGATAGTTTTTGCGTGTTAGCAGGCCTAGCGAAGCAGGAATAATAGTTATGAAAAAAATATGGCTTACGGTATCCCAAAACGGCAGATGTACCTCCGTTGATTGGCCCATAAATACAACCATTTGAATTAACAATGATGGGAATTGAAAACAGGGTAAGAAAACTGTTGACAGAAGTAATGGATAGGGAAAGTGCTACATTTCCTCTCCGCAATACGTCAGAAACCCGGTCCTTGCCGGACTGGCAGCCAAAATGATAAATCCCACTTTTAATTCTGCCGGAAAAGCGGAGAAAACTTCGGCCAATAATAAATGCGATGATCGGCAGTCCGATCATTTGGGCACCAAGTGCAGAGAAAAACGCTTTGGGAAACCGGATGATCCGTGCAAAATCATCAGTTTAAAGGGAAAGGCCGATTCCGAACATGACCAGTCCCAAAACAGCGCCAACAGCAAGATCAACAATTTGTGCAGGGGTCAATGGTCAGTGTTGTGTAGTTAAAACAGAGCCAATGAAAATGCATCTGGATCAATGCGCATTCATTGGTTGCAAATTTACAAATCTTCAGGCAGAAAGTGTGATGATTTGATGATGCGCCCTTCGGGCTAGGATGATTTGTTGAAATTGTTTATTAGTTTAGTCCGCCTCTGCAGGGCTCTGTTTATGCGGTGGTAAGTTGTAAGTGATAAGTTGACTTGTATGTCAAAAATGTACTTACTGCTTATCACTTACAACACCACTTCTGCATAAACAAATAAACAAGGGAAAGCGCAGCGTCCCGAATAAACAAGGCGCGCAGCGCGAATAAAACATCAACTTATCATCCAAGCCCGAAGGGCACATCAACAAATCTATCCTAGCCCGCAGGGCGTATCATCAAATCAACTTATTGAATAAAAACGATTTCTCCTGGAGCAATACCAACAGGGAATTGGGCGATTTTGTTTCCGCTGTGATTGTAAATCAGGAGTTCGCCTTTTGAGGTTAAAGTCTTTGGCATCGGTACAGTAGAGGGAGCCGTTGATTGGGTGGCAGTTGAGGCCGTAGGCTGATTGGCTGAAAATAGCCTGGGCAGATTCGCCGGAACGGAATTGATAGATGGCATTGCCGGCAGTGAAATAAGCATGGTCGCCTGTGGGCGATTTGCACAAATCGTCGGCATAGGCTGGAAGGGCCTGTGCAGTAGCCCCACCGGTTGTGAGTTCCTCTAGGGTGCCTTCCGGTTGCGAATCAAGAAAATAGCCTTTTAATTAGAACATAGATCAAGCCATCGTTGGAAAGATTGCTTGTCAGGGAAGACAGGTTTCTTCCGGCTACTACAGGGGCAGTCGATCTCGGTGTTGGTATCCAGGTTGATTATCGAAAGGTGGAATCCAATCCGTAGCCGCCGGAATTGGCAACATACAGTCGATTTCCGTTTTGGAGCATTTTCTCGGACCTGCCCCTGTTGGAATAGTTGCTACCACTTTGTTGGTGTTCAAATCCACTTTGGCCAGATTGCCCGTCAGGCCGTCGGCACCCCACTGACTTACATACGCGATTTCTTCATTTACCGGATGAAAAAACCGGGGGGTTCAGTCCGCCAATGGTATCAGGAATTGGAACGTACGGGCATCAGAACATAAAATCCTGTTTGCACCATTCCCACCTGTGACCTTGTTTTGGTGCAGGGTGTGATTGGACAAACGAACCCAGTTTGGCGCCACCATTGCACGACTAAATACATTACACAACAACACTATCCTCCGGATTGATCCAGGTGATGCTGCCGCTGCCACCAAAGGACCTTCGTTTACGACAAATACGCCTTCGGTGTAGTTTCCGGCACCGGGAGGGAGACTTGATTTCGTCTTTGCAGGATGAAAAAAGAGCAGTGCAAGCGCACTGATGAGCGTGAAAGTGGACTTCATTGTAAATGAATTGGTGAGCATGCAGATCCCCTGGAGAACTGCATGTTCGGGTTGAATGAAAAGCCCGGTGTAAAAGGGGAGGGTGCTTTCTATCCTAAAGTACACAGGATAGCAGACATCCGGCCTTCACCCCGAAGCCACATAGTTGAATTAAGTCGGGTCCAGAAGTTCCAGAAGAACATTCAGGACACAGTTCATTTACACAGGCAGGTCTTCTGGCTTGTTTCCCGATGTGCGCCTTCCCATCAACTGGCATGTCAACAGTGGCATCTGCACATTGGTGTGTCCCGGTCAATAAAAACCATGCGGACAATGAAACTTACAGCAGCGGGGACTGCCCCGGATTTTCACCGGTGTTCCCTTTTAATCGCACTGGCAGGGCCAGCACAAACCTGAGTGTCGCAAAGGTACAGAAGTAGTATTCAGGAATTGATGATTTGATGATGCGCCCTTCGGGCTTGGATGATTTGTTGAAATTAGTAGTCGAGACCGATGGTCAGTGGTCAGTTTTTTAATATTCAAACTCTCATCACTGACTACTTGCCCGCTGACCACTAACTAAGCGCAGCGTCCCGAATAAACAAGGCCCAAAGGGCCGAATAAACATCAACTTATCATCCAAGCCCGAAGGGCGCATCACCAAATCATCATTTTTTATCAACAAATAAACAAAGCCTCGCAGAGGCGAACAAAATGATTTTCGATTTCCGATTACATGATATCCGATTGGTGATTGGATTTGTGTCCCTGAAATAGGTTTCCCGCCCAAACATCACCAAATCATCCTAGCCCGAAGGGCGCATCATCAAATCATCAACCGTTCTGGGGAAGTCGCTGCAATGGCTTGCTGGAGGTGGCGTTCGGTATGGGCCAAAGATACTCAAAAGTTCTCCCGGATAAAACGAGCCAAAGAGGGATTTGTGTTTTTTGATTTGGCATGTAGCTTATTCAAGTTAGCTTTTCGGCAGCATCCAGGATGCGGAGAGTGCGTTCTAGGTTGATAATCAGGCGTTTAATTTCAGATGGCTTGATTTCATGACCGAGTGTATTGTACCGTTTTTTGGTGCGGAACTTTTATCCGGTATTGCTGCATTTGCTTATAAGCCGTTTGCCGGTGGAGGAGTGTTTGAGGTTTCTCCCTGAGCCCATTTCCGTGCTGCGGATTTGTGAAAGCCCGTTCAATTTGGGGTAGGTATATGTCGAAAAACAGGTTGGCATGCGCCAGAAGTTCCAGTCGGTCGGGCTTTCTCATCTGGTCGGGATTGTAATTTTTTGCATCCTGATTCCACTCCGACGTTCTCTGAGTGCAATGAGCAGGCTTTGGGTTCTTTCCCGGAGTGCGTCTAAAAATTCCGTTTGGGTCATAAGTTGGCTTCTGTCGGCTGCAAAAATACACGCGTTTGTCAGAAATTTTGAAAAGATTTAGGTCTGCCGGCAACCACGGGCTTTGGACAGTTGAAAGTTCCTTGTGTGCATTTAAAAAACAGGTGTAAACCTGAGGCATGATTGAAAAAAGAAACGGCTGATGTGGATAAAATGAAACAAGATTTTGAATCTGAAGAAACGAGTATTTTTGCAGCAAGATATCTTGTGTACTTTTTACAATATTAAAAAAGCATTATGGTAGTTATAGCAGATTGTGGGTCGACAAAGTGCGATTGGTTGCTGAGTAGAAGATGCCGCGTGATCAGCGTTTGGAAAACACCAAAGGGTTTTAGCCCGTTCTTTCATTCTACAGATGATATAGTTGGTATTTTATCGGATCAGTTGCTTCCGAAAATGGGAGGTAAGCGGTTGATACCGTGTGGTTTTACGGAACCGGTATTCACGATTCTGATCGTGCTGAAATTGTGAAAAATACCCTGAATAATGTTTTTGGCAATGCTAAAATTGAGGGTTGAGCACGATTTGCTTGCTGCTGCGTGCATGTGTTGTCGGAATCGTCCGGGCATTGCCACCACATTCTTGGTACTGGATCGAACGGCTGTTATTACGATGGCAAAGTGATCGTTGATAATGTACCTTCTTTGGGCTGGTTGCTTGGCGATGAAGGCAGTGGTACTCATTTGGGAAAGGCCTTATTGCGTGCCTGGTACTATCGGTCGCTGCCTACCGACTTGAAAGTGGCGTTTGAAACAGCCCGTCCGGAAGGGCCCTCGTTTATAAAAAACAAAGTGTATGCAGTAAAGATACTGGTCCTATCTTGCGTCCTTTACCCGTTTTCTGGGTGAGCACAAACATCCATTTGTTGAGGATTTGGTTAGAAAAGTCTTTAGTGCATTTATTGACGCCCATGTTATAAAATATCAGGGCTGTCATTCAGTTCCAATTCATTTTGTGGGTTCCATTGCTTTTCATTTTCAGGAAGTTCTGAATCGGGCGTGAGAGCGCAATCTGACCCTTGGAACGATCATACGAAAACCCGTTTACCCACTGGCAGATTTCCATTTAAATTTGTTGGTTAAATTTAGGGCTCAAGTTGCTCGGAGCATTTGGCTTGGGTCCTTTTATTAATTGAAAACATAGCAGCCAAAAGAAATAAAACGTGTTGCAGTCTTTACCTCAGGCGTGCTCCGGGTATGAATGCGGCAATTCAGTACTCTTCGAAATGCAATCAACAACGACCTCCATATCTGGAATACAGCGTGGATATGAGGCATGATCAATGGCGATATCAAGCGACTTGAAACCAAAGATATGGGAAACATCATTCACCGTGGAGGAACCGTGCTTAAAACAGCGCGAAGTGCCCGGTTTATGACCCTGAAGGCCGCAAAGACCGCCTATGAGAACCTGATTTTTAATGACATTGATGCTCTGATGGCTATCGGAGGAAGCGGTTCGTTTACCAGTGCACACCAGTTTATGAAAGAATTCGGATATTCCTGTTGTAGGTGCCCAGCACCATCGACAATGATTTGTTTGGAACGATCACAGCATTGGGTTTGATACCGCCGTGAATACAGCGGTTCGGGCAGTGGATAAAATCCGGGATACAGCGGATTCGCACAACCGCCTGTTTTCGTGGAGGTAATGGGGCGCAACTCCGGATACATTACCTTGCATACTGCCATTGCAGGCAGTGCTGGTGGTGTGATGCTTCCAGAAGAGAACTTCCCCTGGACGATCTGATAAAATTGCTCAAGCGAAGTGCCAAACGAGAGCCAAGCAATTAGTATTGTAATCGTCGCCGAAGGCAACCACATGGGAACCGTTTATGACATTGCGCAGGAAGTAGAAAGAAAGTGGACTTTTACAACGATATCAAAGTAAGCGTAATTGGCCACCTGCAGCGAGGCTCCCGTCTACGTTTGATCGGGTACTTGCAAGCGTGATGAGCTTTCTGCAATCGAAGCCTTGTTGGAAGGACAATCCGGCGTAATGGTTGGAATCAAGAACAACAATGTACACTATACCACATTTGAAGAGGCTATCAGTAAAATCAAGCCATTCAATAAGAAGTTGCTGCAAATGGCGCATATTTTGGCGCAAAACAATAATAAGTGGTAAGTAATAAGTGTTAGTAATAAGTGGTAAGTAGTAAGTTAATCAGATTCTTACTACTTACTACTTATTACTTACCTTACTACTTACTACTTTTACCACTACTGACCACTAAAAATTAAGCCCCGAATTGATTATCAATTCGGGGCTTAATTTTTCTGTTTGGGGATGGCCCTACTATGCTTCGTCGTAGTTGTATGGAAGCACTTTTGAATCTTTCACAGTGGAGAGAGTCATCAAGGTTTTGAGGCGTTCGATTTCTTCGATCTGGCTCAAGGTCTTGAACAACAGTTGCTCGTAGGTTGGAATGTCTTTGCAAACGATTTTAACCAGGAAATCGGCTTCACCGGTGATGATGTAGCATTCGGTGATTTCGTCGATGTTGGTAATCTTATCCAGGAAGTTATTAAGTGCGTTTTCGCGCTTCCAGGCCAGAGAAACAAGCACAAAGGTTTTTACATTCAAACCCATCATTTGTGGGTTGACTTGTGCGTGGTAGCTTTGGATGATATCGCTCTGCTCCAATTTCTTTACGCGCTCAAGGGTTGGGGCAGGGGAGAGCCCGATTTTTTTCGATAGGTCCAGGTTGGTGATCTTGCTATTCTCCTGTAGGATTTTCAATATTTTAAGATCAATTCTGTCAAGTTTCTCCGACATGTTCGCAGGATTTTTAAGAATAAAATTTTGGTTTTTAAAATTTCCTCAAAGGTAGGGCTATGTAAAATAATTTGCAAGATATTTTGGATAAAACCTTTGTAAATTTTGTTAACAGACTGTTTATGCAGTATGGCCCGTATTGTGTTTTGTGGATTTAGGCTCATAAAACGCATTTTGCCAACAAATATTTGCTCTTAGGGCCGAAATATATTTGGTTGCATAAAAAAAGGTTGAATCAGCAGCAGTCGGGCTTTTAAGCCAAACAAGATCTGCTAATTCAACCTGGTACATGTGTAATATTCCAATTCGACGGTCTGTTTCAGGGCTCAGGCAAGGTATTCAAGGTTTGTGTTCCTTGTTTTATTTTGCCGGCCGGTCAACATGGCACCGGTGAGAAATATAATTTGTCGACTTTAACTGCCCGATTTAGGCAGACGGATGCCAACAATTCACGTGCGTTTTTCCATTATGGGAAAATACCCATTGCGATGTAGTCGCTTGCAATTTTCTTCAGTGCACACACAAATGCTGCGGTACGTACGTCCGGAATATTCGGATGGTCGTGCATGGTATCGCGGATTTGACGGTATGCAGTAATCATGGTATCCTCCAAGCCGGAGTTTACCAATTCAATTTCAGTTCCACCGCGCGTAAGCAGGTCGCGTTCGCGTTCGCCGATTACCTTGCCGGTCATTTCCTGCACCTTATTCAGGATTCCGGTAAATGCCTGAGACTGGAATCGGTTTTCGAGACGGCCAAAGCGGTGGTGCGACAAGTTTTTCAGCCATTCAAAGTAAGAAACCGTTACCCCGCCTGCGTTGATGTAAAAGTCAGGAAGGATCAAAATTCCTTTTTTGAGCAAAATTGGATCTGCATCGGCAGTAATCGGACCGTTTGCTGCTTCGGCAATGATCTTAGCCTTTACGTTTGCAGCATTATCGGTTGTGATTTGATTTTCTAGTGCAGCCGGGATCAGGATGTCGCATTCTTCTTCGAGAATAGCCCGGGAATCACCGATGTGCTTCGTGCCTGGGAATCCGATAATAGAACCGGTTTCCTTGCGGAAAATCAACAGTTTTTCTACATCAATTCCATCAGGATTAACAATAGAACCTTCGCGCTCAGATACACCGATGATGATTGCATCTCCTTCGCGCTGTGAAATCAGCGCAGCGTGGGAACCTACGTTTCCAAGGCCCTGTACACAGACTGTTTTGCCTGCAATACCGGGTGTCAGTCCCAGTTTTTTCATGTCTTCCTCGTAGGAAACACATTCACGGATGCCATAGAATACACCGCGACCGGTTGCTTCATTTCGTCCGCGGATACCATTCTGGGTTACAGGTTTACCGGTAACACAGCCGATGGAGTCGATTTCGCCGTGGCGGAACGCCTGGTAGGTATCGAGAATCCATGCCATTTCGCGTGGACCGGTTCCATAGTCTGGAGCGGGTACGTCGATACCGGGGCCGATGAAGTTTTTCTTGATCAGCTCGGTGGTGTAGCGGCGAGTGATGTTCTGGAGTTGTTCGGTAGAGTAATTTCGGGGGTTGATTTTGATGCCTCCTTTGGCTCCGCCGAATGGTACATCCACCAGGGCGCATTTGTAGGTCATCAAAGCGGCAAGAGCCATCACTTCATCCTGGTCTACACTTTCCGCATAGCGAATACCTCCTTTGGTTGGGAGGCGGTGGTGGCTGTGTTGAACCCGGTATGCTTCGACAACTTCATAGTCGTTGTCTACTTTAACCGGGAAGCGAACACGGAGTACGAGGTTACAGGCTTTAATTTGTTCCAACAGGCCTTTGGGTATGTCCGTATAGGCTGCAGCGGAGTCAACGTAATCCGATACGCTTTCAAAAAAACTAATGTGTCCACTCATGGTCATCCTTAATTTGGCGTTCTAAATTGGTTAGTTTACGTTCCAGACGAAAGAGGTACCACACGATTCCCAGAAAAATCACGACCAATACGGCCACGACAACATGAATCTTTCCTGTTTCACGCATGTAGTCCCGATTGCCTTCGGCTAAAACCGGGTGCAAAGATACCATCTGAAACAAAATAATTAGTAAAAAAAATCGACTTTTAAAAAATTTCATCTTCCAATTCGCTAAAAAAGTTAACGTATTTATTTATCCACAAAAACGGGCGATTTCATGCTGTTCTTCCCGTTTTTCTTCTTTCGTTCTCCCGTTTTTATGTTTGGGATGAACTATAGTGGATAAAAATTGGCGCATTTCGCAGTTTTAAACGGTTTAATCCAATCCGGCTGAACGATCCTGAAGTCGTTGTTGGCGAATACGAAGGTTCGCCAACCAGAATCCAAGGAGGGTCCAACCGATGATTGCAGGATAAAATACTGCCCGCATGGTATTGTCCAGGTCCTGTGCTCCAAAAGCCGGATTGCCGGTTGCGCCTGGGTGCAGACTGGCAAACATCCGGGGTACGATATAAAGTAATGGGATCAAAGATGCAAATGCAAATATGTTGTACACGGCCGACAGGCGTGCACTTTTTTCCAGTTCATCAAATGAACTTCTGAGAATAAAATATGCGAGGTAAATCAGCAGAAGCTCGGCTGTCATCAATTGCTTGATGTCGCTCCAGGGCTTCCCCCAGGTGTAGTTGGCCCAAACCATGCCTGTGAATAAGCCGAGCACACCAAATAGCAAACCCGCTTCTGCATACGCTGAGGCTTTTCGGTCGTCATCGGGTTTTGCACTTCTCAAAAAGCGTGCGCTGTAATACACCGATGCGGTAAACAAAAACAACAACACAAACCACATGGGTACATGGTAATAGGTGTTGCGAATGGTTTCATAAATCACATTTTGGTAGGGAAATGAGAAACCTTTTTGAACATGCAGTGCGTTTACCGGGTGCGCACTCCAGGCTGGATCAACTCCCTGAAAGGCACCAGTGCCTGAGCGCATTTCTACTCCGGCCGGAAGAATTGAAGTGCCCGCAGTTGGGTGATCTACAATCATATTCAGGCGGGCCGACTGCATATCTTCGGGAAGATGGGCGGGTAACTTGAATTCTGCCTGTAATATGGTGTCATTAATTGCTTTGGTTGAGTTGGCTGCGGGTGCATAAGACTCGTCAAAACTGAGCCATGCCCGGATCGGTGAATCGCTGGATTGGGTAAACAGGGTATTGTATCCGTAAATCTCAAACGTACGGGTGGTATCTCCTGCGCTGTATGCCGGGTCGACATGCACAATGCCCGATTTCAGTGGGACCAGAAAGCCCGCGAGAATGCTGTAAAGAATAAGAACGACAGACGTGATTTTCCACCACATAGGGATGTATTTTTCAGTCCCTCCAGATAAAGGGGAATAAAATAAAAGTAAGAGTGATCAGGATGCCATCAATTGCGAGCAGGTTCAACAGATCGCAGTAGTACGCGGTATCCTGAATAAGTCGTGCAAAGATATAGATGACAAACGCATGAGTGTCAATAAAATAGGCAGAATAACAGGAAAACTTAGAATAGCCATCAGAGTTGCGCCGTTGTTTGCCTTTGCTGCAATGGCTGCTATAAAGGTAAATGCAATGGAAAACCCCACGCTGCCTAACAGGAGAACCAGTGCAAACAAGGCAGGATCCTTTACCGGGTTCCCGCAATCAGACTATATGTAAAGAATGCCAAAACGCTCAAGACAAATAGCAATAAGGTGTTGTATACGATTTTGGCCAGCAACAACATGGATGGGTCTGCCAGTTGGTAGTAGTAAATTTGTCGTGCACCACTTTCCTGCACAAAACTTTTCACAACAGCATTGATGGATGCAAATAAGACAATGAGCCAAACAGAATATTCCAAACCTGGGGCTGTACTTTTACCGAAGCAACAAATACCACAAACACCATGCTGAATACATACAACACGATGCCACTGATGGCGTAGCGTTGCCTGTACTCCAACAGGAACTCTTTTTTTAACAATGACACCAGTGTATTCCAACTATTCATCAAAAGCAAAGGTAGAATTCAACCGCACACTTGCAGCAGGATTTTAATTTTTATTTCACTGCTTGGCCAGAATTAGTGGTTAGTAGTCAGTGGTCAGTAGTCAGTGGTCAGAATTTATTTGTGCATGTAGTCCGACCTTATTCGGCTCTGCTGTTTATCTTACTGACCACTGACCACTGACAACTTGCCCGCTGACTACTAAAATCAACATTTTAGAATTACTTCCTTGATTTTATCCTGACTGCCTTATCTTTGCCACAAATTCAGAGCACATGAGTTGGTTTAAACGACTAAAAGACGGTATTTCAACAGCCACACAAGCCAAGAAGGATGTTCCGGAGGGGCTTTGGTTTCACTGTAAGGATGCAAAGAGACCAGTACCGTAAAAGATTTGCGGGAAAATTTCTTTGTCTGCCCAAAGTGTGATTACCACACCGTAATTAGTTCTCAGGATTATTTTGAGATCATTTTTGATAAGCGGTCAATCAAACCGCTCTACGATGATTTGCTCTCTGTTGATTTTCTGAACTTTACAGATTTAAAACCCTATGACAAACGGCTTGTCGAAGCCCGGAATAAAACAGGCTTAAACGACGCCATTGCTGTAGCGGAAGGAAAGGTCAATAAACTTCCATTGGTTATTGCTGCCATGGACTTTAAGTTTATTGGTGGTTCAATGGGTTCTGTTGTAGGTGAGAAAATCTCTAAAGCGATCGACCGTTCGCTGGAAACCGGTGCTCCTTTGTTGATCATCTCCAAATCTGGTGGTGCCCGAATGATGGAGAGTGCATTCTCATTGATGCAAATGGCCAAAACCAGTGCAAAATTGACCTTACTTGCCAAGAAAGGCATCCCATATATTTCCCTGATGACCCACCCGACAACTGGTGGTGTGACCGCTTCCTATGCCATGCTTGGTGATATCAACATTGCTGAGCCCGGCGCACTGATTGGATTTGCCGGTCCTCGTGTAATTAAGGAAACAATTAAAAAAGAACTCCCCGAAGGTTTCCAAACCTCGAATTCCTGCTGGATAAAGGATTCCTGGATTTCATTGTAAACCGAAAGGAACTAAAAGACCAACTTGCCGATGTGTTGGCGATGTTAGGGAAGAATTAGTAACTAGTGGTCAGTAGTAAGTAGTAAGTAGTAAGTAGTAAGTAGTAAGTAGTAAGTAGTAAGTTTAAATCATACTTATCACTTACCACTTACTACTACTACCACTTTCCACTTTCCCTTACACATTAAACCTGAAGTGCATCATATCTCCATCCTGCACTTAGTATTCTTTTCCTTCAACACTCATTTTTTCTGCCTCTTTTACTTTGGCTTCTGATCCGAATTCTACGAAGTCGGCGTATTTGATTACTTCTGCGCGGATGAACCTTTTTCAAAGTCGGAGTGGATAACTCCGGCGGCTTCAGGGGCTTTCGCATTGCGGCGGACGGTCCATGCACGCACTTCCTTTTCACCGGCGGTGAAGTAGGTAATCAGGTCGAGCAGTTTGTAACAGGCGCGGATCAGGCGATTGGCACCGGGTTCTTCAAGGCCCATCATTTCCAGGAATTCATCCCGTTCTTCCTTCGTTTCCATATTGGCAATCTGCGCTTCAATTCCTGCACAGAGCAAAACAATTTCAGCATCTTCATCTGCAACTGACTTCGCAAAGGATTCGGTGTATGCATTTCCACTCAGGCTTTCTTCGTCTACATTGCACACATACAAAACGGGCTTTGCTGTCAGCAGGGAAGTTCCTTCATCAGGCGGAGGCCTTCCTCATCCAGTTCGCGGAGCATGGTACGGGCACTTTTGCCGGATTCCAGGTGGGCTTTTACCTTGGTCAGGATTTCCAGGTGGCGGATGTCATCTTTCATCCCTGCTTTGGCTGCGCGTGCAGATTTATCCATACGCTTCTCGACAGTTTCCAGGTCTTTCAGTCCGAGTTCCATGTCGATGATCTCTTTGTCACGAAGTGGATCCACGGAGCCGTCTACGTGTACAACGTTGTCATCATCAAAACAGCGAACTACATGGACAATGGCGTCTACTTCGCGAATGTTTGCAAGGAACTGATTGCCAAGCCCTTCGCCCTTGCTGGCTCCTTTAATCAAACCGGCGATATCCACAATTTCCACGGTGGTTGGTTGGGTGCGCTGTGGGTTTACCAGTTCGGTCAGTTTATCCAACCGGGGGTCAGGCACGGTAATGATGCCTACGTTGGGGTCTTTGGTTGCAAAAGGGTAGTTCGCAGCCAGGGCTTTGCCCCGGGTAAGCGCATTAAAAGTGGTGGATTTACCTACGTTCGGTAGGCCGACAATGCCGCACTGAAGAGCCATAATGGGTGTTTGTGTTAAAAATGCGCGCAAAGTTAGATTGATTTCTTGTATTTATCTAGTTTCGCCTGGAATTGATCTTTACTTGCATAAAAATAATTGTCCTCTAAATGCACTTCGCAAATTGGGCAAAGGCCTGTAAACGATCCAAAAGAGCTTTTCTATTGAACCATTTAGCCCATTGTATTTTATCGTATCCGGATGAACAATCCTTGATTGGAAACTTCATTGGTGATTACATCAAGGGCAATGACTGGCTGGAATATCCACCAGACATTGCAAAGGGCATGCTGGTCCACCGGGCAATTGATTCATTTACCGATTTTCACCCCAGCGTCCGGGAAAGTGTGCATCGGGTTCGCCCATTTGCCAAACGGTATTCCAGTCCCGTAGTGGATGTGCTGTATGACCATTTGGTTTTTCTAAACTGGGATCAATACCACCAGGTTTCTTTTGAGGCCTTTGCACAGTGGACCTACGATGCGCTGGATGCGCAACGTGAATGGATGCCAGCCGATTTGCTGTCGCGCTGGCCCCACATGCTCCAAGGACAATTTTTACATAAGTATGCACAACCCGAGGGCCTTAATTGGGTGTTAGAACAATTCAGCAAACGCCTGAAAGGTGCCTATCAACCAGAAGAACTCAGCGACTATTTTTTTGCCCACCTTGATTCCTTCCATGCCGACTTCCACGGCTTCTACCCGGAACTTCTGGATAAAATAAACAAACTGGAGTTCAATTCCTGATTGGTTCCAGCCCGCCAACTATTACTGACCACCCTGCCACGCATGGCAAGTCTACTGACCACTTACCACTTACCACTGACCACTGACTACTATATATATAGGTATCCCTTCTGTCAGATTGAAAGGGTTTGGGTGACAAGATGTCTTTGCCATGTCTGTTAAATCTGAAAAAATGGCAGGAAAACAGCCTTGGCACGAAGTCTGATCATGCGAAGATGTCGGATAAAGGCCGTGATGCCTTTTTCCTTAACTCATAAATCAATTTAGGTTAAACCAAACAAAATAAGTAACGTATGAAACCTATCGCAGACCGTGTGATCATCAAGCCGGCTCCGGCCGATGAAAAGACAAAAGGTGGGATTATTATCCCGGATACTGCAAAAGAAAAGCCACAGAAAGGCGAAGTAATCGCTATTGGTCCTGGTAAAGACGGCAACCTTATGACCGTACAAGTAGGCGACCAGGTATTGTATGGCAAATATGCCGGACAGGAAATTCACTACGAAGGTGTAGACTACCTGATCCTGCGCGAAGAGGAAATCCTTTGTGTGATCTAATTCCAAGGATCCGATTTCTCCATTCAGAAACTCCCAATTACTTATTCATTTAAAACAAAAACTTAAATAATATGTCTGCAAAACAAATCAGTTTTGATAGTGATGCTCGCGGTAAACTCAAGGATGGTGTAGATGCACTTGCCAATGCCGTAAAAGTAACTCTGGGTCCTAAAGGACGCAATGTTGTAATTCAAAAATCATTTGGTGCTCCTGCTATCACCAAAGACGGTGTAACCGTAGCCAAGGAAGTTGAACTGGAAGATCCGGTTGCAAACATGGGTGCACAGATGGTAAAAGAGGTAGCATCCAAAACCGCAGATATTGCTGGTGACGGTACTACAACTGCTACTGTTCTTGCACAGGCCATGGTAACTGCCGGTTTGAAAAGCGTTGCTGCCGGTTCAAATCCAATGGATCTTAAGCGAGGTATCGACCGTGCCGTTAAGACCGTAGTTGAAAATTTGGCAAACCAGTCTGAAACCATTGGTGATGACTTCAGCAAAATTCAGCAGGTGGCAGCAATTTCAGCCAACAACGACGAAACTATTGGTTCACTCATCGCTGATGCCATGAAGCGCGTAAGCAAAGATGGAGTAATCACTGTGGAAGAAGCAAAAGGAACCGACACCTATGTAGAGGAGGTGATTGGTATGCAGTTTGACCGCGGATACCTCAGCCCATACTTCATTACCGATACAGAGAAGATGGTTGCTGATTATGAAAACCCGCTGTTGTTGATTACAGACAAAAAAATCAGCAACATGAGCGATTTGGTTCCAGTGTTGGAAAAAGCACTTCAAACTGGTCGCCCACTTTTGATCATCGCCGAAGACATCGACAGCCAGGCACTTGGAGTGTTGGTAGTTAACCGTCTCCGTGCAGGCCTGAAAGTAGTTGCAGTGAAAGCACCTGGATTTGGTGATCGCCGCAAAGCGATGTTGGAAGACATTGCTATTCTTACTGGTGGTACTGTTATCAGCGAGGAACAAGGATACAAATTGGAGAATGCAGAACTTGCACACATGGGAAGTTGCGAGCGCATTACTGTTGATAAAGACAATACCACAGTTGTAGGTGGATCTGGTACAGACGAAGCCATTCAGGCTCGTATCAGCCAGATCAAGCAGCAAATTGAAGCAACAACCAGCGATTACGATCGCGAGAAGTTGCAGGAGCGCCTGGCCAAACTGGCTGGCGGTGTTGCAGTACTATATGTAGGTGCAGCGACTGAGGTTGAAATGAAAGAAAAGAAAGACCGCGTAGACGATGCATTGCACGCAACACGTGCTGCCATTGAAGAAGGCATCGTAGCCGGTGGTGGTGTAGCGCTTGTTCGTTCCATTTCAAGCCTGGATAAATTGAAAGGTGCAAACGAAGATGAGAACATTGGTATCGCCATTGCCCGCAAGTCACTCGAAGCACCAATTCGCACGATTGCTGAAAATGCAGGTGTGGATGGGTCAATCGTTTTCCACAAAGTGTTGGATGGAAAAGGCGACTTTGGCTACAACGCGCGGATGGATCAATATGAAGATTTGAAGAAAGCCGGAATCATCGACCCAACAAAGGTAACCCGTGTTGCATTGGAGAATGCTTCTTCTATCGCTGGTTTGGTTCTGACCACCGAATGTGTGATCAACGATAAACCTGAACCAGCAAGTGCAGGACATGGCCATTCGCACGGTGCGCCAGGCATGGACATGGGTGGCATGATGTAAGTTTGAAAGTGAGTAGAAATAAGTTGTGAATACATACAGGCTTCTGGGCATTGCCCGGAAGCCTGTTTTTCTTTCTGGGGCTCTTTGGTTGAAGATTGGACGGTTGTTGCGCGCGCTTTGATGGCCGGCTAAGCCAATAGTTGTACGGTCAGATTCGGCTTTTAGTTAAAAGATAATTTTTATATGAAAAATACAAAGTGCTAATAATCAGTTTCTTATAAATATATTTTTGTTAAAGTTTACATGGCTCTAATAATTTAACTATGCCGGAGCTTTTTTTTATTCGGGATCGGGAGTATATTTGGCCCAGAAAGAAATCACATAGTGTTCAACATGTATGTGGTTTCTTTATTTGAATGTTAAAACCACCGTCTTTGACGGTGGTAATGTTTGTAGGCTATGCCAGTTGTGTTTATCTTGTTGAATGGCACTGATAAAATATCGTAAATTATCCCATTCAATCTACCATTGTAACTATCATATAGTTTGGACACCGAAGTACCGTTATCGTTTATTGCGCGATCTAGTGGCAGATAATGTTGAAGACAAGATAAAGTTAATATGTGAATGGAAATCGGTTGAAGTGATAGAGTTAAACGTACAGTTAGATCATGTACATATAGTTTGTTCCATCCCACCGAAACTGAGTGTTTCAGATTTTATGGGGATAGTAAAGGGTAAAACGGCTATCGCTTTGTTCAAGAGTTTTCCAAGTTTGAAGAAGAAACCCTATTGGGGAAATCATTTTTGGTCACGCGGGTATTTTGTGAGTACAGTTGGCATAGATGAAGATAAGATAGTTAGGTATGTAAAATATCAAGAAAAGAAAGAGCGTGAAGAAGAGAAAAACAAAGACGATTTCACACTCTTCTAGAGGCTATCCCCCTTTGGGGGTATTATTTATTGAAGCCACCACCTTTGGTGGTGGTCATTCACTTTTAATCCTTATTACCACGTTATAACTCATGGGTAAACGTTTAGGCTCCCCTTTATTTTTTTCAGGAACTTAGGTTGGTACTCATTTTGTTTAGTCCGGTGTGAAGGGCCGGAATTTGTGGCACAATATTTGTCTTTGAATCGAAATGAAATTGGCAAACTGTTTTGCCTTTTACTTTCTCTACACCGCCTAATTATGGACTCATTGAAAAGATCCTTCGATCCGACTTTCCAGGCCAGGCCTGATAGGAGTCGAACCGCTACTCTTACCCCAAATCCCACCCTCCAGTCCATTCGGGCTCTTACCTTATTTTTACTGGTATTTTTTATTGCTGCATGTCAGAGCGGTACTTCCTCTGCTTCTGACAATTCAAAGGCAAACGATGCATCCGTACAATCCCAGGTAGTGCTTGATGACAGTAAAGCTTTCCTCTCTGAATTATCTACTGCCCGTCAGGAGTTGGAGCAGTATTATGCATCCGTTTCTGAAGCTGCTGCACAACAAGCAGATTCTGCATCGAACAGAAACGTCAATCACATCAACAGCATGATTATGAAGACTGTAGTGATGAGCGATGAGATTCAGGATCTGGAAAAGGCCATTCAGGAAAATATAGCTGCTGGTGGCAATGCTGCTGAGTTGAAGCAACTAACAGAGGCTTTGCAATATAAGGTGTCAACCAATAAAGAGCGTATCTCAGAATATACGCGCCTGGCGAAGGGCCTTGTTGAAAAAGAAAATTAATTGCAACCCTGCAATTAATGTATTAGAATAAATCGAATTAAAATTTTTTTCACATCCAAAACTTATCACTCATGATTCAAATGCTTTCTAAAGGTACTCAGAAGGTTCTTGGAGCAGCAGTTATGGTTTGTGCATTTGTATTTGCATTTGCAGGTACAGCAACAGCACAGGGCCAGGCTTCTGATTTGAGCAACCCTTTGGCTACTACGGCAGCAAAGATCGGTGTTGAGGCGTATGACATCAATACCTTCGACCACGATGATGCACTTGTAGCTTTCGCATCAATCAACAACAGCCTCAAGGCTCAGTTGGACGATGCAGGTACAAGCCCTTACGTACGTTACAAGCACAACTTTGTGTCTTACGTATCTGGCCAGGTAGGCAACTACTGGGTACCAGTTGAGTACGCTCTTCTGGATGCTGTAAACAAAGTCAATTCAATTGGCGTAGAAACAGCAGACATCAAAGCGGTTTACGAAGAAGTTGTTAGTGAACTTCAGTAATTCCAGCCCTTTGGTAAACCAATTCAAACACTATCATTAATCGTAAATTCATCTCATGATAATGAAAAAATTTACTCTCGGGCTGAAGTTCGGTGCGTTCCTGACACTGTTGTGTATGGGAACATTGCTGACCGCCCAAACGACAGTTTCTTTCTCTGCTGGTGGTGGTTCTCTTCCATTTAATGATGGAGCATATGACGGATCTCTCGGCAGCATGGTCTCTAAGACCGTAAACGTTACTGGTATCCCTACATCTAATGTTACCATTAACGAAATTTCTATTCAAACTTCTCTTACCAGCACATGGGCAGGTGACTTGACTATCAAGTTGGTTGACCCAGCAGGTAATGTAGTTGCTTTGATGAGCCGCCCAGGTCTTACAGATGTTGGTGACAACGGAGTAGACTGCTGTGGTTCTTCTTCTGACTTTATTGCTCAGAACCCAACTACCTTCAAAGACGGTGGTGCAAACGGTTCTTCTGAAAACATCGGTGGCTTGGGTAGCCCAATCCCAACTGCAGAAGTATCTCCTTCAGCAGGTTCAATTGCCGCTCCACCAGCATTGACTACGTTGTCTGCTATGGTAACTGGCTTGGGTACTGATGTGAACGGTTCATACACACTGTATGTTGGTGACTCTTTCTTTGGTGACCCAGGTACAATTGAAGAAGTTACTGTAAATGTAACGTACACTTCTACTGACCCATGTGTATTCACTTGCCCATCAAATGTTGTTGTCAACCTGGATCCAGGTGCTTGTGATGCAATCGTAAACTACCCAGCTCCAGAATTCACTGGCAACTGTGGTGTTGACGTATTGGTTCCTGGTACTATTACTCAGAATGTCAGTGTGAACACCATTCAAGACGCACTTCAGTGTGGTGTGAATCCTACCAGCCACTGGCGTATGTATGATTTGCCTTCTATGGGTATCACAGATGGTTTCTTGATGGAGTCATTGAACATGGCTTCCTGGTCTGCAGGTACTGTACAGATTTTCGTTTATGAGTACACTGGCGCTTACCCATCCACCACATTGGATGTTGGTCAGATGACTTTGTTGGCTCAGTCTAACGCTACTGCTGTAGTTGGTAACCAGACATTCAGCAACCAGGTATTGACCTCTCCTGCCTCTATCCCTCCAGGCGGTCGTTTCGTAGTTGAGCAGCGCCAATTGGCCGGTGGCCCATGGTGTATCGCCAGTAACTATGCTGGTAACACTGACCCTGCCTACATGAACTGTACTGGTTCTATCTTTGGCTTCCCAGCTATTCCAACCTCTTATGTTAGTTTGGGTTACGGAAATATCCACCCAATCCAGGAACTGGTAGGTCAGGTTGTTGCAGTAGGTGTTCCTGATATCGTTCAGACTTCTGGTCTGGCTTCAGGAGAATCTTTCCCACGTGGTACTACTACAAACTGCTTTGATCTGGTTAGCCCATTGACTGGCGAGGTATTGGATCAGTGCTGCTTTGACGTAACAATCAACGAATATCCAAACCCAGTATCTACCCTGTCTTGCAACGACTTGATCAACATCTCTTTGGATGCGACTTGTTCTTACACGATCGGTGCTGACGACGTATTGGAAGGTGGCCCACACGGTTGCTACGACGATTACATCGTACAGATCGACAAGACATTGCCTTTGGGTAACGGTCCATGGCTCCCAGCAGTATTGGGTCCATCTGATATCAACAAAACATACGCAGTACGCGTAACTGATCCTGACACAGGCAACTCTTGCTGGGGACAGGTACACGTAGAAGACAAGATCAAGCCTATCGTACTTTGTGACGACCTTGCTCTGCCTTGTAACGCACCATCTACTGCAGTTGGAAACACTTCTTTGTTTACGTTGGTAAACGACGGAACAGGTGCTTTCCCAATCAACGACAACCAGACTACAACAGGAACTATCACTGTAGCAGGTATCCCTGCTGACGCGAAGGTTCTTGACCTGAATGTAACAATCGACATCAACCACACTTGGATTGGTGACATCGACTTGGTATTGACTGCTCCAAACGGAACAGACATCGTATTGTGGGACAACACGTGTGGTGCCACTGACAACATCAAAGTAACCTTTGACGACGAAGATCCAGATTGCTACAACCCATGTGTAAACTACACAACTGGTGATACAATCATGCCAGTATCTTGTTTGTTTGCTCAGTTTGGTGTATTTGCAGGCAACGACTTTATGAGCAAAGCACTTGGTGTTAATGCACTTGGTGACTGGACAGTTACTGCATCTGACAACACTGGTGGTGACCAGGGAACAGTAAATGATATCCAATTGGCTATCACATACTTCTCTGCAACTGCAGTATATCAGCCAGAGGTTATCGAAAACTGTGGAACGTACACATTGACTTCTCAGGACACTCAGGTTCCTGGTGGTTGTGACGACGGTTTCACTAACCAGATTCTGCGTAAGTGGACTGCAACAGACGCTAGTGGCAACACTGGTACTTGTGTACAGACAATCAGCTTCATCATTCCAAACCTGGGTAACCTGGTTACTCCTCCGGATTATGATGATATCGACGCACCTGCATACGAGTGTGGTGGTGCATACCCAACTCCAGACTGGATCGAAGGTCAGGGAGACCAGGGTTACCCATATGTATTCGGTGAGCCAGACGGATGTACTATCTCCTGGACATACGAAGACGTAGTAATTGAAATTTGTGACGGAACATACAAGATCCTTCGTAAGTGGGATGTGATTGACTGGTGTGCAGGTGAAGCTATCGAGCACAACCAAATCATCAAGGTTCTGGACAGCACTGGTCCAGACGTTGAGTGCCCAGCAAACATCACAGTATCTACTGATCCATTTACTTGCTGTGCAACTGTAAACTTGCCAGACGTAATTGTATCTGACGCATGCTCACGCATCAACAACGTAAGTTGGATGGTAGTAGGCATCGACCAGTACACATTTGACACCATTGGTATGTTCACTGGCGGAGGCTCATTGGTAGACTTCCCAGGCAACAACCACTGGAACCCAGATACTTTGGCACAGTTTGGTTACACACCATGTTTGCCAATCGGAACACACCGCGTATACTACACAGTAGAAGACGATTGTGGTAACCTGACTACTTGTGACTTTAACCTGACTGTACGCGACTACACACCACCAGTTGCTGCATGTGACGAGCACACAATTGTATCTATCGGTATCGATGATCCATTTGACTGCTACGAGCCAAGCGACGACGGTTGTGAATTTGCTGGTGTAACTTGGGTAAAAGCAACAACATTCGATGACGGATCATACGACAACTGTGGAAACGTTAAGTTTACCATCCGCCGTATGGCACCATACAGTGACTGTATCCTGGGCTTGAACCCAATCAACGGTCACCCAGACTGTGATGACTTCTTCCCAGACTTCCCAAGTGAGTTTGAGCGTGCGATCAGCGAGTATGACTCTATCAAGTTCTACTGCTGTGAGGTAGGTACAGAGCAGATGGTAGTTCTGCGTGTATACCAGACAGACGTAAATGGTAACATCACCATTGGTCCTGACGGAACACCAGTATACAACGAGTGTATGATTGAAGTAGAAGTACAGGATAAGATTAAGCCTGTATGTCAGTCACCAGCCAACGTAACAGTATCATGTGAGAACTTTGACCCAAGCTTGTGGGCTTATGGCAAAGCATCTGTATACGACAACTGCTGTTTGGACTCTACCCAGGTATACCAGGGTCAGAAAGGTCTGAGCCATGCAGTAAACTATGCATTGTTTGACACCTTGTGTAACAAAGGAACAATCACCCGTACATTCCGTGCATGGGACTGCCACGGCTTCTCTAGCCAGTGCACCCAGCGTATCGTAGTTAACTACGAGCAGGACTACTACGTTAAGTTCCCTAACGACGTTATCGTAAACGAGTGTGACGGATCTGGCAACTACGGTGAGCCAACCTTCTTCGGCGAAGACTGCGAACTTTTGGGCGTATCTTTCGAAGACGAAGTATTCACAGTAGTACCTGATGCATGTTACAAGATTGAGCGTACCTGGCACATTATCAACTGGTGTACCTACAATCCAAACCAGCCATGCATCTTTGTACCAAACCCGAATCCAAACGCAATCAGCAACCACCCATCGAATCTGCCTGGTCCAACTGTTTCTGCACCTGGTACGTTGCAGCCATGGAACCCAACGATTGTTAAAATCAATCCAACGGATGCATTGCCAACAAACTACAGCACATTCTGGGATGCTAACGCAAACTGCTACGAGTACAAGCAGATCATCAAGATCGTAGATAATGAAGATCCAGTATTCGACAACTGCCCAGCGAGCCCAGTAGAAATCTGTGACCTGACAGCGAACGATCCATTGTTCTGGAACGACGCAGCATACTGGGACAACACAATTGGCACACACGACTTGTGTGAAGCACCAACAGAATTGTGTGTAACAGTAACAGACTCTTGTGGTGGAGCAGACATCAACGTACGTTACCTGTTGTTCCTGGATATCGACGGTGACGGTGTAATGGAGACAGAAATCTCTAGCACCAACCCACCAGCACCAAACAGCGTACCATACCTTGGCGGCACACCATTTGACCACCGTCCAGTGGTATTCAACCAGAAGTACCGTTTCAACATTGACTGGACTACTTCCGGTACAGCACGCACAGCATGTGTACGTTGGGACTGGTTGCAGCAGCCAGCGAACCACAATGACAACATCCTTCAGGGTGTAGTACCACAATTGCCATACGGAACGCACAAGATCAAGTGGTTCGCAGAAGACGGTTGTGGCAACGAAGCGATTTGTGAGTACACATTTGTAGTTAAAGATTGCAAGAAGCCAACAGTAGTATGTATCAACGGTTTGAGCGTGAACATCATGCCAACTGGAATGATCACTTTGTGGGCAAGCGATTTCTTGCAGTACACAGAGGACAACTGTACACCAGCTGACCAGATCAAGATTGCGATTGTTAAGTCAAGCCAGAGCACTGGAACATTCCCAGTTGATGCCTTGGGTAACCCAATCACAAGCGTAACATTTGATTGTAGCGAACTTGGACCTCAGCCAGTACAATTGTGGGCACAGGATGCAGCAGGCAATGCTGACTTCTGCGAAACATATGTAATCGTACAGGACAACATGGGCAACTGTGACCCAGACGATCAGGTATCTGTAGCAGGTGCACTGAAAACAGAAGTAGCAAACGGAGTAGAAGAAGGTAACGTAGAGTTGAATAGCTCTAACCCAGCCTTCCCACCAGCAGGTATGTTTGACATGACTGACAACAATGGTGACTACATGTTCTCTAACGCACTTCCGATTTCATCTGATGCGACAGTAACACCACTGAAAGACGACAACCACCTGAACGGTGTATCTACTTATGACCTTGTGTTGATCTCTAAGCACATCCTGGGTCTTGAGACATTGGATTCACCATACAAGATGATTGCAGCGGACGCTAACAAGTCTAACTCAATCACAACATTCGACATCGTTGAATTGCGTAAGTTGATCTTGGGTATCTACAACGAATTGCCAAACAACACTTCTTGGCGTTTCGTAGATCAGTCATTTGATTTTGCTGATCCAAGCAACCCATTTGCATCTCAATTCCCTGAGTTCTTGACTATCGCTGCTATTCAGAACCCAATGGACAACGGTGACTTTGTATCTGTTAAGGTAGGTGACGTGAACGGTTCAGCAATTGCAAACAGCTTCATGAGCGCAGACGATCGTACAGCAGGCACCCTGTTGTTCGACGTAGCAAACCGTGAGGTTAAGGCAGGCGAAGAGTTCACAGTTAACTTCACTGCAGCAGAAGCAGTATTGGGCTACCAGTTCACCATGAACTTCAACAACCTTGCGGTAGTTGACGTAGTACCAGGCAGCGACATGAGCATGGATAACTTTGCAGTATTCGCAGACGCGATTACAACCAGCTTCGACGGTAAAGTAGCCGGAGAGTTTGGAGTTAAGTTCCGCGCACAGGCAGACGGTATGTTGAGTGACATGGTAGGTGTATCTAGCCGTATCACCAAGGCAGAAGCATACAACACAGGAGCAGAGCGCCTGGATGTAGCATTCCGCTTTGACGGCACAACCATCGCTGGTGTAGGCTTTGAGTTGTACCAGAACACACCAAACCCATTTGTTAACAAGACAATGATTGGTTTCCACTTGCCAGAAGCAACAGAAGCAACGTTGAGCATCTACGACGAAACAGGTCGTATGATTTACACTCAGACAGGCGACTTTGCGAAAGGTTACAACGCAATCACCATCGACCGTGGAATGTTGAACACCACAGGCATGCTCTACTACAAAGTAGAAACTGCTAAGGAAAGCGCAACACGTAAGATGATCCAGACCAAGTAAGGGATAGATTCCTGAACAAGGTTTGAAATAATAAAGGCTGCCTCCCAACTCGGGAGGCAGCCTTTTTTTGTGCTTATTTGAATCTTAAAATTCCTGGAATTATTCTTGCTCAATAAATTCAAGTGAGACAGAGTTTATGCAGTACCTTAATCCAGTTGGGGCAGGGCCATCATCAAATACATGACCCAAATGTCCACCACAACGTGCACATTCAACTTCTGTGCGAACCATCCCATAAGTGCTGTCTACATTTTCTTTTACATGGTTCGCCTCGCTGGGCTTGTAAAATGAAGGCCAACCAGTTCCTGAATCAAATTTTGTTTGGGAATCAAAAAGCACAAGACCACAACCGCGACAAGCATATACCCCCTTTGCATGATTGTCCCAGTATGTGCCTGTAAACGCCCGTTCGGTACCTTCTTCTCGGAGAACATAATAGGCTTGTTTGCTCAAACGGTTTCTCCACTCTTCATCGGATAATTTTAATGCATGGGTGGGATCTTGGTCCGGATTGAGGGTGTCTGCTTGTGCAACCACGGCATTGGATGCATCCGGTTTTTCCACACTTTCTGAATGGGTGTTTGCTACCTGACCACAAGCCGCAAAGGCAAGTAGTACAATACTAAAGCGTTTCATAAAATTAAATATTTAAAAGTCTACGTTGAATTGGCATCAGATCAAGCTAAAAGGTGCTTGTTGCCTATTTCTTTTTCCTGGGCTTAGGTTGGGACCACTCCTCCTTTTCTGCAAATTGAACGATACGTTTCATAAAGTTTACTAAAGAGAGAAAGACCAGAAATCCGAAGGTGACTACCAGATAGATAAACTTATAGGAGCCAGCCTCCCCAATAGATATCCCCGAAAGCCCCCAGGCAACCAGTCCATTAAGAACGGCCAAGGCCATATAACTATATATAGATTGGCCCCAATACTTGCCAAAACTGTCCGCGTTCAGACTTAAAACACTGTTGATGATCGCATACAGCAGCATAAATGCAGTGGCAATAGACCAGGGGAACAGTACGTCCATTTCAGTTATTCCCATCCAACCGACAAGAAAGGCGAGCAGGGAAATTCCCGATGCGCTCAAGAAAACCATGATGGCAAGTCGAATAGGAGAGATGGATTTTTCAAATAGAGAGGATGCCATATGGTTGATTTTAGTCTTGCTTGAATGGATGTAGCCAGGTAATTAAATAACAAGGAATCAGTTACTTGATCATAACTCCTTGCTTGCCAACTATTGGAAGGGTTACAAGATGCTCCGGACGTAAACTATCCGGGACAAATACATATTTTTTATCATACAAATAATCGTCAAATACAAAACTCACCCAATACTCATTTGCCAGGGACAGAACTTTGGAGTGTACCGGTTCGATTTTTACTGCTGTTTTACCGTTGATTTCTTCCCAAAAATAGCGCATCCCTGATGTCTTTCTTGGAATGTCATCAATCAAACCATAGCCTTTTGAGTTGATGATTATGGATCGCAGGGGTTGGGAACGTAAATTAATAAGCCAGGCGTCCCAAAACAAGTCGTAATCTTCTTCTGCTTCCGTCCTAGGAACCATAGCAATTGCCAGGTCTTGAACTTTTAAGATGTTTATATCTTTTTTCATTGATTGAATTATTTGGTCAGCGTACATCCAAATACAGCCTCAAAATGCCTGCTTAGTCGGCTTTTTACGTCCTCAATATCCATTCGCTGACCCAGTTCTTTTTCCATCGATGTTACAGCCTTATCCTGATCGTTGATCCCACAAGGTACAATCAAATCAAAATAACTCAAATCGGTATTCACGTTGAAAGCAAGACCGTGTAGTGTAGTCCAACGGCTCATGTGTACCCCAATTGCACAGATCTTACGTTGCTGCTTAAAGAAGGCTGTTTCGTCGGCAGCAACTGGCCTACTTGGCAAACCCTCAACCCAGACTCCGGTATAATCCTTGATTCGAAATCCCTTGATTCCAAATTCTGCAAGAGTCCGGATAACCATTTCCTCCAGGTTGCGGACATACTTGTGTACATCGTTGAAAAAGCGATCCAGGTCCAGGATTGGGTAGCAGACAATTTGGCCGGGCCCATGGTAGGTGATGTCCCCACCGCGGTTAATTGGATAGTATTCAATGCTTCTTGCATCCAATTCTTCAGGGCTGAGCAACAAATTTTCAACAGATCCACTTTTTCCCAATGTAAACACCGGAGGGTGCTCAACATATAAAAACTGGTGTGTTTGTGAAAAATCCTCCATAGGTAATTCCCTATGAGCCAATTTGTTATTTATCAGGTCGCGATGAATCTCCGTCTGGAGTGTCCAAGCATCCGAATAACTCATTTTACCCAAATCGCGAAAAAGCACCTGCTCCATTTGAATATAACACTTGATGTTGCCAGTAGGTTCGCAACAATGTACTACCTTTGTATCCCGTAACAAAGCAAAGTAAATTTTATGACTAAATACATTTTTGTTACGGGCGGGGTAACTTCCTCCCTTGGCAAAGGTATCTTATGTGCCTCTCTGGCAAAACTGCTCCAGGCCAGAGGTTTTTCTGTAACCATTCAAAAGTTTGATCCATACATCAATGTGGACCCTGGAACGCTCAACCCGTATGAGCATGGTGAATGTTTCGTTACAGATGATGGAGCTGAAACCGATTTGGATTTAGGCCACTACGAACGGTTTTTAAATGCACCAACATCCAAGGCCAACAACGTGACTACCGGCTCTGTGTATCAAACGGTAATCAATAAAGAGCGCGATGGCGCCTACCTTGGCAGGACGGTCCAGATTATTCCTCACATAACTGACGAAATCAAGCGCCGAATGCTCCTTTTGGGGCAAAATGGCAAATACGAAATCGTCATAACCGAATTGGGAGGAACGGTTGGCGACATTGAGTCGCTTCCGTATGTGGAATCTGTACGTCAATTGCGCTGGGAACTGGGACAGGACAACTGTATGGTGATCCACCTGACGCTTGTTCCGTATTTGCGGGCGGCCAAAGAATTAAAAACCAAGCCAACACAACATTCGGTAAAAGAATTGCTGAGCCTGGGTGTTCAACCAGATGTTCTTGCATGCCGTTCTGAACACCCGCTGGGTCAGGATATTCGCCGGAAGTTAGCCTTGTTCTGCAATGTGGAAATGACATCGGTTATTGAAGCGAAGGATGCGGATAGCATTTATGATGTGCCTCTACTTCTGTTGAAGGAACGCCTGGACACCGTAGTGATTTCAAAGCTGCGCCTGAACGACCGACGTGAGCCCAACCTGAAATCCTGGAAGGAGTTTTTGGGCAAACTCAAAAACCCATTGCATTCTGTGCAGATTGGGTTGGTCGGCAAATACAATGAATTGCCGGATGCCTACAAATCCATTTATGAATCATTTATTCACGCTGCTGCCGTGAATGAGTGTAAAGTGGATGTAGTGCCCATTCATGCAGAAGACCTGGAAGGCACCTTTAAGGACGTAAGCAAAAAACTGAGTAACCTCCAGGGGATTTTGGTTGCGCCGGGCTTTGGCGAGCGTGGGATCGAAGGGAAATTGGCAGCAATCCGGTATGCGCGCGAAAACAACATTCCATTCTTTGGAATTTGTCTTGGCATGCAATGTGCCGTGGTTGAATATGCTCGTAATGTGCTGAATCTGGAAGGAGCAAATTCCACTGAGGTTGACGCTAAAACTCCTAACCCAGTCATCGATTTGATGAGTGAGCAACAGGATATTACCCAAAAAGGGGGGACCATGCGACTTGGAGCGTATGCATGCAAACTGAAGCGAAAATCAAAGGCGCACGCTGCCTATGGAAATGATCAAATAAAGGAACGCCACCGCCACCGCTGGGAGTTTAACAATACATACAAGGAACAGTTTGAAAAAAGCGGTATGTTGGCTAGTGGTATTAACCCCGAAACCGACCTGGTTGAAATTATGGAGCTTCCGGAACATAAATGGTTTGTCGGTGTTCAATTTCACCCGGAGTATAAGAGTACGGTAGAAAACCCACACCCTCTTTTTGTAGATTTCATTCAAGCCTGTATGTCCTGATTTCAGGAAAGGCTCTAAATTAGATTTGTATGAATAGTTTTTTCAAAAAAGCAATCGGCCTCTTTGTTGTGCTGGATGAAGAAAATGATAAAAAATCAACCGCTTCGCAGCCGGCCCAAAAGCCGGAGGCTCCAGTAAAATCCGGCAGCAGCCAACCAACACCGGCTCCTCGTCGGACCATGAAGGCTACGGATATCAGCAAGTTTGAAAAACATTTTCAGGAGCTGTTTGACAAAGCAAATCTGCCAGGGCCAGACTACTATGAGTTTTGGAAAATGATGGATACCCTGGAGTCGCATATTCCGGAGGAAAAGGCAAGAATGAAGGCCGTCTTTGAGTCGCTAAAAATTCAAGGGCTCTCCAAAAAGGTCTTGCTCGAATCTGCTGCTACGTATAAGCAAGTGGTTGAAACGGACAGAAGCAATTTTGAATCTGCTGTGAAGAGTAAGGTTGCCGCTGAGATTGAATCGCGCCAAAACAGTATGCAGCAGTTGATGAGTCAGCAAAAAGAAAAAGAGCAGCTCATCAAGCAAATGCAGGAGGAGATTGCAGCAGCAAAAACCAAAATTGCAACGCTGGAAAAGGAAATTGAAGCGGAAAAAGAGAAGATTGAAGGGGCTCAAAACGGATATGTGCTTGCCTGTGAAGCCATGGTATCCAAGATCACACAGGATATACAGACTTTTGAGAATCTGATATAAATCGAACCACGGCCCAATAGCAATCCGGGTACAAATACAGATGCCGAATCCAGGAGTCCGAACAGCATGTGCTCATGCAATACGGACGAACCTGAATTCGGCATTTTTTATTCCCTCTGACTGGTCTTACTGAACCTTAACCAGAAACTTGTTTTTCTTTCCGTTCTCAAGCATAATGTATTGGTTGTGCAGCAAATCCTGTGCACCTACTTCATGCTCCTGCGAAGTAATTTTCTGTTTGTTTACAGAAATTGCATTGTTCTGAATGGCCTTTCTGGCTTCGCTTTTAGAAGATAATATGCCAGTGTGTTCTGAGAGTAGATCCACAATGCCAACACCATTATCAATCAAGGATTTCGGAATTTCAGGACTGCTGATTTCCGCAGCAACCTGATTCAGGGATTTTAAAGACATGGCCAACAAACTCTCCTGACTCGCTTTTGGGTTGAAAAGAATCTGCGAAACAGATAAAACTGCCTCAAACTCTTCTTCACCATGTATGCGTTTGGTGATTTCCTCAGCAAATATCCGCTTAATTTCTTGCGGATTGCCAGTTGCTTCCAAGGCCTCAATTTCCTCACGCGATTTAAAGGAAAAGTAGCGCAGGAATTTTGGCAGGTCCCGGTCATCGGCATTGATCCAAAACTGGTAGAACCGGTATGGAGAAGTCAGTGAGCCGTCCAGCCAGATATTTCCCTCGGTGCTTTTTCCAAATTTGGTACCATCTGCTTTAGTAAGGAGTGGGGTAGTGACCGCAAACAACTTGCTTTCATCAATTTTTCGCGCCAATTCAACTCCCGCAGTAATGTTTCCAAACTGATCACTTCCTCCCATTTGCAAACTAACACCGTGGTGTTTGTGCAGCAAAACGAAATCGTATCCCTGCAGCAGCTGGTAACTGAATTCAGTAAAGGATATTCCGGTTTCAAGTCGGCGTTTTACACTTTCTTTAGACATCATATAGTTGACGGTCAAATATTTACCAACGTCCCGAAGGAAGGTCAATACGCCCATGTCCTTGTAAAAATCCAGGTTGTTTACAACTACAGCATGGTTGGGTATTGAGGGGTCAAAATCAAGCCATTGACTTGCCTGCTCCAATTGAAACTGTAGGTTGCGGTCGAGTTCTTCGTACGATTTTAACTCCCTCTCCGCGTCCTTGCCACTGGGGTCTCCATGCGTCCGGTCGCACCGCCCATCAGTACCACGGGTTGGTGTCCACTGCGCTGCAAAAGAAAGCAACATGATCTGGACATAGTTTCCAATCGTGAAGGCGCAGTGGGGTCAAAACCAATATAGCCTTTGACCATTCCGGATTGGAGGTGTTCTTCAACCCCGGGAGTCATATCGTGTATCAGGCCGCGCCAACGTAATTCGGAAAGAAAGTCCATATCAAAAATGAATATTTGTCGTTATAAATTTTACCTGTCCAATCTGGAGATGAAATGTCACTCCAAAATAAATGCAAACAAGGCCGCAAAAATACATGCTTAGCCCGAGTAAAGGAAACTTGAATACAATAAACAGTAATCCGGAATGAAAAAGTTTCCAACCATAAGGTATTTAGTGCTTCAAAAATTACCTTTGCTTCCAGTATGAACTTTCCATTGTTTATTGCCAAACGCATCGCCTTTTCCAGGGAACGCAGTTTCTCTAAGGTGATTATCCGCATTGCAACGGTAGCAGTTGCATTGAGCGTGGCTGTTATGGTGACGGCAATGGCCCTGATTGCAGGCTTTAAATCCGAGATTAGCAACAAGATTTTTGAATTCTGGGGGCACATCCACATCAGTGATTCCAGTTATTCACTTTTCTATGAACCGGCCGCTATCGATCGGGATCAGGATTTTTACCCGTCCCTGGATTCTGTTTCGGCAATCAATTATACCGAGCCCGAGCGGATACTTGGTGTTGAAACCGGAAATGAAGTTGAATGCCAATCGCGGGGAGGAATTCGCCACATCCAGGCCTTTGCGCATATTCCCGGAATTATCCGCACCAAAACGGAAATGGAAGGCGTCGTTCTTAAAGGAGTGGGGGAGGATTTCGGTTGGGAAAGTCTGGAGCCGTACTTGTTGGAAGGCCGGCCTATAGCCTGGACAGACTCCACACCTTCGCGGGAAGTGATTATCAGCCAGCAAACGGCCAACCGCTTGCAAATGGGCCTGAATGACAAGTTCATTGTGTACTTCATCCGCAATGGAGATCAAATTCGCCGGCGTTTTGAAATTGTAGGGATCTATAAAACCGGACTGGAAGAGTACGACCGGAAATTTGCCTTATGTGATCTGCGGGTAGTTCAGGATTTATTGGGTTGGGATAGCAATCAGGTTGCCGGCTTCGAAGTCTGGTTGGATGACCTGCAGGACCTTGATTTATACAATCAGTTTATCTATACCGAGGTATTGCCCCCCGATTTGGTTTGTGTTACGATCAAAGAAAAATTCCCCGCTATTTTTGAATGGCTTTCCCTTCAGGATTACAACGAGATCGTAATCCTATCCCTCATGTTGGCAGTTGCAATCATCAACATGATAACGGCTTTGCTGGTATTGGTTCTGGAGCGTTCCAATATGATCGGGGTGTTGAAAGCATTGGGCGCTGCGAATGGCAGAATTCGCCGCATATTTCTGTATCACGCTGCGGTAATTACCCTTCGGGGCATGTTCTGGGGAAATCTGATCGGTTTGGGTCTGTGCTGGCTACAAGACAAATACCACCTGATTACCCTGAATGAAACAGATTACTATTTGTCCTATGCACCGGTTAAACTGGAATGGCTTTCAATTGCAGGAGTCAATCTGGGCACCTTGCTGCTGACCCTGCTTTTCCTGATCGTACCATCGATGCTCGTATCGAATATCAGCCCGGTCAAGGCCATTCGATTTAAGTAATTACCTGATTACTTCGCTTCCATTCCGGCCAAGGCTTCCGCAATTCGATTGGGGTAGTCGGTAATGATTCCGTCCACACCCATGCCAATCATCTTTTGCATGTCAGCCACTTCATTTACGGTCCACGGAATCACTTTCATGCCTTTGCTGTGGCATTTTTTAATGGCACTCTTGGTCAATACTTTGTAATAGGGACTGTAAATTTCCGGAGTATAGCCCAGGGTTTTCAGGTTGGCATCAATTCCCCAGATATTTTCAATTAAGAGCGCCTGCCGGATTTCTGGAGCGATTTCCCGGGCTATCTGCAGTGGGCGTTCATCAAAGGACTGAATATTGGCTTGTTGGTCAATTCCAAGCGATTTGAGGGATTCAACAACCAGACGAACAAAACTGTCGATCGGCGGAGTACGGGTGCCATCCCACTCAGGCTTGCTTTTGATTTCAATGTTCCAGTTGATTTCCCGTTCTGGGTATTTGCTTTTTACAGCCTCTACAAGTTCTTTCAGTGTGGGCTTATACACGGAGGTTTTTTCCTGATCCGGGAAACGCGGGTTTCCTAAACTTCCACAATCAAATGCACGGATTTCTTCGGCAGTGTATTTATAGATCAGGTAGTTTTCTGCCTCTTTTTTAGCGATCCGACTTGAATCGGGAAGCAGACAAATGTCCGGATTAAACCAGGGTTCGTGGCTCACGATGAGTTGGTGGTCTTTCGATACTGCCAAATCCAGTTCAAGGGTGTTTACCTCCGGATATTCCAGCGCTTTGAGAAATGCGGGGATGGAGTTTTCAGGCAGCAGGCCTCTGCAGCCGCGGTGCCCCTGCCAACTGAACGACTCAGATGGACCGGCATCTTGATTGGAAGAATTGCTACAAGCAGTGAAAAACATACAGAGGAGGGATAGGGTGATGAGTTTTTGCATACAAAAGACAAAACAAAGAGTGAGCTAATCCGTTTATCTTTGCGAAGTTAGGGTAAATGAGTTGTTGATAGGTAAAGTAATTGCATTTACCCTACGCGAATTTGAATTTATTAAACTGAAATTAATATGGCGGAAGTACGCAATTATTTGTTTTCACTACCGGATAAAATCAATCCGGAGACCCTGTACGGAGAAAGTTCGATTTTCCATTTTGATATTGAAGGTTCTGGAAAATATACCCTGCATTTGAACGATGGAGACCTGTCGGTAAAAGAAGGCTTGGAGGGAGATCCACGGTGCATCGTTACAACACAGGCCGATGTCTTCGGAAAGCTCGTTTCTAAGGAACTGAATCCAATGATGGCCATGATGACCGGAAAATTGAAAATCAGCAATCCGGGCGAAATGCTTAAGTACGCAAAGGTGTTTGGTCTGGTTTAGAAATCTCAGAGTCCAATAAAAAATCCGTTTGAGCAGCTGCCCAAACGGATTTTTTTATTGGTGATCGATCACATTGAATGTGTCTTATTTGCTCAACTGTATTTCCAGTCGGTCACCATCCAGAATAGTTTCCAACTCCAGGTTGTTGTCAGTCAGCGTGATAATGTCGTAGCGTTCAATATCGTTGGAGCCATCGTAGGTGAGTGTCAACTCTGCGTTGGATTCATTGGCCTCCCATTCGCCGGTGGAGTTGGTTACTTCTGTTGCTCCTGTGAACGGATTGATGACAGTCAACTCAATATTAAAGTCTTTATTCGACTCCAGTTTGAGCGTCATTTGAAAGAAACTGGTGTAATCAGCACTGTTGATTTTTACATTGTTGGATTCCCAGGTTGCAGTCAGTCGCTCATCATAGGTTTTGTCTTTTTTACATGCTCCGAAAACAAAACCGATAAGCAGTAATGCAGTGATGGAAAGGATCGTGTTTTTCATATTGATTGTTTTGTGAAAAAAATGAATTGGATAAGCACATGGTAAAAAGCTGAAATGCGCTGTTTATTGTAACTCAGATCAATTTTAAATCCATGAATGGCACTAAAGTCCGGAAAAATGGAATACCAAAAATGACAACTTAGTCTTCATCTTCATCCCACCATTGTTTGAATTCTTCGATTTCCCGACGGTCTTTTTTTGTGGGACGGCCGCTTCCTCGTTCCCGCATTTCACTGGTGCGTTTGGCATTGAGAAACCAGCTTTCATATTTGTTGCGTTCTGCTTCGGGAGTCACCTCTTCGTAGCAAGTAACTGCAATCGGAGCGCCTACCCGTTTTTCAAGGAGTTGCAGTACTTTGAATTCCAGGTTGAATCCGTTTTTACGAACCGTAATGGTTTGGCCTTCCTCTATAAGTTGAGAGGGCTTCAGGGTATCATCGCCAATGCGGACTTTCCCGCTCTTACAGGCATCAGTGGCAATAGTTCTGCTTTTGAAAATGCGTACACTCCAGAGCCATTTATCCACACGTACTTTTTTCATGAAGTAAAGTTAAGCAGCTGTTCAAAATAAAATCCCAAACACGCTCCAAGTTACAGGTTTTGGCAAAAATGTACCTTCAAAACCACTCAGCGGCAAGACAAGTTTCACCTTTTATAAAAAAAGACACCACCCGGAAAGGTGGTGTCTGCGTATGAGTCCAAAAAACTGGTCTTTTTGACCAGGAAGAACGTAAACATTTGTGTGCACAATTAGCACGGGTATCATGCAGTAGCGGGGGCCTGCCAGTGCGGAAAATCGGTAGTAGGATTAGTTCTCAGGCGCTTACTCCTGGATTTTTTCAAATGAAACGGTTACGCGGTTGTTGTTTTCGATAAACTCGACTACCATTTCAGTGGATGTAATGGTACGCACTTCATACGTTAGCGCCTCTCCCGTTTCGTTAAAGATCAGGGTCACATCTTGTTTTTCCTGGTCTTCCTGCCAGTCACCGCTGGTGAGTGTGGTCGATGTTGAACTTCCGAGGCCGGTAGTGTATTCCAGTTCGAATTCATGGGTTCCTTCCAGGAACAGTTTGTATTGGTTGAAACTGGACAGATCGGTGGAGTTGACCATCACAGAAGAGGATTGCCAGTGGCCCTCCAATTGGGTTTTAAAACTCGGTGTGTTTTCTTTTTGACAAGAGGTCATAAGAATACCACTAAACAGAAGCAGGGCGAAAAAGCTAAAAAATGAGTTTTTCATACGAAGGATTGTTGTAAGCAATTGTACCGCTTGGATTTTTGTGTTGGTGCAATTGCCAGTAGTGAAATGTTATTGATTAAATGCGATTCATGCCATGGCTGCATGTTCGAATGCCCGTATAAAATGTCAAAAGCCTGTAAGCTATTGCGGTTTTAAGAAAACGGTAACGAATAATTAAGAATTGGTTTAGTCAAAACCTTAAAGTTTTCGTCTTTGAACCTGTTTGGCCCATTTCTTGATTAGTTAAAACCGGGCTAAAAAACCTGCTATTCCAGTACGCCTAGCGTCACCGGTTGACACAAATGCGTATTTTGTATTGTGGATAGCAAACTCTTATTGTAATTTTTTATAATTTTACCCCACTTCCAGCGCAATGCTGTTTTAATCCAGCCGTCGGTTTTCACCCAAACCGTTTTTTATCAACGCACTTCTATGTTTAGAAAGACATCTACACTCACGGCTCTTTTTCTTTTCCTTTCCTATTTTTCATTCGCACAACTACAACCTCCACCACACCTCAACATTGACATTGGCATCAATGGCGGTGCTGGCTATCTGATTCACAAAACCCGGTTTGAAACAACCCCGCTGTACAACCAATACCTGATTATCAAAGAGGTGTTCAGCAATCAGGGACTTGATTACACCTGGGGAATGTATGAAGAAGACTTTGGCTTGCGCGATCGGTTTATCCAACCGCGTTTCGGGTTTTCTGCCCTGCTAACCTATGGCAATCTGCCATTCTATGTGGGGGGGGAATTGATGAGTTCTCCATCCTCCTACCAAAAGACCGTGTACGGTCTTTCTGTAGGCGTAGGCGAGGACTTCTACGTGATGGATAGCACCAGCTACTTCAGTTTCCGGGGTGGCTATAAGTTTGTAAAGGATTTCGGCTTTGGATCAAAAACGCTGGTGAACAGCGTGGGAGATGAAAGCATTCGGGAAAACCTGGCTACCTTTTTCGATCCAAAAGAACCATTGGGAGATTCTTTCGGTCGCTTCTTTACCCTGAATGCCGGATATGGCATTGTGCTGGGCGAACAGCGCCGGATGCGAATCGGAGTTGACTTGTTTGGCGAACTCGACCTGACCTCGCAGACAGAACGGGAGTCGCGCATGACCAATGTGGGTGCGCTGCTGTACGTGCGTTTTCGAATGTAAATTCGGGACTTTACCCGCTTATTCTGTTTCCAAAGCCGGATAGTTCATATCCAGTTTTTCCAGGGCATCAACCAGGGTCTTGGCTATAAAGTAATTGCGGTACCAGCGATCATCCACCGGGCAGATATGCCAGGGTGTTGTACTTTCGTTGATGGCATACTCGTATGCTTGGCGGTATTGGTCCCAATACTCGCGTTCTTTCCAGTCACCGGGGTTGTGTTTCCAGTGTTTCTCCGGGTCATCCATACGCTGGAGAAGTTGTTTTTCCTGCTCGTCTTTTGAGATGTGCAGGTAAAACTTGAATACATGCGTGTGGTTGTCAAACTGAATCAGTTCTTCAAAGGCATTGATTGCCTGCATGCGTTTGGCTACGCGCTCTTCATCAATCCAGCCATGCACCCGCTGGATGAGGATGTCTTCGTACTGACTCCGGTTGAAAATTCCGATCATTCCCTTTGCTGGCACGGCCTTGTGTATGCGCCAGAGAAAATCGTGCGCAAATTCCTCCTCTGTAGGCTTTTTAAAGGCGGTGATTTCCATGCCGGTCATCCGGCAATCGGCAAAGACATTGTGCACCGCACCATCCTTTCCAGACCCGTCCATTCCCTGAAGAATAACCAGAACAGAATGTTTGCCTTCGGCGTACATAAGTTCCTGCAGGTCGCCGAGTCGTTTGACCAATTTCTTGGTTTTCTTTTCGGTTTCCTTTTCTGTCCAGTCTTTGGGAGCGGTGGTTGAGATGTCGTCAAGTCGGATCATAGAAGTGCGCTAGCGTAGTTATCTAAAAGAGCGGGTTTATCCCATTTTTTTGCGTTTCACCATCCAGGTTTGAAGGATGGGAAAAAAGCCTTTGTTGATGTCTGCCTCTACAAAGTCAATCTTGTACTGGAGGCATTTCATCCGGAGTTCATCGGTGAACTCCTTGATTTGTTTGGTGTAAAAGTCTTTTACCTGATTGGGTTGCAATTTCACCTGTTCGCCGCTCTCCATGTCGATAAACACATAGGGGCGATTCTCAAATTCAAAATCAAGTTCCTTGTGTTGATCGGTGACGTGAAAAAGGATCACTTCGTGTTTGTTGTGGCGCAGGTGTTGGAGGGCGGAGAACAGGTCGTCTGCTTTTTCCGGATGCTCCATAATATCGGTGAAAATAACTACCAGTGAGCGGCGGTGTACGGAGTCGGCTACCTGATGGAGGCAAGATGCCAGGTCGGTAGTTTGATTGAGTTTAGGAGATTCCATGTACTCAACCAGGTGCGTGAGCAGCTGCCGATAGTGTTGGGTAGTGGATTTATTGGAGGTATTGACCCGAATTTCATTGTCGAAAACGGTCAGACCGAATGCATCCCGCTGACGTTTCAGTGCATTCATAAGCACGGAAGCGGCTTGCGCTGAAAAGGAAAACTTGTTTTTGTATTTGAATTTGTCGGGCTGCTTTTCTTCGTAGGGATAAAACATGGTAGAAGATGCATCCACAACAATTTGGCAGCGCAGGTTGGTTTCTTCCTCAAACTTCTTGGTGTACAGCCTGTCGGTCCGCGCAAATACTTTCCAGTCGATGTTGCGTGTGCTCTCACCGGCATTGTACAGGCGATGCTCGGCAAACTCTACAGAGAACCCGTGAAATGGGCTGCGGTGCAAGCCTACAATAAACCCTTCCACCACCTGCTGAGCGAGCAGTTCGAGGTTGCTGCCCAGGTTTCGAATATCTTGTCTTTCGAGTACTTCGTTGTTTTTCATGGGATACTTCTTTCAATACAGAACGACAAATGTAATGAAAAGGTATGGGAAAGGGGATTTCCGATTTCCGATTACATGATTTCCTATTGTTGATTTTATTTTTGGCTTTGAGTGGGGTACATTTACTGGGTACTCAAAAAATCCAACCAATGAAAGTTTCCTTTTTCCTTTTGCTGCTATTCCTGAATGTGCCCTTGCACGCAATTGATTTCTACTCGCCCGGTGATACCTTGTATGTTTGGGCTGAAGGAGGGCTCCGCATGCGAACTGCTCCTGGTTTGAAGGCAGATAAAATTTGTACCATACCAGATGGAGCAGCACTCGTTGCTATGGAGTATAAGTATAGTCTGGTTGACTCCTTTTCAGTAACAATATTTGAATCCAATGGCGACCATCCCGGATTTGATTTAGAAGGATTTTGGCTACAAGTGCGCTATAAGGATCAAATCGGTTATGTGTTTGATGGCTATTTGTCGCACATGCAAACCATGCCGCTTTTTGATGGCTTATTAGACGACACACTGGATTGCCATGTGGAGTATTTAAGGAAGAATCACAAGCTGGTTCACCAGGTCGGCTCAAACCAGTGGATCGATGAAGAGAAATACGTCTTGTATCTGTTTGATTCCGGGTATCAGGTGCAAATTTCGGGATATAAAGCCTGGGATAAGCATGTGGTATTTCCCGGTTGGCTTTCACTGGCTGAAGGGTATCTTATTTTTGTTCGCTCCTTGCCAGACCAGCCACGTAAATTAATAGAGGCCGGCCCGGATTACCTGTTGTTTGAACTTGAAATGGGCAGTGTATTGATCAAGCGCGCTGCAGGGTATTTGATCTACTTTGAGCAGCATGATCCGTGTTGAGTGGGGGAGTGGAATTGCTTAGTCTCTTTTATCGGATTATTGCAAAACCAAATGAAGTCTTCCTTTATTTTTTTTAGATACTTAACTTATGTAGAATATGTATCTTGGTCTTGAAAAATCCGAATAACAAACCCTTATGATGAACTACGTTAAAAAAAACTAAACTTCAATAAAACTAAAATGAGTCGCCCCCTCACTGCATTATTGATTGTTTATGTGTTGCTCACATCCTACCTAACCGCCCTGGATGGTGGGGATTTTGATGTATATTTGGAGGCAGCCAGAAAACTCAGCATTGGTGAAAATATTTATGCTCCTCCGTTTATTCGGGATTTGCAGTATTTCTACAGTGTCTTTTTTGCGCTGATTTTAATTCCATTTTCCAAGCAGGTTTTTTTTACTGAATTTTTGTGGTCGGTCGGGTCGTATATGCTTTTGTACAGGACCTATGTCTTGGTAAGAGGCTACCTGGATTTTTCAGATTTTTCGATAAAAAAACAAAGGCAATGGACCATCCTGACGGTGGTTATGGCATTGCAGTTTATCCTGTACAATGTGGCGATGATCCAGGTCACTTTTTTTCTATTGTGGGCGGTGTTTGAAACGTTACACCTTCAGGAAAAAAATAAATATGTGTTGGCTGGCGGGTTATTGGGCCTGGCAATTAATATAAAAATAATGCCGATTTTGATGTTGCCGTATTTGGTTTACAGGGGGCATTGGAAAACCTTGATTGTTTGTCTTGCAACGGTTGTGCTTTTGCTTTTTTCACCTGCCCTGTTTTTAGGGGGGGCGTTGAATGCGCAGTTGCATGCAGCGTGGTGGTCTATCATTAATCCAGGGAATAGCGAGCATGTATTTGAGACTGGAATTGGCCTGCACAGTATCGGCACTTATTCCCGTTTACCTTGCTCCAACTGAAGGTGAAATGGAGTTTCGCAGGCACCTGTTGAAATCTTTCCCTCAGACTGTTGAATTGGTGATTAACCTGACCTCGATTAGCCTTGCTTTCTCTTGGTTTATTTTTTCTTCGATCATATCCCTTTACAAAAGAACCCAATCCGCTTAAACGGTTTTGGGAAATTTCATACGGTATTTATTCCATTGCTGGCTGCCGCACCAAAGAAGTATGCATTTTTATTTGCCATTCCGTTGATAGTCTACCTGTACTACTTCCTTCGTGCCGCTGTAAAGCCTTTCGATCTAGACCACCGATCGCACGATCGGGTTTGTTTTAGTCGCTTGTTTTTTCTCCACTCTATATTCTGGAATAATTGGTAACTTCCATTCCGGTTTACCCAGCATTACTGAATGCTGCTCAATGATAGCCGCCTTGCTTCTTATCCCGATTGCCATGTATTGCAGTCCCATGCGCTCATAGAAATAATCGACAAAGAACTTAAATAGACTGGAAATTAATTGATTCTGAATTTTGTGATATAGAAAAAAAGCCGCTTCTGATTGAGAACGGCTTTTAGGTGGTGGACCTGGCGGATTCGCATCTTATTTGTTAAGATGTTGGTAGTGTGTGTTGTGGAATTGATTTGTGTTTGGTGGTAAAAGTGGTGTAAAATAGTGTTTTTAACGTCTTAATGCTGTCTCTAAACTACCCAAAGCCATTTATCTAATAACCTGTTTTCACGAATCACATCAAGATTTTCAAATTGGCCAACAAACGTAATAAGGTTTCAATTAGTGGTGTTGTAAATTTAAAGCACTTTGCAAATGGTGCTTGTTTTCCGGTAATTGACCATATCCCAAAACTTCCTATAGTTATTCCCTTTATATCCAACTCGCGGCTTTTGCTAAAGAATCGTATGGTAATATATCAACTGATTCATTAGGTACATAACTTTGAACTTAACGAATGATAGGTTGCCCACGGATAAAAACCACTTATTTGTAATTCTTTCAAAAATGTATCTACATCGGCCGAATTACCCTTGCATACCAATTCAATGCAAAATCTAGCAGTCCTGGAACACTAGATGCACTTGTATTGCGTGCAACCCGATACATAATAATGAACTGTCTAAAGGTGTCATTATCTTTCTGACAATATTCTGCTTTCTTATTAGAAGAAGGATTGTTTGCTACTACAGAAAACTTGGTGAAATACTGTAAATCCTGTTGGTAGTAAGCAAGTAATTGTCCAATTGCTTTTACAAGGTTAGGTTCCATTGTGTGAGATTAATTGGTTGCAGGCTTATTTCACATCGTTTGCAGCCTCCTGGCAAGGTAAGGTTTGGTAAAATAGATAGGAGGAGGAATATAGGATTACCTAAATTCTAGGTTATTAAAATGCAAGCGGGGCATTGGCACTAATGTCCCAATGCCCCATAGGTATTGCAATTCTATCCTGATTTAAAATGCGTTGCTAAATGGATTGGTATTGAAGCTCGCCCAAATTTTCTAATGTTTTAATTTTGTCAGCCTTATTTATATCTTCTTCAGAGGTAACTGATAAATTTGTTAAGAAGGCTTCAACCTGTGGTTGTGAAATACCTGAATACGGCTTTCAAAAAACGAGGTCAGGCGACTATAAATCCGATTGACATCTGAAAGTTAAAAAAGGGTTTTAGTTCGGATTGATTTTTAAACCAATCTGAGTAGGCGAAAACCCACTCTCCTCTTCAGTAATGTTAACGTTCCGATTTCCTCTTTCTTATACATCAAGCGAAAAGTGATTTGCGAAACAATTTTTCCTCACTTTTTTGCTGTTTCGTATTAGATTTTGTTTGAACGCCATTTGTCACAGTAAGCTTTTTCAGGCGTACCTCCTTTAGTGTGATTTAGGATGGTTCTTAGCTCTTTAAACCGTAAATTAAGACAATCTTTTATTAATAAGTAACGAGTTTCAGAAAATAAATTTTCAAATTCACTCCTAAGTAACTCATTTATAGCATCTTCACGCTCTTGTGAGAGCATATCATCATATATATAACGAAACTCTGGACGATTTTGATATATCAGTTTAGAAATTTCAAAATGATTCGGGTCCTCCGTTCCCTCCCAACCGATTCTAGGCTTTGAGTTTAAGATGTACTTCTCTAGTTTGGAAACTCCCATCTTTATTTGAATTTAAAACGTTTGAGACGACTTTCATGTTCATTCCAAAATATAGTTCACTGCTGTGAATCATATACAGGTGAAAAGCATGACGTCGTGTTTTCCAGGAGGTATCTACACAGCAATTGCCCATGTTGTACTCAGACGACTATTATTGCTATTATAGCATCAAACATAACATTTTGACAAAGTCAAAGATCGCGTTTTTGCATTCAACGCTATGCCCCTAGCCGGTACTTAAGCGCTTTCAGTGATTTGGAATGTCAATAAGTCCCGGCCTGCCTTTTATCCTTCTAGCGCTTTTATAAATCTTCATCGAAAAATAGTCTCTGCATATCACCCCATGTTGAATGTATTCCAAGTTGGTCGTAAAAATATTCACTCAGAAATTCTAAGTTGCTCAAACTCTTCATCAACAATTAGGCGTGAGTTAGCAACTCCACCCAAGTATATAACCAATTCTATTAAGCAAATGTTCCGTAATGCCTTCATTTGGATACCATTTGCTGGATATTTTGGCTATGTATTTAGTCCAGGTTTTAGGGTTGCTCTTTCGCGGAGTTCGACCATATTCATAGGTAGATTCTGAATAAAGTCCTTGCGCTTCGCCGGGCATTTGGCTATCAAGCACTACCATATGTCTTTTGGCAATAATGGCACATGCTCCTTTAGATTTTGGTTCAAAAACCAGATAGGTTTTCAAATGGTACGTTTTTCAAAGGTTTTACATAAACTTTATCATTTACTCTCCAAATAATAAAGTTAGGTATCATTTTGGTTATTCCATGGCACATATACTCTTTTAAACCTTTATCTCCTTCATTATGGCACATACTGCAGAAAATTATTGCTTCATTTTCAGACAAGGCAGCACAGGACTAGACAAGGTTGCTTCAAATGGATTTCAATGTTCATGTGCTCCATTTGAAATAAAGTGCCAAAGACCTTTTGGGATGGGATGTAATAAGAATAAAAATGTTATGCTAGATGGACCGTTTCACAGAACTTTTTCTCAAAGACTGGAAAAAGTAGTAAAAGGGCCAGCCGTTTACTATTTTGAAATTTGTACTGAGGCTGATAATCAGTCAATTGATGCTTTGCCGCCTATATGCATACGCTCTGAAGTCGGCCAGTTCCATCTTTCCGATTCTAAGGAAACATCCTGTTTGTATGTGGGCAAGGTGAAAAGATCGTTTTGGGCGGGTCATAAGTACATGGCCACCATAAGAACTAGTGGGTCAAGTTGTATCATTGGGTAGGAAACTTACCTTTGAACTGAACTTAAAAGTGCATGTATTTGAATTTGAGTTTGGTCAGGATATAAGGATAGCCTATTGGTTCAATAGAAATTGATTTGGCCAAACAGCACGCCATTGATAGGAAAAAAAACATAATTAAGGGGCCATTTTTTCGTTTTACTTTTCTTCTTCCTTCTTTTTCTTCTTCCCCTCCTTCCCAAACAACCCTGCAGTATTCTTCATGTGTTTCGTAAAGGTACCTATCCGGCTTAATCCGTTCGGGAAGGGTTAGCCGGTAATACAAATCTATGGCCTTATCCAGCTTTCTGGTGGGCCTTTACAAGGTCCGGGGCATGGTCATCGGGTTTTGTACAAATCTGCAAGGCTGCTATCGGGGTATTTGGCACGGTGTTGAAAGTACGTTTTGGGCTGTGTCACCTTTGTTTTTGGGCATCAGGAAAGCGGAAAGGGTATGTTGAAAACAATTGAACTAGAGTACTGAATCGACTTTCTGAAACTAGCCTATGTATTTCATCCAAGTCATATGCATTTCAGAGTTCAAAATGCCAAATAAGTCCGCCTTGGAATAACTAAGGAACTACCACTTGCAATTATCTCACTGTTACAGATAGCAATTGGAATATATTTACGATTTTCGTAAGAACCTTTGGGAAAGGATATAATCGGCTTTAGGCTGTCGGATTTCTCACCAATAAATGTGGTGTGTTCATAACTTAACAGTAATTGGGGCGTCCACTACTTTGCCTGCAGTTTTAATTTTATCTTTTCCATAACGAAAGGTATTGCCTTAATTCTTGTGGTTGTGCATTTTCAAGCCATAAACACCATCTTTCGATATTGTATATTGCTTGTATTCCTCCCCAATAAAGTTTAATGAATTTGCGGCATCTGGTTCTTTAATGGAATTCTTTTTTTCATCATCGCTAAGCGTTAATATTCCATTATCAATAAGCGTTTCCATAATTCATTTCTTGCGAGGTTGTTTAGAGGTTTACTTCGTTTTTAAACTACTAAATCAGAGCCTTCAGACAAATACGATTAATATTTTTAACTTCTTTCTTTCGTGTGGTTCACCTTACTATCAGTATAATCAAAAATTCTTTGTTTTCAATGTTTTGTAAACCAAATCCTAATAACGACGTGTACAGTAGCATTTCCCGGTTTCTCAAAGCGTTCGCTTGAACGCTGTCCGGTGAGCAAATTGAATCTTGATTTGATATTACAACAACTCATTCCATAATACGCCAACTTGTTCACCTTGTGTTATGCTATTAGTACTTACAAAGGCACAGCGAATATTAGAGTTCCGGATAATTTGTGCTGTTTTTGATATACCATGCAGTAACGTAAGATGCCTGAACTGGATACATTTATGAAACAGCCTCATGTCGTTTTTTTGTTCTTCCCTTGTTCTTCTTTTCTTCCTATAAACGGCGGGTTGCCCAAAAATAAAGTTGAGATGTTCTTTTGGTACCACTCCCCCTAATCTAACCTCAATGCATTCCCATGCACAATTTTAGCGGCTCATCAGCGGCAACCTGCACAAAATACTGTCCAAAATACCCAGATACTTTCATGTTCATCTGGTGGTCAATTAACCACATCGCTACTTGCAATTCGGACGGCAAATTCATCAATTTCAATGCCTGCGTCTGGTCCACATCCACCTGATAATTTCCCGGACATCCAAAAAAGCCCCGGCCGGTTTTGCTTAGTTCTGCGCAGAATCAGGATTTCCAGTTCGCGCAATTCCCGGTAAGAAATAACGAAAAAGTTACCGCAGCCAGGCCGGGTCCAAAAAATTATCCTTTGAAGTTGTTCAGGCGGTTTTTGTTGCCTTTGCTTTTTCAAACTCGCTGTACAAGTCATCCAAAAACAAAGGGCTTTATTACCTTCTGGATGTTCTTCAGAAGTATAGTGCACCAAAGTTTCTGCTGTTCCTTGGGGTTCATCACGGCCTGGAACAGGGTAACTGTAAAGATTGCGGGTGAAATGCTGCCCCATCCAATCCACAGGCCTCTATCAGCATTTCCCGCATGCCGGAATCGGGGGAGGCTGGGAGTGCTTCTTCAAACACTTGCTGTTTACATAGGGGAATGCATCCAGGTTTATCTATGTTCTTTAGCCGGTTTTCCTTGGGGTGTTTAGGGTATGAATATGCTGCCCAGGTGCATAGCAAGGTCGCTGCCATCGGGTTTGCGGCAGGTCCAGGCATTCCCAAAAGATACCCCGGTTGAAAATATTGGTGTCATCGGCAAAGAGGCAAAAAAGAAGCCGTACCAGGTACAATTCCAGGGCGTGACCGGTATAGCCTACTTCCTCCAGGCTGTCATGGAGTTTGCCCATTAATTCGGCTGCTTTGATGTTTACGGGGTCTTCCTTTGTAATGCCGCGTTTTTCATATCCGGCAAATAAAGCCAAACAGGTGGACCTGGTTAGGCAGGTCGCGCAAATCAAATTCGTGTTGGGTGCTTCATCCAGGCTGCTGCGAAACGCTGGAAGTCTGAAATAAGAATGTACTTAGGAGTTCTTCTTCTTTTAATGCCTGGAAAATAGTCAATGGCTTGCTGAATACTTAGTCCAGGTCTTTCCCTTTTGACTTGTGTTCTACAATCACGTACTGGCCAAAACAAGTCAATAAAGCCCTGTTTACTCCCTGCTTTTTTTACTGAAGATTCAAAGCAAGCAAACTCGGCGGCGGAAACGCCAAAGACCTGAAAGAATTGGTCCCAAAAGGTTTTTGCTTCTCGCGGTTCACTTGATTCTGTTTCCCATTCTTTTGCAAAGGCTTGGGCAAGCGTTTTGATTTCGTTCCAACTTAGCGGCATCGGGTATGGTATTAAACTGAGAACAGCAAATATAACCCTTTCTGATTATTGTAGTTCGGTATTTATGCATATTCCTAAGAGGTATTGCAGCCCTTGGGGAGGTACATGTAGTGAAAGGAAGCCTGCTGCTCTCTGGGGTTGTACCAATCCCGCAAAATGTGGTGGTATTTCCATTCTGTAAACTCTGTAACACGTTGTTGTAGGATTCGTTTTGCTTGTTTTCTTTTGGCAGATTGAAGCTACAAAAACGCTCAAAGAGTCTGTACCTCTTGAAATTTTCCAAAATGGTGTCCAGGCCGCTACATAAAGCATGGGAGGTACTTTAGATTTTGACTTTTTATTTACATCACGTATCTTGCTTCCATATTTGATGGTTTCTACTAAGTCTCGTTCCAGGTCCACCACTGGCCGCATGTCTTGTGCAATTCTTAGCGCGTTTAGTTGTCCAGTAGTAAGCCATTCCGCAATAAAGATTTCGGCTGTCTCTTTATTTCAACAATCAAATGAAAATGTGGCTGCACGTTTGCATCTGAGGGTTGAAGTTACATTCCAGGGCTACTACTCCAATTAGTTTTTGGCCTTTGGCCCGTTGATGCCGTTTTTGTATTTGTCAATTGCCAAACAAAAGCACGCCTCATTCTCTTTGTTCTTCTTTTTGGGCAACCCACCTGCTTTTACGGCTCTGCACAGGAGTGTCAGAAAATAAGGAGCCTCTGTGTCAGCACAGGAAAATACTTATTGATTAGGCTTGCTCTTCGGATGCTTGTACACACGGTGCAAAATCTGTTTTTGCAATACCGACTCATGTACACGGCCATCGCTGGAAACTAAATTACTTAGGCAATAGAAAAATTCAATAATCCCTTTACGCGGTCGCGGGCCTGCTTCTTTTCTGCAACTGAAATGAGTCGGAGCATTAAGGTATTTGTAATTAACTTTCGTTTTGCCCACTTCTTTTTGCTGCACTTCACTTAGGTCTTTTCCCTTCACCAACCACCAATCTATCAGGGAATTGTGTAAGTACATCGGAAATAGTTGTCCCACTTTTGTGCTAATGTATCTAGCACGACTTTGCAGCGGCTCGGTTTTTGCCTTCCCATACTTATTTGCGTTTAGTTTGGGAAGGTGCATTCCGTCATCCTGATAGGTGGAAGTTCCCGATTGTAAAGGCTGCGAGTACCTCACTTTTTTGGAAGCGGACCACGCCGTACGGTACTTCTGGTTAAGACCGGATTTACTTTGTTGTCAATTGTGGTAATGCATACGCCTGCCAGGTCGGCGGCTTCCTGTCTTGTATTGTTGGCCGTCATCAACCCCGTTCGATTGGTGTAAATTGATTCGAACACTTTGCGAACGGCCTGTTCAACGATGTTTCGAATCGTTGATTCAGGGATGGAAATAAGAACAATATCTTGCATCTTAGCACTTGTTGCTGCGCACGCAGATGGTGGTGGTGAGTGTAAATAACGCTTAGATAACCGTTATTTTTTTTATTTGATTATCAGTTATTTAGGTCGCTTAGGGTTCTCTTTGATTCCGTAGAATTGAGGTGCGAATATCCTGTATATAGGTTTTCAAACGTGTCTTCACCTGTTTTTTATCAGTACCGTCAAAGTAATGCGGACATTTTTTGACTCAGTGAAACAGTCTTGAATTGTTGCATTTTCAAATTTTGCAATCCATCCTTTTCGCTTCAATTCAACAAATAATTCAGCCAATTCTTTTTGACTGCCTAACCACTGAATTTTATTGAGGGTGCGGGGTTTTAGCCGGATTCTGGTTGAATTTGTAATTCTGTTTCTCGCGGTGTTAATTGCTCTAAAGGGTTTCAATAAATTCAATCCGACGGTGATAACCCTGGTCTATTTTGCAACTAGTGCGTTCGCATTGCTTACTATGCCTTTCTAAGTTCATCTTTAGCATTTGATTACACCATACCAAAAAGTTAATTTGAAAATCTTGAAGTTAACGATTGGGCTTGTTCCACTATATGATACTTGAATTGGTTCCAGTCATCGTCTTTGAAGCAACTGATTTATGATCTGCCAAAAACTGATTAACCAATAGTTTGTTCTGAAATACAAACATTGGCAGGTCTGCGGGCAGAATGTTGGTGTATTCATCCAACTTTTGCCTGAATTGCTTAATTTCGTTAACCTCTTTTGTTTCCCTTTGTCATAACCCCTATACAATCTGCTAATGTGTAAAGGTATAAATAGAAACCAGGGTTTGAGTCTAGCACTGATCTACGGAGGTGCCGGAATTCAGTGTCTAGGTCGGGACTTTGGATTAGGCAGTAGTCACGGAATAACTCAACATATTCTTCTTTGATATTTTTTTCACTGATTATCATTTTCTCTGGCAGGTTTTGTTTATTTGAAAATGGATGTTCAGATACTAACATGGCGTGTTCATCCGGCTGGATGCGGACGTACCATAAAACCCCGTCTGTTTTGTGGCCTGTAATTGCCTCTTTATGTAGTTGATAGGGACCGCAGATTTGTAGGCATTGTGCGGAAATGACCGCCTATGGTGTGGGTGGTCATCAATTGGTACTTGGGCGGTATATCGTCCTGCCTGTTTCTAAAACGGGTCATTAAGACCGGTTCTGTAAGGCCTGCAAGGAGGCCCAATTCCTTTCAGGTAGGCATTGAAATTTTGGTTAGATATTGCCTTGGGAAGTTGGTAGTTGTTTCGCCCAAAATTGCTTTTAGTTCGGATTTTACCGGGATGGAAACCTTTACGCCGGTCTTTGGTGGTCATCATAATGATTTCTTTCCGTTTTCCATTTTTTTGAAATGCTGCGTGCAATTGGGTAAGTCTGAAAATCTCAAACCGGTATAGCAACCAATTAGGAAAGATCCTGCACTTGTTTAGGCGGGGGTTGTTGGATAGGTCCAATTCAAACAGGGTGTTCAGTTCCTCCAGGTTCAAATAAATTGCAGGTGGTTCTTCCGGCAACCATCCAGCCATCTTTTTACTTTTAGCTGGGTGGATACTTCTCTTTGTCAGCCTTCCTTAGGAACGGTTCGGAGTGTGGAGGTTAACTTATGTACATAGTTGTTGCTAAACCCAAGGCCAAACAGGTGGTTTGTGAATTGGCTAAAAAAGGCATGGTTGAAGTCTGCAAATTCCAAATCACGTTTGAGAACCTGCGCAGCGTAATTTTTTAGGTGGTTGTAGGTAGTCCGGTACACCTTAATGCTGCCTTTGGCGTAATTGGGGTTTTCAGCACGTTCCCGGATAAAGTTTTCCAGGTATGTGAAAAATGAAATTGTCCGGGTTACGGATTCGCCTTTGCCCAAAAAAGCGTCTAACTCTTTTTTGAATTGCTGTTTGGTAAGAAGGTCTTTGTTGTATTGGTAGCGCATTGCAATTTGCAAGGCTTCTGATTCAATGCGCTGAAGTTGGGCATTTAGTTCTGAGTATTCCGGGAACTTTCGGTCTTTCTTTACACGTTCGGTTTCTTTGTCCCAATATTCATTTGGAACGGTCAGTCCGGTATAGTACCGCAGGAGCTGTCCTTTGGCAAAGGTGAATTGCAGATAAATTTGGGCGTGTGGGAATCGTGGGTCTGCTTTGGGGGCAAAGTGCGGTTTGCGCATAGGTCAATTTGTTTGCAGTTGGCTTCGTTACCAATGCAACAAAAATAACCTATTTGGATAGGTGGTGCAAAAAGTGGTGTAATTTTTTTTGTGGTGGGATGGTGTTATTTGAGTTGGCTTAGTGTTTCGTTGGTTTGTAACGTATTGATAATCAATGAAACGAAACTAAACTAAACCAACTCAAAATAACGGGTGGTGGAGCTGGCGGGATTCGAACCCGCGTCCGGACAAAGCCCCAAGGCGCTTTCTACATGCTTAGTTGCTGGTTGGGTTTTCGAGTATGGGGAGGTTCAACAACAAACACATCCATACCTTATCCGCTAAAGTTTCGCTTTCTGGTCACGGAATCCCGGAAAACTAGCCCCAAAAGGTTTGATATGCGGCATGTTGTGTATGGAGCCTCAAACACACGGCACAAAGGCATTCTAATCTAATAGATTAGGCAGCCATGGCAAACTGAGAGTCGCCATATAAAGGTTCGATCGTTATTTTTTGCGGAGTAACCAATCATGCTCCGGCATGCTTACGAAATGAGTACACTCTCCCGTCGATACCAGGCAGCCCCTATTCATTCGCTGTGCAAAAAAATCGCCTGCAAATGTAAAACGTTTATGCGGTCTATTTAGTTCCAATCCAATTGATTTTTTTATGAGTCCTCCTTTGGAAAGCCCTACCTTTGCAGGAGTTCTAATTCAGCCAACCATAAACCTTATTACATGCTCAAGTTAGCTGTGGTGCGGGAAGGAAAAGTTCCACCAGATGCCCGCGCACCTTTGTCCCCCAAGCAATGCAAACAAATCCTGGATACCTTTGATGTCGAACTGGTCGTACAACCTTCTGAAGGCCGGTGTTTTAAAGACAGCGACTACGAAGCGCTGGGGGTACCCCTGCAGGAAGACTTAAGCGATTGCGACATTTTACTCGGGGTAAAAGAAGTGCCCATCCACAGCCTGATCCCCAACAAAACCTACCTCTTTTTCTCCCACACCATTAAAAAGCAAGCCTACAACCGGCCGCTGCTTCAGGCTTTCATTGACAAAAATATTGAGATGATCGATTGGGAAGCACTCACGGATGACCGGGGTGACCGCCTGATCGCCTTCGGGTTTTATGCCGGATTGGTTGGTGCCCACAACGGCATCTGGACGTATGGGAAACGAACCGGTAAATTTGACCTGCCACGCATGAGCGATTGTTTTGATTACGCTGAAGTCAAAAAAGCCTACGCAGAAACGAAACTGCCACCGATGAAAATCGTTGTAACCGGTAGCGGACGCGTGGCAGCCGGCGCCATTCACAACCTGCACGATATGGATATTCATCAGGTTGCACCGGTGGATTTCTTGACCAAAAACTACGACCGCCCGGTATTTACCCAACTCTTTTCGCAGGATTATGTCCAGAAAAAATCAGGTAGGGCCATCTTTGATAAACAGCATTTTTACGCGCACGGCGACGAATACATCAGCACCTTCAAACCCTATACCCGGGTAGCTGATATTTTTATAAATGCTATTTTTTACGATAAAAAAGCCCCCGTGTTTTTTGACCGGACCGATATGCTGTCGCCCGACTTTAATATGAGCGTTATCGCCGATGTGACCTGCGATATCATGCCCGACGCTTCGGTTCCAACCACCTTGCGCCCAAGTACAATTGCCGATCCTGTATATGGCTACGATCCGGCAACGGATGAAGAAACCGCCGCACATCTCAACGGCAGCATGGATGTTATGGCCATTGATAACCTGCCCTCCGAGTTGCCCAGGGATGCAACCCAGTTTTTTGGCACCCAACTGATCGACAATATTCTGCCGGAATTGATGCGAAAAAATGAATCCGAAATGATTCGCCGGGCTATGGTGACTCAAAACGGACAACTTACGGAGCCATTTGCCTACCTGAGCGATTTTCTGGCAGGCAAGGAATAATTGTATTTCATCTAGTTGATAATATCAGGAAAACCCCGGGCTTCATGCGAAGTCCGGGGTTTTCCTGTTTTATCGTATTCTGCTTCAAATTTTATGTGGGAGAAATGTAGAATTGATTTTGTAACAGGTGGATTAACCCAAAGTTTACTATTTGTTCTTGTGAAAAAGTTTGAATAAAATTTTTGATTAATTACATTTGTCAGAATATATCCCTCAAGTTGCCTGCAAATATCTTTCCATCTAAACAAAATCGAAATGAGATTACCACTTTGGCTTATTGCCTTGTTGTTTGTGGGTTATTCGATTTGGGCTGTTCGCACCTGGTCTTGCCATATGTGTGATTGCTGTGGCGAAGCCACCGAACAAGTAGCCCAGAAACAAACAACAGGTGTTCCCTTGTTTCTCTGGAACGCCGATGAACCTGTACCGGATGATAAATTTCCGGAATGGAAAACAAACTTTCTGAAGGAAGGCGGTCAGGGCGACACACTGGTCATAACAGGCTGGTACCGTGAAGGAGAGCCCAACGGCGAGGCACTTGCCAGTGCCCGAGCAGAGGCCATTAAAGCGATGCTCGCTCCTCAACTTCCCGCAAGCCGGGTCCTGGTTACCACCCCCAAAATGGTGGATGACGGACTTGTGAAAGACGGCGACCCTATGGAGTCTGCCGGATTTGAATGGCGCAAACTGGTCTTGAAAGAAGAAACGGTTACGATCATTGAATCCGACAACGATGTAACATTCCTTTTCCCATTCAATTCTACCCAACGCATCCAGGATGCAGGTGTCGATACCTACATGAAGACCCTGGTAGAAAAGCACAAGGACTCCAAGGCCACGTTTGTGGTGGTAGGCCATACGGACAATATTGGCGGGGATGCTTCCAACCTCAAGTTGGGACAAGCCCGCGCAGAAGCCATCGCCTCCCTGCTCAAGTCTAACGGCATTGCTGCCGACCGGATCGAGGTTTCCTCCAAAGGGGAATCCGAGCCTGTTGCGGATAATGCTACAGAGGATGGGCAGCGCCAGAACCGGCGGGTAGTACTCACTGTCAATAACTAATAAACGAAATCAACCATGATACTCAATCACATATTTCTTCATTCTACCGCCTTTATGGACCACCTTCCATTGGGCCTTGCTCTTTGCATTGTTCCATTCATCCTGGGATGGCTGGCGGCGTACGCATTTTATGGCGTTCCTGGTCTTCGCTCACAAGTCAAATCGCTCACGGAGGCCAACGCTTCGCTGGAGGCCAAGGTAAAAGAGCAATCCGAGGAACTTACGGAGCTGCGCGTGAAAATTACGCAGCTGGAATCTGAACTTGAAGGCCGCGATGAGAAAATTCGCAAGATGCGCAATGAACTGATCATTTGCGAAAGCGAACGTAACAACCTGAAAATTGCCATGGAAGAAGGCGGCGGATCTGGCGGTAAAAAAGCCAGCAAAGCCACGACAATTATGTTTGCCGGTAAAAAATGGAAACAGGATGACCTCAAGATTGTAGAGGGTATCGGACCTAAAATCTCAGACTTGTTGAATAAAGACGGAATCAACACCTGGGAAGATCTTTCCAATGCAAGTGTTGATCGACTGAAAGGCATTTTGGATGCTGCCGGTCCAAGTTTCCAAATCCACGATCCCGGATCCTGGCCACGGCAAGCCGGAATGGCTGCAAAAGGCCAATGGGATGAACTGAAAAAATGGCAAGACGAACTTGATGGAGGTCGGTAAAGGCGGAATGCCATTCGATCTTTTATCTGAATAAATTATTGGGGATGTGCACAAATAATGGTGTACATCCCCATTTTAATTTTTGTGGATATGCTTATGCTCTCTAATAAATATTCTTGCTGGGTTAGCCGCGAAGCATCGCGGCCCAACGGGGTTATTTGATTTTGGGTTTTAATAATTTATACAATACCGGGGTGACCACACGCGACAACAAGGTGGATGATATCAACCCGCCGATTAATACATAGGCAAGTGGCGAATACAAGGGGTTTTCTTCAATGGCAAGTGGTAACAAACCACCAATTGCCGTGAAGGATGTCAACAAGATGGGTACAAAACGGATTTCACCCGCCTCTTGTATGGCTTCATCCAAGCCGTATCCTTCCGAGCGCAACTGGTTGGTGAAGTCGACCAGCAGAATGGAATTTTTAACCTCGATCCCCATGAGGGCAATGAGGCCCACCACCACTGTAAACGAGAAGGGGTAACCGGTAGCCAGCAGAATCAATACAGCACCAATGATACCCAATGGAATCACCGATAAGACAATCAGTGTACTGCGGATGGTTTTGAATTCCAATACCAGTACTGCGAGCAGACCAAATATTGTGAGCAGTACAATGGTACCCATTCCACCGAATGAGCGCTGTTTGCTTTCCTCCTCACCGGCGACAATGTAGGAGTACCCATTCGGAAAGTCCATCGCTTCCAGCTTTTCTTTTAGGGTTGTATTGATCTCCTCTGCGTAATATCCATTTTTTACAAAGGCATTTACCTGTGTAAATCGCTCCTTCTTATTGTGGGTTATGGAGTTGGGTGAGGGCTCCATCTTGATTTCTGCCAATTGATCCAGCGGGATCGCAGCTCCGGTTAAACTATTGATGTATAGGTTTTCGAGGACATCAAGGGATGCAAATGTCCCCTCCTTGGGTACGCTTACTACTATTTTATGCTCCTTGCTGTCATCCGATGTGGTAAATGTTCCCAAGGGCAGTCCGGCAATTGCAAGACGAACCATTCGATCGATTTCAACAACGGGCACACCCATACTTGCAGCCTTTTCTTTGTGAATGGAAACTGCCAAATCGGTTTTTATGACTGAAATTGGGTTGTCGATGTAAATCATTCCTTCAGTTTCATTCAACAACTGTTCAACCCGTGCTGCCTGGAGACGGAGCGTGTCCATTTGCTCACCGTACAATTGGATGGAGATCGGGGCGACGATCGGTGGGCCCTGTTCAAAATTCTTTACAGTAATCTTTGCTCCGGGTACTTGCTCAAACTTTTTCCTTAAATCCTCAATCAGAGCGACCTTTTTTGCTGGTGGAGTTCCTTCCTGCAACTGGACAAAGATCTGGCTGTAGTCCGGATTCTCACTCCGTGGAATTACATTGTAGTAGACCCTGGGGTTGCCCTTGCCGACATTGCTGGTATACCAGGTAATCCGGGCCGGAGCATCTCCACCGGGGTATTTTGAGGAAAGGTCCGAATTGGGCGTACGACTTGACAAATTGAGGAAAACCGGATCTACATACTCATTCAGAATCGAATCTGCGTAGGCTGCAATCCGGTTGCTGGCTTCGATGTTGGTTCCTGGTGCCGCATTGATATCGATGTAAAACATCGGACGTTCTGATGCCGGAAAGATGCTAAACCCGGCCTTTCCAGCAATGCTCAGAACACCCCCGAAAATTGCAGCAGCAATTACAAGCGTGGTAATAGGAAAACGCAGTGCACGGGATAGAAGGGGAGCGTAAGTTTTGGAAATCACCCATTTCATGCCACGCAAAAACATGTTTCCTTTGGTGTCAGCATGTTCCGACAACATCCGACTTCCGAGAAAAGGCACAATGGTAATGGATACAAACAGCGAGGCTAAAACGGTGGTCACCACAGCCATCGGCAGGCTCCGGATAAAGTCGCCCGAAGCACCGGGAAGGAAAACCAGGGGCAAGAAGGCCAAAATCAGCGTAGCCGTACATCCAATAACTGCCAGCCCGATTTGTTGGGTAGCCAGGATAGCAGCTTCTTTCCTCGAATGCCCTTCCCGGAGCCAGCGTTCAATATTTTCTACTACAACTATACTATCATCAACCAAAATTCCAAGTGAAATGATCAAGCCAACAATGCTCAATTGGTTGAGGGAGTAGCCCATTTGTTCCAGAGTAAACAAGCCAATTGAGATGCTCAGCGGGATAGAAATCATCACCACCAGGGATGCTCGCCAGCCCAGGGGGAGGAGCGTAAGCAAAACCAGCAGAATAGCGATTCCAAAATCTTTTGCAAAACGGGTTAGTCGTTTTCGGACAGAGTCGTTTTGATCAAAAACCTTGAGGTAATCCATGTTGGCCGGAAGGTCTGCCTTGAATGTAGCCACACGCTCATTGAGGTCGTCCCCGACGTTGAAAATATTTTGCCGGTCTTTCATTCGGGCAGTAACAAACACACAGCGATGTCCGTTTACCCGGGTGATGTGTTTGGGCTCTTCGTATGCAAAATCGACATCTGCGAGTTCCTTTAAATGGATAATTTTTCCATTGTTGGCATTTACAACGGTATTTTGAATGGCTTCAAGACTCTCAAACTCCCCACTGGTCTGAACAAAAAACTGTCGGTCGCCGAGATGAAGTGCTCCTCCCGGAAGGGATACATTTTCACTTTGCAGTGCCCCGAGTACCCGGGAAACCGGAATTCCTTCGGCGGCCATTTTGGGGAGGTTCAGGTTTACGCGAACTTCCTTTTGTGGAAATCCATATACATCGGCTCCTTTTATACCCGGGTCTTTTTCAAGCAGTTCTTCAAGCCGTTCTGCTTGTTCCTGAAGGGCTTCCCAAGACGCTGTTTCACTCACAATAGCTGCTTGCAAAATCGCAACATCGGAAGCCGAATACTTCATTACCTCCAGCCGGTACAAGTCATCGGGCAGTTCTGGTCTGAGGCTATTCACCTCGCGGAGCACCTCCTCGTATTTTTTATCCTGATCTTCTCCGTGTTTAAACTCAATTGTCAGCACCATCAATCCATTGGATGAAAAGGAATTCATCCGGTCGATGTTTTCGAGTGCGCTGAGTTTGGCTTCTACCTTATCCGTAAGTTTAGCCTCAATTTCTGCTGGTCCTGCACCCGGGTAGACCATGATGATCGAAAAACCCGGAGGCGAGAAAATGGGGTCTTCGGCCCGAGGCATGTTGAACAGCGAGCCCAGACCAAGTGCCAGTACACCCAAAAAGATAATGAATGTAAACTGACTATTTTTAACTGAAAATTCGGTGATTTTCATAACGTAAATCCTGATTTGTAAGGAATTGATTGGAAAATAACTGGGCTTCTATCCCAATGAGTACGGCGAATTAATCCTGTACAACCTGCACTTTTTTAGACTCGGAGAGGTAGGGGGCTCCGGTACTTATAACCTCTGATACCGTACCAGGAATTTGCTCTAAAATGGCTTCCTTTCCATCCAGATAGGCTACAACAACGGGTACTTTTTTTACCGATTCACCATCTGAATCAAGTGCAAAGACCCAGGCTTTTTTTCCATCGCCTTCCATGATCGCCTCAATGGGTAGGATGGCATATTTCCTTTTCTGGTTGGGGCTGATTTTTACCTGGGCAAAAAGACCCGGAGCAAACCGTTTCCCTTGTGGTCGGATTCCCACTTCGATTCGATACAATCCATTTCCTGGATCGGCAGCCGGAGCAAGATCTTTGACTTTCCCTGTGAAGGTGGTTTCCGGATAGGCATCCAATTGCATTTCTGCGGTCATTCCTTTTTGAATACGGGCCCAGTCCCGGTCTGATACAAAAGCCTCTACAATCCAGTCGTCTGCTCCGGTTTCAAATACCACCAAAACGGGAGTTCCCGGGCCACAGATCTCGCCTTCATTCATGAGTTTTTTAATTACTTTTCCTCCTTTTCCAGCGCGTATTTCGGCATGTTGCAGATTGAATTCGGCGATCCGAAGGCCTTCCGTTGCAATGTCATAACCTGTACGTGCATTTTCCAAGAGTTCAAGGGTTGCACTGGAATCTCTGTAAAGTGCTTCAACCCGTGCACGGTCCCGCTCCGCTTTTTTTACGGCTTCTTTTGCCTGGTTAACCTGGGCGGCGATTTCAGTTTGATTGAGGCGAGCCAATACCTGGCCTGGCCGCACGTAATCGCCTTCATCAACCAGGATGTTCTGAATAATTCCTCCAACTTTAAATGCCAGCCGTTGTTCGGCGTCTGAAGTAAGCATGCCACTGCTGTTGATAGGAAGTGCTTGCTCGCGATAACTTACGGTTACGGTCCGTACCGGGATTTTGTTGACTTGCTCCTCTTGAGCTGTTTGTGGAGCACCGTCAGCACCTGAGCAGGCTGCTATGGCGAAAAATGAAAAGAGTACTCCGACGAGTAGGGTATGGATGAAAAATGATCTTGTTGACATGGGTATAAACTTGATGTGGTTTTTATTTGCCTACAGCATAGAGGAGTGCTGCTTCTTTTTTTAACAGTTCAATCTGACTTAAAAGCACCTGGATTTGTGCGTTGGTGGCGCGATTTTGTGCTTCTGTCAGTTCGATGAGCAGGGATTGGCCTGCTTTGTATTTGTTGTTTTGGATTCTTAGAATTTCGTCTGCAGCCTTTTGTCCGGTTTCTGCACTGAGCAGTTTGTTTTTTGCAGCTTCCATTTCCTGCCAGGCTTTCCAAACCTGCAGTTGAATTCCCGCCTGGGTTTCCTGTATCTGTACTTGTATTTGCTGTTCCTGAATTCGCGCTTCCTGCATTTTACTGGTTCGGGTTCCGCCGGTGTACAGATCGTATTTCAGTCCCACCCGTGCCAGAGCGTATGCTTGTTCTTTGTCAAATGTATATCCAAAACCCTGGTATCCAGCCTGCACGCCCAGGTACAACTCGGGTCTGTTTTTCACCGCTTTCTGGAGTTCGGAGTTGAGTTGGCTGGCTTCTCTTCCTTTTGCAAGTACCTGCAGTTCTTTCCGGGAGCCCAGCGCTTCGGATTGGAGTTGCTCCACATTGTAGACTGTAAGTGGTGTTTCAACGGATTGAGTTTGGGAAGAAACCGGGGTGTCCAAGGGTTTGTTCACCAGAAAGTTTAGGTACGCTGCTGCGTTGTTTTTATGCGCTTCCAGTTCAGCAATCTGCTGGTCGGCCTGACTGATTTGATAAACGGCTGTCTCTACAGCGTCTTTGGTGGCCAGTTGATTTTTTACCAGGGATTGATTGAACCGCAAGACCTCTTCAAACAGCACTTTGTTGTTTTGCCAAATGGCCTGTGCCTCCGAAGCCTGTAGGTAATTGTAGTACGCATCCCGAATCTCCATGCGCAACTTGTTTTCATAACTCTCCTTGCTAAATTCAGCAAGATCGGACTGCACCTTCTTGATTTTACGGTTATACTGAATACCGGGATTGTAAATGGGGTAGGAGAGCTGTACGTAGGTCTCATGAAAATTATCAGGCAGGAATTGAATCTGCTGATTTTCCAGGCTTGGAAAATTGTTGCTTTGGGTCAGTTGGTTGAGGGTGCTGTAAACCGGGTTGAGCAAATCACCGATGGGGAAATCAATCTTGCGACCACCTAGAGCACGGGTATAATTGGCATTAAACTGGACCTGAGGGCGAAACAAGCTGCGTGCCTGGTTGAGTGCCTCCAAACTTTGCTCCCAGTCTAATTGGTGTTGTTTAAGTGCCAGGTTGGATTCCATCCCTTCCTTGAGGTACTGGTCCAATACACTGGTTTCCTGGGCGGTAATGCTGTTCAGGCCAAACAGCATCAACAGGGCAGAAAAAATGAATTTATACATGTGCAGGTAGTTAAAGTGTCGAACGGCTTTTATTTAGTAAACACTGTTTAGTTGCAGGGCAAAAAAACGCTGATTGTTGATTTGAATCAAATGTTTTCCGCTGAATGGTATTAGCCAAAGGGTGAATGGTAGTGATCTCATGTTCAATGGTTACAGGCTTTCAGCCATTTTGATCAAAAGTTTAAATGAATTCTCTGCCAATTCATTCCGCTTTTCTACGGGGTACATGCGCATCCGGTCGCGTATGAATAAAGAGACCATTCCATGTACATGGCACCAAAGCGTGTAAGCAATAGTTTCGGTATCCGTGCTCTTAAAATAGCGCTTGTCCACACAAGCCTGAACCGTCTCAATCAAGAATGCGTGTGTAGCAAGCCCTAAAGACCAACACTCCTGATTTTCAATGGATTCCATAGGCGCTTTGGTGATAAAAAGCAGGTCGTACAAATCGGAGTGCTTGAGCCCAAAATCGATATATCGTTTACCCAGATCAACAAGGCGTTCCCACGGGTCTTCCAGCCGGGTTGCAGGCAACAGGTGGTCGCGTTTTAAGGCAGCCGCTTTGTATTGAAGCGCATAATAAATTTCATTTTTATCCTTATAGTAAAGGTAAATGGTTGCCGGACTATACTCAATCAACTCGGCGATGTTTCGAATGCTCACTCCGTCATACCCTTTCTCGCAAAACAGCTTGTGGGCTGCATCCAAAATAGACTGGCGCATCTCCTCTCTTTCCCGTTCTTTTCTTTCTGAAATTCCCAATTTGTTCTTTTTTTGACAAAAGTACTAAACAGTGTTCAGTACTAAACTAAAAAATGTGTATTTTTGTTCAAGCACTGTTGCCGGACCATTAGAAGTTGTCTGGCAGAATTATCGAAATGTGTTGAATGATGGATGGGCTTTACGTGTCCCCACAAAGTCTGCTTCCAATGAATTTCGTGCGATGAGAGAATTTGATCTAAACAAATTACTGTCCGAATATACGGGCCAAATGGGAACTTTGTACCCGCAACCGCCGGGGCCAGCTGTGAATCTGAATGCGGATCAGCTGGAAGAACTTTTATTGCGGTACAGAAACTTCAGGGTCGAATACCCAGACCTTTCATTTTGGCTGTTGTTCGATGTTCCCAATAGTGAACTGGTGGAGTCCGGTGGATCTAAAGAAGTGTTTGGAGAGGAAGTTAAAAGCCTGAAAGGTTTTTTGTCCAGAATGCATCCGGATTATGTAATACCATATACTGCATGGGGACAGGCAGGGTATAAAATGGCCTTGCAGCACAAAGAAACCCTGGAGCCTTTGCGAAGTTCATATCGGGTTTCAATCCCACTTCGTTCAAACAATGGTGAGTATCACTGGTATTCCCAGCACGTCACCCTAACCCAACTGGATGCGGATGGAAATATCCTGACGCATTTAAATACCTATTACCGGGAAGGCCGGTGGTCGCCCCACAACCTACGTCCATTTGAGGCTTGTCTGAACCGGAATCTCCGGCCTGAGGATGTGAGTTTGGAGTCAAACCTGTACGCCCAAATGACGCACTATCTCCTGGATGCGTTTACAAACAAGGAACTTGAAATTTTGAATTACCACATCGCTGATAAAACGGTGGATGAAATAGTAGCAACAGGCCAGGTTTCAAAGCATACCTTACATGAGTACAATGCCAAAATCCTAAAAAAGGCAAAGAACCTGTTTCAGTACGACTTCAGAACTGCTAAAGATTTTGCAGTTTACTGCAAGGAGCGAGGTTTTATTTTGGCCCTTCCCCCTAAGTAGGGGTTGGGTGGCAGTGCGTCCTGCATTATTTTTGCAATGGAATCACAATACTCGCTTCAAAATTGGATATTCCGCAAGCTGCTCTTTCTCACAGTAGGAAGAGCAGTTTTTATTTTTTCAACCAATCTTCCGGCATTTTGCTCGTAAGGCACATGCTTTCTGTCAGTCCTCCTTTCCTCGCTACTGCAAGACCATAGCGGACGTCCTCCAACCCTTCGCGACTGTGTGCATCCGGGTTTACGCTGATTTGTATCCCTCGCTTCAAGGCCTCTGGAATCAGGGTGTAATCCAGGTCAAGACGATACGGGTTGGCATTTAGTTCGATAGCAACCCCATATTCAGCACAGGCGTCCAGGATTTTTTCCCAGTTCAACGGATACCCTTCCCGACTAAGTAACAACCTGCCGGTTGGGTGTCCCAGGATGGTCGTGTACGGATTTTTGATAGCCGCCAAAACTCGTTCAGTTGCTTTTTCCTCATTCATTTTGAGGTTGCTGTGCACACTTGCAATTACAAAATCAAATGCTTCCAATAGCTCGGGCTCATAATCGAGCGAGCCGTCATTCAAAATATCGCTTTCTATGCCTTTTAAGATGCGGAACGGGGCCATTTTAACATTCAGGGCATCAATTTCCTGCATTTGTTCCAAGACCCGATCGGGCTTTAAGCCGTTGGCGTAAAATGCACTCTGACTGTGGTCTGTGATTCCAATGTAATCATAGCCGAGGTCCTGGGCAGCCTGGCACATCTCTTCCAGACTGTGCAGTCCATCGCTCCACTTTGTGTGCACGTGTAGTACCCCTTTTAATGCTGCTCTTTCTACCAGATTTGGTTTCTCGCTTAATAAAAAGGTCGCTGTTTCTCTCAGTTCTGGTTCATATACAGGGAGACCTGCTTTCTCAAAAATTTCCTCTTCGGTTCTCAGCGATTTAAAATTAACACCGGGATTTTTTTGAACAAATGCTTCTATAAAGGCGGGGCTTCCTGTATGAAGAAACAGTTTAGACCCAAACTCCTCCAGCACGCATTTGTGAATGGTAATTGGCGTTCCGTTTTCAAGCCTGGCCTCAAAACGCGATTCTCCGTTCTGGCTTTCCAGTTGCAGGTTTTCGCCATCAAAAATGGTAGTGATTTCTCCATTGTAGGCGACCAGGATCTCAATTTTTTCTACGACCGGACATTTACGTCGGACTTCTCCAACCGGACTAACAAATGCTCCTTTCAGTTTTCCGGTAATCCAGGCACAAGCAAAATCCGCCTCTTCTTCGGCTGCATCCATGTGGAGTTTATCGCGGCTTTTCAGGTAGTACTCCAGCCTGGATTTGAGATCCTCCTGGGTTTTTAATCCAAATCCCTTGAATTCAACCAGGCGGTTTTCATTGCAGGCATACCACAATTCACCGATGCTTTCTATCTCCATCTCTTTCCATACAACACTTACTTTTTTAGGACCAAACCCATTGACATTCAGCATATCAAGTACTCCTGCCGGTGTGTTTTGCTTGTACCGTTCCAGGGTTTCCATTTTTCCTGTCGTCAGCAGTTCCCGGATTTTAGATGCAATGGCATTGCCTACTCCTTTTATACTCTTGATCTCGCTTTCACTCATTTCTGCCAATGGGCGATCCAGTTTGCGAAGGGTGATATAGGCATTGCGGTAGGTCCGGATTCGAAATCCATCCTCCTCATGTAATTCCATTAGTTTGGCAAGAAAATCAAATGTATTGGCAATGGCCTTGTTGGTCATAAAATAAGAATTGTGGGTGTTGGGCAAATTTAGAAAGCCTGATAAAATAAAACGGACTTTTGAACAGATATCTATTCCTAAGTTACCACGGAAGGTGACGCAGATAGAGCAACCAGGCAAATGCCCCGATCCATGCCAGGAGAATTATTTGTAAAAAGCCGTCGGTGAGCAGGGCGCGAACGGGTGATTCAGTTTTTTCAAATACCAGGGTCAACTGTAAATACCTCAAAATGCCGATGATAACAAAAAAGGCAGTAAAGTAAATCTTGTCGCTTCCAATGCGTTCCGTGACTTCTGGCGAAAAACAGTACATCAAATAGGCAACGATGGAAACTGTGGAGCAAACGGCAATGCTAAGGTCCAGAAACGGGAGGTTGTAGCCTTCAAGTGCCTTTCGGAAACTCTGCCCCTCTGTGGCAATCAGATACTCTCCGCGTCGTTTGGCAAGTCCAAGAATTAAAGCCAGCAAAAAAGTTAGCACAATCAGCCATTGAGAGACCGGCACATTGGTTACTACGCCCCCTGCAAAAATGCGGAGCAGGAACCCAACCGCGATGAGCGACACATCAATAATGGCCAGGTGCTTGAGATAAAATGAATAGAGCAGGTTTATTCCAAAGTAAGCCAGGCAAATTAAAAAGAGCCCCTTGTTCATTTGCAGGGCAAGTCCACTTCCCGAAATCAGGAGGATTGCAAGGATTACCAGCGCTTGTCTGGAATTCAATGCGCCACTGGCAAGTGGGCGGTGCTTTTTATCCGGATGGTTTTTATCCTGTTCTGCATCAACCAGATCGTTGATCACATATACAGCGGATGCAAAAAAGGAAAATGCGAGAAAACCCAATACCGCGCGTTGCCAGATGCCGTCGTTGAGGAGGGTAGCAGCAAAAAAAGCGGGGATAAACAAAAACAGGTTCTTCACCCAGTGCTCCGGACGAAGCAATTGTATGACCCTTTTAAGTTGCATTCAACAAAGGTACTAACTTAGTGGTCAGTGGTCGGTGGTCAGTGGTCAGTTTTTGCGTGGTATAATTTCCTGGCTCCGGCAACAGCCCCGCTAAACACTATGCTTTGCGCACTAGTCGGGCCATGTAGAAGCCGTCAAATCCGTCGTCCTGAGGAAGAATTTTCTTTTCTTCTTCCAAGGTGAATTCTTTTCCAAACTCCGTGGCAAGAAAGCGTTCTACCTGTTTTTCATTTTCGGATGGGAGGATGCTACAGGTAGCATACACCATTTTACCACCCGGCTTTACGATTTTGCTGTAGTCGTCCAGGATTTTGGCCTGGGTTTCCTTGAGCGAATCGATCATTTCCGGAGATAATTTCCACTTGGAATCCGGGTTTCTTCTCAATACGCCCAGTCCGCTACAAGGTACATCCAGTAGCAAGCGGTCAGCACTGTTGTGGAGGCGTTTGATGGTTTTGCTGTTTTCAATGGTCCGAATTTGAATGTTGGAAACACCGGCCCGGCGTGCGCGCAGTTTTAGTTCTTGCAGTTTCCATTCCAGGGTATCCAGGGCGAGCAATTGTCCTTTGCTTTCCATCAGGGCTGCAAGGTGCAGGGTTTTTCCACCTGCTCCTGCACAGGCATCCACTACCCGCATGCCTGGCTCAGGTGCAAGGAAAGGTGCAACGAGTTGGCTGCTGTAGTCTTGTACCTCAAACATACCTTTTTTAAAGGCAACGGTTCGGAACGCATTTTTTCGCTTCAACAACAACACCGAATTGGATTTCCCAACCTGTTTGGCATCAATGCCTTCTTCCCGTAATTCTTTGAGTAGGGTTGCTGTATCTGTTTTCAGGGTATTTGTGCGCAGTACCACATGTGCTGGCCGGTTCAGGAAATTCATTGTTTTTCCCCACTGTTCTCCCAGCTCTGCAGCACACATGTCGTTCAACCAATCTGGAATGCTTTCGCGAATTGCCAGCTGATCTTTTATCGCATCGTATTTAGCCCGAATCTGCTCTGCGTTCAGGGTTCGGAGTTCCTCCCATTGAGGTAAGTCCTTATTTTTTAGGATAAAGTGAATTCCCACCAATTGCCAAAAGTCATCAGTTTGTGTTGGCTTTTTACCCAACAGTTCGCTGTACAGTCGGAAGTAGCGAACTACTTCGTAGGTCGTTTCCGCAATAAACGATCGGTCGGAACTACCGGCTTTGGGGCTGTTTTTCAGGGTATATTCAATGACCTTATCGGCGTAGCGGCCTTCCACAAAAATGGAATGCAGGGCGTTGACAACTGTTTGCACCAAAAGGGGGCGCAGGATAAAAAGTTCTTTTCTCTTAAATTCAGCCATGCTGTGGTGGGATGCAATCCCTTTATGCTGTGATGTGTGTTTCCCAAAGATACAATTTCCGGGAAAGGGTAGGGGGCCATGGTTGGCCGTTTGTGTGCTGGAGTTTTTTCGGGGCTGACTCTAATTCCAGTTTGCCTCCTCCGGCAAATCAGCAATTACCTCGTAGGTGGAGCCTTTGTTCGACATAACCTGGCTCCACAAGCGGTTTGCGGGTGATTTAAAAATGTAGTTTGGATACATGTCTGCTGCAACCCAGGAGCCATGTTCCATTTCCGAATCCAGTTGGCTTTCGCCCCAACCGGAATACCCAATGAAAAACCGGATGTTGGAAGGCTGGATCAGTTCAGATTCAATCAAAAACTTTAGTTTTTCAAAATCACCTCCCCACCAGACTCCATCCGTAACTTCTACGCTGTCTTCCAGCAACGGGCCTACATTGTGTATGTAGTGCAGGGTGTCTGTTTGCACCGGGCCTCCGTAATATACTTCTGATTCGAACTCCGGAAAATCGCTCATCAATTCATTGAGCGGCATATCAATCACTTTGTTCAGGATAAAACCGATGCTTCCTCCCGGACCATGCTCGCACAACAAAACCACTGCCCGCTTAAAATAGGGGTCAGCCATAAATGGTTCTGCGAGTAAAAGTTGTCCGGATTGCACACTGCCTTTCATGCGACGATCAATTAAAATATGTTTTGATTGGGGCTATTCTATTAAAACAGTATTTTTTCAACCTTTGTTTCTTTCCTGAGAAAAAAAATCTGGGTTGGACGCCTGCAACAAGTCTATTCGTTTTCCAATGCTTCAGTTGCTGCATCCCGGTTAATCCGGCGAATAAGTCCGCGGAGTACTGCACCGGAGCCACCTACTTCCACAAAGAGGTCAACGCCATCTGCCAGCATGTTTTCCACAGTCTGTGTCCAACGAACCGGTGAGGTAAGTTGAGCAACCAGGTTGGCACGCATTTCTTCCAGATTGGTTACCGCCTTTGCATGTACATTCTGGTATACCGGGCAACGACTTTCAGAGAAATTAGTAGCAAGAATAGCCTTTTCCAATTCATCCTGAGCCGGCTGCATCAATGGAGAGTGGAATGCGCCGCCTACGGGTAATGGAACAACCCGGCGAGCGCCTGCTTCGGTTAGTTTGGCCATAGCCAATTCAACTCCTTTATTCGAACCGGAGATTACCAACTGGCCCGGAGAGTTGTAGTTAGCAGGAACAACTACCTCCTCGGTAATTTCAGCACAAATGGATTCAACGAGCGCATCGTCCAGTCCAAGAACGGCAGCCATGGTGCTATCAACCAGTTCACAGGCTTTTTGCATAGCAAAGGCACGTTGGGAAACGAGTTTGAGCCCGTCCTCAAATGAAAGCACACCGGCGGCAGTAAGCGCAGTAAGTTCTCCCAGGGAATGTCCTGCAACTGCATCTGGCTGAAATGCATCTCCGGCAATTTTAGCGCGAATGATGCTTTCAAGGAAAACAGCAGGTTGGGTAACTTTGGTTTGAGTCAGGTCTTCCTTGCTTCCTTCGAACATGACGTCGGTGATGCGCCATCCGAGAATTTCGTTGGCTTGTTCAAAGAGTTCTTTGGCAGCGCCATTCTGTTCGTAAAGTGATTTGCCCATCCCTTCAAACTGGGAACCCTGGCCTGGAAAAACATATGCTTTCATACAAGAATTTTAAGTAGTGCCTGTACTGAGTGGTGTCAGGCATGCTGATCAATTGGATGCAAAAGTAATGGCTTTCAGGAAAATGCATGCAATTTGGAATTACATGAAGTCAAAAACTACAGGAACAACACTTGCAAAGCATTCCAAAGTGCTGTTTTTTTCGTTTTATCTGGTGGCAGAACATGCAGCAGGTCAGCCCATAGCCAACGCACCTGCATAAACTCAAGCAGTTGGTAGGCTTGAACTTCAATAGCCAAACGTATTTGTTTTGGGGCAAGTCCAAAAACCAAAACGGTAGTGATTTGTTTGCTTTTAATAAAAGGTGTGACTGCGATGGCTTCCGCCTCCGGGATTTTGGCAAGCATACAGTCCTGTTCCAGGTTTACGCCTGCTGCTGTCAGCACCTTGGATAAAAACTGAATGTCTTCCGGGTTGTCAGAAGATTCCGGGATTAAAACCAGGATGTTTTTGCCAAGTTTTCCCGTGCCAAGCTCGGCCAGGTTTCGGTCTGAAATGGGATAAATTTCGTCCTTTTCTAAAAACATATGGCAAAGTTAGTGTTTTTTAATAATCTAAGGGTTTTCTATCTTTCATTATATTAATAAACTAAATAGGCGAAGTGTAAAATTTAGTTTTGAATTGACGTGGTCGTCGTTTTTTATTTGAAATATTATTTGCAATTATTTGTTCTAATGCGTAACTTTGCAAGGCTCTGGAGAAAAAAGCCCGTCGTTTACGTAGCATTTGGCAAGGACCCCAGACTCCAATCCACGTGGAGTTTTAAGTAAGATGAGGCCAGAGATTAATCTTTAATACAGAAAGAAAATTCTTTCTGATTTTTTGGCGGCATAATACTGATGTTCAGTTTGTGTATCGCATACAATGAATGACCAAAGCCTGTTTGGTCTGAGATGGAATCCGACCCTATTTCCGGAATCATTTGAGTTATACTAGCAAAGTCTGTTTTTAAATCCCCAATTTGCCGGCTTTGTTTATTTTCTAACCGAGTTCAAATTAAATCAGTTGACCATGAAATATCCTATTTCTGTTACACGGACTGCCAACTCCCGGCTCTCTGAAGTTGATTTTGACAACATCCCGTTTGGCCGCGTCATGTCGGATCACATGTTTGTTGTTGATTATGATGGTTCGTCCTGGCAAAATGCCCGCATTGTGCCTTATCAGAAAATGGAATTGTCGCCCTCCAACCTCGCACTCCATTACGGACAAAGCATTTTTGAGGGCATGAAAGCCTCAAAGAGCAATGGAGAGCCTGTATTGTTCAGAGCTCCTATGCACGCACGCCGACTCAATCTCTCTGCTGAGCGTATGTGCATGCCTGAATTGCCAGAGGATTTGTTTCTCAAAGGACTGGAAATGTTGATCGACCTGGATCGTGACTGGATTCCCGAAACTCCGGGCCATGCGTTGTATATCCGTCCGTTCATGTTTGCAACCGATGAGTTGTTTGGTGTTCAGCCATCTCAAACTTACCGATTCATCATTTTCACTGGTCCTGTTGGCCCATACTATCCAAAACCAGTAAAACTCTGGGTAGAAGAAGTGTACACCCGTGCCGCTCAGGGTGGGGTTGGTGAAGTGAAATGTGCCGGCAACTATGGTGCCTCACTATTGCCTGCTATGCGTGCCAAGAAAAACGGTTACGACCAGGTAATGTGGATGGATGCTACTGAAAAGAAATATGTACAGGAAGTAGGTACTATGAACCTGTTTTTTGTCATTGACAATAAAATTGTGACTCCTACAACCACCGGTACCATTCTGCGTGGAATTACCCGGGATAGTTTCCTTACACTTTTGAAAGACTGGGGCTATACCGTTGAGGATCGCCTGCTGAGCATTGCTGAAATTACAGATGCCTACTGGCGCGGTACTTTGCAGGAGTGTTTTGGCGCGGGTACAGCTGCTGTGGTTAGCCATGTGAGCGATATCACCTGGCGTGACCGTGTGTTGGAACTGCCACCAGTTGATGAAGCCAACCGTCCGGTTGGGACTCGTTTGAAGAAATACATGGACAGCGTTCGCTCCGGCCTGATTGAAGACAAATACGGCTGGATGTCTTCTTGCGACAACTCCGGTGTTTGGGATATTATTCGCCAGGGAAATCTTGAGACAACTGTCTAAGAAAAACTGCCTGAATTAAAAAAGCCCCCTCGTTATTCAACTTGAAAATCGAGGGGGCTTTTAGTTTTATCCTATCTACTAGAATGGAGGGAATTTAGGCTTGTTATTGAGAATGGTCTCAATCTGCTCCATAACTTCCGGAGTAAGTTTGGGTAGCAACTCCAGGCTTTGCAGCGTCTCCTCCAATTGTTCCTTCCGGGATGCACCCAGAATAGCGGTACTTACATTGGGGTTTTTAACTGTCCAGGCAATAGCCAGTTTTGCCAGGCTGGTATCCAGATCTTTTGCCAGTGTATTGAGTTTACGCACGGTTTCAAGGCGTTCCTCGGTCATTTCTCGCTCTTTGAGCCATTGTAAGCCTTCCATGCTCATGCGTGTTCCCTCCGGGAATTTGCTGAGGTATTTATCCGTCAAAATTCCGGATGCAAGGGGGGACCAAATCGTGGTGCCGAGCCCTACTGTTTTGTAAATCTGGTTGTACTCCACTTCCACTTTATTTCTGTGAAACATATTGTACTGTGGTTGCTCCATCACAGGACCAATGAGCCGGTTTTCTTTGGCTACCATATGGGCTTCCATAATTTCCTGGGCGCTCCATTCAGACGTTCCCCAGTACAGAATTTTTCCCTGGGCAATCAGATGGTTCATTGCCCAAACTGTTTCTTCAATTGGCGTGTTTTTATCAGGCCGGTGGCAAAAGTACAAATCCAGATAATCCACCTGGAGGCGTTTCATGGCGGCCTCACACCCTTCAAAAATGTGTTTCCTGCTTAGCCCGCGTTGATTGGGCTTGTCGTCCTCGTATCCAAAAAACACTTTGGAGGAGACTAGCCAGGAACTGCGTGGCCATTTCTTTTTCTTTAGGATTTCTCCCATTACCGTTTCGCTTTGACCGCGGGCATAGATTTCTGCATTGTCAAAAAAATTGACCCCATGGTCATAGGCTGTTTGCATAAGTTGTTCGGCTGTTTGGTCGCCGATCTGTTTCCCAAATGTGAGCCAGGATCCAAGTGACAGCACACTCACCTGCAATCCGGAGTTTCCTAGTCTACGATATTCCATTTTGAATTGGTTTGTTTTAATTTATGCATGCGTGTAAATTGTGTACACATGCGCTTGAATGCATTCGCATACCAGTTTAACGGGGATTCTCACAAAGAGTTCAACCGGGTTCGGCTCAATTAGAAATAAGTGTAAACACTCTTGCCAAACGGATTAAATTTGCAATAAATCAAATCCGGGAACTATGATAGCATCCACACCTGCACCTCCATACTATGCGGTAATTTTTACTTCCATTCGTACAAATGCACATCCAAACTATGCAGAAACAGCCCAACGCATGGTGGATCTTGCGGCTGAACAAGATGGGTTTTTAGGCTTGGAATCTACGGGCAATGATGAATTGAGCATCACTGTTTCCTACTGGCGCGATGAAGCCTCCATTTTAAAATGGAAAAAAAACAGCGAACATCAGTTGGCTCAGGAAATGGGCCGCTCCGACTTTTATCAAGCGTACCATACCCGGGTGTGTAAGGTAGAGCGGGCGTATGGCTTTACGACAACAACTTGATCCCATACATGAACACCCAGATGACTGCCAGGATGGTGGTAGCGATGACCACCCCGCGCATGGCATCTTCCCACCGACGTTTTCTGTAGGTGTTGAGCAAAACCAGGTTGATGGCAATGGACAGGATACCCAGGGTGCGCTCCCTGAAATCCGTGGAAAAGCCTTTAGAACTGGCCATTCCTTTTATTTCCATCAATCCGAACAGGTTGTAAAGCAAGATAAAACCTAAGGTTGGCAATGCTATTCCCAGGATAAGTCCGGCAACCAGGGTGTTTCGATTCAACATAGTCTAGGGTGTTTTGGTTTCAAGTGATTTCAGTGCGGCAACCGACTGGTGGTCGGTCAGGTCGTGCATGGACGGTACTACAGAGATGTAGTGGTTGTCCAATGCCCACAAATCAGAGTCTGTTCCTTTGTCAAAATTAACAAATTTCCCGGCAAGCCAGTAATAGGGTTGTCCACTCGGATCAGTACCTTCCGCAAATTCTTCAATCCAGCGTGCTTCTGCCTGCCTGCAAATCTTTATACCCTTAATCTGAGAACCGGAAACTTTTGGCAGGTTCACATTGATCAGGGTGCCGGGCGCCTCGTTTTCTGAAAGCATAAACTCCATGATTTTTTTGATCCATGGTTTCAATTCAGAAAAATCGGCTTCATAATCGGAGTCCAGGTAGGAGAACCCGATGCTTTTTACACCTTCAATGGAGGCCTCCATTGCCGCTGAGAGTGTGCCAGAATACAGGATGTTGATGGAGGCATTGCTCCCGTGGTTGATCCCGGAAACGCAGAGGTCAAAAGGGCGGTCTTTTAGTACAACGTGTTTGGCCAGTTTAACACAGTCTACCGGTGTACCCGAACTTTCCCAGGATTCAACTCCTTCGAATACATTTACCTTGTTCAGGCGGAGCGGATGGCGCAGGGTTACGGCGTGGCCCTGTCCGCTCTGTGGTGAATCCGGGGCGACTACAACAACATCACCAAGTGTTTGTGCAACTTCTACCAGGGCGCGAATCCCCGGGGCGACGATGCCATCGTCGTTTGTAACTAAAATCAAGGGTTTACTCATGCTGCAAAGGTAGGGGATGGCTGCTATTAATTTTAGAGCGATCTGTATTTCCTTGCGTTATCAACGAATCAGGAGAAGTTAGCCCGTAGCCCAACGGTAGCTCCCCGTTTTGTAGCTCTTTTTCCAATTCTGATACAAAAAGCTTTAGATTACTTGAATGAAATGAAAATAGCCCCGACTTTTTTGCAAAAAAATCAATATTTACCCAGTCAATACGGGTTTTTAAAACGAATTTTTTTTAACCTTGCAGTAAGAAATTGGAAATTATACCGTTTTAGGAATAGAAAACATTCACTAAAACCCAGCTCGGGTATGTTTAAAATGAAGCAGGAAAGCAGCAGTTGTAGTAAGTCTCGCCTTTTTGTTTTAAATTGTACTCCTTCTTTTTCCACCAAAAATAAGGTCATGAAACGACTTCTGCTCCTTTTGGTTACCGTTCTTACAAGCGCTGCTATGTACGCTCAGGAAAACCAACAGTCCCCATTGTATTTTCTCTTCAACTCCAGCTGCATGAATCAGTTGGAATACCGGTACGCCTATTCCGGCGCCTCCGTTATTTCCTACTCGTTTATGCCGGATGCCAACAAACTCTATGTGTTGAATTCCGGGAATAGCGGCCTGAAGTCACCCACGCTTCCCCAGGGAACCGTCGATTGCCGTAATATGAAGTTGGACGGGAACTTCCTGGATATGGTCAACAAACTCCAACGCCAGGTATATATGGTGCACCAAACCCAACAGGGCTACACCTTGATGCCCATTATCTCGGCAATGAATATTGAGCGTACGGGGTCGTACTATTTTTTCCGGCACCCGGATTACACCTTTGCGCTGGATACCTCCAATCTGGTATATCAGGCCAACCTGGCAACCTCCGGCTCGCCAAATTACGTGTACTTCAATGGTTTGAATATCCGTCAGTGCCAATTCCAGTATTCGTTCAAGAGCGAACCTACGATGGACAATAAGGAAAAGTCGGACTTTGACTTTGTTCCTGGGATCGGTCTGGTTAGCTCCCGCTCGGGCGTGAATGCCACTGAAATGGAAAAAAATCAATTGCGTCTTTGGTTTGTAAACGGACTTGCACTGGAAGATTACCTCACCAACGTGTGTGGTGGGAAGGTAGTCAGCAACCCGCCCGTTGCTCCTCCCGGAGGTGTAAATCAGCCAACCCTGGTCGACAAAGAGCAAGGATCCATTCCAACTGCCATTGGTCCAAATCCGGTGCCACCACAAACCGGTACAATGGTTGGTAATTGTCCAACCCCTGCCGGAGTAGGTTACCATATCGTCCAGCCAAAAGAAACGCTCCTGAGCATTTCCCGGGCTTATGATGTGCCGCTCAAGTCTTTGGTACGCTGGAACAACATCGATAACCCGGATATGATTTATCCATGCCAACAGGTGTATGTTGTGAATCCGGCAAGCATTTCCAGTGCCAATACGCCTGGACCGGTAGCCAAAAATCAGTCGGAACTGTGGGATGGCAACCAAGGAACCGTTACGCCGGTGACATCCAACGTGGATGAAAAGAAAAACAAAATGATGGGTGGGCAGGTTACCAAAACCACTCCTAGCACGCAACCCAATACCGTAATGGTACCTGTGCACGTAGTGCAGAGCGGGGAGACCCTGCATGGAATTGCACTCAAGTACGGATGTACCGATGCGGAATTCCGCCGGATCAATTACCTTCCTGCGGTTGGTGAGGTTACTATTTTCCCCGGACAGCAATTGTTTGTTTCCGGATGCAGCGGCCAGCCTGCCGCTCCGGTTCAGCCTGTAAATGGTACTGATTTGCGTCCGTTGGAGCACAGCACGACACAGCCAAACACTAATACCTTGCAGCCGGTTGCACAGCGCCAGTTTATCGAAACCTCCGTGCTGAACAACACCACAACACCTACTACTCCGAATAATCCGGTTCGCAAGGCAACCTATTATCAGGAGTACGTAGTACAGCAAGGAGATACTATGAATTCCATCGCAATCAAATACAAAACAAGCGCTCAGGAACTTGCCTTGTTGAACAACAAAGAAGTGAATGAAGTACTGATCGCCGGACAACGAATTTTGATTCCGAAGCAATAAGGTTTCAGGAAGATTAGTACAAGAAAACGCCCCGGATTCAACATTGATTCCGGGGCGTTTTTTATTTGAAAATTGAAAGGAATTAGTTAAAAATCCAGCATCAAACTCAGCATCCAGTTTCTTCCGGCCTGCGGAAAATATCCGGTTTGGTTGTAGTTGCCATTGGCTTCCTTCCGGGTGTATGGGTTGTACGGGCGGTCGTCGTAGGAGGGTGACCGGTAGCGGTAAATCCACCCGTTACTAATGAATTGGGTGTCAAACAGGTTGTTCAAGGAGCCAATCAGGTGGATTTTTTGTCCGGCTGGCGAACTGAAGGAATAATTGATGCGCAGGTTGTGAACCAGCCACGGATCGAGTGCACTTGCCTCTTGCTGGGTGTTGTCCAGGTATTGCTTGCCTACATATTTCCCATTCCAATTCAGGGAAAGTTGGTGCCTGTCTTTATCTTTAAATAGGTCATATTGGATTTCATACCGGCCAATAAAGCCCGGAGAAAATGACAGGTCTGTATTGGTGAATGTTTCGGTTTCCTGCAGTCCGGTATCCCAGTTGTCCAGGTAGTTGGTAAACTCCCGGGCTTTGTTTCTGCTGAGAGCAATATTCCCTGCCAATTGGATGCGGGGATGGATGCGGGTGCTGGCGTCCAATTCAATTCCCAGTCTGTAACTATCCTCCAGATTGGTTCGGATATAGGCTCCAACATCATTGATGCTCCCGTCCAACACCAACTGATTGGTGTAATCCATATAAAAAACTGTTGCCGCTACCCGATGCGTGCTGGACTGCGATTGCAGGGTCAGTTCCAGATCGCGCATGCTTTCTGCCTCGGGCCGACTGTTTGGAGTGGATTGGGTGTAATCATCCCGGTTGGGTTCGCGGTGACCGATGCCGTAAAAAATGGCGCTCGACCAGCCGGGAGCGAAACTCCAGTTTAGCCCAAATTTTGGATTGAAAAAGTTGTGCGTCACCGTTTGATCCACGCGTTCCAATTGGTTGTTGATTCCGGTAAATGTGTAGGCTACATTTCGGTATTGCAAGTCCATCATGGCCTGCAAACCATTGCGAAAGGAAAGGTTGATTTGGGTATAGGTATTCCAGTCGGTTTTGAGCCCATCGTTGTCGTAGTACTTGGAATTGATTGGTGCAGTGCTCAGGTTTGCCCAAATGACCTCACCAAAGTGCCGGCCTTTGTATTGGTTCCAGGCACCACCTAGCGTGATGATTGGCCCGCGTTTCAAAGCGGGAGGATTCACCGGTGCATCCCAGCGGAGCGCAAAGGTTCCTCCGTAGAAATCGTTGTCCAGGTTTCTTCTTCTGATTAGATCGGTTTCGTACAGGCTGGTATCGCCCAGAGTAAATGCAGGAAACGCATAAGTGCGCACATCCTGGTCGGCTTTGTACTGTTCGTAAAATCCGAAGCCTTTGGTGTAGTGGCCATTCAACTGGAGGAACAAGCCCTTGTTCAGGTCGCGTTTGAAATGCAGGAGGTAGTGGGTTTGGGTGTAATCGTCAACCTCATTTTCATGTGGCTCTCCGGACTTTTCAGTGCCTGCGGGATTGTAGGTGCGCAACTCGGGGTCGTCAATGTATTGAGCAGGAACCCCATACCAGGCCTGGTAGGTGAGCTCGTGTCCGGACAGGGTATGAAACAGAATCGATTGTTTTTCACCAACATGCGCAGCAGTAAGGTGATAGGAGCGGAGTTTGGAAGATGCGCGGTCGATGTATCCGTCCGATTGAATTTGCGAGAGACGGCCGGTAAATGAAAACCCGTTTTTGAGCAAACCCGTCCCGAGGGAGAGGGCGTGTTTGCGGCTGTTGAAACTGCCCACAGAATTGCTGAGTCGGGCATAGGCATCCGGACGGACTTTGGAGAGGTCCAGATTAATGCTGCCACCAAATGCAGCAGATCCGTTGGTGCTGGTTCCAACACCGCGTTGCACCTGGATTTCATTTGCGGATGCCGCCAGGTCTGGAAGGTCAACCCAAAACATCTGCTGGCTTTCGGCATCATTCAGGGGGACGCCATTGATCGTTACATTGATCCGGCTCTGATCGCTGCCACGCAGGCGCATTCCGGTATAGCCAATACCGGCTCCGGCATCGGATGTTTCCACCAGGGAGGGGACATTGGACAGAAGAAAAGGGATGTCCTGTGCCTGATAGTTTTGTTCAATAAATTTTTCCGAAAAATTGGTGTGTGGCACTGCCGAGCCAGCACCTGCACGAGTGGCCTGAATTACTACGGTTTTAAGCTGGTTGGTATCCGGTTGCGTTTGTGCAGAAATAGGAGTGTGAAAGACATAAAGCAGCAATAGGCTCAATGCCATTTTGCCATAAAAATGAAAAGAAGTAACCATGAAAAGTAAAAAAATAGAGCGAAACAATTACTACAGAAGGGGTCTCTGTAGCGGTTTATTCCACTACCCGTCTCAATTTCCTTCCCGGCATTACCCGGGCAGGTTCGATGGGTGTAATCTCAGCCGGCATAAATCTCCGGCACCCCAATGAGTACACAAGCCTGTACCGGCTTGTATATGGGTGCAAAGGTGCGTATTTTGTACAGGAGCACAAAATATTCAGAGAGGTATTCATAGTGCAATTGAGTGCTTTTATGGAAGCTGTTTGTGCAAAAAATGTAGCACTTGCTTCAGCCGTTCCGACTCAGAGCCGGATACTGTGAGGTAGTTTAAGCCTTTTTGATCCAGGAGCTGTTTATAGCTGGAAAACAAAGCCTCCCGGCTATCCGGATGTTCCCGCAGAGGGTCTGGCTGCCATGGGAAGTCAGGCGCACACAGTATGTACAAGTGGGGTAGGGGAATGGCTGAATAGGCTTCCTCCCATAAGTTCTCAGTGCGGTTGGGAAATCGTATGGATTGCCAGATGTGTAGTACCGTCCAATCCGTATCCAGGATTAGATGCGTATTTCCTTGTTTTTGACCAAAGATTTCCCAGGCTGCTTGTCCACATGCGATTCGCACAAAATCAGATTCCGAATAGGGGGCTCCCAAGGCGTTCAGGTAATACCTGGCAAACTCCGGAACAAACAAGCCATCCAGCTGTTTTGCTAATGCCTGCCCCAGAGAAGTCTTGCCACTTGATTCCGGTCCTGTCATTACAATTTTATATGGAGTTCCAGGGTTCAAGTATGAAGGCATTTCCGTTTTGCGGATGCAATAAAACAAAGAACATACTTTTATCTAAAAGCAGGCCCTTCTCAAAAATGTTTTCTGAAAGGTGAAAATAGTTATGCACCACCAGCATACTTGCCGTAAATTTGCAGCCCAATGCATGAAATAGAACCATATTACCGTTGGCGGGAAAAATACATCGCATCTGAAGATGCCCGGTCACCCTTTTATGGCAGGCCGGAAAATACCACACAGTGTGTGCTCCGCTTGTACAACTTTTACCTGCATCCTCAATGGGATGATTTTGGTTCTTCCACCCTGTATGGGAAATTACTCTATGTAGATTACGATGCACAGTACGCTATTCTGGAACTCATTGGAGAATGGAACGATGCATTGCACAACGATATCATGTTTTTCAGGAGAGAAGTCCTGGACCCCATGCTGGAAGAAGGGATTTCAAAGTTTATTTTGTTGACAGAAAACGTATTGAATTTTCATGCGGGCGACGACGATTATTACGCAGAACTTTGGGAGGAGTTGAATGAACTTGGAGGATGGATTTGTATGCTAGGGGCGCGGCAACAAGTTGTAGATGAATTATATGATGCCCGACTGGACCATTATGTTGTTGTGGATGAGGCTCTAAATGAAATTGCCTGGCGTCCGTTGAAGCCGGGGATGTTATTCCAGGCCGTAGAATTGGTCTTGCGGCATAAAAGTCGAACAATTAGTTACGAGGAGTAAGGCATGTGTAACTGCCTTATCCAGGATAAAATAAACGAATGAAAGAGGAGCCAACTGAATTTAAGAGCGGTTTTGTCAATATTATTGGTCGTCCCAACGTAGGGAAGTCCACCTTGATGAACGCATTGGTCGGTGAGCGGATGAGCATCATCAGCCACAAACCACAAACTACCCGTCACCGGATTCTGGGAATTTTAAGCGGAGAGAACCATCAAATTGTTTTTTCCGATACCCCGGGTTATGTGCGCGACCCGGCTTACAAAATGCACCAGGCAATGAATCGCTATGTGGAAGGTACCCTGGAAGATGCGGACCTGATGCTGGCAGTGGTAGACCTCACGGATTCTCTGGAGGAGGATCATCCCCTGATTGAGGTGATGCAGGCTAACCGGGCTCCGGTAATCCTCATTTTTAATAAAAAGGATAAGGTAGAACCAGATGCTATTCCAGCGATTGCCGATTGGTGGAAAGCCCGAATTCAACATACAGAGGTATGCATTATCTCTGCGCTCAAAGAGCCCGAAGAATCGAAGGCCCTGCTTGAGTTGATTTTAAAATACCTGCCTGTTGGTCCGGCATATTTTCCGCCCGATCAACTAACGGATCGGCCCGAGCGTTTTTTCGTTTCGGAAATAATTCGCGAAAAACTCTTTCACCAATACAGTGATGAGATTCCCTATTCCTGTGAAGTTGGGATTGAATCGTATAAGGAGACTACGACCAAAACCGGGGAGCCCCTGGCGCGCATCTATGCGGTCATCTTTGTTTTGCGTGAAACCCAAAAAGGGATTATTCTGGGTAAGAAAGGAATGGCGATAAAAAAAATGGCGACTGCTGCGCGGAAGGAAATCGAGGAATTTATCCAAATGAAGGTATTTCTGGAAGTTACCGTAAAGGTGCGCGGGAACTGGCGCGACAACGATGCTATGCTCCAGCGGTTTGGATACGGGAATTAAACGACCTTAATTGCGTGAAAATAGGCTTTTGGAGCGGGCTAAAGTCCTCTGAAAATGTTGGATTTTAGTGGGGCAAAAAAAAGACGGCAGGATAAAAGAATCCTACCGTCAGAAATATAACCCCAAAAAACCTATTGCAAAGATAATAATCGCTTTTGTTATTTCCAAACAACGCAATATTATTTTTTGTACAAAAAAAGTGTCCTTCCCCATTCTTCAACGGAGAAGGACGTCATCAAAACACGCTTCATTTTAAACCTTTATCGTAAACAATTCCTGAGAATTGCTATTGATCTATTCATGTGAGATACAATTCGCATCGTATTCGAGGACAAAGGTATGTTTATGATTTAATATTGTCAAAAAAAATTAACAAAAAAATACACTGGAAATCAAGTGTTTTTAGCCCATAACAATCCAATTTCGTAACAATTTAGACATATCCTAAAAATAAACTATGTATAAAACTACGGTGATCAGGAATGCAAGAATAGTATCCGATGGAGCGGTCCGGGAAGCAGATGTTTTTCTCCGCAATGGACGGATTGAAAAAATTAGTGAACAAATAGCTGAAAGCGGAGATTTAGAGTTAGATATCCGGGGGAAATTCCTGATTCCCGGTGTTATTGACGATCAGGTCCACTTCCGTGAACCGGGGTTAACCCATAAAGCAAACATTGCAACAGAAAGTCGGGCCGCGGTAGCCGGAGGGACTACTTCCTTCATGGAAATGCCCAACGTAAATCCGCCTTCAGTCACCCAGGAACTGTTGGAGGCAAAATATGCGATCGGTGCAGCCAGTTCGCTCGCCAATTATTCCTTTTTTATGGGAGGAACCAACGACAATTACGACGAGGTAATGCGAACCAACACCGAGACTGTTTGTGGAATTAAACTCTTTATGGGAAGCAGCACCGGGAATATGCTGGTCGATGATACTCAGGTGCTCGATCGGCTTTTTGCCAATGCACCCATGTTGATCGCCACGCATTGCGAAGACGAGCAAACTGTACGCAAGAACATGGCTGATTTTGAGTCCCGATTCGGCGATACGCTGCATGCACGAAATCATCCGGAGATTCGATCGGTCGAAGCTTGTTATTTGTCTTCATCCAAAGCAATTGGCCTGGCAAAGAAGCATGGAACCCGACTGCACATCCTTCACATTTCCACGGAAGAGGAACTTGCGCTTTTTGACAATACATTACCATTGAGTGAAAAACGAATTACCTCCGAAGTTTGCGTGCACCACCTGTACTTCTCGGCGGATGATTACGAGACCCTGGGTAACCTCATAAAGTGCAATCCGGCGATTAAGGAATCCAGACACAAGGAAGCCCTGTTCAAGGCTTTGTTGGATGACCGCCTGGATATTATTGCTACCGACCACGCGCCGCATACCTGGGAGGAGAAATCGCAGCCATACAGTCAGGCTCCATCGGGCCTGCCACTGGTGCAACATGCACTAAACCTTATGCTGGATTTTCACCAGAAAGGGATGATCACTATGGAGCGAATTGTTGAGAAAATGTGTCACGCCCCGGCCATCACATTCCAGCTTCGTGAACGCGGATTTATCCGGGAAGGGTACTGGGCGGATTTGGTAGTAGTGGATCCCGATAAAACCTGGACGGTTTCCAAAGACAATATTCAATACAAATGCGGCTGGTCTCCTTTGGAAGGCAAAACCTTTAAAGGTGCAGTAGAAAGTACCTTTGTAAGTGGGCACCTGGCCTGGCACGAGGGCAAATTCAACGAAGCCCAAATGGGGCAGCGCCTGATGTTTGACCGATCCAACTAAGATCGTGTTCAGGATTGGGTTTGTTTTTTCAAACCCAATCCTAAACACGCGCTTACTTTTTGATAAACTGTAGGGTCTGACTTTTTTTGTCAGAATAGACAACCAAACGGTATAAGCCCGAAGGATAGTTGTGTAGTTGAAAACAGGATTTGTCAGAACGAACCTTCCAACTTTGTACCTGCTTACCTGACTCATCGAACAGGTAAACCCTTGACCTAACATGTGCCGGCAACCCCTCTATACAGATTTGATCTGTTGCCGGATTTGGGCTCAGTTGAAGGCTCAACGGGGATTCCGGATTTTGGGTTTTAACAGCCTGATCGATCCAGATTTGCAAGGTGTCACTCCGAGGGCAGTCATTCATTGTCAGTGCATGTACCCAAATGGTATTCCAGCCGAGGTTCAAATCCGTAGCCGGATACAACACCAGTGTGCTTTCTGTTGAACCCGTGTTCCATTCCGGAGCGTGGAAACCAGCTGGTAAATTGATCTCAATGGTGGTGGTATCCAGACCCATAATATCCGGACCCAGGTCCAGTTGCAGCGTATCAATAAACGCGTGGACCGGGATTCTTGGGCTCAGGCATTGTCCGTAAATATCTTCTGTAAACCGGTATTGAATTTGGGTATTCACGCGTCTTGGGTGGTAAAGCCCCCCAAACTCGTGATTTGCTCCACTGGCCGGGAAAATACTCAGGTGTTCATCAGAGACGGTGGCTGCCTGCGATGCACCGGAATAGGTGAGACGAGCTGCTGAGTTTTGCAATTGAAAATAAAAGGCGAGCGTATCACCAGAACCTAATACCCAGTCATTCAGATTAAACCAAATGCGCTGGTCGAGGCTATCGACCTGGAATGAATCAAGCCCGATAAATGTCCAGGCTGCTGGAACTGTTTCAAAGCCGATGTGGCTACCTGCTTTAGAATACAATTCCACCTTTTGGTAGCCGGTGTCATACAGTGGAAGTTGAATTTTTTCCAGGATTAAATCCCTGTCGATTGCATGAATATCTACCATCACGCCATTCCAATGCGTAGTGCCATTAAATTCGGTAGCAAGTGAGTCAATTACTTCCCGTTCTATGCGGCCAGCCTGGACGAAAAAGTCAGTTGGGGCATCGAGCACCGGTGTGGTAAACGTAGAACCTGTTGCAATAGGATTAGGGGACCATTCACTTGCAAACCATTGAATGCTATCCGTGCTTTCAGCCAAGGCTACCAACTCAAAAGATTCTGGAAGGCAGGCGCTGTCGGAAACAGTTTGCAGCATTGGCGCTGTATCCAGTTCAATTACCTGTACGAGTACATCGTTGCTTGGGTTTTGGTCTTGGGCATGGTTCAGACTGGCAGTGATGGTATAAGACCCTCCCGATTGTAAGTTAAGGTATTGAAACAGGGTGTCAGACTGGCAATGTGTGGTGAGGGTTCCAGTGAGCATGACAGAGTCAGCAACCCCTGAATCGTTGTGAAGCGTTTTGAGCTGAACTTGGTATGCACTGCTGTCTCCAAGTCCAGGACTTTGGATAAAGGTCTGCACCAATACCGAATCGGAGCCACAGATTTGGTCCGTGGCAAGGCTGATTTGGGAAACAGCAAAATCCGTAAATTCTGGCTCCGGATAAACACTTGCCAGGATTTGCTTCTCACGCACCCGATTGAAAAGAATGCGGTGACCGGCATCGTTCAGGTGAGTTCCATCGGCATCGTATAGCGGATTGATGGTGTTATCCGGCAGCGCAATTCCATTCCAAAAGTCAATGGAGTAAAAACCATACCGTGCAAGAATAGAATCTTTAACAGAGACCTGCACAGAATCCCAGGCATTAGATAAGTTCGTTTTGGGTTGTGTGGTGCAGATCCAGATATCAATGTCATTGGAGTTTGCCTTTCGATAGAGTGAATCAAAATTTGAAAGTTGCTCAGGCACACCAAATCCATTGGCAGAGTCATTGCTCGGCATGTTTACAATAATCGCATCGGGATTGTGCGTGAGTGCACGGGTAATATTTCGATTAGTATCCGGATTGGGGCGCCCGGCTGGAGGAACAAACTCACTGGGCATGATGTGGTATGTTGTGTACCCACCTTGAGCCAGATTAATCACCTGGTTGCCGGGATTGATGCTTTGCACATATGCCCGATACCGGTTTACCCAGGCACTGTCGGCTGTAGACGGCCCGGCACCAGCGGCTGTGGAGGAGCCGAGTATAACAATGGTAAATGTTTCATTGGCAACACATCCAAGTGTGTCGTATTGTGCTATCAAATCTCCAGCTGAAAACCAGATTAAAACGAAGGCCGCAAGGCATTTTTTTACTAAATTCACTATGAGTTGGATTTTAAAACCTCTATAGATTGTTGGATTAATTTTTTCAAGATGGTTAGATCTATATCGCTCAGTTTTTTGACATACAAACATGCCTTTCCGGTTTTGTATTTGCCAAGTTGTTCCATGAGTTCCGGGTTGTGACGCATACCTCCTCCCATGATGTACATAGTAAGGTTTTGCTTGCGCGGAGAAAAGCCGGCTAGAAACCAGTCGCCTTCACGCCCGCTTTCATATTTGTAGCGGTAGCTGCCAAACCCCACAATACTATCGCCCCACATTTCAGCCTTGGCGCCAGTGATCTGCTCCATGATTTTTACCAATTCAAAGCAATCTGCTTTTTTTTGCTCATCCTCAACGGTATTTAAAAATGCTTCAACGCTTTGCTTGTTGCGTTTGGTTTTCAATTCTGCCATGGTTGTTGAGTTTTGTTATCGGGATCCTGCGCAATGCACACAAAGGAGGCTTTCGGGTCGAATAAGAATGCGTCCCAGGGGAATTTCATTCTTGCACCGAACGCAAATTCCAAACTCAGGACTGCCCACTTTTCCCAGCACCGTTTTGAGTTTTCCAAGCTTATCTTCTGCCTGCCTCAGTGCTGCCTCAGCAACGCTTTTGTTGTTAATTGCGTCCATCCGGGAAATGCGTCCAATTGCATTTTCCGGGCTGATTGGCTGTGTATTTTCCTTGTAGCCTTCAATTTGCAGACTTGTTTTGTCAATTTCCGCCTGAATTCGGATTCTGATTTCTTCGGTATCCATCTTAGATTAATCCATCGCGTTCAAAAAAAGAAACTCCCATTTCTACCAGTTGACTGATTTCATTCAACTGATCCTGATCCAGCTTTTTTATGTGAAAACAGCTTTTACCTTTTAAGGCTTTTTTCAAAGAATCGGATAGGGGAGGGAATTCGGTGGCATGTGTGTATATGGGAAAAAAATAGAACCGAATGTCTTTCGCCTTTGGTATAATGCTGGCAAAATAATGTCCGTCCACTTTTTGTTTTCCCTGCATAACTTCCTTGGTGCCAGCCATTTCGAGTTGATCCGGAGTGTCTACTCGGGCTTGCAAGGGGGGAGTTTGTTTGAGCAAGACCTCCCGGAGGGCCTGCTGGATTTCGTACAAATCTGTCATCCTAGTTTCGTTGTTGGTTGCTGTTCAGGTAAAAGTATTTATTAATACTGAAAACTGAAAACCGGAGTTCAATTCGGGAGTAAGGACTAAATCGGGATATTCAGGCCATAAATTTTATCAGGTTTAAAAAATACATCCACTGCGACTGCGTTCATTTCAGTGAGCAATCTGCTCCTTACCCGGAATTGTCGGCCTTTTATTACTTGCCGCTATTTTTTCGCATCTTTGCGCCGCTCAACAAATAAAAATTTTATGGAAAAATTGAAACCGTACATAGAAGCAAACAAACAGCGCTATTTGGATGAGCTGTTTGATTTGCTGCGAATTCCTTCTGTTTCTGCTGATCCTGCTTATGCAGCAGATGTAAAGAAAACAGCAGAAGCCATGGCTGACCACCTGAAAGCAGTGGGTGCACAATCGGTAGAAGTGTTTGAAACCGAAGGCCACCCAATTGTTTATGGTGAAAAAATCGTTGACCCGTCTGCCCCAACCGTATTGGTTTACGGCCATTATGATGTGCAGCCGCCCGACCCAATGGATTTGTGGGAAAGCGGACCATTTGAGCCTGTGGTAAAAAAGACCAGCCTGCACCCGGATGGAGCCATTTTTGCACGCGGATCTTGTGACGATAAGGGACAGGTTTTTATGCATGTCAAGGCTTTTGAGGCTATGGTAGAACACGATGCACTGCCTTGCAATGTGAAATTTATGATTGAGGGGGAAGAGGAAGTTGGTTCCAGCAACCTGGAGAAGTTTTGCAAAGCAAATAAAGAAAAACTGGCCTGCGATGTAGTCTTGATTTCTGATACCAGCATCATCGCAAACGATACGCCAAGCCTGACTGTCGGTCTGCGTGGCTTGTGTTATATGGAGGTGGCTGTTAAGGGCCCCAACCGCGATTTGCACTCAGGTGTTTATGGCGGCGCAGTAGCCAATCCAATCAATGTACTGTGCGATCTGATTTCTTCCCTGCACGATGAAAACCGCCACATTACGGTAAAAGGTTTTTACGACAAGGTGCTGGAGGTAAGTGCCGAAGAACGGGAGTTGATGAATCAGGCCCCGTATGACGAAGCCGCATACAAAGCAGATCTCGGTATTAAAGCACTTCAGGGCGAAAAAGGGTTTACAACCCTGGAACGTACTGGAATCCGTCCGACATTGGATGTTAATGGTATTTGGGGTGGTTACACTGGCGAGGGGGCCAAAACAGTTTTGCCATCGGAAGCATTTGCCAAAATTTCTATGCGCCTGGTTCCGGACCAGGATCCATATGAAATTGAAAAGTTGTTCCAGGAACATTTTGAATCCATTGCCCCTGATTGTGTGGATGTGAAAGTGACTGCCCATCATGGTGGATACCCGGTAGTAACACCAACGGAGTCGATAGAATACAAAGCAGCTGAAAAAGCCATGGAGGAGGCTTTTGGGAAGCAACCTCTGCCACAACGCAGCGGGGGCAGTATTCCCATCGTTGCTATGTTCGACCAAGTACTTGAGGCAAAGTCAGTTCTGATGGGATTTGGTTTGGATTCAGACAGCATCCACTCTCCAAATGAACATTTTGGCTTGTTTAACTTTTACAAAGGCATCGAAACCATTCCGTTCTTTTATCAGCATTATGCTGCTATGAAATAGCGTATAAAAACCTGAAACAGGACTCAATAAATTCAAACAAATTAATATGAAACAAGTAACTCTCCTCCTGGCTTTTTTGATGCTGGGAGTATCGGGCTTCGCCCAGGACAATCAGAATTCAGACATGAAAATTGATCTTACAAATGAAAAAGACAGCGCCAGCTATGCATACGGCGTTGTAATCGGAAATTCGCTCAAAGCCCAGTTGGGACAAAACTACAACACCGATGTGTTGATCGCGGCGGTTTTGGAAGTGTTGAAAGGCGAAGAAACTCAAATCGATCAGGAAGCAGCAGTTGGCATCTTCCAGACCTACAACACCAAGGCAATGGCACAGGAAGGCACCAAGTTCCTGGCTGAAAACAAAAAACGCGAAGGGGTTAAGGAAACGGCTTCCGGCTTGCAGTACGAAGTAATGACAAAAGGTCCAGGCGGACAGTCTCCAAAAGCAACAGATAAAGTGACCGTACACTACCATGGTACACTGATCGACGGCACGGTTTTCGACTCCAGCGTTGACCGCGGAACTCCGGCAACCTTTGGACTGAACCAGGTGATTAAAGGCTGGACTGAAGGCCTTCAGTTGATGCAAGTTGGCGACAAATACAAGTTTTTCCTTCCATACAACCTTGCCTACGGCGAGCGTGGTGCGGGTGGTAAAATCAAGCCATATGCAGCCCTGATTTTTGAAGTGGAGCTGTTGAGCATTGGTGAATAATACTACACCTGCTTTGAAGCAGTGAAAATGAATGCGTCACATCCGGTTGGGTGTGGCGCATTTGTTTTTAGAGCGCGTCTGAAATTTTGGTTTGCGGCAAAACACCAGCAACACACTTCTGCCAGGTAGGATAAGCATTATTTAATGGAAAGAGCTATATTTGTTCATTCCTAACTCAGAATGTGTGTACGGTGAATCAGGATGGAACAGGCCAGGATAACTGTTTGCCTCAATGGACATTTTATCTTGGCCCATGACCTACTCTCCAGTTGCATCTACATTAAGCCCTCATGCATTCCAAGCTAAAATCTTATGGTGAAACGCTGGCTAATTATCTCGCTCCTTTTAATTGCATTCTTCAATACATCCATTGCACAATCAGTGTATCAACCCGAATGGAGTTCGCTGGATTCGCGACCGACTCCTCAGTGGTGGCAGGATGCAAAATTTGGTATTTTTATCCACTGGGGCGTTTATTCTGTTCCTGCATTTACTGCAAAAGGAAACTATGCGGAATGGTATCAGCATTCTCTAACAAACAATGCACACAACGGAATTGTCCGTGCATTTCACGAACGGAATTACGGAGCCAAAACCTATTACGATCTGGCAGATGATTTTCATGCAGAACTCTACAACCCGGCTGCATGGGCTGAGCTGTTTGAAAAAGCAGGGGCTAAATACGTCGTTTTAACTTCCAAACACCACGATGGGTACTGCCTCTGGCCCAATAAAACAGCCAATAAAACCTGGGGCTTCTCCTGGAATTCTGTTGATCGCGGACCTGGCCGCGACCTTCTGGGTGAACTGTTTACCGCCCTTCGAAAAACCAGCGTTCGCCCCGGATTGTACTTTTCCCTGTATGAGTGGTACAACCCGCTCTGGAAGTTTGATAAATCCCGTTTCGCAGCCGATCACAGCATGCCCCAATTGTTGGAACTTGTGAATACCTACCAGCCCGATGTCGTCTGGGCTGATGGCGACTGGGATGCAACGCCCGACCTTTGGCAATCACAGCAGTTTCTTGCATGGCTTTACAACATGAGCCCGGTGCGTGACCGGGTTGTGGTAAACGACCGGTGGGGGAGCGGTGTACGCTTCAACCACGGCGGAATTTACACCCCGGAGTACCAGCCGGATCTGGATTTTGAAAACCATCCCTGGGAAGAAAGCCGTGGTATGGGCCACTCCTATGGCTACAACCGCGCAGAGGATGCCTGGGATTACAACAGCGGTCAATCCCTGGTTTTGCACCTGATTGATAAAGTGAGTCGGGGCGGAAACTTCCTCCTGGATATTGGTCCGGACGCACATGGACAAATCCCTCCGATTATGCAGGAGCGCCTGCTAACCATCGGAAACTGGCTCAATGTAAATGGTGAGGCCATTTACAATACCCGCCGCTGGCGAACTGACTGCCAGTGGAGTGCCGGCCGACAGGATTATGAAGCACCTAAAGGAACTGATTGGCTCTTGAAACAAACTATTGAGCCCGATTCCGGATATGCCGTAAAAGAGGTGTTTTTTACCTGGAATCCTACAACGCAGAACCTATATGCCATCCTTCCTCAATGGCCTACCGACCGCCGCCTGATTTTGAAAAATATGCAAATCCCATCCGGAACAGAAATCAAACTCCTGGAAGGTGGGCAGAATCTTCGATTCGACAATGTAGGCGGGAATACCGTTTATGTTTATTTCCCCGAATACATTCCATCCAAATACAAGGCAACAGAAGCCTATGTTATTCGGATAAAAGGGTTTGGTGATTTTGTAGGAAAGCCGGAAATAAGCGTAAACTATTCTCCCCAAAATATGCAGCCGGTGATTTCCATTGAGTCAAGCACCCCGGGGGCCGAAATCCGGTATGCACTTGGTAGTGAACCGCTAACCAGCAAGTCCCGCCAGTATCAGCAACCATTCACGGTTTCTGAAAATACCATAGTTCGTGCCCGGGCTTTTCAAACAGGGAAAATGGCAAGTAAATTGGATAGTGCGGCTGTGCAGTTGATTCCCTACATGCCGAGCTTATCTATGTTCCGTCAGCCCGATGCTGGTCTCCAGGCCTTACTCTTTAGTCCATATCGTTTTGAAATGAACGAGATTGAACGCGGGCAATTGCTGAGTGCTGTCAATACCCAGACCATTCAACTGGCTCCTGAATGCCAGAGTGGAAAATGTGGTATGGTGTGGAAAGGCTATGTAAATATTCCTGAAACTGGCGGGTATCAATTCTGGACCACTTCGGATGATGGAAGCATGTTGTACCTGGATAGCAAGGTGATTGTTGATAACGATGGCAACCACGGCTCCAGAGAGCGAAGCGGATATGCCTACCTGCAAAAAGGCTGGCACAACATCAAGCTGGTGTATTTTAACAGTGGCGGTGCGGCAGACCTTAAACTGGAATATGCACCGATTGGAAGCCCCGTCAGGCAGGCACTCCCATCCGGAGCATTGGGGCATTAATAAATTGCTCTATATCGTTGTTTTAGCTTATTAGGGTAAGTAAAAACAACAGGTTGTCGCCCGAAATAACAGCACCTTTATAGAGATTCTCCCCGGGTTAATCGAAACATTTATTATAAGTGGAGAACATACTGGATATTTGGTTCACGAAAGGATTGTAACTCCTTTTGTGGACCAAATATCTGTTTTTCCCTTATCCTGACAAGCGGGAATCCAACCTATTCGAACCATGCGTCAATTTTTCCGAATTCTTTATGAAGGCGCTTCCCAGGCCTGGCAACAACTTACTGCAAATAAGTTGCGCTCTTTTCTGTCTCTGCTGGGGGTGACCATTGGTATTTTTTGCATAATTGGCGTTAAAAGCGCAGTGGATTCTCTGGAAGCAAATATCCGGGGAAGTATGGAAAAACTGGGCAACGATGTGATCTACCTCGATAAGTTTTCTTGGGCTGAAGACCCCGGAAGCAATTATTGGAAATGGATGCGTCGCCCCAATTTTACCTTTTCTGAATTCCAAACGCTAGAGCGCCGTCTGGACCATGCTGAAAAAGTTGGGTTCTGGCAATTCCTGGGTGCAAAAACAGTTAAATGGAACTCATCCAGCGTTGAAAATGCGATCTTCCTGGGCATCACCCAGGATTGCAACGACCTGTTTCACCTGGAGTTTGAGGATGAGGGCCGGTTTTTGTCGGCTGTAGAATACCAAAACGGAAGCAATGTGTGCATTATCGGAAGTCGGATTGCAGAAGGATTGTTTGGAGAAGGTGTAATTCCGATGGATAAGGAGATTATTGTTGGTGGTCGGAGACTCCGGATTTTGGGCTCCCTAAAACCATCCGGAAACGATATTTTAAAACCCTTCAACTTCGATAACTGCGTGCTGGTTGGCTATAACCTGGCACGTCGGGGCTTCAATGTGCGTGGAAAAGGGCAGTGGGAACGAACCAGCATTGCTGTGCAGGCTCAGGACGGAGTGGACATTGAAGATTTTAAGGATGAAATCACCGGAGTATTGCGAACCGCCCGGCGAATCCGTCCCAAAGAAGACAGCAATTTTGCGCTCAATACGCTTTCCATCCTGAGTAATTTGTTTGACAGTGTTTTCAGCACCATCAACTTTGCCGGGTTTATCATTGGCATTTTTGCGTTGATTGTTGGCATGTTCTCTGTAGCAAACATCATGTTTGTATCGGTAAAAGAGCGAACCAATATCATTGGGATAAAAATGGCACTAGGGGCTCGCCGATGGTTTATCCTGTTGGAGATTTTGCTGGAGGCAGTTGTCCTTTGTGTTGCTGGAGGTATTGTAGGACTTCTGTTGATTGCTGGCGGAGCAGCCATCCTGTCGAAAGCCATAGACTTCAACATCTTCCTCTCATTTGAAAACATGCTCGTTGGTGTGGTTACTTCCGTAGTAGTGGGCGTATTGTCGGGTATGATTCCTGCTCGTCAGGCTGCGAATATGGATCCGGTAGAGGCAATTCGCAAATAAAAAGGTCGACATCAAAAATAAAAAAGCCGGGGTTTAATGGAATATTCCATTCAACCCCGGCTTTTTTAGTATTCCTGAATCAAGAATTACATACGCAGGTCTTCAACATGAACACCCGGGTAATCCTTGGTATTGATCTTAAAATGCGTGGATGCGAAGGTTTTATTGGGTACAAAGCTGGTAAAACTGAAGGTATACCGTGATCCGTCGCGGGCAAATGCTTTCATCCGGACGAGTCTGTTTGCCTTTTCATCAATAGTAATTCTAATTTTTATGTATTCCGAATTCCGGTCAACCGGCTTGAACTCGATTTGAGTAAGTACTTTCCCGTTCTCGGTAATCTTATCCGAAATGGTGTACAGGAAATCCCCTTTTTGGTATCGGCTAAGGAGTTGTTTGGGGCTCATGAATCCGTTTTCCAGATCCTGCGGATCGTAGTCTGAAATTTGGATTTCCTTGTTTGTTTTCAGGTATACCCAGGTTGTGGTGCCGTCTGTGACAATGGTCTGTTGGTCCATTTCCAGACGAAATTTTTCACCATCCTGACTGATCTTGCCCTTCTGCGTGGTAGCAGGCTCTCCCGGGATTTCAATTCTCAGGTCAAAGCCGGCATCCATGGATTTGTAACTTTCATAGGATCGTCGCACTTTGTCCAGAACTTTTTTTGCTTCCGGATCAGACTTTTCTTTGGGAGCCTGGGCCTGAGCATTCAAACCAGTACACAGAAATAGAATGCTTAAACTTAAAAACAGGTGCTTCATATTCATTTATTTGTTTGGCCGCAACCTGGGTTTGGGCGGACACAAAAATAGATTGTGGGTGTTGTCAGATTTTTAAACGTCAAATGGACCGCGAAGTTGCTAAATAAATGGTTAAAGAAACGTAAATGATTCAGTCAATATCCATTTTATCCCGGACCCGATTTAGAATTGACTTCAAAATACGCTTCAGACTTTTGGCCGGAAATGGCGTTAATTCCAATTGATTGACAATTTACTGGCGAAGCAGTTCGTTTTGGTGTTTGCGAATGCATTAAATTGCTCTACCTTTGCTCAAATTTTACTCCATACATGACGCAATCCATTCTACGTAGTTTATTCATTCTTGCGCTTTTAGTTTCCTTTCAACCCAATACTGTTGAAGCGCAGGATAAGCATTTTACCCAGTTTTACGCAACTCCGCTTACCCTGAACCCTGCACTCACCGGTGCATTTGAGGGGCGTTATCGGGTAGGAGCAATTTACCGAGATCAATGGCGGCGGGTACTCGACAATCCAATTCGCACCTATGCTGTTTCCGGAGACTTCCGGTTTCCCGCTTCCCGCAAAAGTGTGCGCGACGATGCTGTTGGGTTTGGTCTGATGTTTTTTAACGACCGGGTAAGTGTGATTGATTTCAACACCACGCAAATTGCGCTGTCTTTGGCATTCCACAAATCTCTGGACGTTAGCGATCGTCAGTACCTCTCCGGGGGAATTCAGGCGGGAGTTACCCAACGGAATGTAAATTACGAATCCCTCAATTTCCACGATGAATTCGACGGGCTTTCGGGATACAACCTGCCTACACTTGAAAACTTGCCAGAGAACAACTTCTCTTATGCTGATTACAATGTTGGGATAAACTATTCTGCGCAGTTTGGCCGGAGCGGAGGGGTGTACGCCGGAATTGCATACCACCACTTTTTGGAGCCTACAATTTCATTTTATAAAAATGGTGCAGAGGGCGATAAACTGTACGCCAAACTTTCCGGACAGTTTGCTGCGAATATTCCAATCACCAACCGTGCATCTTTTCTGCCTCGATTCCTTATTGCCCTTCAGGGGCCGCATATGCAAATCAATACAGGTGGAAACTTCCGGTTCACGATGGGCAAATACGGAACTACTGCACTGCACTTTGGTACCTGGGTGCGCCCGGTTCGGAATGAAAGTTCCATTGGGTTGGATGCCATCGTAGGATTGATGGGCCTTGAATACAACAATGTATTGATGGGCTTAAGCTACGATCTGAATCTCAACGCATTGAGCTCCGGGCAACGCCAAACTGCCTTTGAAATTTCCATTGCCTATTTGGGTGAATACGAATCTGAAGAGATTCTTTGTCCGAAGTTTTAAAGAGAACTGACTATTGCCAGATAGGCTGGTGGATGAGTTGGATTTCCTCCTCGTAAAAGATCGAAGTGGTTTCCTTAAACGATTGGGTCAGCTCCGAAACGTAGAAACGGTTTGGGGCTTGACGTGCATCGCTCAGCAAGTCACGGGATTCCAGCGTTTTCTTAACTGATTGGGCTGTAACAATGGTAGAATCAAGGATTTTGACCCGGCCGTTGTAAAAGGCATCAATATCCGACTTTATCAGGGGGTAGTGGGTACATGCCAGCAGGAGTGCATCCAGATTGGCAAGTTCTTCTGTACTCAGGTAGTCTTCGATGACGGTTTTACTGATTTTGTCGTGAAAATAGCCCGATTCGATCATAGGGGCCAGCAAGGGAGTAGCCAGAGAGGAGACCTCCAGATCAGGCATCCTGTCTTGCAGTTTTAATTCGTACACACGACTGGAAATGGTTGCTTTGGTAGCAATTACCCCGACCCGATGAAAGTGCTGACGCGCAGTTTCTTCCACCAATGGGTCTACAACATTTACGAAAAGGCTGTTTTTTTTGAAAAAATCCAGCAATACCTGGTAGGCAACAGAAGAGGCCGTATTGCAGGCAATGACAATCATTTTGCAGTTTTGCTCCAATAGAAATTTGGCAATCCGCAGGCAATAATAACGGATACTATCCGGGCTGCGATCGCCATAAGGCATATGGGCTGTATCTCCAAAATAGATCAGCTGCTCATCGGGGAGCAGGTCAGAAATTGCTTTTGCAACGGTAAGTCCACCAATACCGGAATCAAAGATGCCTATTGCCTGATGCCGGTCAAGCGAAGCCGGCATTGTTATTCGCCGCTTTTACTGGCGGCCAATTTTTCCCGAACCAATTGAGATACGTCCAGAGACTCATCGGAGTACAGCAGTGCTTGTGAAGTGAGGTCGAAGACATACATAAATCCGTTTTCTATAGCGGCCTCTTTCATAGCATTGTTTACGCGATTAAGAATGGGGGTGTACAATTGCTCCCGTTTTTCACTTAATTTGGTATACATTTCCTGTTCATATGCACCGATGGCTTCTTCTTCTTTTTTCAGTTCCTCAGCTTGAGTCTGGTAGTTTTTTGGAGAAATCAGGCCTTTATCTTGCTTGTCCTGCAATGCAGCTGCTTTGGCTTGAAGATCCTTAACCATTTCCTGTCCGCGTTTTTGCAATTGAGTTTGAAATGCTTTCAGGTCGCTATCTGCCTGTTTTACTTCCGGCATTTCGCTGAGAATAAGCGCTGAATTGCAATATCCAAATTTTTGGGCTTGTGCCTGGGTGGATGCAAACAGAATATAAGCGAGGAAAGGGATCAGTAATTTTTTCATGTATGTTATGCTTAACTAGTTAATTGGCTGCAAAAGTACAAAGCACTAAGCATATTTTAGCTTTTGTATGCAAACAAGTGGGGCTTTTTGGGGAATACCCAGTCACCAAACTGAAACGAATAGGTGACTGGGTAATCTTTACATATTCCTACCGGATATTAGCCACGTTGCAACATGGCCTGAATGTCCTCTGTTTTGTCGTACCGTTCGTTTCCAAACAACATACCGGAAGCAGATCCTTTATCAAAAATAAAGTCAAAGCCTTTGTCTTCAGCATACTGTTTGATGGTGTTGTACACGCGTTCCTGGATCGGGCGAACGAGTTCTTCCCGTTTTTTGAACAAGGCGCCTTCCGGGCCAAATTTTCCGCGCTGCAATTCGCGTACTTCTTTTTCCTTTTCCATGATTTCCTCTTCGCGCTGTGCTTTCATTTCATCACTGAGGAGGACTTGTTCAGCCTGATATTTGCTGTACATACCCTTGATTTTATCTTGCTCGATGGCAATTTCTTGTCGCCACTGGGTAGCAACTTTATCCAATTGTTCCTGCGCTTTTTGGTATTCTGGCAGGCTTTCGAGGATGCCGGTTACATCGCAATAGGCAATTCGTTGTGCAAAACCAACGCCTGCGAGGGTCAGGGCAAAAAGGACG
>JAWKLR010000039.1:0-36684 GCA_041392625.1 Saprospiraceae bacterium | reverse complement strand
TGCTCAAAGTTAATGGTTTTATGTTCTTAACGTGTACAAGAAGCCATTTTTATACACATATCAGAATGAAACATTCTTTACAGACAGCAACAAAATTTATTGTTTTTAGCTCATTTTTCTGATTTTCCTGTTGTACTAATGTACTTTTGCTTACAAAGAACTCCATTTTCATTCATGGCGCGATCCAAACCAAATTATTTGTACGCAATCATCAGCGTGGCACTGGTCCTGTTTATGCTGGGCTTCTTTGCGGTGACAGCCATCCATGCCCGGCAGTTGGTAAAACTTTTCAAAGAAAAAGTGGATATCTGGCTTGAACTTCAGCCAGGTACCAGCCAGGATGACATCACCCGACTTGTTGCCGATATCCGCAGCCAGGAATTTGTAAAAGAAGAAACCGTTCGATTCATTACCCGCGAACAAGCCATCGCTACTATGCGGGAAGACCTCGGTGACGAAAGCATGCTGGAGGAAATCCCCAACATGATGCGCGATGTGATTTCTTTCAATGTCCAGGCCGACTACCTTAAAAGCGATAGCCTGAGCAATTGGAAAGAGCAACTGAAAACAGACCCCGCGGTACTTGAACTCTACCTGGAGGCTGCTGACATTGGCAACATCGGCGGCAACATCCAGACTATTGGATACATCACGCTGTTCATCGGGCTGCTCCTCATTTTTGCTGCTGTCACCCTCATCCACAATACCATTCGGTTGGCATTGTATTCCAATCGGTTTATTATCAAAAGCCAGGAACTCGTTGGAGCTTCCTGGGAATTCATAAGCAAACCTTATTTGCGGCGGGGCATTCTGAACGGACTTTGGAGCGCAGCCATCGCCATCGCCCTGCTGATCGGCCTGCTCTGGATGAGCCAACGCCTTGTGCCCGAACTCAGCGAACTCGAAGACCTGAACGGTATTTTGGCCACCTTTACCGGGATGGTGCTGTTGGGCGTTCTCATTTCCGGCCTGAGCACATATTTCGTTGTCAACAAGTTTTTAAACATGCGATTGGACGATCTGTATTGAACATCCAGACCCGTCCAGTGTACATAAGGTGACCTGCAATTTATTTGCATTGCAGCCCAAACATGAAACCCCAAACACGCTCTAAGGCCTTGCGGCCGAAACCCAAATCAAAATCCCGAACAAGTTCTTATCACGGTTTAGTTTCATTCCGTACCTTTGGCCCTCCATTGGGCTACAAAACAAAAAGACCCAGCACAATACCATGGCAAAGAAGCAACAAAAAAAGCAGGCACAACCAACAACAAGAAAAGCACCTGCTGCGGCACAGCCTCGCCGATCTGATAAAAAGAACAGCATTTTTTCTGGTGAAGACCGCACATTGATCTTTGGTCGCCAAAACTTTATCTGGATGGGTGCCGGCCTGGCACTGGTCCTCATCGGCCTGATCACCATGAGTGGTGGTTCTATGGACCCCAACGAACCATGGGGCGAAAATCCTGACATCTACAGTTTCCGGCGCATCACCCTGGCTCCCATATTGATGCTTGGCGGCTTTGTGCTCGCCATTGTTGGGATTTTCAAAAAATCCAACGACAACCAAACGGAATCAACAGAGGAAGAAAATAGCGCAGAAGCATGAGCCTAATCCAGGCCATTATCCTGGCAATCATTGAAGGAATCACCGAATTTCTTCCTGTTTCTTCAACTGGCCACATGATCATCGGCTCTGCCCTCATGGGCATTGCTTCCGATCCATTTGTCAAGGCATTTACAGTAGCCATCCAGTTTGGCGCTATTTTATCAGTGGTCGTTTTGTATTGGCGGCGTTTTTTTCAAAGCATCCAGTTTTACATACGCCTGCTGGTTGCATTTTTACCTGCAGTATTTTTCGGACTATTATTTAAAAACATAATCGACCAGCTACTGGAAAACATTTTGGTAGTTGCCATTATGCTTATCCTTGGCGGGATTGTTTTCCTTTTGCTGGACAATTATTTTGTCAAAAAAAGCAGCATTCAATCGAGCACCGACGACATCAACAACAGCAAGGCACTTAAGATCGGACTCTTTCAGGTGCTCGCCATGGTGCCGGGAGTGAGCCGCTCAGCAGCCACCATTATTGGCGGATTAACCCAGGGGCTTTCCCCCACAACGGCAGCGGAATTCTCATTTTTTCTTGCTGTGCCCACCATGTTTGCAGCCACCTGCAAATCGCTGTACGACTACCTGGATGCCGGAGCCCTTTCCTTTACAGGATCGGAAATTACCCTGCTGCTGGTTGGAAACATCGTTGCCTTTTTTGTGGCAATGGTCGCCATCCGCTCATTCATTCAATACCTCACCAAGCATGGCTTCAAAGTGTTTGGATACTATCGGATTGCAGTGGGAATTCTGATCATTCTTTTTTGGGGACTGGGCTGGTTTGACCAGATCAACCTAAGTGATTTTTAATGCCCCCACTGCCGGGTTTGTTTTCCAATTACAGGTTTTAACCACATACGATCGGGCATATTTGGGTCCGGTCTGAATTAAATACAGGCTCTAATACAACTAACTACGTCCATGAAACAACTCATTGAATGTGTTCCCAATTTTTCAGAGGGACGCGACATGCACATCATCAAGCAAATTACCGATGCAATTGAAACCGTCGATGGCGTCAAACTTTTGGACGTTGACCCCGGCAAAGCCACCAACCGCACGGTAGTCACCTTTGTTGGCGAACCAGAAGCCGTAATTGAAGCTGCTTTTTTAGGCATAAAAAAAGCCTCGGAACTCATCGACATGAGCAAGCACTCCGGAGAGCATCCACGCATGGGCGCTACCGATGTGTGTCCACTCATTCCCGTTGGGAACATCAGCATGGAAGAAACTGTTGAATGGGCAAAAAAACTGGGGGCTCGCGTCGGCTCAGAACTAAATATACCCTGCTACCTCTACGAGTCGGCAGCCAGCAAACCCCAATGGCGCAACCTCGCAGTGGTTCGCAGCGGTGAGTATGAAGGATTGGCAGACAAACTTAAAAAGCCGGAGTGGAAACCGGATTTTGGACCTGCCCAATTCAATGCACGCGCAGGAGCCACTGCTATCGGAGCACGTGATTTTCTGATTGCCTACAACGTCAACATCAACACCACCTCCGTGCGTCGGGCCAACAGCATTGCTTTTGATGTGCGCGAAAAAGGGCGTGTAAAACGGGAAGGCAACAAACCTACCGGAAAAATACTCACGGATGAAAACGGAGAGTCTATCCGCATTCCGGGTGTTCTGAAAGGAGTAAAAGCCATTGGTTGGTACATTGAAGAATACGGCATCGCCCAAATTTCAATGAATATCACCGACATCCGCCAGACCCCACTGCACCATGCATTCGAGGCTTGTCTGGAAAGTGCCCATCGGCGTGGCATGCGCGTAACAGGCTCGGAACTGGTCGGTCTGGTGCCACTTCAGGTGATGCTGGATGCCGGAAAATATTTTTTAGCAAAGCAAAACCGAAGCCTCGGAGTCAGCAACAGCGAGTTGATAAAAATTGCCGTAAAATCCATGGGATTGGACGAGCTGACGCCCTTCGATCCGGAATTAAAAATCATTGAATACAACCTCGAGCGCGATAATCCCGAAAAGGGAAACCGATTGATCGACAAAAACCTCACTGGTTTTGCCGACGAAACAGCCAGCGAAAGTCCCGCACCAGGCGGCGGTTCTATCAGCGCATACGTCGGGGCACTTGGTGCTTCACTCGCAACGATGGTTGCCAACCTGAGTTCGCACAAACGAGGCTGGGACGACCGCTGGGAGTACTTCAGTAAGGTCGCCGAGCAAGGCCAGGCCATAAAAGACCAACTGCTTCGCGCAGTAGATGAAGACACCGATTCATTTAAGGCCATTATGGAGGCATTTGGGTTGCCAAAATCCACCGAGGAAGAAAAGGCCGCCCGCAAGGAAGCCATTCAACAGGCGACCATCCATGCCATCGAAGTGCCTAAAAAAGTAGTCCATATCGCGTTGGATTCATTCGAAATCATCCGGGATATGGCTGAAAACGGAAACCCAAACAGCGTAACCGATGCCGGTGTAGGTGCACTTTGTGCCCGGGCAGCCGTTCTGGGCGCAGCCTGGAACATGGAAGTAAACACCATGGATCTAAGCGACAAAGCACTCGCCCAAAGCTACCGGGAAGAAGCAGCCCGATGCAGGGATAAAGCCAATCAACTGGAACAGGAAATTTCCGCGATCGTCAATCAAAAACTCGGGTTGTAAATTAGTGGGCACTGACTACTGATCACGGACTACTGGCCACTGAAAAATTTTAGCGATCTTTGAGCATGCAGCACCGAATAGTACTCTTGCTTCTGGGTCTGATATTGCTTGTGTCGAAGACGGAAGCGCAAAATGACTCAACCCTCCAACTCATTCCGGAACGGCTTGGATTTGATGATATTCAGGAACGTAAAGCAGAAGCGCGTGCTTTTACGGCTTTATCCGCTACCAGATCGCCAGAAAAAATTGAGGAAATCCCATTTACAGTTTGGGTAATTACCAATGAGGATATTTTGCTCAATGGGTTTGTAACGCTTGCAGATGTATTGCGTTCGGCACCGGGAATGCGCACTTCCCAACCAGGAAATGCCATCGAAGGAGAGACCTTCATGATGCGCGGTTTATCGGGCAATCAGTATATGAAAATCCTGATCAACGATGTCCCCATCAAACCATCCGTGGCACTGGGAATGCCTATTGGAGCCCAATTGCCTATTCGCCAGGCAGAACGAATTGAAGTGTACTATGGGCCTGCTTCGGCAATTTATGGCAATGAAGCCTATTCCGGTGTTGTCAACATCATATTAAAGGAAACGGAACGCCCGATTTTCACGCAGGCTGATTTGTCATTTGGAAACATGGGTTACAACAGCCTGGATCTGACCTTTGGAGGAAAATTGGGTAAGGATAAAAACATCCTCCGGTTTACTATTTATGGCAGCAGTACCATCCGCGAAAGTTCTGACATTTACGAAGACCTGGATATTTTCAAACTAAACCGCTACCTGCCTTTCAACCTCGATACCAACCTCTATGTAAATTTCAACAACTTCCGGGCGCAGGAACCTGGCGACAGCTTGCCTAAGCTCATTCCCATTCCGCACGAAAGCCGAATGTTTGGGCTCAACCTGCACTGGAGGGGTATCAAGTTCAGCTACCACCGGATGGCCCGAACGGATTTCAGTGGGCTGGGACTCAACCCACTTTCGGTTTCATACTCCAATCCATCCAATTTGCTCAGCGAACGCCTGGAGAGTTTTTCTCTGGCATTTAATGTACATAAAAAACGGTTTACAACTTCCAACACGATTTCTGTACTCCGATACAATGTAGACCGCAATTCCACCGCATCGTATATTTTTGATCAGTTATCTGTAAACCTCTATCGCGTACGACTCCCGGAAATCCAAAACCCGGCCCAGGCAACAGCCACGCAGAGCCTGATCTACCAACGGTTTAATTCCGATGAACGCTATTTTGCCAGCCGGGGACTTGATACGCGACTGGAATCGGTGTTGCATACCAATTTTACATCAACACTAAGCATGGACCTCGGCGCTACCGGGTTCCTGGGTATTGGTGCACCGGTTGTTGGTCATTTCCGGTTCCCGTTTGATCTGGAGCCCGGAGGAATTACATCCATGCCAACTGCTCCTTACCAAATCGACGGAAGTGAAAACCTGGAAGGTAATCTTTTTGCCCAACTGGACCTCCACTACAATCGGTTCCGGATGATTGGAGGAAGCGGCTTGAACTTCTCTTCCCTTGGAAGCCCCGAGATTCTCCCACGCATTGCTGCGCAATACAGCATCGACAGCTCCTGGCATTTGCGGGGTAGTTTTGCTACCGGCATTCGTCGACCAAGCATTTACAGTTTGATCAACACCCTCGCTTTCCGACCCAACCTGAATGTCGAGTTGAATTCGGCAGAAGCACAATTTAGAACCGAGCGCAACCAAACCCTCGAAGGTGGCTTGCGCTACATCGGAGAAGCACTTCGGGTTGACGCCGTATTTTTTGCTCAAAACCACTACAATCTCGCTCAACCCGGGCAGTTTTACCCCTCATTTTTCTTTGACTCCACCTTTATTTATGGATTTAGAAGCGGAAGGGGTTTAAATATGCGGACCTGGGGCATCCAATCTCAATTCCTGTTTGATACCGGTGAAATTCCGGTTACACTGAGTGAAAACAGAGTCTCCTCCTTCCGATGGCGCAATGAATTTAATATTCAGTATTGAGAGTGTGCCGTGAAATGCTGGGCTTTGGAGTTCCCAGCACAGACGAGGTACGCAATATGCCCTGCTGGACCACCCAATTCAGAAGCACCATACAGGCAAAAAAAATGGCATCTGATGCTCGCATCAAATCAAATGGCATAGTTCCGTACTTAGTAAAGCACCTACCTACAGTGCCAACTACGACCGGGTTGTCTATGAAGAACGATACCCCAAGTATCGGACATGGGATTTATGCTCCGCATTTATCTGAGCAACCACTTCTTATTGTATGGGCATGTAACCAATATCTTTGACCGCAAATATGCAGGCATAGATGCGACCGGAACAATCGACGACCTGATCATGAATCCACAGATGGGCCGAATTGTTCGGTTTGGAGTAAATTACAATATGAATTAAGAGCGTTTAGTCGCACGGCCAAACAAAAGATGACAGTGGGTATTGTTTTTTTCGAAATGAAAAATGCCACCACTCTGTCCGTATACCCTTGTACCCAACTGCTTCCATCGTTTCACGGAGATACTGCCTGTTTTCAAGCACCTCCTTGGGAAGATCCGTATAATCGGTGTGGGCTTCTTTTCCAAAAAAATCATAGGGTGTTCCCATATCCAGTTCCTTCCCGTCCCGATCAATCAAGGTCATATCCACGGCTGCACCGCGGGAGTGCATTGAACCTTTTGAAGGCGGTGTAACATAATTGGGGTCGGGCACTTTATCCCACAATCGCTGTTGATACGGTCGCGGACGGTAACAGTCGAATACCTTGATGCGTAAACCCCGTTTGGCCACTAGTTCCTGCGCTTGTATCAAGGCATCTGCCGCATCCGGTCGCAGCAAACAAGCCGGACAATCGTAAATAGTAGATTTTGTAAAGTTGTTATCGGTTGCATACCGAATGTCCTGGATTATTTGGTTGGACATTTCCTGCATATCCACAAAACCGGCCTTCCCGATTGGGTTTACAGCAAGGTTTTTATACGCTGCAGGCTCCGGATAACTCACCTGCGAATCCCGGGTAACCGTATCCGGCGCCTCAGATGGGGGCAGGTCGGGCTGCGATTCAGACGGTGCATCCATGCACTGCCAGCCAAAAACCAATACCAGTAAACCAATTAGCCAATAGTTTCTCATAGAACGGAGTTTAATAGTTTCGTAGCCCTGCTCTGACAGGAAATTGATGATTTGATGATGCGCCCTTTTCGGGGCTTGGATGATTTGTTGAAATTGTTTATTCGGCCCTGCGGGCCTTGTTTATTTGTTTATATAGAAGTGGTAAGTTGTAGGTGGCAAGTAATATGTTGAATAGTAAAATGTCAAAAATATACTTACTGCTTATCACTTACAACTTACCACTTCTGCATAAACAGAGCCTCAAAGAGGCGAACTAAACGAATAAACAACTTCAACAAATCATCCTAGCCCGAAGGGCGTATCAACCTATCAACTGCCCAAAGGGCAACAATTATTCTTTTTTCACCATTTTTAAAACGTTTTTCAAAATTAATCGTTCACTTAGAATACTAAAAGCAATCCTCCATTAAAAAATGTTGGTACACCGCTAGCGATGCGAACTATACTGATTATGTCAGCCTTACTTTTTAAAGGGCTCTTTTTGGCAGCACAGCCGGAGCCTTACCCTGGCCAGCCGGAAGCCGGACCCGGCGGTGCGGATTACACCCACCGTTCACTCGTTTTTTTCGACCATGCCGATAAAGCGGATGGGTATTGGTTGTTTGAACCTACGGAACCCAAACCTGAATCTGCTCCGGTAATTGTATTTCTGCACGGCTACGGCGCCTACAACCCGTTTGCTTATGGTAAATGGATCAAGCATCTGGTGGCAAAAGGCAACATTGTTATTTACCCGCGCTATCAAAAGAATCTGCTAATACCCCGGCCCAACAGTTTTCCTAAAAATGCAGCAAAGGGGATACGCGATGCATTGAAATCGCTTGAAGCACCCGGCCGTGTTAAGCCCAATACCGACAAGGTGGTCTATATCGGTCACTCCTACGGAGGGGTAATTGCCTCCAACCTTGGGGTGCATTTTGAAGAGCATGCTATTCCCAAGCCAGCCGGAATGCTTCTGTGCGAACCCGGCTCCGGACCATTGAAAGGGGCCCGACTTGATGATTACAGCGGACTTCCTGAAGACCTCGCGTTGCTCGTTGTGGTCGGTGAAGACGATTACGTAGTTGGAAGCGAATTCGGGAAGCTGGTCTTTCAAACAGCCCGCAACACACCCATGAGAAACCTGTTGGTTCAACGCCGCGACACCTCCGAGCACAAATGGGTCTTAGCCACCCACTCTGAGCCCTACGGATACGATATGGATTTCGATACCGGCGTCCGCAACTACACGGCTAAACGGGTCCTCTCCTCCACGTCCGCCTCAACCGGAGTGGTTTATTGCTTTACTGGAAACTCGGTGATGCCCCCTTTGCTCCTATGTCCGCGAAGGACAGGCCCAGGATTTTGCCTTTGGCAATACCGCCCGTCAACACTATGGGAACCTGGCCCAATGGCAAACCACTGCGCGAACGGATGTTTTCCTTCCCGGGTTCTGGGAAAAATGCAGGAGCAGGCGAATGAGCGACGCCGCTGCCACCATCGAGAAAGTAGTTTTTCTAAGCCTGATCTGGTAGGCTCGTTTTAGGCAAAAGCAATTCAAAGGGAAATTCCATAAGATTTTGCATCTTCACGATTGGATGCCCTGCATTGTCATTTATAGCCAACATCTTTACTAAAAACATTGCCATGCATCGATTAATCGTTTTGCTTGTTTTGCTTGCCGCCTGTAACACAACATAAAAAAGCGCCCTCGCATACCAATCATACAAGTTCTACTGTGGAGTACAACTCCAATCTTCCCCTGGATAAAATCCAACTTCCCGAGGGTTTTAAAATTGACGTTTGGGCGGAAAACGTGAACAATGCCCGCTCCTTGTGCCTCAGTCCGGACGGTACGCTGTTTGTTGGAACCCGCAGCGAAGGGAAGGTATATGCACTTCGAGACACGAATGGTGGCTTGCAGGCCGATCAGCAATTTCTGTTGGCAAAAGGTCTAAAGATGCCAAATGGCGTGGCATTCCGGGATGGAAACCTCTATGTTGCCGAGGTGAACCGTATTCTGCGTTTCGACAACATTGAAGAGCACCTTGAAAATCCACCACAACCCCATGTTGTGTACGACAAATACCCAACCGATACGCACCACGGGTGGAAATACATCAATTTCGGCCCGGACGGTAAACTCTATGTACCGGTTGGAGCCCCCTGCAATATTTGTGAACCGGAAAACCCCATTTACGCAACAATAACCCGATTGGATGTCGATAAACCTGGCGCTGAGCCGGAAATCGTGCAGCGCGGAATCCGAAATACCGTTGGCTTCACCTGGCACCCCCAAAACAAAGAACTTTGGTTTACCGACAATGGTCGCGACTGGCTGGGAGACGACCTGCCTGCCTATTGAAGTCAACCACGCACCCAAAGACGGGATGCATTTTTTGGCTACCACCTTGCCACCAGGGGGATATGCCTGACGACGAATTTGGCTCTAAAAGGCCCTGCAGCGACTTCACCCCTCCGGCCCAAAACCTGGGCGCACACGTCGCTCCACTTGGGATTGAATTTTATCAGGGAAAACAATTCCCGGCAAGCTTATCGAAATCAAATCCTTGTAGCGAACACGGCTCCTGGAATCGATCGAAAAAAAGCGGGTATGTGTGCTCAGTTTGCTGACACTTGATTCCAGCGGTAAGGTTACCAACTACACCCCATTGCATCGGTTGGTTGATGGAGGACGATGAGGGTCTGGGGCCACGACCTATTGATCTGGAGCACCTTCCCGACGGATCTCTGCTTGTTTCAGACAGTTTTGCAAATGCCATTTACCGAATTTCCTATTCCGGAAAATAAGTCTCGAGATTGCTCTGCACCCGGTAGACACCTTACAAATCAACTTCAACCCGGATCAACTGGCCATTCTGAATATCGCTATGGCCTTTCTGATGTTTAGTGTTGCGCTGGACGTGTTGCCGTCCGACTTTAAAAAAAGTCATTGATGCAGTTTGATCCGTGGGTTGGCCTGTTCATTCAGTACCTATTATTTCCCATCACCACCTGGGCATCATTTTCCTTTTCAAGCCACCGGCTAACATAGCCCTAGGAATGTGCTTTAATGAGTATGTCCATCCGGGAACACCACCAATTTCCTCACGCATTTTGCCAAGGCAAATGTGGCGCTTTCCGTAACATTCAATGCCATTATTATCCTGGCTGCTTCGGTGGTTACTCCTGCTGGTTTTTTGTTTTGGTCGAAGTTTGTTCCCGATTCAGAAGCGCTGCGCCAGTCGTTTGAGATCCGGTTTATCGACATGGCGCTCATCATCGTTGAATTGATTCTGGCTCCACTTCTGCTGGGGATGTTTTTAAATATGAAAATGGAGGCTTTTGTAAAAAAAATACGCCCCTGGGTACAGCGCCTGTCGCTCATTATATTTTTTAGCATCCTGGTACTTGCCCTGCTTAGCAACCGGGAGAACATCGTAAAATACCTCGGATATGCGGCTACTCATTGTGGCTGTCCACAACGGACTCGGACTTGCATCCGGATATTGGATCGGTCGCCTGACCCGGCTTCCAAAATCAGATTGCCGAACCCTTAGTTTTGAATCCGGGGTTCACAATACGGCACTTGGCCTGCTCCTCATTTTTGAAATTTCTTCAATGGCTTGGGGGGTATGGCACTCATTGCAGCATGTAGTATGGAATCTGGGATTTGGTAACCGGTGAGCCTGGCCTATTATTGGCGGAATCGTTGATGGCTGCAAATATTTCCCTAAATTCGCCAGGCATTTAAACCATGAATAAAAACCGTTCCATCCTCATATTTATTTCGCTTGCCCTGATCGCCTTGATTGTGGCAGCATATTTCTTTTATCGGCCTGATAACAGAAAATTTATTTGGGGTGAAGATTGGGACAAAAATGCCTACACCCCCAAGTATGAGCAGCCTTACGGCACTGCGATTTTTTACAACATCCTCAAGGGGTATTTTCCGGATAAAAAAACAAAAATAATTGATGAAGATGTACGCAAGGCCATGCTCACCGACTCCCGGGAAGCGGCCAACTATGTTTTTGTAGGCGGTGGCATGTACCTCGACTCTTCAGACACCCAGGCGCTACTCAGCTTTGTGTACCGGGGCAACACCGCACTGATCTCATCAAAAAGCATCCCCACCGAACTCATGAATTTCATCTATTTTGATGAATGCTATTATGAACCCTGGGATGATTATGGATTGGTTGCTGACACCTTTAACCTTCTGTATTTTGCAGACCCCAATCTCCAGGGGTTTGGCACTCGAAGTTCCGACACATTTTATCTTGCCGACAAAAACAAGCCGGGCCCTTATTATTGGTCGTACATCGACGACCGCTTTTTCTGCGACGAACAGCCGCAGGAAGTCCTTGGTCGGATGGACAGCAGCCGTATTTTTTTCGCCCGCTTTCCATACGGAGAAGGAACGTTTTATCTGCACACCACTCCCCTTGCCCTTACCAACTTTCACCTGTTGAGGCCGGAAGGGAAATCACATACGGAAACCCTGCTTTCCTACCTGCCCGAAGGCGATATCCTATGGGATGAAGACAGCCGGACCCCGGAGCGAATCGCACGCAAGCGAAACAACCCGAACCGCTCCTTCCCGGATGACCACCCGCTGGCTTATATGTTGCAGCACAAATCCCTGGCCTGGGCCTGGTACCTTCTGGTTGGTCTGGCGGGAATTTATGTATTGTTTCGGGCTAAAAGGCGGCAGCGGATTATTCCGGTTTTGCCAAAAAATGAAAACTCCTCGTACGAGTTTATCAGCACCATTGCCAACCTGCATTTTAGAGAGAAAAACTACCGGAGTCTGTGTATTCAGACCATGAAACTATTTTTGGCGCAAGTGCGCGAACGCTACGGACTGGTTGCTGTGATTCAACAGGATGAAGAATTGCCCCGATATAAGGAGGATTACATCCAGCGGCTCGCCCAGGTTTCCGGTGTTTCCGAACGCGAAATAAACGATATATTTACCCAATACAAAAGCGTCATCCAGTTTGAACCTACGCAGGAAATGATGACGCAACTCCATTTTTCCATTGAACAATTTTCCAAAAAGGCAAAATAAATACCATGCAGAGCGAAGAAAATGATTTGATTCCCGACGAACAATCGGAAGAGCACGTGCCCACTCCTCCTCAGGAAGAAGCGCCCGCAGGCGTTGACGTACGCCCGGTTCAGGAACTGAGCGAAAAAGTTACCAAAGAAATCAGTCAGGTAATTGTCGGACAGGAAACCCTGCTTGAGCAGTTGCTCATCGCGCTGTTCAGCGGAGGCCATGTCTTGCTGGAAGGTGTTCCGGGAATTGCCAAAACCTTGAGTGCAAAACTCCTCGCCAACACCATAGATTCTGGCTTTAGCCGCATCCAGTTTACGCCCGACCTTATGCCGGCAGATGTGGTTGGAACCTCTGTTTACAGTATGAAAACCGGGGATTTCAGTTTCAAACCAGGACCTGTTTTTTCAAACATCATCCTGATCGACGAGATCAACCGGGCACCTGCCAAAACCCAGGCTGCACTTTTTGAGGTTATGGAGGAATATCAGGTCACTGTTGATGGCGTAACCTACCCGATGGAGAAGCCATTTTTTGTCATCGCAACGCAGAACCCCATCGAGCAGGAAGGAACCTACAAACTCCCGGAAGCACAGCTCGACCGATTTTTGTTTAAAATTATCCTCGACTACCCTTCTTTGGAAGAAGAACAACAAATCCTTCGTCGCTTCCGGTCAGACTTTACAGGTGCATTGCGGAACCAGGTAAAAGCCGTGCTTTCACCTGCTGCCATTCAGGATGCACACAAACGCATTGAGCAGGTGTATATCCGTGAGGAATTGCTCGACTACATCGCTGCAATTATTCACCATACCCGAAACAACGGCGACTTGTTCCTTGGTGCAAGTCCGCGTGCGTCTCTGGCGCTGATGAAAACCTCCAAAGCCGTGGCGGCGATGGCGGGTCGCACCTTCGTGACTCCGGATTACATTCGATATGTTTCATTCCCCGTGCTCAATCACCGGATCATTCTCACTCCGGAGCGGGAAATGGAGGGGATGAGCACCCGGGAAGTGCTCGACGACATTATCAAGACCATTGAAGTGCCTCGATAGCATAAAATAGCAAACGCCCCGTTGCCTGAACAGACAGCGGGGCGTTTGATTTTAGAGTCGGTTACTCCTTAATAAAAAGAGCGTGAACTCTTCAGTTCTTCCCTGATTTGCGGCTTGAGGTTGTCGGCAGCCTGTGCCAGCATCTCCGAATTCTGTGGAAACGGCACCGGACGGTTTCCAATTCGACGGCGAGATTGCTCGCTCAAAGCCCGGCGGTCGCCCTGGAAGGTAGAGGCATAATGCTCAAACAACACTTCAGTGCTCATTTCGTGACTATCCAAACGATTGGTTCCGGTGCTGTTGTAAATCTCCAGGTTACCAATCATACGAACGGCTTTGGTTTGGAGTACTTCCACGATATCTGCACGGACAATGGCGTAGCGTTTTGCTTTAACGTCGTTGCCAAGGCTGTCTTTTTTCACATTGCCTTTATCATCCAGCACGTATTTCCAGCCATCTTCGATTTCTTTTTCATCCGTGTATATCCGTTCGTTTACGCGTTCCGGACTGATATCTACACTGCGGATATTGAATTTTACCTGGTAGTGGTAATCCACACCGCGTTGTGCGGAAAAATGGAATTCTTTCCAGCGGCTGTTTAAGTCGCGGGTATTGAAAGCGAGAATGCGTTCGTTAAAATCCCCGGGAAGCACCTGATTGCTTTGGTTTCCGATTTGGAACAAAACATAAGTAGTTCCCAACTGGCTTGCTTCAGCCATGAGTTGGTCGACGTTGCGGAAATCCTGAAAATATTTGCTTTTCAGTTCCTGCAATTTGCCATAGGCTTCGCGTGCGGCTTCACGATCGCCGTTTGCGCCTTGCTGGATCAAATCTTCTGCGCAATCATACAGGTATTCTGCGGCACGTTCGCGGCTGCTTTGCTCCAGGCGTTCGATGTTGACAAACTTGAAACTTGCCTGATACCCGTCTTTTGATCTAAGAGGAAGCAACGGAGAAATCTTGTCCTGACGGCTTTTGATGTTCCGGTGAATGGAATTGATTTTAGCCCAATTCTCCTCTCTCCCGGCGGCGATGAGGTTGTCGACCAGGCGCATATCGCGCTCGGTTGCTTTTTTAAATGCCATTTCAAGGCCCTGCACATATTCAACCTTTTTGTTTTTCTTTCCCCTTAGTTTGGAAATGCAGTATCCGATGGCACCATCGTAGTTGCCACTTTCAATGTATTTCTGGGCAGTCTGACAAGATGCAAACAGCAACAGGGAACTCAGAAGGACTACGGAAAATTGGATCTGGCGTAACATAATGTGTCGGTTTAGATTGTACTACGAGTATGCTTGAATTTCATACTCAAATTTGGTCGTTTTGTAATAATGTCTGCAAGATGCACCCTGGGATGCATACAAAAAATTAAATGCTGTTAGGGCTTTTTTAATATTTGTTAAAATCCCTAACAGCATTCAAAATTCTTCAAATGAAATGTAAAAACCAAGCAAAGGTAACTGGTAAAAGCTAGTACAAGGTAGTCGTTCAGTGAAGCAGTTGCCTGATCTGCTCATAAACACGGGGCATTTCGGCCGATTTATCCATCCCGGCATAAAGTGCCTGTTCGCATGTTTGCAACAGCTGGTGCACCTCAGCGTGCAGGCTGTCTGGCGCCCCTCGCAATGCCATCCGCTCCCGGAGTTGTTCTTTGTTGAGTTGGGATGTGCTCAGGCCCCAATGCTCGTTGAGGTGTGTCTGCAGTAAGCGATAGGCAGACTCATAAAATGCTTTTGATCGACCCTGATCCATGGAAGCTTTTAAGTCGTGCAATTGCTGTGACTCACTTGTGCGAGTGCCTGGAATTTGAGTTTGATCTGACTCCTTGGATCTGGATGCTTTTTTTCGGTTTTTTTGCCATAAATAAAAAAACCACCCTAGAGGAATTAGTAACAGCAGGTAAATCCAGGGCGATTCCAGTGCGTTTTTCACTGCGGTCGGGAAAAAAGAGTCGCCATCAAAGGTCCGCTGCGTACTGGTAAAGTCTTCCTCGGTCCTACTTCCTTTAGACACATGCAACTCAATGGCTTGATCCAGTTGAAGGTGAACATACCGTGCACTGTCCGGGTCAAAAACGATAAGTTCCGGATTGATCGTGTAGGAGCCTTCTTTTTTAGGAACCAGCGCATAATTTAGTTTGAGGGTATGCATCACCTCGGTACCCGACTCAAATTCTTCGCGTTCTTCTTCCTGAGGAGGAAACACTTCAAGTCCTGCAGGTGCCTGGATGCGGGGAGGAGAAAACCGGCGCATATCGCCATTCCCCCGAATGGAAAGCCGGAGGGTTGCTGCATCGTCGGTGGTGAGTACATCCTGATCCACCTCAACATCCCAGATATACTGCCCTACCCCACCTGAAAATCCTTTAGGAGCCGGGATTGGAAGCGGTTGCACATAAAGCACACTGGGCTCAACGGGGAGGTTGAGGGGTTTGGCGCCCATGAGCATCCCCAGGGTACCGCTTTGTTCCACGCCCACTTTTACCATTGCGCGGTCGACCGGCACTTCTCCGGCGACTTGCGGGAAAATTGCCATCTCAAACAGCGTTTTGGTGGCATAGCGCTGGCCGTTGATGGTGGCTTCGTTGGTTCGGGTATCGTACCGCTTGATTTCGCGGATAAAGGCTTTATCTACCTCTGGTAGGTCAATGATATCGTATCCGGCGATGGTTTTACGGGTGTAGAGCACCAGCCGATAAATGGCTTGCTGTCCGACGTACACCGTATCCTTTGCGAATTCAGCCCGGACAAAAACGCCTTCATCTGTTTGCGACTTGCTCAGGCCCGGATCCGAAGATTCGACTACGCGTATGTTGATCGGGCTGCTTTTGAGCCACTTTCCATTGACCATGATCTGGGCGGAGCCAATGGTGTAGGTCCCAGGTTGTTCGGGTGCACGAAGCTGGAGCGACCAGATGTGCGCCTCCCGTGAACGGCCATTTATATACTCGGTGCTGTGGCTTTCCTGGATATACCCCGCCTGTCTGAACGGACGGAAAGAGGGCATTTTCAGACTGCTCCCGTCTGCATTTTCGAGCACAAAACTCAATTCAAAAACAGCATCGGCAGCCACCTTGCCCGATCCAACGCGCGCTTCGAAAACAGCCTGGCCCTGTAAGGCCGCACTGATGCCGATTGCTCCAAAAAGAAGCAGGAGCTTACGCAAAATGGGTATGTGTATCATAATGTGCTGAGCGGTTCGTTTTGGCTAAAAAAACAGGTTTTAGAGTATGTTTAAAATTCACTTCTTAAATACGTACCGTAGCCCGTTTTTTCTTTGCAGGGCTGGGCGTGCGTCTTTGGTCAAACTGAGGACCGGTTTGCACACCATCCGGATTGGGCAATACCTTTATTTCAATGGGTTCGCTTACCAGGGTTCCGGAATCGCTTTCCAGGCTCATGGATGGGATGGTAAACACGCCTTCTTCCCTGGGGACAATGTAGTATTGGTAGGTAGTTTCTGAGCGGCGCACCCCGTTTAGAATGGAAATGCTGTTGGATGTGTTTGGCCCAACCAATACATCGCAATTAAGCGCATCCCAATCGGGGGCCTTGAAGTTGACATTGAAGGCATTTTTCAGGATGAACTGCACTTCTACCGGATTACCCAGAAGAATTTCGGCAGTACTTGCCTCTACATTAAACGCTGCTGCATTTTGATCAGACCCTTCCTGTGCAAACACACCGGTGAACGGGGTCAGGCAAAACATAAGAAGAATGAAAAAAGTACGCATGATTTAAAGTTTAAAAAATAAAACAATATCGATTTCAAGTTCCTGTTCGATGGATTACCCTGCTATACGGGGTGGCTTGTATTTGGAAGCCTCCATGAAAGCCTGGGTGTCGCGGAGCTGGATCAGTTCGTCCATACTGGTATCCGGATTTCGCTTCATATAGGATTTAACGATCTGCCAGCCGATCCAATTGCCAATCTCGCCCGGAGCTTCTGTAAAAACAGACGTTGCATTGGGTGCAGGCATTACAATTTTTTGATTTTTAGGTCCTAACGGCTCGTACAACACGCCCATATCGAGCATGCGCGCCCAGACATTCTGTTCGTTTGCCAGGCTTTCAGCAATTTGGTCGGCAGTGTAGCCCATAATCACTGAGTCCGGGGCGAATGGCATGAGTTTGCTCATCATGTACAGCGTTTTGCCATTGTTGATCATGTAATCCAGGATGCGTTCATCTGGTGGCGGTCCGGTCCGCTGGCTGCAAATGGCCATGGCTGCTTTGGTGGTCATGTTCTCCGGAACAAACTGCCGGCGGATGAATTGTGGAAAAAACTCGGGGTTGTATCCACCGAAGTCCTCTCCCAAAAACATGTCCAGGCCAATCATAAGCAGGGAATCATTGACCAGATAAGCATCCCCGATAAACTCCGTCACGGCGGTTACAATCCGCGGTGTGGGTCGTTCTGGAAAGTAATAACGATAATGCTTTAGCAATTGTTTAAGCCCGGGCTCCTGTTTGTCCAAATTTGGAAATGCCAGTTCGACAGAGTCTTTCAGGCGCAAGATTGGCGGTGCGGTGATAAAGCCTTTGACAGCATCCAGCGGACTTTGGTCCGGCTGGGTCATATCGTGTGCGATCTCGTTGATGAAGAAAGGTAAAAAGTCGGGATACTTGGCCAGCAGTTCATCCAGGCTGGCTTCCATTTGGGTGGTATCCAGTTTAAACAAATCCTGATCAAAGCGTTGAACTGAGAACGGGATGTCGATGCCCGATACATCGGGGCCGGACGGGTCGCTGGTACAGGCCAGCTGGCTCAAAAGGACAAAAAGAATGAGGCTAGTCCAAATGGATCGTGTATTTTTGGTTGTCATACTCCGAAAAAATCCGATTTTAGCGGCGGGGCAAAAGATTCCGAAGTCAGGCAGGGCCAGAACGGATGCTTTTATCCCGTTTTTCAATAAATAGTAGGTTCATTCGTTAGAAAGGATGCATCTGCATTTTTGAATCGATGTATTTTCATACAACTAAAACATACTCTGATCAATCCTTTACCAGCACAAAAAAACTGCTAATCATGAAAAAAATTGCTTTTTCACTGGGCTTTTTGTTCATTTTCTTCGGCTTTGCCCAGGCACAAACCAATTGGGACGGCACAGGCTTCCGTTTCGGTATCCACGCCAGCCCTACCTGGTCCTGGATGAGTTCTTCGGACAAATTGCTTGAGGGCACCAGTTCCAACTGGGGACTCAAACTCGGCATGAGCGGAGAAAAATACTTTTCCAGAAATTACGCAATTGCTTCCGGAATCGGTTTTGGCTTCAATGCCGGCGGAACCATCCAGAACGGATATGCCTATTCCAACCCATGGCCCAACTCCGATCTGACTATTGCATTGAGCGAAACAGATACCACCTCTCTTGCACAGAATGCGAAACTGCATTACCGCCTGACCTATGTTGAAATCCCGTTTGCCCTGCGCATGCGCGGCGGCTCCGGAGAAAGCAGCCGACTCAACTTCTTTGCTGAAGCACCGGTATTTACGCTGGGATTCCTGACCAAGTCATTGGGAGATATTCGCGGCGACAGCAACAATTTCAATACCGATGACGAAGACATCCGGGAAGATGTGAATGGCCTGTCTCTAAGCTGGGGACTTGGTGCCGGTATTGAATACGAACTGGCAGAGCATGCTACCGTGGTTGGTGGACTGTATTACCAGCATCAGTTTACAGATATGACCAGCGACAAAGGCCGGGTTTATGATTCTTTGCGTGGTGAATGGAAAAATGAAGATGCCAAAACCATTTTCAGGGCCATCACCCTCCGAATTGGGTTTTATTTTTAAGTAAAAACAAATCATACAACAAAAGCGCCTGCAACTTTCAGACAGAAAGTGCAGGCGCTTTTGTTTTTAGTTTGGGCATGTGCTAGTCGCCCGCTTCCAGTTCAAAAATTTCCTCGACCGGCTTTTCAAAGATCTTGGCAATTTTTAGTGCCAGCACGGTGGAAGGCACATAGCGTCCGGATTCGATGGAGTGAATGGTTTGTCGGCTGACCCCAATTTGTTCGGCCAGAGCCTGCTGGGGTAAATTCAGGCGGGCTCGTTCTTCTTTTACTCTGTTTTTCATACTTCCCCCTCGTTTTCGTTAAAAGATGGAGCCTCTTTGATTTTTAACACGTAATAGAACCGCCCTAAAAATACAAGCAGCGGGGTGAACATCCCATAAATCAGTACAAAAAAGAAGTTTTCAGAGAACATAAACCAGTTGGCAATAATCACCAGCACAAAGTGCACCAGGAAACTCCACTGAAATGCCTCTAAGCGGATTTGCTGCACCCGCTCATCTTCCTCCTTTTCTCTGCTAAACACCAAAAAGAGCAGGCCTGCAATGATGAGAAAGAATGCCAGTTCATTGGTAAAGTTCTCTACAGCCGGAAGAAGGAATTCATCTTTTTCTCTGATTTTGAAATCAAGCCAGGGAAACTCAAATTCACCATACAAAGTCATTGCTCCGAGAATGGCGCCCGGAATCACCATGAGCAATCCAATGATTTTGAAATAGCCGGGAAGCAAACGAAATGTTTTCATAGCGTAAAGTATTTTTGACAAAAGTAAAGTTTATTTTACATTTTGTCAAGCCTGCTTTACATTTTTTTTTAATTACTCTGATTTTAGATGAGATTCAGCGCGGCTATTCCTCCCACCGGCCCAGGTATTGAACTGCCTGAACGGGCCCTGTAAGGTTATCCCAAAAAGACTGCTTTGCCAGTGGGCGGTTTACCCGTTGGGTTTGCAGCGAATCGTATGACCACCATTTTACAGAGTTGATTCCATCTGAGGCTTGGAGGTTGTTGAGGTGTGGTGCTCCGAATACATCCCCTTCGAGTGGATGACAATCTATCCACAGTTCCAACATAAGGGTATTGCTGTAATGGTGTAGAAATTCACTGACAAACCGGAGTGCCCCCGGCCGAACTGACACGCCGGTTTCCTCATACACTTCCCGGGCAACGCCGTTGAAAATATCAGCGTCCTGAGCCTCCAAACCGCCGCCTGGTGGCGACCATCGGTTAAACCCAATCGGGCTCATTTGTTCGACCAGCAGTAGTTGGTTATTCTGATGTAAAATGCCGGCAACACGAATGCGGTGTTTCATAGTATTATTTCAAATAAGGAGAAAGAAAAGAGAGATAAGCAGCATAACGCCTAAGGCAGCCGAATGATTCCATTAAATGGATTAATCAATGGAATGTTTCAGTTTATTTGTAATTTGTTTCAATGAGAAAAGAAGCTCAGCTTACATGCAATATTTTGATTAGGAGCCTGTTTAAACTTCATTTTTCAGACAACGTCATCACACATTCCTAATACCATGAAAAAACAATTCCTTCCTTTACTCATCCTTTTTTGTTGCTTTGTCCTGCCCGGGCAAGCGCAAGAAACCCAACGCACCCGAATTTACCAGGACCTGCCCGACGCCCTGCAGCGTTCGAGAAACATACACCTGGCCGACAGCACCATCCGGGTAAAACGGCAAGGTGTTGCTGCCAAAGGTGAATTCCAGGCCATTGAAATTCCGTTTGAAAACCGTGCGCCCTTTACCGCATTTTCGTTTTTCTTTCATACCCAGTCGGACTATTACGACGATCTGGAGTTTCGCATGTCGACCTCGCGGGATGGCAAGCGCTGGAGCAAGCCCGTTGCGCTGGAACCCGACCCGGAGTTTGAAAGCGAAAGCGGCAACCGGCACAAATGTGCAATGACGATGCTGGACCCGGGGATACGCTTCGTTCGCATTTCCTTTCAATACAACCGGATTTCAAAAACCCGTTTAAAAAAACTGGAGTACAACCTGTTTGTACCCGGTGAAGCCGGAGGCGCAATCTTCCAGGAAGATACACCCGATGCCGGAATGGCCTGTAGCTGTGCATTGCCCGATTACCTCACCCGTGAGGATTGGTGTACCAGTGGTGAATGCAACCCCACATCTACTCCTGTTAACACCCTGGTTACCCACCTGATAGTGCATCATTCTGCCGGTGGAAATACCAGCAGCAACTGGAATGCTGTCGTTACTTCCATTTACAACGATCATGTCTTTAACAACGGTTGGTCGGACATCGGCTACAACTGGCTGATTGCGCCAACTGGTGTGTTGTATCAGGGACGGGATTTCGACAAGCAGGGTGCCCATTTTTGCGGGTATAATGCCGGCACCATGGGGGTGTGTATGATGGGTACCTACACCAATGTCCAGCCAACACTCAATGCCCTCAATACCCTGGAGCAATTATTGGCCTGGAAATGCTGTTTGAATGAGTTGGACCCCTCGGAGATTGCTTACCACAATTCCAGCAATTCCAATTTATTCCGGATCAGTGGTCACCGGGATGGCTGCAATACCATGTGCCCGGGCGACCAACTCTATGCCCTGTTGCCAACCATCCGGGATGCCGTACAGGGCCGGCTTATTGCATGTCAGTCGACCCAGGCTCCACAACCCATCGCGGCTCCTCTAGTCCTTGCCCCCAACCCCTTCACAACGCACATTGTTATTCAATCAGAGCAGCCAATTTTATCGCTGCAATTGTGGAATATGCATGGTGGTATTCAGGCAAAAAGCCAAAACCAATCCACACTGGAAGGATTGAGCGCACTCCCCTCCGGGCTCTACCTGCTCCAGGTAGAAACAGCATCCGGGCGCACCATCCAGCCCGTAGTAAAGCAGTAGAACCGCTTTTGCTTCCATTTTCTTAGAGCGACAGGCCGAATTTAGTTGCAAAGTCTGTACTTTTGCAGGCCGGGTTTCCAAATCAAATTCCGCAAAGCCACCACAATCCTAAACTTTGCTTGGAACACCTTGTTTTTAGTACTACCAATAGCATTTCGTACTGAATGCGTTTCTAACGTCACAACGACTCTCTGACTATGATCCAAGTTGCTCCCTACCAACCTCAAACTAAAGTTCGAATCGTCACGGCAGCCAGTTTGTTTGACGGCCACGATGCCGCCATCAACATCATGCGTCGGATTATGCAATCCAGTGGCGCAGAGATCATCCACCTGGGCCACAACCGCTCGGTGCTTGAAATCGTCGATTGTGCGATCGAAGAGGACGTGCAGGGAATCGCCATTACCTCCTACCAGGGCGGCCACATGGAATATTTTAAATACATGTACGACCTGCTTAAAGAAAAAGGCGCCGGACACATCAAAATTTTTGGTGGTGGGGGTGGCACCATTTTGCCTTCGGAAATCAAGGAATTGCAAGACTACGGCATTGCGCGCATTTACCATCCGGATGATGGCCGCAAAATGGGATTGCAGGGAATGATCAACGACGTGCTCCAACAGTGCGATTCCAGTCCGCTAAAAAAAGCACCGGATGGAAAAGGCATTGTACTCAATGGGGAATTGAAGCATTTGTATGAAAAAGATGCAGGGTCTGTTGCCCGCTTAATTACCATCGCAGAAAACGAACCCGATTTTTTTGCCGAAAATATCCGCCCACAACTCCAGCTTTCCAACAGCCCGGTATTGGGAATTACCGGAACCGGAGGTGCGGGCAAGTCCTCGCTGGTAGACGAACTGGTTCGCCGTTTTCTCCTGGATTTTCCAGATAAAAACATTGCCATTGTTTCGGTGGACCCTTCCAAGCGCAAAACCGGAGGCGCACTTTTGGGCGACCGGATTCGCATGAACTCTATCCGAAACGAACGCGTTTTCATGCGCTCCCTCGCTACCCGCCAAAGCAACCTGGCATTGTCCCGGCACGTACAATCCGCGCTGGATGTACTCAAAGCAGCTAAATACGACCTGATCATTCTGGAGACTTCCGGAATCGGACAGAGCGATACAGAAATTATCGACCACAGCGATGTGAGTCTGTATGTAATGACCCCCGAATTTGGTGCAGCAACCCAGCTGGAAAAAATTGACATGCTGGATTTTGCCGACGTCATCGCACTCAACAAGTTCGACAAACGCGGAGCCCTCGATGCCCTGCGTGACGTTCGCAAACAGGTACAACGCAACCACAATGCCTGGGAGACACCCGTGGATGACATGCCGGTATTTGGCTGTATTGCCAGCCAGTTTAACGACCCGGGGGTAAACAAACTCTACCGCCACTTGCTCGACCGGATTGATGAGCAATGCGGAACCGGACTGAAATCCCATTTCGAGGCCAGCGACGAGATGTCGGAAAAGATATTCATCATTCCACCTGCACGGGTACGCTACCTCTCCGAAATTGCCGAAAGCAACCGGAAGTACGACCAGGATGTGGAAGAACAGGTGGTAATCGCCCGTAAAATCTGGAGCCTCAAAAATACCATTGAAGCAATGGAAGCGCAATCCAATCCGGATGAAACGGTATTGGAGGCCCTGCGCAAATTCCACAGCGACCTGGTGGCCCAACTGGATTGGCGTTGTCAGCGTATTCTGGAAGGCCATGACGAGAAAAAAGCACGCTATGCTGCGGATGAATATGTGTACCAGGTACGAAACAAAGAAATCAAGGTAAAAACCTATACGGAAAGCCTTTCCCATACCAAAATCCCGCGCGTGGTGTTCCCCCGATACAAAGACTGGGGAGACATTCTGAAATGGCGCCTTCAGGAAAATGTACCGGGAGAATTCCCCTACACTGCGGGCGTATTCCCATTCAAGCGGGAAGGCGAAGACCCAACCCGGATGTTTGCCGGAGAAGGCGGACCTGAACGCACCAACAAGCGTTTCCATTACGTATCCGCGGGCTTACCGGCCGCGCGTCTGTCAACCGCCTTTGACTCGGTGACTTTGTACGGAGAAGACCCCGACCACCGGCCGGATATTTACGGCAAAATTGGCAACTCCGGTGTATCCGTTTGTTGCCTGGATGATGCCAAAAAATTGTATTCCGGTTTTGATCTCTGCAGTCCGACTACCTCGGTTTCCATGACCATCAACGGGCCCGCAGCAACGATCGCCGCATTCTTCATGCACGCCGCCATCGACCAGCAATGTGAACTCTACATCAAAGAGCACAAACTGGAACACCTGGTGGAGGCACGACTCAAAGAAAAATACGATGCCCGTGGACTGGAACGCCCCCGATACAACGGCGATTTGCCGGAAGGCAACAACGGACTGGGCTTGTTGCTCCTCGGACTGACAGGAGATGAAGTACTGGAGCCCGCCGTTTACGAAGAACTCAAGGCCAAAGCCTTGCAGTCGGTACGGGGTACGGTGCAAGCCGATATTTTGAAGGAAGACCAGGCACAAAACACCTGTATTTTCAGCACTGAATTCAGCCTGCGTGTCATGGGTGATGTGCAGGAATATTTTATCCAAAATAAGGTCCGGAATTTCTATTCGGTATCCATTTCAGGCTACCACATTGCTGAAGCCGGAGCCAACCCGATTACCCAGTTGGCCTTTACCCTGGCGAACGGATTCACCTTTGTAGAATACTATGCCTCCCGCGGCATGAAGGTGGATGATTTTGCACCCAACTTATCCTTCTTCTTCTCCAATGGTGTCGATCCGGAATACGCTGTGATCGGTCGCGTTGCACGCCGTATTTGGGCAAAAGCCATGCGCTGGAAATACGGAGCAAATAAGCGGAGCCAGATGCTGAAATACCACATCCAGACTTCTGGTCGCTCGCTGCACGCACAGGAAATTGCGTTCAACGACATCCGCACTACCCTGCAGGCGCTGTATGCGATTTACGACAACTGCAACTCCCTGCACACCAATGCGTACGACGAAGCCATTACCACCCCAACCGAGGAATCGGTGCGCCGGGCAATGGCGATTCAGCTGATCATCAACAAGGAGTTGGGCCTGGCAAAAAATGAAAACCCAATGCAGGGCTCATTTATCATTGAAGAACTGACCGACCTGGTAGAAGAAGCCGTACTGATGGAGTTCGACCGGATCACGGAACGCGGAGGGGTACTTGGAGCGATGGAAACCATGTACCAGCGCGGTAAAATCCAGGAAGAAAGTCTGTACTACGAAACACTCAAGCACACCGGCGAACTGCCACTCGTTGGGGTCAACACCTTCCTGAGCAAGGAGGGCTCTCCTACCATCCTTCCCGCCGAAGTAATTCGCGCAACTGAGGAAGAAAAAGGAGCACAAATCGAGACCCTGAACAAACTCAAAACCTGCAATAAAGAATCCGGAGCACATGCCCTGCGCGATTTGCAACAAGCAGCCGTTCGAAACGAAAACATCTTTGAACACCTGATGAATGCCGTTAAAAACTGCTCGCTCGGACAAATCACCAATGCACTCTACGAAGTAGGCGGACAATACCGACGGAATATGTAAGACCGTAAATTGATGAGCTTGTTTATTCGGGAGGCTGCGCTTTCCCTTGTTTATTCGTTTATTTGTTTATTGAAACAAATACCCATTTGATTTTGAAAATCAAATCAGCAATCGGATATCATGTAATCGGAATTCGTAAATCAAACACCTCCTCCCTGATGAAACCACTTCTTTTCTGGCTTGCAATTTCTGCGCTTCTTTTTTCGGCTTGTCAAAATGATGAGTCAGGCTATAATAAATTGGTACTTTGTTCCGACGGCAATGTCGATGTGTACCTATTGTATCAGGATACAGGCAGCCTCATTCATTCCGATTGGCTGCAATTAAAAATCAAGAATAAAAGTCAGGAATCGATTTTCATTAATGACATCAGCGCTTCTCTTGAAAAGGTACTCACTGATTCGAATGGAAAGCATATGCCTGACAGCAACGTCCTGCGTAAGTATTCAAGAGCGGATCTCATTGATGCATTTTTTGACAAAAACAGTGAGCGCTCCGGAATCCGGATTTATCCCAATTCTACGTTTACAAGTTCCAAAAACCTAAGCTATATCCTCGCGGATAAGGAAGAAAAAACAGGGATCAACACCCTTGCGTTTGCAATCGACTTCCTCTATGAAAAAGGACGGGATTTTAAATCTATATCCTCTTCCAGCCAACCCTTCAGTTTTTATTGGAAGCCGCTCGTTGAAATTCCCAAGACCCAACAGGCTAAGCGGCTCAAGACAGAGATTTTGAGTACGGAATCATTTAGCAACCAAGCTGCTTTGATTCGCACCTTGCTAACTGACTCCGCGGTAGTCAAGTACATCTCAGGCGACGAATTAGTGGAGGCATTTATGTTAAACTCTAACAAGTCATCAAATACGCTGAATCGAAGTTATCTCGCTGCGCTTCAGCAAAAAGGTGTTCATTCAAATCCACAGTTAACGACTTATTTTCTAAACCAACTGGAGTCCAACAGTTTTCAGGATGAATATCTCTACCTGTATTTTAATGAGCAACTATTCAACAAACTCCTGGAGCCTGGTTTAAAAGGCAAGCAGTCCACGCCGCTCCTATTGGAGGCCAATGCAAGGTATTGGTCGGACAAGGAAGAAAACAGAAAAAAGGTTTATGCTTTTTTAGAAGAGCGAACCGACTTTAGTTTGGAGATGAAGCCTACCAGAGAAAATATGCACCATTGGTCAACGGTCGTCAAGGAAATGGCCATATCCAGAGACGAGCGTATTGTTCAGTACCTTCTCCCCTATCTGGATGATGAAACGGTGTTTTATATTGCCGATCGCCGTTTATCGAATGTGAATTCTGGCTTGTCTACCACCCTGCAAGTGGTTACACCCGCAGACATCCCGGCCCGTGTATGCGATGTTGCCTTCGTATCCCTGCTCCGCGCGCTCAACCTTTTACAGCCAAACCCGGGGATCCAACCAAACTACACCCTTAATTCGGAGATGGAGAACCTTCTGGAATCTAAAAATACGGCTGAGTTTATTTCTGATCTAAATCTCCGACTGGATTATTCCGAAGCATTTATCCAATTAAATAAGGAAGCAAAAGAACAACTTCGGGTGCTGATTGCACAGTGAGTAGGTTTTGTGGCTTTTTTATTTTGTATTTATTGTTTGGGGGATACGCGGTGATCTTTCCTTTTGTATTTATTTATCGTTTGGGGTAGACGCGTTGATCTTTCCTATTGTGGTTTTTTCTTTCGTTTGGGGGAGACGCGGTGATCTTTCCTATTGTGGCTTTTTCTTTCGTTTGCGGGAGACGCGAGGCATTGCGTCTCTACGGGGGGTTGGCTTTTTTGCGACAAAAACCGGGTTTCAAATTCTGTCTCCATCTGAAAAGCCTATTTTTGAGGAAACAAACTAAACTATTTAATATGAAAAGGACACTTTTTACCCTACTAACTGCCCTCTTTAGCACCCTCGCTTTTGCTCAAACAGCCCCAGATTTTACTTTCACCGACATCGAAGGTGTAGAACACACCCTTTCCGAAGCACAAGCGGATGGCAAAGTTATTTTGCTCGATTTCTTCTTTGTAAACTGCGGCCCCTGCCAATACTGGGCTCCTGAGGTTGACCAACTGCTGGAAGACTACGAAGGAACCACCCTGGAAGTATGGAGCATCAGCGACCGCGACTCCGATGCCTTCATCGGACAAAGCATGTTCAACCCAACACATGAGAACCACAAAGTCGGCGGCGTTGCCGGGAATGGCGATGATATCGTTAGTCTCTATGCCAACAACTTTTCATTTCTCGGATTCCCAACGTTTGCTGTGATCTGTACAGACAATTCCATCACCTGGGATATTTGGCCACTTTCTGCCGGCATTCCTGAGATCCGCTCTCTACTCACTGAGGCCTGCGGCGTGGTTACGGTATCTGCAGTTAAAAACATCGAGTCGCTCGAAATGACCAAGGTGTTCCCGAACCCAGCACAAGAAGCAGCTTCGCTGAGTTTCTCCCTCTCTCAGGCTACTCAACTTTCCATCGAGGTGTTCAACACCCTGGGCCAGCGTGTACAGTACATCGCCAGCACAGAATATATGCCAGGAACTCACCAATTGGATCTGGAATTGAGCCAACTGAACAACGGCCTGTACATTGTTCAAATGCAGTCACCTAACGGCGTTCAAAGCCTGGAATTGGCCGTATCCAAATAGACTTACTTTATCCTGAATAATTGATAAATTAAAAAAGTCATTTCAACATTGGAATGGCTTTTTTAATTTTGGTGCCCTTTTGGCCAAACGAAAACACCCTTTTCACCAACTTCGAGTGCCCGTATCGCTCGGTTTTAAATTCAAAAAATGAAAGGAATTTTATTCACACTGTGTTTTCTGTTTGGCATCCAATCCGTTCTGCTCGCCCAATGGGAAGAAAAAAATGTAGCAACCATTTCCACCCTCTCCGCCATTGCTTTTCGGAACGAAACCAATGGTTTTGTAACAGGAGATAACACCATTTACAAAACCACCAATGGCGGCGACAGCTGGCAGGCTTGTTACACCGGAGCAGGATCTATTTTTCTGGAAGACATTTTTCTTTTTGATGGCAACAAAGCCGTTGCCGTCGGGAAAGACTATAGCCTCGGCCAGTCCATCATCCTGAAATCGGTGGACAACGGACAATCCTGGACGTCCATCCAGATTTTCAATACCAACCTGCTCAACTCCGTTTTCTTTGTCAATGCAAACCTCGGGTACATCGTCGGCAACAGCGGACTTATTTTAAAAACCACCAATGGTGGCAACAGTTGGCAAGGATTGAACTCCGGCACCGGCTATGACCTCCAATCGATCTATTTCGTAAACGATCAGGTAGGCATTGCGGCCGGAGGCGCACCGGGAATTTCGGTCATTGCAAAAACACTGGATGGAGGCAACACCTGGAATCAGATTAGCCCTCCCTCTACCAGCTACCTCCAATCCGTTTACTTTTTCGATGAAACCGCCGGCTTTGCAGTGGGCTGGAACGGTGGCATTTTGAGCACCTACGATTGCGGCGTATCCTGGATTCCGCAGACTTCTGTTGATATGAGCGGAAACCTCGAAGTGGTGTTTACGGATACACAAACCGGCTATGTAGTTGGTGGCAGTGTGAACCAGTCGCTGATTCAAAAAACCAATTACGGAGGTGCCCTTTGGGAAGATATTAGTCCCAACCTCAACGAAGGATTGACAAGCATCTGCTTTGTCAACGCGCAACTTGGATACGCAGCGGGAGCCAATGGCACGGTTGTTAAAACCGAAACAGCCGGTGTTGTCACTTCCAGCGATGAAGCCGACCGCATGACACCCATTCAGGTATTCCCCAACCCGGCATCCACCCGGTTATCCATCGATGCGGGCCAGACATCCGGACTAAAATCCATTCGATGGTTTGATGTAAACGGGAATGTCCTGCGTTCCAGAACACTGGTGGGGCAACAGGCAGAGGTAGATTGCTCGGATTTTCCGGCAGGTGTGTACTACCTTGAAATCAAAACCGGAGATGCCGTCACGGTGAAAAAAATCATCAAGGTTTAGCCCACTTTCGAACATGTACGTCTCTAAAGAGGAATGCCGGGAGCTTAGTGATGCTGAAGCCGTTGAGAAAGCGCTTTTGCAGGTAGACTATTTTGCCTGTCTGTACAACAAATACGAAGTGCTGTTGATCCGGTATATCCGCCGCATTGCCCTGGTGAGCAGCGAGGAGGCTGAAGATATTTTGCAGGATGCCTTCATAAAAATCTGGTCCAACCTCAACGAGTTTGATCAGCATCTGAAGTTTTCAAGTTGGATTTACCGGATCGTCCACAACGAGACGCTTTCTGTTTGGAGAAAAAAGAAATCCTACGGAAAGGATCGACAGGTGCAATTAGACGACAACTTATTTGAGATCGGCGCAGAGGATTCCGATGCGGATGGAACCATGCGGGAACAAAAACACCTGCTTGCCCACGATGTACTCGAACAATTGCCCATTAAATACAAAACCGTTTTGGTCTTGAAATTTTTAGAAGGGATGCACTACGATGAGATTTCAGATGTATTGAAAATTCCTGAAGGCACGGTTGCAACCCGGATCAACCGGGCCAAAAAGGCATTTGAGAAAATTGCAGCAGACCAGCAACCTGGATTCTTTGAAAAAGAATAGCTTTAAACTAGGCGCTATGGACAAGTCAAAAGAAATCATTGATAAAATAAAACGGGACCACATTCAGCCCCGGCCACGCTGGCATTTTTTGCTCAAGGACACGCTGATTTGGTTGGCTTGCGGCATCGGAATTTTTATCGGAGCGGCAGCCTTCTCGGTCATATTATTTGCTATCCAGCAAACCGACTTTGAATTGACCACCCACTTATCGCACTCCCGGTTTGAGTTGGTGCTTGGTCTATTGCCTTTTATATGGATCATTGCGCTGATTGTATTTCTTTTGATCGCAATTTTTAGTCTGCAAAAATCCAGATCGGGGTACAAATTCAGCTGGCTTCGACTCGTTGGATTCAGCGCCTTGCTGAGCATTTTGTTGGGGACACTCTTTTTTATTGGTGGCGGCGCCCAGTGGCTTGAGTCCACCTTTGCAGCAAATGTTTCAGTGTACGAAGGCATTCAGGAGAAAAAGCAAAAAATGTGGATGAGCCCGGAAGCCGGTCTTTTATCCGGAATGGTCGAAGAAGCAAATCCCGGGCAGTTTGTGTTGGTGGATTTCGAACAAAAAAAATGGACAGTCGCCTATGATTCCAGCACTTTCATTGCTCCTGTGGTAGTTTTAGAGGCTGGAGAACAGGTAAAAATGGTAGGGAAACAAACAGACAATTCCCACTTTACAGCTGAAGAAATCCGCCCCTGGGGTGGGCGAGCCAACCGGCAAAAAATGCAGGACCGAAGAGGAAAAAATTAGACGGCAGATTTTTTTTGAAAAAAGTGAAAGAAAGTTTCAGAGCCTGCGTAGTAGGAATTGAGAAGAGGAAAAAACAGCCTCGGAACGCTAACCACTTTTTTTCAATTAAAAAATCAGTCATGAAAAATTTAAGAATTTCCAGTTTGTTCCTTTTCGCAGCATTTTTTGTTTTGGTCGGATTCAGTGCTTGTGATAAATCAGATAACAGCGGCATCACACCTGTGCCTTCCAATATGTTGACTGCCAGCGATCAGGAAGCACTCCAGTTTATGCGTGAGGAAGAAAAACTTGCCCGGGACGTCTACACCTATTTCAACGACAAGTACGGCCTGCAAATATTTGGCAACATTGCTTCCAGCGAGCAAACCCACATGAATGAGATTCTGGTGCTCATGGAAAAATACGGTGTTGAAGACCCCGCTTCTGAAGAAATGGGTATTTTTACCAACGCAAGCTTGCAACAATTGTATAACGACTTGATTGCGCTGGGTAACAACAGCATCGTGGATGCATTGATCGTAGGCGCCACCATTGAAGATGTAGATATCAGAGACCTTGGGGATGCCATTGATGAAACCATTCGTACCGACTTTATTGCCGTCTATGACAAACTCGAATGCGGATCCCGGAACCACATGCGTGCCTTTACCAACCAGTTGGAGATGCGCGGTGAAACCTACACTCCGCAATTCATTTCTCAGGAAATGTTTGATGCCATCATCAACGGCGAACACGAACAGTGTGGCGGATAATATCCGAAATATCCAGCAACCGGAAGTTCAGATTCAGCAAAATAAAACCCCTCCGGTTAATGTAGTATTGTAGTTATAAAAGTTGCCTTGTGCCTCTGCACGGGGCAACTTTTTTTGATAAAATTGAAATCATCCAAGCCATGTCCGACCAGGAAGCCATACCGAGATTATCCCGGCTTACCGCCATTCTTACCCTGCTGCAAAGCAAGCAGCTCGTGACCGCTGGCGAAATTGCCCGTCGGTTTGGAATCAGTGCGCGCACTGCCTATCGCGATATCAAAGCACTTGAGGCTTCCGGGGTGCCCATTTACACCGAAGAGGGCAAAGGCTACCGACTGGTGGAAGGCTACAACCTGCCGCCCATCCTGTTTACCGACGAAGAGGCCAATGCGCTGATCACGGCGGAGAAATACATCGTCAAAAACAAGGACCAATCCCTGAGCGAGCATTACCAAAGCGCGATTACCAAGATCAAGGCATCCTTGCGACAGCCCCAGCGGGATACAGCCAATCTGCTGTCGGAACGGGTTGTTTTTGTAGCCAATATTGAAAAGGAAAAAACCAGCGCGTGGCTGGCACCTATTCAGCGCGCAATCACCCATCCCGAATTGCTTGAAATAAACTACCAGGCAGCCAATGCCGATCAGGCCAGTAAAAGAGAAATAGAGCCCCAGGCTTTATACCACATCAATGAAAACTGGATTCTGATTGCCTGGTGTAGGCTCCGCGACGACTACCGCGAATTCCGCCTGGACCGAATCCAGGCGCTCCGATCAACCGGAGAAGCCATTCCCAAACGGGATTTTAATTTCATTCAATACTATAACGAGTATAAATAAATCCAATTAACTCCATTTCCCCCACAAGGGTTTGCCATAGGGTTGTCACTGACCTGGTTTACTTTTGTTGCAGATTCAAACTCATATAAGATGCAAACACAACAGACCATCCAAATCAACACCTCGGCAGCCCATTTATGGGATGTGCTTACCCTCCCGGAATTCACCAAAAAGTACATGTTTAATTGCGGCGTCAACTCCAATTGGGAGCTCGGAGGTCCCATTACCTGGGAAGGAAATTATCAGGGTTACGAAGTTTTTCAAAAGGGATCCATTTTGGAAATTGAAAAATTCAAGCGGCTCAAATACAGCACCTTTGACCCGAATTACGGCATGGAAGATATCCCTGAAAACTACACGCACATCACCTATGCAATTGAAGAAAGTGAATCGGGCTGTGCGCTTACCATAATCAATGAAAAATTCAATAGTGGCGAAGAGCACGCCGATTCCGGTTGGGATGAGATTATGAACGCCATCAAGGAGGTTGCGGAACTATAAAAACAGTTTGCCCGTTAACAATACAGCACCGGATAGGTATTTCGGTGCTGTATTTGCACACCTACCCGCCAACTTATGGAAGCAATCGCACAATGCTTTGGCACCTCGCTCGATCAGGATGATTTTGAAACCACCCGCTCTGTGCTCAGTCCTGATTGCGTTTATTTCATCGGAGCAGAAAAACTTATTGGCCCCGAGGCAATCAGCAATTCCTACGAGCAAAACATGCTGGAGGGAAGAAAAAAACTCGACAGCCTGGAGTGGGGGCAATGTCGGATAGAAGCCCTTTCCACATCCGAATTTCTGGTTCATTTTACCGACTACCTCCGTCACAAAGGCCGGGATCACATTCATCGATGCACCCAAAAAGTGAGCATAAACCCTTCCGGAAAAATATTTCGAATCGATCATTTAGACAACCCGGAAGAACAGGAAAAACTTAACCAGTTTTATCAGGAAGTAGGACTGGCTTAAATTGGCACCATTCAAGCCTTCAAATGCAGTCATCATGAGCCAGTACACAGAGCAGGTAAAGCAAATTATTCAAAGTTATTGTCCGATTTCCCTGAATTCGTACGAAGCATTATCGCACGTACTCAAGCCGGAACCGTACCCCAAAGGGAATGATTTCATAAAAAAAGATCGACGCAACAACAAGGAATATTTTTTGACAGAAGGCATTGTAAAAAGTTATGTCCTCGATCCGGAAGGCGTGGAAATCACTTTATCGTTTTTTACCGGCCCATCTGTTCTGGCACCCCATTCCACCCGCACCCGAAATGGGATCTCCAACGTCTCCTTCAAAGCACTTACCGAAATTGAATTGGCCACAGCAGATGCTAAAGAATTCGAACTGCTGATGATTGAGCATCTGGATATTCGGGCCTTTGGACATCGGGTTTTAGAAAACGAATTGCTGCAAAAAATTGAAAAAGAAATCGGACTGGCTTCGCTGAGTGCGAAAGAGCGACTGATCCGGTTCCGAGAAAAACATCCCGTGTTGGAAAGCCTCGTTCCACACACCGACATTGCAACCTACCTGGGCATCACCAATGTTTCCCTCAGCAGGCTCCGAAAAGAATTGATGCCCTGAACGGGACCTTAGTCATATAGAAAACAAAATTGGATATTCTCGCTTTTTGATAAACTCAATAAGCATAGCAACAGTCAAACAGGAACTAAGCCTAGTTAGGGGCGTAGCCCTGATATCTTCGTAGATGGATCAATACAATAAGACTAAGGGGCGTAGCCCTGACATCTTAGCACTCAATCTTTTCACATCACTCATCTGGATACATAAACCCTGGAATTAAGATGTCAGGGCTACGCCCTTCAAAAACATTTTCATATCCCGAGCGCTACGAAGACAATAGGGCTAACGCCCCATTTTAACTTGGAACAACTGGAATACAATAGATCAAAGAAAGAAACGTGATTTTATTTAGGAGCGTAAATTAAATTAGAGCGTGTTCCTTTTTATCAAATGTTAATGAACCCGGATTTTTGCTCCCATACCTTTGCTGCATAAATAAAAACACAGCATATGAAAAAGGTATTTTTTAGCATTCTTTTAGTCCTGGTTTATTTTACAATCCAGGCCCAGGACAGTCTGATCATCAAGAGTCCAACCGCCCAGTTATTTACCCGGGTATACAGCCCGGAACACACCGAAACCGTTTTTCTCCTGCATGGAGGGCCCGGTGTTCCCGACGACCTGCTACCAGTAGTTGACTTGCTGAAAGCGAACTACCGGGTCATCGTTTTTGATCAACGGGGAAGCCTGCGCTCCCCCTGTGAACCCAATCGTTTTCGCATGGAAGACTATATAGCCGATATCCATGCCATTGCCACCTACTTCCAGCTGGAATCCTTCCATCTTTTTGGACATTCCTGGGGTGGATTGTATGCACAGATTTATGCGCAGGCACACCCGGAAAAGATCAGCAGCCTGTTTTTATGCAGTCCCGGATCCGGCACAGGCAAGGTTTGGCAGCAAACAGAAAAAGAAGTTTTGCGGTACAACAAACGTGTATCCAGTGGGAAGGAATGGGCATACCTCGGTTGGCAATCGCTTTTGAGTCTTTTTGGGAACGACCGCGCCGCACAGCGTTCCTTTCACCAGGTTGTTTTAAACTACCAAAAGGGATTTGCCACCTTTGAAATTGACACGGCAGCCCTTCAACGCATCCGGGCTAAATCCATAAGTAAAACAAGAAAACAAATCAAAAAATATCCGATGCTGCAAGCCGCTCCCAATGCCAAATATCCAATTCAGATTACGTATGGTACCGGCGATATTTACGAAGAAAGCAAACAGGATGTGTATCGGCGCTACCCTACTGCATCCTTTGCAGAAATTGAAAAAAGCGGGCATTTCCCCTGGGCTCAAAACCCGGAGGCATTTCGGAAAATCATACAGGATTTTTACCTGGGAAAAAAGCAGGACACCCCTGCAGTACGCTAGTGGTTTGATCGGCCGGAACCGGCCGCAGCGCCCAGGCGCATCAGCCATTTCCAGCGCAAGACAATGATAAGCAGCAGAGCGATGCAGCCGCATAACGCAAATACACCCAGCCCTTTCCCTTCCTGCAAATCAATGCGTTTCAGGTAGATGCCAAACAGCGCCCAGGATACCGCCAGGCCATAGCCCAGATTGTGGCGCTGAAGGATCATGTATGCCGCCTGTACAATTCCGACTGAAACCAGCGTAGCCGCCCAGGACACCTCCTTAATCCCCCAGGCACTCCAACCAATGGAAACCAGCAATGCCGTGGTATTTGCAATCAGGGCAACACTGATCCATCCCAGGTAAATTCCAAAAGGTAGGTGAACCAACCAGCGTTCAAAAGCCGTCTCAGCGGGATACAACCGAAGGTTGATGCGCATTAAAACCAGAAACAAGCCGATCATCACAAGCAGGGATAGTCCGACCAGTTCCCAATGCCAGGCAAACAACCAGGCGATATTTAGGCCGCAGGCTACCACAAACCAATAACCAATCCGCTCCAGGGAATTGTGCAATTTGGTGAGTATGCTGGCGCTGAAATATGCCACAATCTGAAAACCAACCCAAACCAGCAACCATCCGTAAATAACTCCCCAAATGGAAAAGGTGAGCCCGGCAGGAACAAAAAAGTTTGGATATTGATCAGACAACTCTCCCGGAGTACGACCATTAAGCGGCAACGCTACCGATAGGTAGTTTACCAGCAAGACCGCGCCAAGCGCAATCAGGTGGTCGAGAATAAATTTGCGGCTATTGGTAGGCATTCCAGTTGATTTTCAAAACAAAGAAAAAACAACTGGAGCAAACCTCCTAATAATCCGGCGGGTGGATTGAAAAGAACTTAGTTGATATCAGTGGTCAGTTATTGATGATTTGTTGATGCGCCCTTCGGGCTTGGATGATTTGTTGAATTTGTTTATTCGTTTAGTCCGCCTGTT
>JAWKLR010000038.1:0-37200 GCA_041392625.1 Saprospiraceae bacterium | reverse complement strand
GAGGGTTTGAAAATATATTCGCCATGTGTATGGTACAGTGCGGATTTATCAAAAAAGCGGGTCCCCCCTTCTGTCGACTTGAGCGAAGTAATGCTGTCAAACGCACTTTGGAAACGTGCGGTTCCCGGCTCATAGAACGGGAAGGTTGTGTTTGGATTCTGTGGGTCAATCCCATTAGCATAGGCTGCAGCCAGGGTGTGCCAATAGGTCAGGGAATCCTGATTTGCTGCCAACCAATCCAGGGAAGATTGCGCATCAAAAACTACATATGGCGGTTCAGGAAGGAAGATCACATTTTGTGGATAGCCCTGAGGCTTCATTCGTTTTAGATAAATTTCACTTCCCCAGTAATCAACATAGTTGAGCGACCAGGTTTCATTGTCCTTTGCCAGCTCCTGTAAGCGAAGGGCAGTAAAATAGGGGTCAAATGAGCGGCCTGCATCTTCATGCGTTGCGTATGCCCTGATGAAAAATTTGTCCTCTTTCTTGAATTCAATCCGGTTTTGGAAAAATTTGATTCCCCGCAGACTAAAGCGGTTATCCCCTTGATATACCGTTGTTCCTGTTCCAAAATTAGAAGCAAAAATTAATTCCGGAGAGTCAAAATCCTGAGAAGGCTTGGTCCGGATATGGTATGCGATCCCGGCCTTGATGTTTTTGGTATTGTAATCTACTAAATCCACTTCGCGGTATCCGATGCGGTGAAACAAACCAAGTCCTGCTGAACTTTGTGATAAATTAGATGGACCGCTCAGGTCATTCAGAGAAAAGAATTCATCGCCATAAATGTTTACAGCATCGTACCGTCCAGGATTGTCAATGGCAGAGCGGGTATCGTCCGCAGGGTTGTAATTTTGGGCTTCAAAGTCATCTGCCCGCAGATAGAACAGGTTGATTTTGAAAGCAGAAGACAAGTCGCCGTTCTTATTTTTAAATGCCTCTGCATACCGGATGGCTCCTTCGAACAAGTTTCGGCTGCCCCCTTTTACGCTGGCAGACAAACCGCGGTTCAAAAACGGATTTTTTGTTTCCATGGCAATCACCCCGTTAAAGGCATTTGGGCCATAGAATGCAGAACTTGCACCCTGCACCAATTCCACGCGATTAACATCCAAATCAGAAGTCCCCAGGAAGTTGCCCAAGGAGAAATTGAGTCCGGGCGCCTGGTTGTCTACCCCGTCGATTGTCTGAAGTGAACGCACCGGACTGGTTGAGTTGAATCCTCTGGTGTTGATTATGGTGAAACCGAGCGAAGCGGTAGTCAAATCCACCCCTTTCAAATTGCCCAATCCATTGTAGAAACTTACTGAAGGCGTTTCCTTGATCGCAATCGGGTCAAAGGTTTCCACCGTAAGTGGGGATGTCTTTTGCTTTTCGTCTACGCGCTGACCGGTAATGACAGCCTCGGAAATGACGATTGAATTGGTTTGCATCCGGATATTCAAGCGATCCGTAGCATCGGAAACCGGAATGATCAATTCTTCATACCCGGTGTAATTGATTACAATGGTGATCGGCAGCGACTCCACTACAAACTTAAACTCACCGTTGTAATCGGTAATCGCGCCACCGCTTGCATTTTGGATGGAAATTGCAGCGCCGATTAAAGGCTCTGCATTATCTGCATCCTTAATATTTCCCCGTACAGTTATTTGCGCGTTCAGACTGGAACTCAACAACAAAATGGAGCCCAGAAGTACTCCCAATATCGTGTATACTTGCTTCATACTCAGGTTCTTTTTTCAGTAAATTCTATTCTATTTGAGGTATTATTTGAAATTCTATTTGTTATGCAAAAAAAAGAAAGAAATTTGATTTTAAATGAAAAATCCCGCTTTTGATAACATTATCTGACATACTGCCTAAAACAGGCTAAAAAGCGACTGAATTAGCCGGCTTTTTGATTGCCTTCAAGCGGTGTTATGCATCTACCCGTAAGACGTAACCTACGCCAAAGTGGGTGTGAATAAACTTCTGATCGAAGCCTTTGTCAATCTTATTTCTCAGGTAATTTACATAGACCTCCACCACATTGGTTCCGGTATCAAAGTCAATATCCCAGACTTTCTCTGCTATTTCAGATTTTGAAAGCGTTTTCCCGGGATTTCTCACCATAAACTCCAATAAGGCAAACTCCCTGGGCGTCAGGTTGATGGAGGTTCCGGCACGCTTGACTGTTCGGGATTCCAGGTCCATTTCGATATCCATAAACCGGAGTTTTTTGCTGTTTGCCAGTCCGGTGCCCTGCCTGCGCACCAAGGCATTTATCCGGGCAATAAACTCTTTGAATTCAAAAGGCTTAGTCAGGTAATCATCTGCGCCGGCATCAAGGCCGGTTACTTTGTCGTCTGTCTCGCCCAGGGCAGACAGGAGCAAAACCGGCGTCCGGATGCCTTCTTTTCGGAGTGTTCGGCACAGCTCAAGTCCGTTTAGACCGGGCATCAAGATATCCGATACCAGCACATTGTACTGGTTTTCAAGTGCCTTTTCCAATCCGGTTACACCATCCAGTGCTACGTCCACGGTCCAGTTGTTCTCCTCCAATCCTTTCTGGAGTGAACGCACCGTTTTTTCCTCATCTTCTATTAAGAGAATATGCATGCTATTTTCCATTGAACCAATTCACAGGTATAAAAGTACTTCCTGTGTGGGGATATGCCCAAATTTTTAGAGCGTGTTCGCCCTTAACATAAGGAGGTTTTCATTGGAAAAACAGGGTAAAAGGCGAATCCGCCTAAGCGCTAAGATGCACATTTTTTTTCCAAGTAGCACTTGAGGGAGTAGAACAAATCGCACATTTTAAAGGATTTTGCAAATCCTCGAGTCAATCAGGATTCGGTTTATCCAGTTCTATGAAACTTGAATGAGCAGGCAAAGTCTATAAAATTGGCTATTTAATCCGACTGCACTTTTCGGGTAATGGCTACCCGTTTATTGTTCTCAAAATCCGTGAACGCAAACAAATAAAAGGCTCCGCCATCTTTGAGTCCGAGTTTCTTTCGGACTGCCTCTGCAGGCACTGGAAAGTTTCGAACCGCAACATTTGCATTTCCTTCAGGCACAAACTCTCGCACGGCTTTTTTATCAAAAGAACAATGGCTATGACTTCAAACACCCGGGCACAGACTTCGTCTACAAGCGTTTCAGAAGTGTACAAATGCGTGTGTTTATGTAGTTTGGTGAGTCCAAAATGGCTGGCAAAATACTGGAAAGCACCGGCTTTTAAGACCGAAGCAACAGGTTCATACAAGTAATTGGAAACGGGGCCATACATTGGCTCTATGCACGCTCCTGCTCAAAGGTAAAGGTCAGACTCGACTCTTTTTTGCCTAAATCTACTGCATGTACAGGGATCGCATCAATGGATTTTAGCCCGTTTTTATCCATTAAATAAAGGACCTCTTTTACTTCATTCTGCACACCTACAACCCAGACGGCTACCACCGGCGCCAGTTCCGCTGCTGCCGCTTTGGATGTCCAGAACCGGTGCGGTTTTGACCAGTACCCGGGAGTATGCTCAAACAGCAGCGACCGCACCAGAATATTCGGACTGCACCTTCTCCCAGACGAAAAACCCGGCGCCTGCCTGCGCCCCTGCGCTGGGTCGAGGTAAATCAGATCGTATTGTTTTTTAGAATGGTTCAGAAACTCGCCCAGGGTACCCTGGTTAAACGAAACATTTGTTCGTCCGAGCAGGCCAAAGTTGTGCCTGGCAAGTTCAACCAGTTCGGCATCCTGTTCCAGGTAGTCCAATTCCTTCGCTTTTGCTGAAAGAAAACTGTCGATGCTCATGCCTCCGGTTCCGTCCAAAACGGTACCCAGGTCGAGTATCTGGGATTTATAGAAGTGGCCGTCTCTTCAGTTATGCTTGCTCCAAAGACAGCGTTGGAGGAAACCGTAAGCGCGTATTGAACCAGGAAGGGACTTTGGATTTGATTTTTCGCAAGGCAGAAATTTGCGATACCAAATACGGCACATCCACCTCCGGATATGCCGACTTGTTCAGCAACAGCCGGTTCAAATCAGACTCAAAAATGTTTCAATAAATTGCTGTTCGTTGCTGCCCTCCATTCGATTTCAACCTGTTATCGGGAAAACCGAAAAATAGCTTAATCCTTCAAATGATAAACTGCTGACAGGGAAAAGTGTAGGCAACAGCGTTTTCATTGCTTCAGCGCCATTAATATCCCCGCTCTTTTTTGTTTTGCTTTTGCGTTGTAAACCGGCGGCTCAGACTAAGCCCCACCTGATATTCCGTAAAATCGTCAAACTGTTTTGAGTTGTTTCGGAGCAGGTTTCCAAATACACTCATTTGATAAAACCCTCCAAACGACCAGTTGAAATTGGCATTGCCAGACCATACCGAGCCATCTGCTTCTCCATCAATATCCGACCGGTTTGCGGTGCAGGTAAGTCCCGCTATCTGGTCGGCCTTCCTGCCACGACTTGCTGCCTCCTACCGTAATGCCATAGCGGTGGGTGTTCAGTTGGTAAACATTGATTTGATTCCAATTTAACCCGAGGTTGTAGCCCCAGGATGAATGGATAAAATTATGCGCAAATGTGGCGGTCGCAAACCAGGTATCCATATCGGCAAATTCCCGGGTAAAGGGGTTGCGGTCGTTTATTTGCTGGTAATTCGCACTGCATACCACGGAGCGAACCGTGCTGGAATCCATCCACTGCCAGTGGGGGGTCAGACTGTAGTTTGAACTCACAATTGCAAACCGAATTGTATCCGTAAGAATAGTGCTGTTATTCAATTGATTGATGGTCATATTGGAGTAATTCGCATCAATTCCGAATTGCTTGCCAGGATTGTAGGAAACCGTACCGTTCCCAATGAACCGACGGGTGGTCTCCGAGCGATTCCCTAGTAAGTTGTTGCGTTGAATACCGATCCCGGAATTCACACGCAGTTTCCCCTGATTCAGCACAAACGAAGGAGTGATTGTGATGTTCTCCAGATCATTTGCAAAAAAGTAGGCCCCCATCGTTTGAAACTGTGGCATGATTCGCTCATAGGCCGTACGCAGTTGCCAGGAAGCAAATTGAAAATCCAGGCCGGCCTTTCCCGCGTAGTTTAATCTGGTTGAAAACCGGGGCTTAAAAAACGCAGATGGGTCTGGTTGAATGTAATCGCTTGCCTCTTCGGAATAGAGGTTGCGGGTGTACAGACTTGCCGCTGCATCTGCGTAAAAACTCAGTCGGTCGCCCAGGCCAAACCGGGTGCTAAAACCCAGCACTGCATTTTCACCTGGAGTCAGACTGCTGTCGGGTGATGTGATTGCAATGGATCCGGGTTCGTCTTTTGCACGGAAATAAATCAAGTCAAAATGATTCCGATCGGAGCCCAGTCCCATTTTTACCGCATAACCCATTCGTTTGTATACGGCCGGGTAAAATGCAAAATCCGTGTCATCGTTGTAATCGCGCGCCTTGCGCAAACGACCATACATGGCTGCAAAACGAAACTTTCCCGGTTTCATTTCAATCCCTGCCCCCATAAAACTGTGACCAGCAAGCGTGTACGGAGAAAAATGCATGTTTCTCCAGCCGGCATGCACCTTGAGCCATTTGTAGCTTGGGCTTATCCCAAACCGACTAAAGGTGGGGTAATTTACATTGCTTCCCTGTCGACCAACTGTAAATGAAAACGGCATACGGATTTGATAGACAGACAAGGCCGCATTCCCACTCAGGTTCCAAAACGGACTGCCCGATCGCGGACTAATGCCCTGAACCTGGTATGCTTGCGCACCCAGACTTATGGAACCACTGAGGGAAATCGGATTTTTATCTTTTACCATTTGCTCTACATCCTGGGCACATAGTCCAAGGGCAAAAAAGAGCAACAAGGCGGTGATTCTATTTCGCATAGAAAAGTTTTTTTAACATGAAAATTCTGAAACCCGGTGTGGTAAAAAGCAATCGCGGGAATTACACATTTCGTCTCGCTTCTTACAATTCTACGAGAACCGGCTCTGACAGGCGCGACTCACCGCCATCGGCAAAAAGCACTTTTACGGCATATTTGTACTGGCCTGACTTCCGGAGCACATCCGAAAACTCCATTTGCCCTGCTGGCAGCGATTTATAACTTTTCAAAGCCCCGTCTCCTTCTGCGCGATATACCACAAACCGATAATCGCCTTCGGCATCATAGCGCCAGGATAAAAGCGATTGCCGCTGATCTTTTTCGATGTTTCCAGTGAAGTCGGATATGCCCTTCCGCAACCCGTTGTCTACCGTCCAAACCTGGATTGGTCTGGAAATGGATTGATTTCCGGCATCATCCTGTGCAAGCACCCGATACTGATACCGCTTTTGAAGCAAGACGGTGGTATCGCGGAATGAATCACTTGTTCCATCGAGGCGACTAACGGTTTCCCAACCGGCGTTTTCCTGAACTTCTTTTCGCTGCAGCATGTGTTCTGCGACATCAGAACTGCTGCTTGGATACCAGGTAATCCAGACTGCTTTCTGGTCCACCAGATAATCTCGTATTGCCGGTGCTGCCGGAGCAATCAGATCCGGGCGTTTCAATGCCAACACCGTTGAATACGCGGAGTGGTTGTAGTTGTGATCCACAGCACTGATGCGGTAATAAACCACTTCGTTCAGGCTTTGCATGGTAACAGTATCTACAAAAAAGTTGCCTGGCAAAGGCTCCGGAGTCAGCTGAATGTACACATCGTTCTCGCGGTTTGCACGATATACCCTGTAGCCCTTCAGGTCTACTTCCTTACCGAGTTCCCAGGCCAGACTCACCTTGCCGGATGAGTCAATCAGTCCGGTCAGGCCGATTGGGGCAGCAGGCGGCTCTTCATCCCGTATCAGCGCCAGGGTGGTTTCTGAATAGGAGAATGCATTTTCATTATTTACTGCATGGACCCGATAAAAATTTGGCATCATGGCAACCGGGTTTTTATCGGTAAATGATCGGGCAGATTTGGGCAGTAAGCCTTCATGCAAGGGTACAAACGGGCCGTTGGCATCCAGTGCACGCATCACGACAAATCCTGCATTGTGAGCCGTTTCACTTACCAGATTCCATTGAATTTCTACCTTGCTCATATCCCCCTCTGCTTTCAATCCCGTCGCGCCCATAGCCTGATTGACTTTCCGGGCTTTCACCTCAACAACCGAAGATGGCTGGCCTTCATCACCAAACGGTGTAACCCCGACAATTCGGTATTGATAACTGGTCACCATATCCACAGAATCGGTAAACATATTGTCTGCCACTGCCTTTCCACTCACAAAAAGCGGCTTGGAAGTAATCCGATCAAAATGCCTGCCTCCATCTGCTGAGCGTTCTACATGGTAGGCAGAAAACCGGGCAGCATTCTGCTGACGAGCCCAGTACAACTCCACTTTCCCATCGGCTCCAAATCCGCGAAACCCTTCTACACTAGGAGTAGCCATAGCCATTCCGGAATCAACAATAAGCAGAGCTGTATCCACAGGTGATTCCAAATCCGGAACAAACAAGCGGTAGGCATAAGTCTTTCCTGATTCAATGGTTTTATCTTCAAAAAACAATCCACCAGCCTCGGCCGCGCCTTTGGAGAGGTCAGCACTCAAAACGGCCATCACATACAGTGATTGTTCTTGTTCTGCCATTTCTTTCCAGGCCATAAGGTCATTCTGGCTTTCAGGCACCGGCGCCTTACTAAAAAGAGTTTGGGCCATTGCTTTCACATAATCATCGTCCAAATTGGCCTGTGTCTTCCATTGTTCCTGGGTATATGGCTTTATATGGCCCAATGAAACGAAGCCCGATTGTGCTCCTGACTCAGTCATTTCCATACGCTCCAACATATACCCCTTGGCATTCCCGGCACGCCAAACAGTGGCACTTGCAGGCGCCCAACGGAGCATTACCGATTTTGAACCGGGACGAGCAATCAATTGAAGGTCGGCATATGTGACAGAGTCGGTGGGAACTGCATCTTGTGCAAAGACAGTCTGTACACACAAAACCAATAATAGAATCAGTATTTTTTTCATAATGCGTCTATTGGCAAATGATCGAATGATTTTTTAATTTTTTGATAAAACAAAAGTAGGCCCGGCAGCAAAGGCAGGGGTTTAAGTGATTTTGAAAAAGGGTAAAAAAGGGTAAAAATCATTCGATAAAATTTGAATTAGATGCACTGGATACATCCCAATAAAAAGCCCGATCATGTTCAATTGAACATGGTCGGGCCCGTAAAGCACTCTGCACAGCCTGTTAATTCCGGGTATTCATATACATATAACTCCGTACAAGGTTGTACTGGCTGCCGTTGATATCCTTGTACTCCCGTTCTTTAATTGACAAGGGGAAACTGCGTTTTGGCATGGATGGCCAACCAAGAGATTTCAGGGTATTGAAGCACTGAACAAAATGGCTGTTTGACACCGTTTTTGCCTTGCTCAAAATCCGTGTATCTACATTGTACTTGTCCAGATGCGTCACGTAATTTTTCATATCCATGACCGGGAAATAGGCCTGTCCCCCACTGTTAAGGTTCAGGTTTAAGCCCATGCCATTGCCGCCTTGATTTCCATTGTTCAATCCAAGATTGAGGATCATTCCTCCCCCACCCTGGTTCTGCATGGCTGCATTAATTTCAGCCATAGTAAGCGGACCAGAAGGGCGCAGTAGTGACTCGGATGCTCCGAGCGAACCATCCTGATGCATTTTCTGCTCGTAGTACGCGTAGTTGCGCATAAAAACCATTTCATAATTTGAATAAAACATATTATCGGCATGGCCATAAAATGGGAAACCATCCGGACGATAAACCACTGAGGACCCGTGATGGCCTACCAGGTAGCTTCGGATTGGCCCCGCAGGCAAGGTCAGGAAACTGTAGTGCTTGTCTTTCATTTCCTTTTCCCAACCGCTGTCTTCACCAAGAGCCTGTAGAATTGCGGGTTCTTCGTGTTCATCCAGATCACTGATTCCATTGGTACTGTATCCATACAGATCGTATTGATCAAATCGCTCCCCGCCCTGAAGCAGGACTACCGGATTGTTGAATTGATCGCTCGTAGTATAACCCATACCATTTACCTGATACGAATAGTACATTCCGGTTTTCCAATACGCCACTTTTTTCACTGAGTACGATTGCCATTTTTGTTTCATGGTATTGTACTTACTGGTTCCAAAAAAGTGGTTATTGTAGAGCTTCTTCTCGTAGTTCTTCTTGGAGGTTGAGGCTCCATCCGAGATGCTTTTCTGGAGGGTGTACAGCCCGTTGTAGGTATTGTTGTTGTTGTTGACACCCATGTTCAAGGCCATGTTGGCCATACCGTTTCCTTCCTCCAGTTCATTTCCAAGTTGATCGATGTATTTATCCTCCACACTTGGAGCAGAAGCGGCTACCAGCCCTTTTCCATATTTGCGAATAAGTGACATTTCATATAGCGTCTCATTTTTCAACGAAGCAGGAACATCGAACTCGATGCGTTTTGCTGCTGCATTGCATGAGCAGGGCACATCGGTATCTTTTCCGGTTTTGAGTTCGGTAAACCGAACCACCATTTGATCTCCGGAAAACTGGTTTTGTGAAATTCCGTTGAACAGGTAGCACTGATCCTTGAACATCAAAATTGCTCCTTCTGAAGCCCCACCACCTGATTTTTGCTTCATAAAATAACGCTGACGCGGGTATGGGTGGGCACTCTTAATGTTCTGGACAACCACATGGTCTGGACGTTTACCTGTAGTAAATTTGGACACCTTGCTCTGATCTGCGATTTCCCCTTTGCCCAATTCATAGCCGACAGCATGCACTGAAATGGTGTATTCAGTTTCTGCCTTGAGCAAGTCTTTAGGCACCAGGCGAACAGCAGTCCGATCACTGTTCCATTTAAAGTCCACTGCAACATCCACGGTTTGATTGCCTTCCTGATAGGTCATTTTCACTTCGTGTTTTGCATAAAAATGTTTGGTTACAGGTGGGTTGCCTGGTAGTTCAACGCTAAACATTGCGCCAAATCCATCGCCCATATTGAAGGATACCTGTGGGTCTGTAAACACATCAACCTTTTTCTTTTTGTTGGCCGGAATGATCTCGTGGATAATCTCCAGTTTATCAAACGGATTGATCTCCAATGCGATGTCGCAAGTCTCGCCAATTTCAAACTCGAAGTTTCTGCGCTTCAGTTTGATCAGTCCACCCAGGGCTTCCCCTTCAATGCCAAATCGTCCCCGGAACCAACTCGGGTTGGGCAGTTTTGCCTCCAACACCGCCCCCGCGGTCAGGTCAATCAAAGAAACCTTTCCGTGAAGATCCAGCCAATCAATGTCCACAAACAACCCGGCATCACCATGCAAATAGGCATACGCCTGGCCCTGAGCATACCAACCATTGAAGCCAATGGTTTCTCCCTGCATTCCGGAACATGAAACATTTCCATAGTTCATAAGAGTAACATCAAATACAGCCTCAGCCTGCAAATCCGCATAGAGGAACAGGAATTTCAGGTTGGCAAAAACCTGGTATCCGGCACCAACGGCCACACCGAGGTATTCGGTATTGGAAAGAGCATCCGGGGTCTCGGGCTTTAACGGAGCATTGTAGTCGTAATCTTCGTTTGCATTCACAATATTGCGGATGTAATTCGGCATCGGTGGCAATCCGCCCGGTAAGTCGTTCCCTACCATAAAGTAGGTTTGGAATTTGACTCCTGCTTTCAGAATTCCACCAACCTCCAAGGCAACGGATGCCTTGATCCTGTTGGGATCATCAAATGGGTTATTCACCCAATCCTCACTCCAGTATCCGGCTTTGATGTGCCAGGTGCCTTTATCACCCGGATTGTCATTGCCTTTAAAATAGATATCAATGGTACCGCTGCCCTCTACGATTCCCAGCAAGTTGATATCGACACCAAAGTTTCCATGGAATAATTTCTGCGGGGGACTGATCAGTACATCAGCCGTACATTTTACAAAACCACTGCTCCGGTCATCCAGGTTTTGCATCAGGTAAGCATTGCCTTGCAGACGCAGGTTATTTATCGACAAGTCATTTTTATCCAACTCCATGCTAAAGGTTACATCCCCATTGAAGGCTTCTTTAGACCCTGTAATACCGAATACCAGGCTGGCCTTAAACCCAACAATATCTTCCTTTGGAGTGAACGTATTTCCGGTTTTGGATGCACCGGGCTGCATTTCAGAATACCCATTCGCTACACCGTAATTTCCAACCGGCACCACACCCAGTTTATCGGCAAAACTCATGTTGTACCATGCGCCACCACCAAAGCCATAAATGGAAGCCGCCGTTCCGGGGATATTGATGCCCGGGCCACCCCATTCTGCCATTACATCAAAGTACCAGTACCGGTAATGGCCTTTATTCGGAAGGGTACGCCCAAACTGCGTAGCGGCACTTACTTTAATGTCAATACCTTTTATGATGGCTTCGAGTTCTCCGCGGAATCCATTTCCATAGACCGCATCTTCCTTGTAAATTTGAATACCTCCCTTAAGGGCTGCAGCACCCAAATCCACATCAATGAAAATGCTTTCGAGGCTGGTATTTTTAAAGGCAAAATGCTTTTCCGGAATCGAGTAGTCTGCCCAAATGGTAAAGGCAGTTTGCCCTCCAATTGCGTTGGGCTTGTTTTCATCTCCGCCAAACAATGCCAGTGTGAGGTCGATTCCTAGGCCGACTTCTTTTCCTCCCTGCTGTTTTTTGAAATTGAGTTTATTCAATTGGAATTCAAACCCTCCCAGCGAGATTTGCTTGGTAGCCTGATTTTGGAGTTCAAAAAACGCAAAATTCATTTCAGGCAGGTAGTTGGCCTGATCCCTTCCGCTGATCGTAAGTTCCTGGAATTTCAATTTGGGGATACTGACCTGAGAAACATCCGAACCTTCCGGTGCATCGTTTGGCGCATCGCCACCAAATAAAATAGAAACCTCTCCATTCAGGATGGCATCGGCTTTAAATTTATCAGCGCCATCTTTAGCCAAAACGATGCTTGACCCTTCAAACAGTTTGATTTGAGCGAGCCACATATTCGCTTCAATTTCATCCTGTGTACTCACCAAAAATTCAAATCCGGCTCCTTCATTGCCACCATGCACCGTAGCCTGATAGGCAATGCCGGTTTGCTTATTGACCGGCAATACAATTTCACCTGCCATCGAGCCACTTTTGATACCCGAATTCAGGAGTTCCAAATCAAACTGTGAGATGGAAAAACGCCAACCAGCAGTCTGGCCATTGTCGACCTCCAGGATGTTGCTCACACCAAATTCTCCGGAAATACCCAATTTATCTGCACACAGGTTTTGAGCGGTAAATGCTACAGGCTGTCCGTTTTTCTTAAAACCTGCGGGAAGTTGAACGCCAATCTGTTTGATGTATAAACCGGTCCAATCAACTGCGCTTTTTGATGGGAACGCCTGATTGAAGCCCGAGGCATTCTGGCTGTCTGAAAAATCAAGTACCAGTTCATTGGCTGTGAACACCAGACCTTCTGCATCCGGTGTTGTGAATTTGTGGTTAAAGTCTGCCTGAATCAAAAATTCTGAAAGTCGGGCAGCCGCACTCACCTGAAAGACTGCTTTTACAGTTTCATTCCCCGGGATTAGTTTGCCTGAATCGTTTAACGGCAATGCTACCGACCGATCAAACTCAAAGGCACCTTCCAATTGCAGGTTTTTAAAACCAGCGCAGGTAAACCGGGCAAACGACTTATTTTCTCCGCCGGTCAGCAACAAACTTGCCTTGTTTTGGGCAAGGACCAATTCCACATCCTGATGAAGCGCCAACTGCATTTCATCTACTCCAAATCCATTGGGGTGAATTTCCAATCCCTTGTGTGAGAATTGTACAAAATCTCCGGCAATGGTTTGAGGTACTTCCGCGGCGAGCAATGCATTCAAATAGGCATTTTGCGGTTCAAAAATCAGTCCTACGATGCCAACATTGTATTTGTCGTTGTCAAATGCCAATGGAACCCCAATTGCCTGTCCCTCCGGATCAAGCAAACTGGCCAGACGGTTTGCCTGTCCAATGTAGCTATCAAATGCTTCGGCATCCGGAAGTTGGGAAAGGATACCGTTTTTATCTTGAGCCATTGCCTGACTCAGCAGATTCTGGGCATCAATTTTTGCCGTTATCTTTCCGGCATACATGCGCTGGTCGCTGTTGATGGATATATTGGAAAATTCAACAGCAATCTTGGTATTGAGGAAATTCACCAAGATTGTTCCTGTTCCAGAATAGGCACCTCCATTTTGGGAAAACACCGTGTTCTTCATCACAAACTTACCGACCTTAATATCTGTTCCATTAGGCAGGCCTGGCTGATTTTGGCTTGGCCCCATCGGTCCGTCGTAGGCAGTTGCAGCGACGCATGCGCCATCCTCCGGCTCAGGGATATTATCCTGATCCTGGCCATCGCCTCCTCCATCTCCATTTCCGTTTCCATTATCAACTAAGTCGGTGGGGCCACCAGGCCCGCCGCCGCCCGGGCCGGAGCCATCGCTCAGACCAGAATTGCGATACCAGAAGGCAGAAACCGGTGAATGGCCACTGTTTTTAAACAGGATGTTTCCCTGCGGGTCGTATGCTGTTACCCGAATGGCGTACTGATGCCCGGCTTGCAACAGGGGCATGGTCATGTCATAGGGAAATGAATTTGCAATCAGGTTTTGTCGGGTAAAAAATGGAAGAATACCCGGCTCATCAAATGCATCGTTGATGTTGAATAGGTTATTCAAGGTCATATCCACCAATTCCAGTTTATACCGGGTAATGCCTGCCTGACCGGCGGGCGTCCACACAAACTGTGTGTATTGCGGCGTAGATGGCTGAACTTCCTCATCCATCCCGGGGACAATGACCACAGGAGGATCATAGAGTGTGACAACCATCATGGCGCAGCCCATCATCTCCTGAGATAATGGCTCACTTGTATTGTAATCGTGTGCGCGGACACACACCTGGTACATGCCCTCCGGCAGGGTTTCTGTTTGCACAATCTGTTCAATATCCACTCCCGTCAGATCAACATCGTTTTCTGTAAGATTTGAATTCAAACTCCGCAGCTGGGCACCGGTCAGCACCTTGGTTTCAAACGGTTGCAACACTACCGGAGTCAGTGGTTGATAACTGGGCTTTGTGTAGGCTTCCACTCCATTATCGCCTTCAACGGAAACGAGCAGTTTGACCTGTTGTGTTCCCGAGCCGATATTGGTTAGGGTGAGAATTGCCTGTGACCGGAATTGTAAAACATCTTCCAAATGCACCGGGTACGGCGGAGCAATGGAAAGACTCACATTTACCTGCTGGCCGAGGGCTGCAAACTGGAATGCAGCCACAAACAGCAGCCATAGCAAATGGGATTTTACGGGAACAAGAAGATTGCGCATGGTCATGTCATTGATCTTTTGAAACCGGGCTACTTTAATTCAAATTGGCGCACCGGGTTTTTGATTAATTTTTGATGTGACAAATGTCGCAGTGTCCAACTTTCCGTTTTTTCAAGCCTTTTTCAAAAAGTGTAAAAAAGGGTAAAGATTCCGGTTGGCATGAACAACAAACTGGGAGTTTCGCGCAGACTTTGGTTTCTTTATGACATGAAATCACCTGCAAGCATATTTACTCCTGAAATACCAACCCCAGCATGGAGTATTTGCCGGCATTCTGTATTTTTACAAAACAATACCATACTAATTTTGCTTGGCTTCGACCTGTCTTAATCCATAAACCATGAGCGATCCCTTCCAATTACTACTTGTTGATGACGAGCGTGCATTCAGTGCACTTACCCAGGAATACCTGGAAGCCAAAGGGCATTCTGTTGCACTCTATCACAATGCAATCGATGCATTCACTGCCTTTCAGACCCAGCCTTTTGACTTGTGTATTCTCGACATAAAAATGCCAATCAAGGATGGGTTCGCGTTGGCAGAAGAAATCCGGAATAGTCAACCGGAAATGCCGATAATTTTCCTGACAGGCCAAACGGATAAAAAGGATCGAATAAAGGGGTTAACGATTGGAGCAGACGACTACATCACCAAGCCCTTCAGCATGGAAGAGTTGTGTCTCCGGGTACAGGCAATCATGCGCAGGGTAAAAACACAGGAAAAGCAAAAACAGGATGCACCTCCGGCGGCCATTGGAAATTATGTCTTCCGCGTACAAACGCGGGAACTGGAGTTTCAGAATCAGGTGCAAAAACTAAGCGCAATTGAAGCCCAACTCCTCCACCTTTTTTGCGAAAGTGGCACCGGCATGATCGAACGGGAAACTGCCTTACGACAAATTTGGAAGGATGAAGAAATGCTGCACGGGCGAAGCCTGAATGTCTATGTCAGCAAACTGAGACAGTACCTTAAAAAGGACCCGGCTATTGAAATCCTGAATGTACACGGCGTAGGTTACCAACTCGTGGTTAAGGAATAGCCCCTAAACGGCCAACTGATTCAACAAGTCCACCACTCCTACTATCAAGTCGATTGCCTTTTGTGCAATCAATTCGGTATTGCCCGACTCTGCATCCATTTCAATTTCCAGGGCTATTGATTGAAGTTCAACAGCATTCAGGTAGCCCAATTGACCTTTCAAGGTATGAGCCTGGATATTGACTGCATCCCAATCACCTGCTTGAATAGCTTTTTGCAGTTCGGTAAGTACCACAGGCACTTCTTCGCGAAACAACTGGAGGAATTTCGCAACCAATTGTTCATCGTTTCCCATCAAATTGGATAAGTGATCAAGATCAAACATGACATATGTCTTTGTAAACGTGACACGGTAATAAAGCCACCGGGTAAATTGCACGAGTTGTTTGAAAATTAGATTTGTGCTAAATCCCAAACCCGCTCTAATTTCGAATGCAAGTTCTATAAATTTTACAAATAGTTGCGATTAACAGAACCAAAGCACCTATTTTTGCGGTTCTTATCAGGTAAGATGCATTTCAACTGCAAAACCGAATGTACTCTGCCATTTTTCCAATATTGCTTCACGCAAGCTCACGCAGCAAGTTGGCATCAACTTGTATTTTTTATTATGACCGAACAAGAACAAATAAGACGCGAAAACCTCCAAAAACTGCGCGATATGGGCATCAACCCTTTTCCTGCAGCCATGTATCCGGTAAGCCATCTGGGTGCTGAAATTATTGCCAACTACGAAGAAGAAGTTTTGGAGGATGGCACAAAAAACCGTCTGAACTACCAGGAGGTATGTCTGGCTGGTCGCATCATGGCCACCCGGGAAGCCGGTAAAGCGCTGTTTATGAATTTACAGGACAGCAGCGGCCGGATTCAACTTTATATGCGGCGCGACACCTTTGCACAGCCAGAGGGTGTTGACCCAAAATCAGAAGAAGCGGACTTCAGCTTTTTTGATGTTGCAATTAAAAAACTGTTGGACCTCGGTGATTACGTTGGAGTGAAAGGTTTTGCATTCAAAACAAAAACCGGAGAAGTCTCCATTCACGTAAAGGAGTTCACCTTCCTTTCCAAGAGTCTGCGCCCACTCCCTGTTGTAAAGGTGGATGCAGAAGGAAATGTACACGATGCCTTTACAGATCCGGAATTGCGCCACCGCATGCGTTATGTTGACCTGACCGTAAATCCACAAATTCGGGAGACCTTCAAAAAGCGAAGCAAACTGATCCGCACCATGCGGGACTACCTGGATGAGTTGGGCCTTCTGGAGGTGGAAACTCCCATCTTGCAGGCCATTCACGGAGGGGCAGCTGCCCGACCTTTTGCTACGCATCACAATACACTGGACATGCCGCTTTATTTGCGCATTGCCAATGAATTGTATTTGAAGCGGCTGATCATTGGTGGCATCGACGGGGTGTATGAGTTTGGAAAAATGTTCCGGAATGAAGGAATGGACCGAACCCATAACCCGGAATTCACAGCACTGGAATTCTATGTTGCCTACAAAGATTACAACTGGCTGATGGATCGCACCGAGGAAATGCTGGAACGCGTTGCCCGTGCCTTGCATCCGGAGGGAGAAGCGACAGCCGCAATTGGAGAAAACACCATCCAGTTTGCCGGCCCGTACAAGCGACTAAGCATGTACGATGGCATTAAGCAATATACCGGCCTTGATGTTGAACATGCTGATGAAGCCGAACTGCGTGCCTATTGCAAAGCAGAACACATCGAAGTGGATGCCAGCATGGGCAAGGCAAAACTGATCGATGAAATCTTCAGTGAAAAAGTGGAAGACACACTCATTCAGCCAACTTTTATCATTGATTATCCGGTTGAAATGTCGCCGCTGACCAAAATGCACCGCAGCAAGGAAGGCCTGGTTGAGCGCTTTGAGTTGTTTATCAACGGGAAAGAGGTTGCAAACGCCTACTCGGAATTGAACGACCCGATCGATCAGCGGGCCCGTTTTGAAGAACAGTTGGAATTGGCAAAGCGCGGCGATGAAGAAGCAATGGCCATGGATGAGGACTTCCTGCGAGCACTTGAATACGGCATGCCACCAACCGGTGGAATTGGCTTTGGTATCGATCGTCTGGCTATGTTGTTTACCGGGCAGACAACCATTCAGGAAGTATTGTTCTTCCCGCAAATGCGTCCGGAAGCCAAGGAAGATTAATAGCCTGTTTGGGATTCTAAGTTTTTGAATTTCCGATAAAATAGTAGCCTCCCGAAGGTGCTTCAAAGCACTCTCGGGAGGCTTTTTATTTTGTAACTGCTTGGAGTTTAGATTTAACTAAAACAGCATAGGCAAAAAAAATCCCGAATTCCAGCCTAAGCCAAAATTCGGGATGTTGATATAATTTTATAAAAAACTACTGGGCTTGGGATTCCGCCATTTTATAGGCACCAGCTTTAAGTTTTTTATTGATTGCTTCAAATGCATCCAAGGTGAGATTGATCTCTTCTTTGGTATGCACAGCAGTTGGAATCAGTCGCAGAATGATCATGCCTTTAGGAACAACCGGATAAACTACCAATGAGCAGAAAATACCGTAGTTGTCGCGCATGTCCTGCACCATAGCAGAAGCCTCAATTGGATCTCCTTCAAAGTAAACCGGAGTTACACAGGTGTTGGTTTCACCGATTTCGCAGCCGCGTTCTTTAAGACCGGCCTGGAGCATGTTTACATTATCCCACAAACGCTCCCGGTATTCCGGATGGTTTTTCAACAATTCAAAGCGTTTGAATAATCCCTGTACAATTGGCATAGGGAGGGACTTTGCAAAAATTTGTGAGCGCATGTTGTAGCGCAGGTAGCGGATAATCTCTTTGCGTCCGGCAATGAAGCCACCAATCAATGCCATGCTCTTTGCGAAGGTGCTGAAGTAAAGATCCACCTGATCGGTTACACCTTGCTCTTCAGCGGTACCAGCACCGGTTTTACCCAGCATACCGAATCCGTGTGCATCATCAATCAGCAAGCGGAAGTTGTACCGCTCCTTCAATGCAACAATCTCTTTGAGTTTGCCCTGATCGCCACGCATACCAAATACCCCTTCGGTAATCACGAGGATGCCACCGCCGGTTTCATTTGCCTTACGCGTTGCGCGCTCGAGGTTGGTCACCAGACTGTCCATGTCGTTGTGGTTAAACACAAAGCGTTTCCCCATGTGCATCCGCACTGCATCAACGATACAGGCATGGCTTTCTGCATCATAAACAACTACATCGTGACGGCTCAACATGGCGTCAATAACCGACATAATTCCCTGGTATCCATAGTTGAGCAGGTAACCTGCTTCTTTACCGACATAGTTCGCCAGATCCAATTCCAACTCCTGGTGGTACTTGGTTTCACCCGACATCATACGGGCTCCCATAGGATAGGCAAGTCCCCACTCTTCGGCTGCTTCGGCGTCTGCTTTGCGTACTTCCGGGTGGTTAGCCAAACCCAGGTAGTTGTTGATACTCCAGCAAATAACTTCTTTGCCATTGAAGATCATCCGACTGCCCAGTTCTCCTTCCAATTTAGGAACATATAGCGACCTTCACCGTGGTCGGCGTATTGGCCTAGAGGGCCGGCTTGTTTTAAAATCCGGTCAAACAAATCCATAGTAATACAACTAATTTTTATGAAACGGTATCAGTTAAATGCAATAAATCAGCACAGAACGCTGTCTTCTTTTGATGTTTCAGCTTTGGCATTTGACGTTTGCTCATCGGCTTCCATGAAACCTTGCTGAACCATCCAATTGTCGTTGAAGACTTTGCTCACGTACTTGCTTCCATGGTCAGCAAAGATGAGTACAACGATGTCATCTTCTGTAAGATCATCCTTGATTTGATCCAGGCATTGCAAGGCGGCACCGCTGGAATAACCTACGAGTAGGCCTTCCTTGCGTGCAAGCGCGCGGGCTTTGAATGCAGAGTCTTTATCCGTCACCTTCACAAAGCGGTTGATGAGGTCAAAGTCGACATTTGCAGGAATGATATTTTTTCCTGTTCCTTCTATGCGGTAGGAATAGATTTCGTTTGGATCATATACGCCGGTTTCGTGGTATTTCTTCAAAACCGAGCCATAGGCATCAACGGCAATGATATTGAGATCCGGGTTTTGTTCGCGCAGGTAACGACCAGAACCGCAGAGGGTTCCTCCGGTACTTGCACTACCGACTAGCCAGGTAATTTTACCTTCAGTTTGCTCCCAGATTTCGGGACCGGTACTCAGGCAGTGTGCTTCCCTGTTATCGGTGTTGAAGTTTTGATTGACATAAAAAGCTTCCAGGGATTTCCTTTGCAAGTTGCTCGGCCCGGCGGTAGTACGAACGTGGATCATCGGGCTTTGCATCCTTTGGGCAGAGGTGCACTTCAGCACCCATTGCTTTCAGGTTATTCAATTTATCTTCTGAAATTTTATCCGTTACTGTCAGGACACAGCGGTATCCTTTAACAGCCGCAACCATAGCCAGGCTAAAGCCTGTATTGCCAATTGTTGCGTCGACAACAGTGCCACCGGGTTTCAAATCACCCATACGTTCCGCGCGTTCGATCATATGCAGAGCGATTCGATCCTTGGCGCTGAGACCAGGATTGAAGGCTTCAATTTTTGCATAAACTTTTGCTGGAATGTGGGCGGCTACGTTGTGAAGACGTATCAGGGGCGTTTTTCCGATGGTTTCAAGAATATTGTTGTAGACCATTAGCCAAAGACTTTTAAGAGTTCAGACGCTTGCGTCTCAAATTTTAGGTACGTCAATGCTTGTCTTCTTTTGGAAAGTGGGACAAGTCAAAAACAAATGTGCAAACAGGTCTAGTTGCACATGTGCATATTTGGATTAAATTGAGGTATAAGGGCACATGTCAAGCTGGACGTGTTTGCACGATAGGAATGGCTTGTTCGGGGACAAAGGTAGCGCAAATTCGCCAAAGTACCTCCTTAAATTTATCTTAGTATCAACTGCGTGTTGAATTCAGGGTTTTCCCCCAATTTTTGTTTACTTTTTTGAAAACCAGCATTTTTTTTACCATCTTTGGGATAAACAGCCAAACATTTGTTTGTCGGGTTGAATTTACTTTATTTTTTTAATTAAAATCCGCCGTTATGCTCATTTTCTACGTTGCAATTGCCTCCCTACTTATGGTTCGCTTGGTTCCAAAAGTAGCAGCTATGTGGGCAACCGGTACACGCCGGTAATTAAAACCCTTAAAGACCGGCTTCCCACTCGAATTGTATAAGGGAAAACTTTAAAAGCAGCCGTCCACACCTCCCGGACGGCTGCTTTTTTAGTAGTCATGAAGTGATGATTTGTTGATACGCCCTTCGGGCTAGGATGATTTGTTGATATTGTTTATTCGTTTAGTCCGCCTCTGCGAGGCTCTGTTTATTTGTTTAATTTGGAGTTTGTAGGGCAAGGCTTGCCCTTGCCTTCATTATTTGCCCCAAAAACATAAACAAATAAACAAGGGAAAGCGTAGCGTCCCGATTAAACAAGGCCCGCAGGGCCGAATAAACATCAACAAATCATCCTAGCCCGAAGGGCGTATCAACAAATCAACAGCCTCCTGGCTACATCAAATTACTTCCACCCATTGACCAACGGTGTTGGCAAAAACGCGGTTATCGTACATAGCCTCGACTTCAACTGCGGGGAGGAAATAACGCCCTTTATAGGCCGCATTTAATTGAATGCGGTAAACTCCTTTTCCTGATTTATAGGTTTTGGTTCGATAGTCCCAGCGTTGACCGGGAATATCGAAGTAGGTATACACCCGGTCGTCCCGGATATCCTGATAATCAGAAGGTGAACTTTTCTGGTTATTAATGTCGTTGTTCATCCGGGTATTTAATATCTCCCAGCCAGAAGGAAATACCTGGTTGAGGGCCATATCCTGAAACGGAAATTGGAAGGCGTCCTTGTCTTTCCGGGAAACAGTTACCTCCGCCACAAAATCAGTGCCTTGCTTGATGGAAGATACATCCAATGGATTCCCTTTCAAATCGGTGTATCGCACTGCCAGAGAAACATGTTCTTCTGCTTTGGTTTCATTCCCGGCAAGTGGTCTGCCATTGAGGGTAACCCGGGCATACAATCGTACCGCATCTTTATTGGAAATTGTAATTTTTCCACTATTGGAAATCGTCTCGGTTACATCAACGGTTGAAATCATGTGGGTACTCACACCTTCCCGCTGTCCATTCGAACCTGTTTGGTAACTGTATTTAGGGCCCGCATACTGATCGCTGCCTTTTTCGGCATAACGCGATAATGCCCGCAGAGCAGTTGCCAGCGTCTGGGTATTCCAGTACCATTGCCGGTCGCCGCCCAGTGATTTACAGATGCTCAGCGCAACGGATTCGGCACGCTTCGTATCCCCAATAGCTACAAGTGTTTCCAGCATCAGGGATTCATCCCGCAAGTCGCTGCCGTAGGTACTTCCACCCCATGCATATTTCCAATTGGCTTTCCACTGCTCATTGCTCAATTGCCGGGCAATTTCAGGTTTGCCGATCTGCGCATAGGCCGCAGCGAGCAGGTATGCCGCCTGTGCATACAAGTCTTTGCGTTCCCGCAATCGATTCATATCACCCAAAGCGGGTTTGCCAGCCAATGCAAGCGTGTACAACCGATATGCCTGGGTAAGGTCTGAATCAAAGGAGTACCAGGGATGCTCAGTACGTGTATCCAAAAGCCATCGTTTAGCAACCCGGGTTTGATAGCCTACCCACCGGTTAATCAACTGTGGTGGCACCTTATATCCTTTGCGTTGGGCTTCCAACAGAAAGTGACCAGCATAGCACGTTCCCCAATCGGCTACACCGTTCCCTCCGGGCCAGTAGCTAAATCCTCCCTGGGTGTTTTGAAACTGCTCCATTTTCTCGATAGCTGCTTTTATATTCCGGTCTATCCGTTTTGCATTTGATTCATTAATAGGCGCGATCAGGGATGCAAACAACTGCGGGAAAGCCGCTGATGTGGTCTGCTCAACACAACCATGTGGATACCGCAGCAGGTAATCCATGTGTCGGCTCATATTGATGGGCGGCAGAGCACTGACCTCCACCTGCACTGCTTCCATTTCCGAGTACGCCTCGGGATCAAATGTAGCAGTCCATGACTTGCCAGGCTCCAAAGCCTCTGCCAGGACTTTTGTAACTACCGGATTGGGATTTCGAACCATCAACTCTATGCTGCTACTGGTTTTTTCACCATTTCCTTCCGCAGTAATTTGGAACCTGGCTACACCCGTTTGCTTGCCAACTTTTAAATCAAAATACGTCAACTGCTGACCAGGTTTTTCAAACTTCAGGCGCTTGCTGTTTTGGGAAACTGAAACCAGACCACTGGTTTCAGTCACACGTACCGTGGCATTTTTAACACTAGATTCCATGGCAAAAACATCAACCGGGAGACTGAGCGTTTCGTTGGGCCCCAGTACACGAGGAAGTGTTGGCATGATCATCAGCGGTTGCCTTACCGGACAGGTCTTTTCAGCGCTGCCATAAGCGCCTTTCCCTCCGGAATTTGGCGCAGAACAGACTGCCATAACCCGTACACTGCCCACATAATTATCTATTGTGAATGTATGGTTTGCCGTTTGCCCTTTTTCAAGATAAAAAGGTCCAATGTGTTTTACGACTGGTTTAAACCGATTGACCTGGGCGGCATTCTGAGCCTTTCGGTTGAATGCATCCCCTCCGATACTTAAAAGGCGCTCCAACTCCACTCCGTAAGCCCCCAACACATAGTCGTAAATATCCCATGTTTTTACGCCAAGCGCCTCTCGGGCAAAAAATGCATTCCAGGGATCTGGAGTTTCAAATCGGGTCAAATCAAGTAAGCCTTCATCAACAATTGCCAAGGTGTATGCGCATGCCAGTCCGGATGCCTCCCGAACATTTACAGTAAATTCCTTACCGGGTTTAATTACATCCTGCATGGCAATTACCGGCTTCAAATGGGTGGCCTGATTTTCAATATTTACCGGCATCACACCATACATCCGAATCGGAAGATCGTTTTTTGTTTGTGCATGCGGCTGAAACAAACTGATGTGCGCATACACAGTGGGTACCATATCTTCAGTTGCTTTAAACCGAATGGTATTGTCACCAGACTTGGCTTCGTACCATACATGCTGAACAACCTTGGTACCATTTTCCAGCGTCAAAAGAATGCGGCCATCTTCACTGGCGGGGACTTTCAAGACCACTTCTTCACCCAATTGATAAGTTTCTTTATCAACAGAAAATGGCAACATGGCAGCCGCATTTCTGCCCTGTATATCCTGTGCCTGGCCAGGATTGCCACTCCAGAAGAAATCTCCGGTAGCGTGTTCTCCTTCTCCCAGGCTTGCTCGAACAAGATAACGGCCCCAACCTGAAGGCTTTACTTTCCAGGTGGCAATGCCTCTGCTATCCGTCTGGATCGTTGCCCGATCCAATGCATTGAAATGATCCGCCGAGTTAAATTGCGCTACATTATCATCCCTGTCTTCATCCCACCACCAACGCCAGTCACAGCGATAGATGCCAACTTCCAGTTTTTTATTTGCGAGTGGTTTGCCGGATGCATCCACACAGACAAAACGGACCTGATCGCCTTTCCGGTTAAGTTCCTTAGATCCCCACCGATTTGTGGGAATTGAAATACCTATAAACTGCTGGTAGGGATAATAATCCAGTGAAAAATTGTCGGTACTGAAATCGCCCCCGGCTTCAAATGCCCGCACCTTGAACTGCGCACGCATCATACCGGCAGCAACACCATCAAAGCCCGACTTAAAAGGCACCGTGGCCTTTCCATCTGCATCTAATTTGCTATCAAACAATACCTGTGGTTCGGTGTACACCCTGCGTGCGGGATCGTCAAAAACAAAATCCCGGTAATTAGCAAACTGGGTCTGCGTGGCTTGCAAGCGCATCTCCACCTGGGCTTTTAGGTTTTGGGCCGGAGCTCCGTGCAGCCAGTTTACAGTCAACTTGCCTTTCAGGTTTTTATCTTCAGAAGTCAATTTATCTTTTCCGAAATCAAGATCTAATTTGAGTCTGTTGGGTTTTACCGTTTCTATTTTCAGGTTTTTTGAAAATTGTGCTCCACCCAGTTTTACAGTAGCCGTCCAGTTTCCTGTGGGTGCATCCGGATTGGTGGCACAATGAAGTGCATATACACCATTTACCGATTCGGTGGTCATATATCGATGCCGTACGGTTCCTCTTGGGTCTTTAAGTTCGAAGCTCAAAGGGTGGTCAATTGGAAGCAGTCCTGTTTTATCCTCCAAAACAAAATTGAGATAGAGCGAATCTCCCGGGCGCCACACACCGCGTTCAGCATAGAGAAACCCTTTCAGGCCCTTTTGCGGTTCAACCCCTGCAACATCAAAGCGGCTTAGAGACAAGGTTCCTCCATCAGCCATACGCAGGTATCCGTAGCGGCCGTTCTGTTTGGCCACCATGACAAACGGGCGCTCGCGCAGGTTGGTTACAGTAATCGTCCCGGAAGCATCGGTTGTCGCCTTGCCAATTGGTTGCAACTGGTAGTTGAAAAATTCCAGGTTGACATTCGCAAGAGGTGCCGTTGTGTTCAGGTCGGTTACCACGGCAAAAATTGACCCATCGTCCCCGCGCTTTGCCATCAATCCCAGGTCGCTGGCAAATACATTCCGGCTGGTAAAGTGATCCTGGCAGTAGTATTCCCGCTTGCAGGGGTTATCCCGATGTCTGTATTGGTAGTGGGTTGAATTTTCATCATCGTCTTCGTACCACCACCAGTTCTGGCCGTTGTCTTCAAAGTAAATTCCGCGGTAGCCACCAAAGACACTTTTGAGCAGGCCGGCTTCATCGCGCGTTCCAATTTGTGCAAAATCTTCCAGGTTTGAAAAAGACTCTGTACAGTCCTGAACCGTATATTCCATCCGGAATGCAAGTCGGACCTGATACACCGCAGCGGGGTCTTTCTGTATGAGATCGTTCAAATTTAATGCATATCGCTGCCAGGCATTTGGGTTTGCATCTGGATTGATAGATTCGAGGTCCACTTTCTTCTGCAACACAATTTTACCTACACGATGCAGTTCGTGCACGCCTTCCAGTTCATTTACCTGGAGGTATTGCAATACGCTGGAATTGTAAATTTTAAATACCTCTACATCCACGGCTTTGAGCCCAACTGCCTCAAAAGGAAAGACGACCTGTCCTTTTTCATTTTTAGGGATAATCGCTCCGCGGCCAACCAGACGAACGCCAGGCTTCATGTCTTCAAATTCAAGCGTCCAATCTGCTTTCTCTTTCATACCGGCACCCGCACTGTTCTTGACTCCTTCTTCAACGCGCAACGTGTGTTCGCCCACAATCCGTTGGCTTGGATACACCCGAATCGTGTTGCGGTCAATTACAAACTTCAAATTTCCATCAAACTCCAAAATCCGCACCAAACCGGACAAATCCTGCTCGGCAAGAATGGGGTCGGAAAAATTGATGCGTACGTATTGTTCCTCTTCCTGTACAACCCGTGCATCCAGCACATAAAAGTCACCCAGTGCAGGTACAAACAGTTCGTCGGACCCTTTCTTTTCTACACCCAATGGGCTTCCAGACCACTCAAGCAATACTTTGGATTCCGTCTGGGTTCGTTCCACGCCCTCAACTACGTAATGGTGGTCGCGCCCATCATCGCTGTGCGACCATTTAATAGCAAGTTGCTTAACCCCTTGTTTGGCACTGAGCACCTGTTCGACGGCCTTCCCGTCAACAGGATCACTGGTACGCAGGGTGCCTTTTATTTGTTGTTTGCTGAGGTTGCTGAGGTCAGCAGCCATCAACCCTTCTGATGCCAGATCGAACGAAAGGGCACGAACCTTAAAGTCAAAAGCAAAGGACGCGACTTCAGCCGGGACTTTTTTAAACAGTTTCCCAAGGGATACCATGGCTGCATATTCATTGCCATGCGGCATAGGTTCATCCGGTGTGAACAGAATGGTAAATTGATCCTCCCAGATGGTTGTTCCTGAAATTGCCGGACTTATCGAGAACACACCTGCATTTACAGCGGTGCCAACTTTGTCTTCGGAAACGGCAGACTCCACAAAGCGAACCCGAATCGGGTCACTCTGGCCTATATCGCCGCTGGTAAAGGCATAAATGTATTTTGAAACGGTCTCGTAATAGGCCTCGTTTTTAACGACTTTTTTGCATGCAAAAAGCCCACTTCCGACCAGAATAAACAGGATGAGTGCTCGGGTAAGGTTGTTCATTTTCAAATTGATTGGTTTTGGAAAAAGAAAAACAGATCAGTAATCCAGGCTCCGAAAAGAAGGATGCGATGGATAAACACCAAGATACGGTATAACGCAGAAACCAGCAATTCCCGCATAGCAACTGCACGGGATTTTGAGTAATCGCACGAATTATTTTAGTATCTGTTGCAAGGCAGGTCAGAGCGCCTGTTTTTTTCCTTACATCACCCATTTTTTCATATGGAATGCGCTCCAGACCGAGAATTACCAGGGCAGAAAGCGTGGCTACAAAACAGAATTGCAGAAGGTACCATACCAGGAATGCACCGGGAATGACAAAAAGTAGGTGGGGTGAACTTTGATGCCCAGGTACCCGTTCTTCAACACATCAATCAGCAAGACATGGACAAAATATACTCCAAAACTAATTTTTGAAAAACGATTTACCGCATAGTTAATTCGCGGATACCGGACGGAAAATGCGGGCCAGTCAAAATTGCGCATAAACAGGAAAAGCGCGAAGGTCATAAACGCCACATTGGGGCTGAAATAATTGTACATCCGTTCCCAGTATGCTTGTTGTGCATTTGACTGATACCAGGTACCAATGGCCGTAACCACAGGCATCAAAAGCGCCAGTCCGTAAATCCATTTTTTATTGGGCAGACGGAATGCACTCAGGTAATAGCCAAGAACATAGAAGCCGACATAGCCCAGCCAGCCAATGTACTTGATAAAGAAAAACTTGGGCAGCCACTGCTGAAGGGCAGTTATGGAAAATGCCATTATGAGAAAAACTTCCAAATCGTTGCGCGTGGCATGTCGGGTGTAGATCCGCAAAAAGGCAGGAGTAAGCAGATACATCCCTGCAATCATTGGCATAAACCACAAATGGTAATACACATCTTTGTACACAATCACATTCCATACATCTGCCCAGTCTGGCCAGCGCATGTAGTACAAATTTCCGCGATATTGGTGGGCAAATAAATAACGGACCAAAAACAAAAATGGATACATAATGCGTCCAATCCGCTTTTTGAGAAACAACCAGGTGGGCTCGGTTCGGGATGGGCTAAGCATAAAACTACCGCTCAACATCACAAAGAACGGGGTAGCCCACCGCAGGCAGCTGTAACAGATGTCGGCAGTTATCCAATTGGCATCAATGGGTTTTTCAGGACTAAGCCAATAAAGATACCCTCCAATACAGTGCATTTGCACAACAGCCAGAGCCGCCATCGTGCGGATGTAATTGGGGAAAAGCTGCACCATTTTTTTTGGCGGCAGCTCAGCAGCAGGCACCGCAACTGGTTGCTTATGTTCTGTAGTTGATTCGCTCATTTCGCCGCAAAGGTAATGAAGTTGCCCCAAACCATACCCCCCCCGAATTAAACCGCAGCACGTTTCAATCGGTCGTTAATTGCCTTTCCCAAAAATTCATCCGGGCATTTTTCGGCAACCAAGACATCTGCCTCAGAGGAATCCAAGGAGCGCAATTGTGCAAAAAGGGTTTGGGCCGCCTCTTTCAGGTCACCGGTTTCTGACAACAATACTCTGGCAACAACCCGCTGATCATCTTTAAAAAATTGACTGCCCCCATCGAATTGAAGTACCCCCAACCGATTTTCTGCTGGTATGCGATCAAAGTCGGCAAGCAGCAACTTTTTTCTCGGTGCATAGTGTGTGCTCAACATCCCGGGTGCCGAGGGGTTGCTGTTTTGGGCAACAGACTCTACTAAAGGACCAACAACTGCTTCCAGGGTTTCCAATGGTGTCCCTCCCAGGCGGTATACGTGCAGACCATCTGCCTCCATCCCTACGATGGTGGACTCCAAACCAATCCCGCAAGCGCCCCCATCCAAAATATAGGGGATGCGGCCACCCAACTGATCGGCGACATGCTGTGCGGTGGTGGGACTAATGTACCCAAACGGATTTGCACTTGGTGCTGCAAGCGGGAACGGCAGATTTCTGAGCAGGTCCTGGGCTAAGGGGTGGGCAGGTGCCCGAAAGGCAGCACGCGGCAAACCGGAACAAACTAAATCCGGCACGATCTCATTGCGCTCAAGCAATACGGTAAGTGGCCCGGGCCAAAATGCATCCATCAAACGGCAGATTTGTTCTGGTATTTCCAGGCTAAAATCAGAAACTCGCGCTGTATCTGCGACATGAATGATCAAGGGGTCAAAATGTGGTCGGTTTTTCGTTTCAAAAATACGCAACACAGCCTCTGGCTCCAATGCATTTGCGGCCAGGCCATACACGGTTTCCGTTGGAATGGCGACACATGCTCCTTTTGAAAGCCAGTATGCAGCCTCCTCTATGTCCGTTCCGATTTTAGTAGTGTACTCCATGAATTTTTCTGCTGGCGCAAAATTCGACAAATTATACAGAACGAAACTATTCTACCGGGGAAAAGTGCGTGGCAACTGGGCTTGTAGTTCAGTTACAAATAAACAGCAAAAAACAACACGCTTCGCTTTATCTTGTAACTCAACTGGATTATATTTGAGTTTTACACTCAAAAAACAAGAAACCATGAACCGATTGATACTTCTATTCTTTGTCCTACTCTCTACCGTATGCTATATCCAGGCCCAATCAGCGGCTGACGTCAAGACTACCCACTCTGAGGTGCGGTCTTTTACGCCCCAAAAACCGGAATCCAATCAACTGAACATTCAATTGCATGTGGATTATGGGGGAGCCGAAATCATTAACGTATTCGACGTTGCATTAATTGGATTCGGCGAGATCAAGTCGATCAAGTTATATTACTCCGATTTTCCAAAAGGAAAAGACTTTAAACAATTGAATCTATCCAGAATCCAAGATTTTTTGGATCTGAGCGGCTTGTCACCAACAATTCCCATTGAATTGGTTAAACAAACCCAATGTAACAGCCAAGAAGAAGCCAAAAGCCTATTCCATGGTTTTGAGATCATTCTGGAAATTGAAGAAATTGATTTCACTGCTATTCAATTGGATACCGCATTTAAAGACTTTGTTGTTGAAGCTGTTTTGGACAGAAATGACTGGACTGAAATGCTTGTTGTATCAGATTTAACAGGCAGCATGAGCCCTTACGCTTCGCAACTTTTTTTATGGCTAAAATTGAATACCATTGAGGACAAAATAAACCAATTCGTTTTTTTTAATGATGGAAATACCACGATGGATGTGGACAAAAAAATTGGCAGCACCGGGGGGATTTTTGAAACGCGATCAAAAGAATATGATGAGGTTGAAATGCTCGCAACGCAATGTATGATGAATGGCAGCGGTGGTGACCTGCCAGAAAATGACCTGGAAGCACTCATTAAAGGCCTCGAACTTTGTCCGGATTGCAAAGAAAACATCCTAATTGTTGACAACAACTCGCCTGTTAGAGACTTTGAATTATTAAAACAAATCAAAAAGCCAATTCGGATTATCCTCTGTGGATCCTATGGCAATGTCAACGCGCAATACCTTAATATCGCAAGGCGTACAAAAGGCTCTGTGCATTTGATGGAAGAAGACTTATTTCATTTAATGGAACTCAATGAAGGAGAAAGCATCACTGTTGACGGAAAGACTTTTATTATCAAAAAAGACCGGTTTGTAGAAGTAGAAAAGATGTAGGCTTTTTACTTCAGAGTATGTTCACATGAATGATTAGTATACTTCCTATTTTTTCAATTTAAACACATGGCCAAGACTCCCAACTACGACCTCCCCTCTTTCTCAATCCGGTGCAACGGTGTATCCATTCCGGATATATTTGAAGTTGTTTCCATTTGGATGCAGCACGGGTGCAACCAAATTCCCTACTGCCAGATTGAAATTCAGGACTATGACCCGACAACTAATTCATTTCCTGTGAGCAACAGTGATTTGTTTGATTTAGGAGTTCAGATCGAGGTACTCTTTGGATACGAAAGCAATATTAAAACGGTCTTCAAAGGGACTGTAGTTGAGCAATCCCTCCAAAGTACTGATTTTAGCTCGCCTGTATTACAAATAAAGTGCATGGCAAATGCCTTTAAAATGGATACCACTCCCAAAAACGCACGCTACACTAAATTGTCCGACAGTGCTATCCTGAGCAACATCATTCAGGAGTACCAATTGATTCCGGATGTACAAGCCACAAACTCCATCGTAAATGAGCTCCTTCAAAACCAGACCAGCGATTGGGATTTCTTGCTGGAACGCGCAGAAGCCAATGGGCTCGTCGTGTTGGTGGACGACAATACGATCCATGTAAAAGAAGTGCCTGGCGCTCAACAAGCTGCCATCTCCTGTACATTTGGGAATGACATCTTTGAATTCCGCACAGCAGTATCGCTGGATCCGGGTGATTCTAAAAAACAAAAAAGTTCCAAACCTAGTGGTTTGGTTGTGTTGCAAGGAACGTATGTCAAACCAGGAGACTGGATTGACGTAAAAGAGCTCGGCAAGCGTTTTTCCGGGCCGGCATTTATTTCCAAGGTCACACAGAAAATGGAAGCAGGAACGTGGAAAACTACAGTGTATTTTGGCTCACCTTTCGATTGAAATCTTTACTAGAATACCAAATAATGAAAACAGGAACTATCCTAGCCATACTTGTACTCCTGCTTGTTGTAGCATTCTGCCTCAGTTTTTGTACCCGTCGGGGCAAAAGCAATTCAGAGACTTTTGACTACCCCCCATTTTCCATCAAGCGAACAACCATGTACAGTAGTCGCTATGATTTGAATACAGCCCGAAAAGTCAACGATTCCCGATCCTATTATAGCGTACTTCATCACGGACAAACCATTTCCTTTCCACAAGCGCTGGAGGAAAACACCGGGGTAAAAGGCTTGTGGAAAGTCTACCACCTGAAGGATGCTCCCAGACCAGCACTGCTCGCAGGCAGCCTCGCGCTCTACCTGATTACCGAAGAAAATGACAGCCTGCTGTTGAAGCCTGTAAACGAAGGCAACTCAAGTTTTGTGAGCATGCAATGGCTGGACAGCGAAGACGGTCAGCCAGGCGAAAAAATGGAATTATACTCCTCAAATGACACAGGGTTTGACTGCCAATTGGATGGCGGCAGGTATTTGCTCATAAATAAATCTATCGTCCTGGATGTTCAGGAACTCAGCCTATCTACCTTCGAGTTATTCAGTGGACGCACGCAAGATTTTTACGCAGAAACAGTCCTGGGGTTCTCACCGGATAAGGAGCAAATTGTGTTTATGGCTAGCAATACCATGGAGCGAGGCACCTATGCGTTGGTCGTATATAATTTTAAGACAGATCAAGTGTACACCATCCCATTTGATCGAACAGAAACCCGACTTGACGAACCATTTTTTGCAAAATCAGACTGGCTCTTGCGCTTTTTTTCCTGGAAACAAAATACGGATGGGACGCAGACACTGGAAAAACGGATATTGAACCCTTTACCAAACTGGGAGGGGCATTTTTTCAATGAAAAATCATATTCACTTTCTCCGGTGAAAGAAGAGATGCAGGCAGTATTTGTCGCATTCATAAAAGAGCAGTTCAACGTTCCGGATTCAAATATCCGATCCGAGCAATTTGGCTCAACCATGCGGTATACCATCACCTTAGATAAGAGTATCATTGGGATTAGTTACCTGGATGACTTACAGTCGGTATACATGTCGCCTGGTTTGCTCGACAAAGACAATGCAGCTTTGTTGGAAGCATATCGAAGCAATTGGGAAAGTGTTTAATTCGGAACTAAATAATGGAGCACACCAAGGTTTATTCACCCAATTTTAACGCCAGGGAAATGAGCAAAAAGTACCTTTTTGAATCCGAACGACTGGGGTTCCGAAATTGGGTTGAGGCCGACCTTCCGGAGTTTGCCGCACTCAATGCCGACCCGGATGTGATGGAGCATTTTCCATACACACTCAGTTATGCACAAAGTGAAGCAAGCCTTTTAAAATTCCGAACGCATTTCAACGAACGGGGATATTGTTATTTCGCAACCGATGTGCTTGAATCCGAAACGTTCATTGGTTTTATTGGATTGGCCTACCAGGATTACCCCGCTACGTTCACTCCCGCAACGGATATCGGCTGGCGTCTTAAACAGACAGCCTGGGGAAAAGGGTTTGCCACAGAGGGCGCAAACAGATGCCTTGATTTCGCATTTAATGACCTCAAGTTAAACCACATTGTTTCAGTTTGTACCAAAAGAAATACCCGCTCAGAGCATGTGATGCAAAAAATAGGAATGACTAAAAAAGGGGACTTCCTGCATCCGGCTTTAACTGAATTTCCTGACCACCAGGAATGCATGTGGTATCAGATTGATAAGGATGAACATGCACCTTGAATTTTTCTACACATACATCTGAAAGAACGCTCACAACAACCCGAATTGCATGAAACCACTTTTACTGATTTTCCAAATTCTACTTCTTGTATTGCTGACCTCTCCGGTTCAAGCACAGGAGTCGGATTGTACGTGCCAACAAGATGTGGATTTTTTGAATTCACAACTAAAAAAGAAACCGGCTTACAAACAAAACAAAAGGGCATATCAACAAGTCTATCAAACACAATTGGCAGCAGCCAAAGAAATAACAAGAGCCTATCCCTGCCTGGTTTTACTCAACCGCATGCTGCTTCCTCTGAACGACAACCACATGAAAGTATACGGTGTCGATAATGGTTTCACCGATGCAGTCGGGGAAGACCAAGAGGCCATGGATGTATTTAAAAAATCTGAAGCATATTCACTTTTCACAAAGCCCAAGTTGGATTTGGATAGCCTGGAACAAGTGCTCTCCAAGAAACCATTTGATGAACCAGAAGGAATATACTTTCGATCAGGTTTTGCTACGCTTGCAGTCGCTTTTAATAAAAACACTCAAGCCTACCAGGCCATTATACTCAAATCGGAAAGCCCTAGTTGGGAACGGGGTGAACTTATCTACACCTTAATTCCCTATGGCAATGGATACCTGCGCGGAATTGGTGGCAACAGCAAGACCAAGCGACTGGTAGCCTTTACCGAGCGCATCAATGAGGGCATATTTCTGACCCTTGGATTTCAGAAAGACCCCAGTCAGTTAAATTTTTCATCCGAAATCCATCCGGACACCAATTACTTCAGAAAGGAACTCACGTCAGACATCACCTACATCAAGGTTGGCAGTTTCAATTCCTTTTATCAACCTTGTCTGATGCGAAACATTTATGCCTCACTCAAAAGCAGTTTGAGCAAAAAACAACTAGTTGTTGATCTGCGCGATAATGGAGGGGGCGGCGATCGAATTCGGGCATCCTTTTTGACATCCTGAAAGCCTATTCCAAAACCAAGCGGATTTACCTGATCATAACCACCGAACTGCAAGCAATGCCGAACAATTTACCCAAAAACTGAAAAGCCCTGGGAAATTGCACGACATGAGTGACCGAACCTTTAGGACAATGATTCTTGAAGTTAAAAACAGTGCCTCTGCCCTACCCTGTGGAAAATTCAAAGTAATTCCTAACAGCAAAAGCACACAAACTGTTTGCCTTAGGTCTCAAGGCGTACCCCGGATGTTTACCTGGATTACGATCGGGATTGACACATTGATGTATTTAGGAATACATTGCCAAAAACAATTGACATGCTTTGGCCCGGCACATTCTCTTGCCCAAAAGACCAAAATCCCAAATACACTAAAAAATAGCCTTGCATTTACCTGCCAAGGCACTAACTTTCTCAGCAAAATCTACTAAAATAATATGGCTGACTTAGGATCTACCAAAACCCCGCTCAAAGACATCTACAATGAAAAGGGAGAACGTATGAGCCCCATCTGGAGAACATGCGTAATTTCCTGATAGACATAGACAGAACAATCTGCGATGATGTTCCAAACGAAGAACCCGAACGCATGGGAGCAAATCCCTACCTTATCCGGATGCCCTGACCATGTTGAATAAGTGGTATGAACAAGGTCATGTGTTACTTCTTTACCAGCCGAACCGAAGAACACCGGGAAGTTAGAAGCATGGCTCAAGAAGCATGGTTTTAAATACCACGGAATCCTGTTCGGCAAACCCCGCGGAGGCAACTACCATTGGATCGACAACCACATTGTCCGGAGCCGCAGTTCAAGGTAGTTGGATCTGGTAGTAAAAAATGTCGATGGTTTTTTTCTGATGATAGCATGTACCTGAATGGCCTTATTGCCGTTAGAAAACGGCATCTTCTGGTACACTGATATTTATCCACTATAATAAATTATCTCTTTTCCGGGTTGTGCATGCCTTGCTGGCCCTGTTTGTTCTGCTTTCAGGTGTTTGCAATCAACCCGAAGCGACTACACCAGAGTGAGTGCGCCAGACTCACAATTGATTAACGACAAGCGCACCACCACAACTGGAAGCCCCCGTTAATAATTTGGAATGTGGATGCTCACCCGATGCGAAAGAAATCAGTGCATTGAGCCTGTGCAGGCAAATCAGCTTGCTCTCCGTGCGGGCGAAGAAATTTATTTTATTGATATTAAATCAGGCGAGGTTCAGGAAGCCTTCGGGGTTTCGGTCCAAAGGTGATTTTGAGGGCATAGAACTTGTTGGCGATGCCATTTCATTTCTATAAAAGCGACGCCACCCATTCAAAATAACAGGCTGGGATACAAAAACCCGAGTGCAACTGATAGTACAGGCCTGTCGAAGGTCGGATATTAAGGCTTGGATACGACTCAGCCCGGCAGTTGCTCCTCATTGCCCTCAAACAGGATCCGGTAAGCGATACGGTGCGCTGCATTATGGGATTTGACTTGAACAAACAAAAATTGCTTTCTGAGCCCGTTTATCGGATAGACCCCAATGAAGTAAACAAACTGGTTCCGGACGGACCGGAAGACAAACCCAATTACCTCAGCCCATCGGGAGTTGCCATTCATCCCTTAACCCAGGATGTATATGTTTTATCATCAGCCAAAAAACGCTTGGTAGTCCTGGATTACAATTCCGGAGCAATCAAATATGCTACCCGAATTTCCAAGGAACTTTTACCCCAACCGGAAGGGATTTGTTTTGACCCGGCTGGCAATTTATTTATCAGCAGTGAGGCAAAAAAAGGGCTGCCCAAAATTTTGAAATTCGAGCCAAAGAAACCCTGATAGACGCACTCTTTTCGATCATTTTGCAAAAAACTCAAAACCGAATAGAGTCAACATTGTTAAAAAGTATAATTAACTACCTGCGAACGGCATGCGACTGGAAGACGAAATTAAAACGACCAAGTTTCTTAGCGAGGTCCACAAAGCACATCTGAATATCCTGTTTACAGCATCCTGGCTAAAGTTGCGCATCAAACAACGACTGAAGCCGTTTGGACTGACGATGGAACAATATAATGTAATGCGCATAGTTCGCGGACAACACCCCAATTCCATTTGCGTGAAGGAGATAACCAAACGCATGTTGGAAAAAAACTCAAACACGACCCGGATTATTGATCGTCTGGAGCAAAAAGGCTACATGAAACGATTGGCTTCAGAGCGCGACCGGAGAGAACGAAGCATTGAACTCACCCCTGCCGGAATGGATTTGCTTTCCGCAATCGACCGGGAGTGGGAATACAATACCCCGCATACTGCCGCATTGCAGCACGATGAGGCAAAACAACTCAATGAATTGATGGAAAAACTCCGGATGGATGATTAGAAATTGATTCACAAGCCCATTGCATTTTAAAAAAACTCCTACTTTTGCGCGGCACATTTTTGCATGGTCTGCCCTGCTTTCACACAACCATTTTTTATTTATAAAACTATGCCTGTAGTAGAACTCACCATCCCAAATTTGGGTGAATCCATCACCACCGTAACTTTTTCAAAATGGCTTAAACAAGACGGTGATCTTGTGGAAATGGATGAGCCGTTGTGTGAACTGGAAACAGAGAAAGCCAATCAGGAACTTTCCGCAGATTCAGCAGGCAAACTTACCTGGGTCGCCCAGGAAGGAGATGACCTCGATGTAGGAGCAGTTTTTGCAAAAATTGATACCGATGCCGCAGCAGAACCCGCTGCACCCAAGGCACCTGAAGCCAGTGCGCCCGAAGCCCCGGCTAAACAAACGGCTGAAAATACAGCAAATGAATCCGGCTATGCATCCGGGCACCCTTCTCCGGCTGCAGGAAAAATCCTTTCAGAAGCGGGTGTTGACTCCAAAAATGTTCAGGGCACTGGCGTTGGCGGGCGCATAACCAAGGAAGATGCGCAAAAAGCGGCTTCCAGCCCTGCTCCTAGTCCTCAGGCACCTAAACAGGATGCGCCTGCGCCGCAGGCCCAGGCTCCTGCTCCGGTCAATCAGGCAAATTTTTCCCGCGATGAAAACCGGCAGCGCCTTTCCAGAATGCGCCGTACTATTGCGAAGCGTCTCGTTAGCGCCAAGAACAATACTGCCATGCTCACCACCTTTAACGAAGTGGATATGAGCGGCGTAATGGAACTTCGGAAAAAATACCAGGATGCATTTGTTGCTAAATACGGTATCAAACTGGGTTTCATGTCCATTTTTGCAAAAGCCTGTGCCAAGGT
>JAWKLR010000037.1:0-38953 GCA_041392625.1 Saprospiraceae bacterium | reverse complement strand
AGTACATTTTTGACATGTTACATATCAACTTATTACTTGCCACTTACAACTTACCACTTCTATATAAACAAGGGAAAGCGCAGCGTCCCGAATAAACAAGGCCCGCAGGGCCGAATAAACATCAACTTATCATCCAAGCCCGAAGGGCGCATCAACAAATCAACAACCTCAACAACCTCAACTATTCGAGCTGCCGCAACAACCAGTCTCGTTCCATGAGGGGTTGGGTTTGGTTTATTTGTTCCCGCAATCGCTCGGTTTGGGCTTTGGAGTATGGGTTGTGGTTGAGCATTTTCCGCATTAGGCTGATCATGTTTTTGTAGGCTGTTTTGCGGGCGGGGTCGAGTGCTTCTTTGCGTTGCAGGTAAATGCGCATACTTTCTAGCAGGGATTCGAAGGCATCGAGTTCTACCTGTTCGTAATAGATTTTGAGGAGCATGGTCTTGGCGATGATATTTAAGTGCATTTCATCGTATTCAAAATCCAGGAGCATTTTCTGTGCTTCGTCGTAGTCCCCTTTTTCATAATAGAGTCGGGAGAGGTTGAAGTGGACCAGGCTTTTTCGTTGTTTTTCTTCCAGGTATTTTTGGTTGGTTTCGATAAAGTGTGTGGCCCAGGCATATTCTTTTAGTCGCAAGGCGCTACCTACTATATTAATAAAGGTGTATCTTGAGAGTTGATTGTTCTCAAGCAGTACGTCTTTCTCCAGGCCCTGTTTGTAGAGTTCAAATGCCCTTCGGGCAAAATCCTGCCTTCCCTGGTTAATTTTTGGTACGCAGTAATTGATTGCTGCCAGGTACAGACTCCTGAATTCCGAGCGGTCGAAGCCTTGTTCTACATTGTACAGTTGCTTTTCAAACTGGTCAAAGTAGGATTCTTCGTCTGGATTGGTAATGGCCAGATATGCATAATAGTAGACGGCAATTGCGGGCACATCCAACAATTCCTTTTGGCGCACATATTCCAGGGTTTCATCGAGCATCCCATGATCGTATTGCGCTTTTTGGTAAACCGTATGGTGTGCCAGCATGCTCAGGCTGGAGCGTATTTTTTCGGCGATAAACCATTTCTCCAATGCGTCCACAGTTTCCTGAAGGTTTACCATGGCGCTTTGGGTGATGCCGCTCAAATAATCATTCTCCTCCGATTCCAGAAAATACCGCTGTAGGAGGTAATACGAATTTCGAAGGGGCTGGTTTTCCAGGTTGGAGCCGCTTAGCCGGAGTGCTTGTTTGTAGGCTTTCTCCAGTTTGCGTTGCCGGTAAATGGATGCAAGGGAAAGGTGGTATTGTACTGCGTTTTCTTTGAAGTGCTCAAAGGCAACAAATTCTTCGACGGCTTTGCCAAGGAAGTACATGACCTGTCGGAAGCGGGCGTCGTCGTAGGGCTCTCCTGGATACACATGCGGCCAGGCCCGCTCTTTTTCCATGGCCTTGTCGGATTTTGTCAAAGCCTGTTGCAAATAATCAAATAGAAGGAGTACGTCTTCCCGTTGATTGTGTGCAGGAGAACGCAACCATTTGTTCAAACTGCGCATCTCCTTTTTATCAAGAGAGCGCACAACTTCAAGCAGAATGCTTTTTTGCATTAAAAAAATGATTATGCGTTCAACAAATATTTAAATAAACGCACAAACCGTGTTTTTGTTGTTATTTGTGTAAATAATTATAAAACAGGGTTTTATGAAAAAAATCTATTTGCAAATATTTAAAAAAAATATGAATATGTGCAACAAAACGACTCAACAAATCTGTTTTTTTGTCTTTTTATTCAGAAAAATTGTGATGCACTTTTGTAACGTGAATCCGAACCGATTACATCTCATTAATCCAACACCCATGTATAAGAATCTCATTACACTCATTTTTTTGCTCTTGACTGGCACCCTTGCCGGCCAGGGTTGGGAACGTGTGTATCCTGGTTTGGGAAATGATGAGGCAAGCGCCGTAGCCATCACACCCGATCAAGGATATGTGATGACTGGTTTTTATAATGGTGGAGAAAAGACCTTGTTGATTAAGGTTGACCGGGATGGTTATTTGCAATGGAGTAAGCCTCTTCAACTTGGGTCAGGTGTAGAGTTTGGAAATTCAATTCACGTAACGGACGACACTTCCTATGTAATTGCAGGGGCTGTAAATGTATTAGGCAGTTCCGGACTTGTGCGCAATGTCCTGCTTGCCAAAACAAATTCTGCAGGTGAAGTTATCTGGAATAAGAACCTGGGCTCTCTCGATTTTGATGAAGAAGGCCTGGACTTGCACATCTTAGCAGATGGAGGTTATCTTGTTTGCGGCTTTCGCGACCTCGGTGATCACGATGATGTACTCCTGCTCCGCACGGATTCTGAAGGGAATCAGATGTGGCTAAAGACATATGGCATGCCCGACAGAGATGAGCGTGCCAATGCAATTGCCATTGCCGACAATGGAGACATCCTGTTGGTAGGCGAAAACTTTGATAATCCGTTCACGTATTTCCATGTGCTTCGCTTGGATTCTGACGGTGAGCCGATTTGGGAAAACAATTACGGCATTCTCAGTGCTCCAAATGATAAAGGCAGGGATGTAGTTGCCACTGCAGATGGTGGTTTTGTTTTAGCGGGATCTACCCCAGCGAGCCAAGGAGGAACCAATGGTCTTATTATGAAGATCGATGGCGATGGTAACGATATTCCCCTTTGGATCAAGACATTTGATCAGTCCGAGTTTTATGGCTTGGTATCTGATCGGAATTCAGGATATTTTGCCGCTGTAAAGTCAGAGGTAAATTGTCTGGATTTTCTTTATGTGCTTCGTATGGATGGTGCCGGAAATGAGATTTGGCACGAGAATATTGGCCGGGGTGGTGTAGATGTTGCCTTTGACCTGGTTGCAACAGAAGATGGTGGCGTCACAGCAGCGGGCTCAACATCTCCGTTTGTAACAAGCAATGAAACAAATCCTTATTTGGTATATATCGGATCAACAGGTGTCATTTATACCAACTATGTTAAAGGAAATGTTTTTCACGATTTCAATGATAACTGCATACAGGATCCCGGAGAGCCTAATTTGCGGAATTGGGGTTTGAAGCTGGATAATCCAACCTTTTCCAGATATTTTATAAGTGATGAATTTGGCGAGTTCACATTTCGGGTTGATACGGGCTCGTACGATTTGAGCATTTTATTCCCGAATAATTACTGGTACTCCTGTGATTCAGGTAACTCAACTGAGTTTACTTGATTTCTACGATACGCTGGAAGTACAGGTTCCTGTTCGTGGTGTTATTGACTGCCCCCGAAATGGGTGGAAATTATTACCTATTTTACAGTTGTAAATATTTTTATCTGGTACGGTGATGCCAATTCAGGTGTTATACCCTCTGAGAATACACGGGTCGAAGTCATTTTTGATAATGCCCTCATGGTTACAGGAAGCTCCATCGTTCCTGTCAGTGTAGTTGACTCACTGTATACCTTCAATGTTGGCACCATACAGCCTGGCGAGTGCAAACGATTTACAATTGATGCATTTTTGGATTGTGAATCCAATGCTGGGGATACCTACTGCGCTACTGCACATATTTATCCGGACTCATTCTGTGTAGTCGATCCAAGTTGGGACGGCTCGATAATTGAAGCCGATGCCACGTGTGAGAATGGAATGGTTCGATTAATATTGAGGAATAAGGGTAGTGGTGACATGACAAATACAATAAACTATGTCATTGCTGAGGATATAATAATGCTATCTGATCCAGGTGATAACCAGATTATACTGGATTCCAATGAAGAACAAGTTGTGTTTGAGACTAATGGAAATGGAAAAACATACCGACTGATAGCTGAGCAAAGCACCGGATATCCAGGCTTGAGTTATCCAACGGCCGCAGTAGAGGGCTGTGGTACAGATACTGCCGGTACCTACTCCACCGGCTTTTACACCATGTTCCCGGATGATGAGCAAGATGCCTTTGTTGCATCCGATTGTCAGGAAAGTTATGAAACCGATTTCAATTCAATATATTTCAAACGAGGCCATCCCAAAGGCTATGATGTACCCCATTACATCAGTCCACAAACCGATTTGGACTATTTAATCTACTTCCGGAACACCGGATCAGAAACCGTTGATCAGGTAATTGTGCGAGATACCTTGTCGCAATTCCTTGATCCAACAACGGTCTATCCTGGTGCTTCCAGTCATCCCTACGAATTTCAGGTGTATGGCGATGGTATTGTCCAATTTACCATCAACAACGCCAACTTAATCCCAGACGAAGGCGAAGGGTTTGTATCCTTCCGTGTGTCGCAAATTGAGGACGAAATCCCTTGCAACACCGAGTTGATCAACACTGCAGCGATCTATTTTGATTTCAATGCACCTGTTGTAACTAACGAAGTGTTCCACACAATTTGTGAGCGGGATAGCTTCCTCGTAGTGAACACGGAAAAGATTTACATCCCTACTGCCGACGTGAACATTTCACCGAATCCGTTTGTAGAAAGTACACAATTCGAAATTACTGGCATCAACGCTTCGCAGTACCTACTCGAAGTGTATGATATCCAAGGCCGATTGCTTTTTAATCAATATTACCCCAATCCCACATTCCGATTGTTTAAATCCCAGGTTCCTTCTTCCGGAGTACATATCTTCCGAATTGTCGCTGACGGCAGGCCGGTTGCCTCTGGAAAAATCCTGGCCCTCGACTAAAAAGAGAATCCGACCAGGCCGGGGAATGTCCCAAACGTTTCCCGTGCCCGGCCTCTCTGGGCCATTCCGAACCCAATTGTTATTGACTTTTATTCCCTTCAGGAGGCATTCTGTCCCAAACAGAATGTCTCCTGACTTTTTTGGTGGGATAAATAAAAAAACCGGATAGCGACAACTCGCTATCCGGTTTTTTTATCAGGTTCAACTAGTTCTGCTATACCGCAAAACTTTCCCCACAGCTACAGGTTCGCGCTGCGTTGGGGTTGTTGAAATAAAAGCCTTTGCCATTGAGCCCACCAGAAAACTCCAGGGTGGTGTTGAACAAGTACAGGAAACTCTTGAGGTCGGTTACAACCTTTTCCCCATTGTCTTCAAAAACCTGATCGTTGGGCGTGGACTCATTGTCAAAATCCAGTTTGTAGGAGAGGCCGGAGCAGCCACCGGAGGTGACGCTCACGCGAATGAAAAAGTCCTCCCCGATTGCTTCGGATTGACGGATTTCTTCAATTTTTTCTTTGGCGCTGTCTGCTACGAAAATCATGGTGTCTTTTATCATTTTGGGTGGGCTTAAGCCTGCGTGCTTTCTGCGGCACTGTCAACAACCACACCGTTTTTTTGCTGGTAATCTTTAATTGCTGCCTTGATGGCATCTTCGGCCAAAACAGAACAGTGGATTTTTACCGGAGGAAGAGCCAGTTCTTCAACAATTTCCATGTTGTCGATGGCGATTGCCTCATCCAGTTTTTTGCCTTTCAGCCATTCTGTTGCCAGTGAAGAAGATGCAATGGCTGAACCACAACCAAAGGTTTTGAACTTTGCATCACGGATAACACCGGTCGCTTCATCTACTTCAATCTGAAGACGCATTACGTCTCCACATTCAGGAGCACCTACCAGGCCTGTTCCTACATTTTTGGCATCTTTATCCAATGAGCCAACGTTGCGTGGGTTGGTGAAGTGGTCGAGTACTTTATTGCTGTAAGCCATATCGTATAGTGGTATAAGTTTTTACAAATAAATGTGTGCGGAAGGCTCTTAGTGGGCTGACCATTCGATTTTGGTAAGGTCAACACCCTCTTTATACATTTCCCAGATCGGGCTGAGGTCGCGCATGTGGTTTACACCTTTTGCAACGGCTTCGATTGCCTGATCTACTTCCTCTTCCTGAGTAAAACGGCCCAGTGAGAATCGGATGGAAGAGTGTGCGAGATCGTCTCCGAGTCCCATGGATACCAATACATAAGAAGGTTCCAGGGAAGCAGAGGTACAAGCAGATCCGGAAGACACTGCAACCTGCTGGTTGAAGGTCATCATCAGGCCCTCACCTTCTACGTGCTTGAACGAAATATTGCTCACATGAGGCATGCGGCTGTTGATGTTGCCGTTTACCTTTGTTTCTTCGAGTTCGGTAAGTTTTGCTTCGAGTTTATCGCGCAGTTTGCTGATGCGCTCTGCATCCTGAGCCATTTCCAGGCGAGCCAACTCCGCTGCTTTTCCGAAGCCTACAATCCCGGGTACGTTCAGTGTACCGGAGCGCATACCCCGTTCATGGCCTCCCCCATCAATCTGGGCAGTTACCTTGACACGCGGACTTTTGCGGCTCACATACAGGGCGCCAACTCCTTTGGGGCCGTACATTTTATGTGCAGTAAAAGACATCAGGTGAATGCCAATTTCACGTGGCAAAGTTGGGATCTTACCCACTGCCTGTGTAGCATCGCTGTGAAACAGTACGCCGTGCTTTTCACAAATCTGTGCAATTTCGCGCATCGGCTGGATCACACCTGTTTCGTTATTAGCCCACATCAAAGAAACCAAGATGGTATTTGGCTTGATGGCAGCCTCCAAATCAGAAAGACTAACAAGGCCATCTTCCTGTACTTTCAGGTAAGTAACCTCTCCGCCCATTTTTTCAATGTGCTTGCAGGCATCCAAAATGGCTTTGTGCTCGGTTTCCGCCGTGATAATGTGGTTGCCTTTCTTGGCATACATTTCAAATACACCCTTAACAGCCAGGTTGTCACTTTCAGTAGCACCGGAAGTGAAAATAATTTCCTTCTCATCGGCGCCAATCAGTTTGGCTACCTGCTCGCGGGCATAGTCCACTGCATCCTCTGCTTCCCATCCAAAATGGTGGCTGCGGCTTGCGGCATTGCCGTGTTTTTCATAAAAGTAAGGCACCATGGCATCCACCACGCGCGGATCACAAGGGGTCGTGGAATTGTTATCCAGGTATATTAACCGACGTTCCATAAAACTGCTGCTGCGTTTTTATTTAGATTTATTCTAAGTGAGTGCAAATATAACAGCTTGTCGGAAAAAAGGTTTTGTCTGAATGAAAAAAATCACCCCGTTTTCCCCCGATTCAGGGAAAATTTCGGCCCGGTCGGAAATAGATGAGCAGAATCGGTAAAAAAGTCTATTGAAAAGCCCGGGAATACGGATTTTGTGTGTGCTTGTCGAAGTTTTAGTAGATGCCCCAAAATCCCGAACCGGTATAAATTTCAGCAATCTGAATGGAATCACTGCAAGGAGCACTGCATTCAACAACAAGTTCTTACTTTTACATAAAATTCCATGCGGGCTTCTGTTGAGAGGTAGTTGCCCGCTATTGACAAATACATACGCATCGTTTTAATGGATTTCAAGGATCAATATTTCGCAGATTTTCCGGAGGTAGGAAAAGAGGAATGGCTGGATAAAATTCGCAAAGACCTGAAGGGTAAGCCGATTGAGGAATTGTATAAAGTAAGTCCGTCGGGCCTGCCGGCAATCCCTTTTGCCCACCCGGATGACGCGCCACCAGTGCTTCCTTTAATAGCCGGTACACAATCCTGGCAATTGTGCGAACGGCTTGCAACTGCATCCGCAGCAAGCGCCAATGCGCAGGCATTGGAAGCCTTGCAGTTTGGAGCAGAAGGCCTTGAATGGATATTGCCCGATGCCTGGAATCCGGAAGACCTCCCGCTCTTACTGGAGGGGATTTATCTGGATTTTATCGGTCTGCATTTTGCCGGAAAGGCCACTGAAACAAGTCCTACTTTAATCCTGAAGCCATTGGCCGAATGGATAATTAAGAAAGGAGTGGACACAACCAACGTTTCAGGCAGCATTGCGTTTGATCCAACCGGGTCAGGGCAGCAGGTTGACTGGCGGTTTTGTCGGGAGTTAATGGATTTTACACGCGAAGCCCTCCCCGGTTTTACCCTGTTTACCCTAAAAGAAAATCGCGCTGCCTTTGACAGTCCGGAGGGCTCCCTCGCTGATTTAATGGCACGCGCCAACCTGTATTTGGAAAAACTTGGTCCTGAGGCTGCGCCCTATATTCAGTTTGAACTGCACATTGGTACCGACTATTTTGGAGAAATAGCCCGGATTCGGGCTCTGCGTTTGCTTTGGCTCAATGTGCTTCAGGCATGGGGACAAGCCCTTCTGCCCGCCCGGATTGTGGTGCATTTTCAGGCGGATGCCTATACCGATGATTTGTTTTCCAATATGATTCGGGCCACAACCATGGCCATGGCAGCAGTATTGGGTGGAGCGGATCGTTTGACTGTTTTGCCTTACGACAGTGGCCGGGAATCCAGCGCACCCTATCCAGCGAATTTTGCCCGCCGCATCGCGCGGAATGTCCAGCATTTGCTCAAAATGGAGGGCATGCTGGATGATCTCCGCGATCCTGCTGCGGGATCCTATTTTATCGAACAAAGCACCGGGCAGTTGGCTGCCGCAGCCTGGAAGGAGTTTCAGGGAAAATAAAACATAAGACACCATGAAGATTTTTTGCATCGGACGCAATTACGTGGATCATGCCAAGGAACTAAACAATCCCGTTCCTTCCGAACCCCTGGTTTTTATGAAGCCTCCAACCGCACTGCTGGTTGCCAACAAGCCTTTTTATTATCCGGAATTTACCCAGGATGTACACTATGAAGGCGAACTGGTGTTGCGGGTTGTAAAAAACGGAAGGCATGTAGCGCCTGAGTTTGCTTCCCGATACTACGATGCAGTGGCATTTGGAATTGATTTCACCGCCCGCGATGTACAGTCCAAACTCAAACAAAAAGGGCATCCCTGGGAGATTGCCAAGGGCTTCGATCGCTCTGCTCCACTCAGTGAGTTTATTCCATTTGATACACTGGGAAAACGGGAAGCCATCCGGTTTCAGTTGAAAAAAAATGGTGAATTGGTACAGGATGGCAATACAGCCGACCTGATTTTTCCTTTTGATTCCCTTATTTGCCATATTTCACGTTACTTTACGTTGAATGTGGGCGATTACATTTTTACAGGAACTCCCGCAGGAGTTGGCCCGATAGCCATAGGTGATGTCCTGGAAGGTTTTATTGAAGGACAGGCCATGCTCCGGTGTGAAATCAAGTAGTCATCCTGCTTTTCTACCACTTACTACAAGACTTGTTATGATTTTACGTTCGATTGCTCTGCTGTTGTTGTTTTCAACCGGCTTGATTGCCCAGGTACCAACCCCTGCGCCAACTCAGTCTGCTCCGATTCTGATTCTGGGAGCAACGGCTCATCTTGGTACAGGAACCGTCATTGAAAACAGCGCCATTGGATTTGAAAATGGAAAACTGACCCTGGTTGCAGATGCTGCTACCGTCCGGTACGATCCCAAATACTATGGAAAGATTTTTGATGCAAGTGGAAAGCATATTTATCCCGGATTTATTGCCACAAACAGCCAGTTGGGATTGGTGGAAATTGGGGCTGTTCGGGCTACCGTTGATAATTCCGAAGTGGGTGTATACAATCCAAATGCCCGGGCCATCATTGCCTACAATACCGATTCAGACGTAACACCTACCGTGCGTTCAAACGGAGTATTGATGGCTCAGATTACACCGGGCGGTGGTTCTATTTCCGGTAGTTCCTCCGTTGTTCAACTCGATGCATGGAACTGGGAAGACGCTACCCTTCGGGCCGATGATGGTATTCACATGTCCTGGCCACGTCGCCGGAACAACAGCCGCTTCCGCAATCGGGGCGGAAATACTCCTGGAGGGGGAGATCCCTATCAGGATGCACTTGATGAACTGAATACATTTTTTACAGAAGCCCAGGCATACTGCAAGTCCGAAAAAAATGAGGTGAAAAACCTGCGGTTTGAGGCTATGCGCAATCTGTTCAATCAATCTGCAAACCTGTATATCCGCGTCAACGATGCCCGTGGCATGCAGGAGGCAGTGCTGTTTGCCGAAAAACATGGTGTGAAACCGGTATTAGTAGGGTGCAATGATGCCTGGCTTATTGTCGATTTTCTTACCGAACACAAAACACCGGTAGTGCTCAATATTACTCAACGCCTGCCGGAACGGACCGATTCAGACATCGACCAGCCGTTTAAGACTGCCGGTATGCTTAATGAGTACGGCGTGCTATTTTGCATTGCCGGAGAAGGCGCCTGGCAACAACGTAACCTGGCTTTCCAGGCCGGTCAGGCAACCGGGTATGGACTCGACTACGAGTCTGCTGTTGCTGCACTTACACTGAATCCTGCCAAAATACTGGGGATTGACAGCCAATGTGGCTCCCTGGAAAGCGGCAAAGATGCAACCTTGTTTATCTGCGAAGGCGACGCCCTGGATATGCGTACCAATCGGGTGACTGCAGCCTTTATTCAAGGCCGGGAAATTGACCTGGACAACAAGCAAAAAGCCCTCAGCCGTCGATACGAAAAGAAATATTAAGAGCGCGTTTGGGGTTTTGAACTTGGCCTAAAAGTACCAGGTTCAAAACCCCAAACAGGCTCTTGATTTCAATTTTATCCGATTAGGAACAATTGGCGATTTTATTGAATCCGCTCCAACTTGGATTTGATGGTCATGGAAATTGGCATTTTCGGGATTTCCATAAAGGATACTTTGGGCTTCATGTATCCATCCATGTTCAGGTTTTCTTCCATGAGCAGGATTCCCTTTCCTTTGTTGTCAATCCGGATTGAAGCCTTGCTGTCTCCTGAAAGGTCAAATTCGATTTTGATTACGCCCATATCCATTTCACTTGGCTTTCCGGGCTCTGATCCGACTTTGGAGAGGGTAGTTACGAGCGATTCGCTTTCGTTTTGTTCCTTCAAGGTATAGGTCGTTTCCTTGAGCAAATTAAAGCCTCCGAATACAGTTTTTCGCTCCCAGGTTTTCCCGACGCGGATTGGTTTGGAGGGGTAGAATCCCCAGAGTTCTTCGGCGGATTGAGCCAGTGTTTCTGAATTGAATTGGGCTTTCATTGGTCCGATGACCATATCGGCAGTTTTCTGATCGGGCATTTCATCTTTGATTTTATCCCAAAAAGATTCCACACCTTCGAAGTCGGTTATTTTGCCTTCCGGAGATAATTTGAAGAAAAAGGCATGGTCTTTAATCCGGTGGGTAATTTTTGCCTCCAGGTCATCGTCGTCGGCAGGTGGATTGTTTGAATCGAACACTTTGTCCGGACCACCTTTTGGGTCGGTTGAAGATTTCTGGATTCGGGTATTTTGCATTTTGATTTTCACACTTCCATCCGGATAACGTTCCATCACCGTATAACTGATGTCGGTAATTTCGTTGGCGAGTGTGGTTTGTTCCTCACCAGAGTCGGGGTCTGTTACCTTAGTCTCGGTGATTTTCGTGTTTCTGTAAATGGTGGATTCTCCTACCTTGAAATCGGTTTGGCGCGGAAGCATTTTTGCCGGGGTGCAGGCCGTGAATCCGAGGAGGAGGAGTGTAAGCGTTTGAAGTAAAAATCTCATTTTGATTTTTTGATTCGTGAAAAAATGGATGGTAAAAACAGATATCAACACACAGGGTACAAGCTAACAAAAACCCAGGGCCGGGTATTTTTTTAAACATTCTGGCCCAAAGATGGGTTAAACGCGTTAAAAATAGTTAATAATTAACCTTTTCGCCGAATAATCCGTTTTGTTACTGTTTTTCTCCGCAAATTTGAAGCCTTGAACCTATTCCGATTCAAGAGGTAGACCTATACGATATGCAAAGCAACAACTATTCCCTCCTTATTGAGAAACTGGATGCCTTCATCCGCAAGTACTACGTAAACCAACTGCTACGCGGTTCGCTGTATACCGTTGGGGCCGTGTTGGGCTTGTTTATCCTACTGAATGTACTGGAGTATTACATTTATTTCGGTACCGGTGTTCGGACAGCCATGCTTTGGGGCTTTCTGGGGCTTTCTGGAGTAGCCTTGTACCGTTGGGTCGCTTTGCCTTTGATGCATTATTTCCAGCTGGGCAGCGTTATCAGCCACGAGCAGGCTGCGCATATCATCGGGGAGCATTTTGTAAATGTAAAAGACAAACTGCTGAATATCCTGCAGTTGAAAGGTCAATCCAACAACGCCATTTATGCCGAGTTGATCAATGCGTCCATTGATCAGAAAAGCGAGGAAATTAAGTTGGTGCCGTTTAAGTCTGCCATCGACCTCGGAAGCAACCGCAAATACCTGCGTTATGCCCTTCCGCCGGTGATGCTGCTTTTGTTTCTTCTGCGTGGTGCACCGAATATTTTGAAGGAGGGCACCATGCGTTTGTGGAACAGCAGTCAGGTTTTTGAAAAGCCTGCCCCATTCCGTTTTGAATTGAATACGGATGAACTACACGTCGTCCAGTTTTCTGATTTTGATCTAAAGGTCACCATCGAAGGCGATGCACTGCCCAATGAGGTGTTTATTGATTTGGGGAAGGTGCAGTACCGCCTGGATAAAATTTCCAACTCTGAGTTCAACTACCGGTTTGCCAATGTACAGCGAGATACGGAGTTTAAACTTTACGCTGGCGGCATCGAAAGCCGGGATTACACCCTGGAGGTATTGAAAAAGCCCGTTGTACAATCGTTTCAGGTACAACTCGATTTTCCCAACTACATCGGCAGGGCTTCTGAATCGATGGATAATGTTGGAGACCTTGTCTTGCCACAAGGTACCCAGGTGCGTTGGACTTTTGATGCGCAGCACACCGACGAGCTCGGTGTTCGCTTTGGAAGTGCTGCTCCGGAAGTTGCCAGCCGAATTGGTGACGCCTTGTTTTCATTTAAGCGCAAGGCGCTGAAAGATGAGGTGTACAAGGTTATTTTGGGAAATGATTTTTTGAAAAAAGCCGACTCTATTGCCTATACAATCACCGTAGTTCCGGATTTGCACCCGCAGATCAGCGCTGAAGAGTTTAAAGACTCCACCAACCTGCGCATGTTGTACTTCGCCGGTGATGCTGCAGATGATTATGGTTTGAAAAAGCTGACCTTCAACTACCAGATTAAAAAGGAGAAGGGCGGCCAAATGCCCCTGGAAACCCGCACCTTGCCAAAGTCGGAAGGAAAGCAAATCCAGTTTAGTCACAGTTGGGATCTTCGCCAACTGAACCTGGAGCCGGGCGACGAGATTAATTACTATTTTGAAATTTTTGACAACGATGGTGTGAACGGCTCCAAGAGTGCCCGTACCAACGTAATGCAATGGCGCATGCCAACCCTGGAGGAAGTACGCCAGCAACAGTCTGCCAACAGCGAAGAAATCAAAAAAGACCTGGAAAGTGCCCTGAAGGAAAGCAAGAAGATTCAGGAAGAACTCAAGAAGTTGCGCGATAAGGTTCTCCAGAAAAAAGAAATGGACTGGCAGTCTCGCAAAGAAATGGAGCGTCTGCTAAATCGTCAGAAAGAGTTGCAGAACCAACTGGAGCAGGCCAAGCAAAACTTTGATGAAAATGTAAAACAGCAGGAAGAGTTCAACCAACAGAACGAAGAACTCAAGGAGAAACAAGAGAAACTTGAAGAACTCTTTGAAGAGACCATGTCTGAAGAAATGAAGAAACTCATGGAGGATATTGAGAAACTGCTGGAGGAAATGAACAAGGATGAAATGTTGGAGCAAATGGAAAAAATGGACCTCTCCAACGAGGAACTTTCAAAAGATCTGGAACAACTCGAGGAACTGTATAAGCAGTTGGAGGTTGAGAATATGATGCAACAACAAATAGATCGACTGGAAGAACTTGCCAAAGAACAGGAAGAGTTGGCAGAACAAACCGAGGAAGGAAAACAAGACAGCGAGAGCCTCCAGGAGGAACAAGAAAAGCTCAACGAGAAGATGGACAACATCAAAAAAGAGCAAGAGGAGCTGATGAAGAAAAATGATGAACTGAAGCGTCCACAGAACATCGAAGACAGTCAGCAGGAAATGGAGGATATCCAGAAGGATCAAAAAGGCGCCCAGCAGGATATGAAGCAGGGGAGCCCGCAAAAAGCAGGCAAAAAGCAAAAGTCTGCTTCGGATAAAATGAAGGACCTGGCCAATAAAATGAAGCAGAATGGACAGTCGGGCCAAATGCAGCAAATGCAGGAAGACATGGCCACCCTGCGCCAGATTCTGGAGAACCTGATCGGACTTTCATTCAATCAGGAAAGCAACATGAATGAACTGACGAATACGTCTATCAATACCCCACGTTATGTGGACCTGGCCCAGGATCAGTATAAAATCAAGGACGACTTCCGGTTGGTGGAAGACAGTCTGCAGGCACTGGCCAGCAGAAACTACCAAATGGAAGGAATCATTACAGGCCGGGTAACCGAGGTTAAGGATGCCATGACCAAATCGCTCGCTCAAATGGAAGAGCGCCGTACCAGCAATGCAACCCGCTATCAGCAGGAAAGTATGAAAGGTATGAACGACTTGGCACTCTTACTATCTGAGGTGATGAACCAAATGCAACAACAAATGGCCAGCATGATGCCAGGCAGTCAAAGTTGCCAAAAACCGGGCGAAGGCCAGGGGCAGGGCAAAAAGCCAATGGATAAAATCACCAAAGGTCAGCAAAGCATGGGCCAGCAAATGGAAGACCTGAAAAAGCGAATGGAGCAGCAGAAAGGGAAGGGTATGAGTAAGGAGTTTGCCCAAATGGCTGCCAAGCAAGCCGCACTCCGTAAGGCAGTTCAGGAAATGCAGAAGGAGAAGCAGGGTCAGGGCAAAGGCAGCCAAATCCTGGATGAAGTAATGGAGGAGATGGACAAGATTGAAACTGACCTGGTGAATAAGCGACTTACCAATGAAATGATGAAACGCCAGCAGGAAATTCTTACGCGTTTGCTGGAGGCCGAGCGCGCCGAACGCGAACAGGAGCAAGATGAAAAGCGGCAGGCGCAATCAGCAGAACAACAGCCTACCAAACTGCCTCCGGCTCTTGAGGAGTACCTGAAAAAGCGTCGCGCCGAAGTTGATCTGTATCGGACGGTATCACCGGCACTCAAGCCATACTACAAAGACCTCGTAGAAGAGTATCTGAAGAATGTAAACTAGCGCTTGAGCCGGATTCATTGGAATTGTCCGGTTGATTTAGAAACAGGGATCGCCCCCAGTCATTGCTACATGGCTGGGGGTGATCTTTTTTACGTTAAGCACATTAGTTGTTTTGTAAAACAGGATCAATCCTGCTGGTCAAACAGGCCGGCAAGTTCCTTGGCTACCTGTGTAACCTCTGCGATGCGTTTGGGGTTGATGGAATAGTTGATATACTTTCCATCCCGGGTGTATTCCACCAGTTCGGCCATTCGCAGGAGCCGTAAATGTTGTGAGGTAATGGATTGATCAATGTTGAGATCTACATTGATCTTATTGACGCAGACGGGCTGGTGTTCGTCAATGTACTGCAACATCCGAATGCGCAGCGGGTGCGCAATTGCATGCAGTATTTTGGATGTTGTGTTTAGACTGGGTCCGGTACCAGAGGTACTGGACAAGTGTGTACTTGTTGCCATAGACGGGAGGTTGAAAAAAATGGATTATATAAAAAATACGACCCCAGGGGTAGTATGTACTGAGGAGCAAGCCATTGCCTGAACCAACAGAATTCAGCAAATATGGATTATTTATTTAACATATCCGAATTTGGACAACCCAATTGCTTTCGGGTAATCCAAATTCGGATGTAATTCTGGTACGGTAAATGGTATTCTGGAGGGGCAGCCTGTACATAAATTCAGGTGTTTCCTCAATGTGATAGCCCGGAGAAGGCGTTAGCCTGCCAATTAGATGGCCAATTCTTCTACCAGACGAGAAATCTGGTTCAGACGCTCTTTGTCCAATGAGTAGTAAATAAACTTACCCTGGCGATCGGTAGCAACTACACCGGCACGACGCAGAATAGCAAGGTGCTGGCTGGCCACACTTTGTTCCAAACGCAACTTGATGTAAATATCTGTAACCGTCATTTGCTTGTTCTCCTCCAGCAAATCAATGATGCGTTGACGCAGCTTGTGGTTGATAGCACGCAATACGAGGACTGCTTTGCGCAGCTCAACGTAATCGAGTAGAATGTCGTTTTTCCCCTTGGACAATACTACTGCGTCGCTTTTTAATTTTCTCATACAAAATGTTTATTTAATTGGTGTAAAACCGGTAAAAATTCCTTCTTTTATCTCTCTAAAACTGTGCCAGTTATTAACCTTTTGATAGATATTAAAAAATTAATCGCTTGATAACCTCTTGATTATAAAGGTAAAATAAAGGTACGATTCTTCAAATTGAAAATTTGTACAATTTTTAATTTTTCCTCATATCTTTTTGGGCTTGGTAATGTTGGGTGGTTTCATATAGAAAGGTTCAAAATATGAAACATCCTCAAAATCAGACGATTGAAATTTTTTCTCGGCGATGGCCTCTAAAAACCGGGCAGAACAAAAAACCAAATCAGAGATTTCCGAATTCTCGAAATTGTTGCCGCTTTCTAATTTGAACGAACCGTTCCCTGAAAAAACCAACCGTTTTTTTTCTAAACCTTCGAGATTGCCAGCAAGCAAATTGTAAAACAAATTGTCTTCAATGATTCCGCTCATGGACTCAGTGAGTGCCTGTAAATTGGCGTCGAAGAGTGCTGCCCAGACTTCATTCCTGCGTGCATCCAGCATGGGTGCGTATACCGTGTTTGGTTGAGCCGGACTCGATGCAGCGGTACCATATGCCAGTGCCGCCAGGGTATCCACCGCGATCAAGGGTATGTTCAACGCGAAGCACAACCCTTTGGCAGTAGAGCTGCCTACCCGCAAACCGGTATACGAACCGGGGCCTTTGCTGATTGCAATGGCATCCAGGGCACTTCGATCCAGGTTTGCCTGTTGCAAACATTCCTGGATCAACAGGGTGATTCGTGCAGCATGGGTTGCGGGAGGAGGATCTTCACACAATGCGATGGTCTCGCCGTTTACAGCGATCGCTACGGAGCAGACATCGGTTGCAGTTTCAAGTAGTAAAATGGTGGCCATAGTGGAATACGCTGTTTAGACGAATTTCGCAAAGATGGTCACTTTCTCTCTTTCAAGCAGTATTGGGAAGAACTAAAGTTCCAGTTTGGGCTCTGAGAAGGCCCTGTATCAATTGGAAAAATGCCTGTATCAGACCAGTGCGCTGCCCTGAATAATGCCTCCGCCAACTACATCATCGCCTTCGTAAAAAACGGCACTTTGGCCTGGGGCAATGCCCTTTACATTGGCATGGAAACGGACTTCCACATCCTTGCCTACGGAGTGTACAGTTGAAAAAGTTCCGGGATCGCGGTAGCGCACTTTTGAAATAGCCTCCAAGCCCTGTTCGGGCAGGCTGTCGTATTTCATCAGGTTGACCTTACCCACCATCATGCTGTTGCGAATGAGTTCATCTTCCTTACCCAAAACTACGGTATTGCTCTCCGGAATAATTTCCGTAACAAACATGGGTTCTCCGAGCGCAATGCCAAGGCCTTTACGCTGACCAACGGTGTAAAACGGATACCCGTTGTGTTTGCCGAGTACCTGTCCTTTTGTATCCACAAAATTTCCACCGGCTACCTGCTCTTCGAGCCCGTCTACCCGGCGCTTGAGGAAGCCCCGGTAGTCGTTGTCGGGAACAAAGCAGATTTCATAGCTTTCGGCTTTTTTGCTCAGGTCAGTAAAGCCACGCTCAGCGGCCATTTGGCGTACTTCCGGTTTGGTAAATGGGCCAAGCGGCATTCGCGTTCGGTGGAGGCATTCCTGGCTCAAGCCCCAGAGTACATAGGATTGGTCCTTATTCAAATCTTTGGCCCGGGAAATGTACTTCCGGCCATCGAGTTCGTTGATAATTCCATAATGGCCGGTTGCAATAAACTCACAATCCAGCATGTCTGCCCGGCGTAGCAAACTGCTCCATTTGATATGGGTATTGCACAGGACGCAAGGGTTGGGGGTGCGTCCGGCAAGGTATTCGTCGACAAAATTATCAATCACGTAATCACCAAATTCCTCGCGGATATCAACAATGAAATGGTGAAATCCAAGCTGCACCGCTACGGCACGAGCATCGTTTATGCTGTCAAGCGAACAGCAGCCGGTCTCTTTAGAACTGCCACCCGAATTGGCATAATCCCATGTTTTCATGGTAACCCCCACGACTTCCCAGCCTTCTTCATGCAGAAGAACGGCAGTGACTGTGCTGTCGATGCCACCAGACATGGCTACCAATGCTTTTCCGTGTTTAGACATAATTGGCCCTTAAAACAAGCGTTCGGGGATTTTGTTTTATAAAAAGCGTGCGACTAGCTGTTTTCTGCTTTCAGTGTTTCAATAAACTTCTCAAGCGCACGCAGTTTTTTCTGCATTTCAGGCAATTGTTTGAATACAATGTACGCCTTTACATAGTCTCTGTAATCAATGGCGGGTGAACCAAAAAGCGCCTGGTTTTCCTCTTTAACGGTTGATCCCAGTCCACTTTGCGCCTGGGTGCGGGTACCATTGGCCAGGGAGATATGTCCGGCAATGCCGGTTTGTCCGCCCAGTTGGCAGTTGTCGCCAATTTTTGCACTTCCTGCGATTCCAACCTGAGCAGCCATTACGGTATTTGAGCCAACTTCAACATTGTGGGCAATGTGAACCAGGTTATCGATTTTAGCGCCCGACTTAATGCGGGTGCTTCCCATTGCTGCCCGGTCGATGCAGGAGTTGGCGCCGACTTCTACATGGTCCTCCAAAACAACATTTCCTACGTGTGGTACTTTACTCCAACTACCGTCGGGTTGTGGGGCATATCCGAACCCGTCCGAGCCGATTACGGCATTTGCGTATAAAATACATGCATTTCCAATGATGCAATCTGCATGAATTCGTGTGCCTGGGAACAAGGTACAGTTGTCACCAATCCGAACCCCGGGTCCGATGTACACCTGTGGGTGAATGGTGCAGTTGTTTCCAATTTCGGCACCGGCTTCTATGATGGTAAATGAGCCTACTGAGCAGTTTGCACCCAACTTTGCAGAAGTGTGGATCTCGGCCTTGTCGGATATTTCGGCTTGCGTTGCTGCCTGATTTTGAAATTCCTGCAATAGAATAGCCAGGCTGCTGCGTACGTCCGCAACGCGTACAAGTGTTGGCTTGACGGGTTTGGATGGTTTAAAATCCTGACTTACCAGCAAGACGGAAGCCTGTGTTTCGTATGCGTAATGTTCGTATTTGGGGTTGTCCAGAAATGCAAAATCCCCGGCAACGGCCTCTTCAATTCGGGCAGGTTTGGATATGCTGGCATTGGGGTCTCCCTCCAGGGTGCCATTCAATAGGTGGGCAAGTTGTTGAGCCGTAACGTTCATGCCTTGATATGGAATTTGATTTTGGAATTGGCTAAAAGCATTTTGAATTAAACTTGTTGATAGCCAAAAAGAAACTGGTAACAAGTGAGCGCGGTGTATTGTTTCCGGAGCGGGGGCACTTTAAAACGAGAATTGAAGTAAAAAGTGCTGCGACCGGGCGGCACACAAAATATGGTAGGCAAAGGTAAAGAAAACCTGAGCGAATTTTTGCCAACCGGCTCAAGGGATTTTATAGGTCAAACTCGGCCCAAACCGGGCAATGATCTGAGTGTTTTACCTCGGTGAGTTGTTGCGCCTGAAGGAGTTTATCTTTCAAGGGCAGGCTTGCCGATTGGTAGTCGATGCGCCAGCCTTTATTGTTTGCCCGGGCATTCGCCCGAAAACTCCACCAGGAGTATTGCTCTTGTTCTGGGTTAAGTTGGCGGAAGACATCCACAAATCCGCTTTCAAACCACTGACTCATCCATTCCCGTTCTTCGGGTAAAAAACCGCTGCTGTTTTTATTGCCTTTAGGGTTGTGAATATCAATTTCTTCGTGTGCAATGTTGTAATCACCCACGATGATCAGGTTTGGACGTTCCTTTTTTAATTCATGTGCCCATTTGTGAAAGTCGGCCAGAAATTCCATTTTAAAATCCTGGCGGATATCACCGGTAGTTCCCGAAGGGAAGTAGCAGTTGAGCAGGGTCCAGTCGCCAAAATCTGTTCGCAGGATGCGGCCTTCCCGATCGTATTTTTCATTGCCACAACCCTCAACTACAAGATCGGGTTGTTTTTTTGAAAGTGTGAGTACGCCACTGTATCCTTTCTTTTCTGCGCTGTGCCAATGGTGGTGGTAGCCGAGTGATTCAATTTCCAACATGCCCACATCTTCCGGCCGGGCTTTGGTTTCCTGGATACACACTACATCGAATTGTCCTTCTGCCAGCCAGTCTATAAATCCTTTGCTAATAGCGGAGCGGATTCCATTTACGTTGTAGGATACAATGGAAGTCATAATTCAGGTTTGGCTAAAAAAAGTGGTTTATCCCTCGACAATGGTGCCGACCTCTTCGCCCAAAACAATGCGGCGGAGGTTATCGGGTTTGTTGATGTCGAATACGATGATGGGCATTCCGTTTTCCTGGCAAAGGGTGAAGGCCGTCATGTCCATGACCTGTAGCCCCATGGTAATAACCTTGGTGAAGGTGAGCCGGTTGAAACGCACTGCGGTTGGATCTTTCTCCGGGTCGGCGGAATAAATTCCATCCACACGGGTGCCTTTCAGGATAACGTCTGCTCCGATTTCATTGGCACGGAGTGCGGCAGCACTATCCGTAGTGAAGTAGGGGTTTCCGGTGCCTGCTGCACAGATCACAACCCGATTTTTTTCAAGGTGGCGGATGGCACGGCGGCGGATATAGGGTTCGGCTACATTTTCCATTTTGAGCGCCGTCATAAGCCGGGTGTAAACACCGATGCTTTCGAGGGCACTTTGGAGGGCAAGGCCGTTGATGACTGTGGCCAGCATACCCATATAGTCGCCGGTAACGCCTTCGATTCCGGTTCCTTCAGCCTGGATTCCTCTAAAAATATTTCCACCGCCAATGACTACGGTGATCTGGGCACCCATTTCAACCAATTCTTTGATTTGATGCGCGTAATGCTGTAACATCACTGATTCAATACCAAAATCTTGTTGCCCCATCAAGCTCTCCCCGCTGAGTTTCAGGAGGATGCGTTTGTATTTTAGATCCATAGTTTTGCTAGTGTGCTTCTCGTGCCTTAGTATGCTGCTGCGAAGGTAGGGAATTACCCCAAGAACTTTGAGCCTGTTTTGTTTTTCATGATAGCCTAAAACGGAGCATTTTATTCCGAAAAGATTTTTGGTAGTTTTTACAGAATAAAACGCTCAGGTTTTAGCCAATTTGCGCTAAACGCCTTCCAGCGCTTGTTCGATATCGTAAATAATGTCGCGGTAATTTTCCACGCCTATGGAAAGTCGAACCATTTTACTTGATATGCCAATCTCTTCGCGGTGGGCCGGATCAACTCCCGCGTGGGTCATTGTAGCCGGGTGTTGTGCCAGCGATTCGGTGCTTCCAAGGCTCACTGCCAGGTGGAACATCTTCAGCCCGTTGAGGAATCGTAAGGCTTCCTCTTCACCACCTTTGACATCGAATGAAAGCATGGCACCCGGAGACTCGTACTGACGTTTGTACAGTTCGTATTCCTCCCCGTCTTCGGGCTTCAAGAGGCCCAGGTAATAAACCTTTTCGACTTTGGGGTGGCCTTGCAGCCAGTCTGCCACCTTTTGGGCATTTTTGGCTTGCTCTTCCATCCGGATTTTCAAGGTTTCCAGACTGCGTAGCAGGAGCCAGCCTGTCCAGGGGCCAGCCATGTTTCCGAGGAAGGTTCGGAGGGTCTTGACCCGCTTGATAATTTCCGCAGATCCAACGCAGGCACCGGCAATTACATCCGAATGGCCGCCGAGGTATTTGGTTGCGGAGTAGAGGGAAATATCTGCTCCCCAATCAAGTGGTTTTTGCCACAATGGGCCCATGTAGGTATTGTCGACGGCTACGTACACATGCTTGTCTTCCGAACCGTATTTATCGGCAATCTGGCGCATGCTTTTCAGGTCGATAAGTGCGTTGGTCGGGTTGGCCGGTGTTTCCACATAAACCATAGCAAGACGGTCGCCGAGCCCAGATGCTTCGATCAATTCAACAATGGCTTCATACGACTGGTGGGGTTTAAACTCCAGGTAGTGGATCCCGTATTTTGGCAAAAAATGCTTGATAAAATGGTCGGTTCCCCCGTAAACAGGTGAACTACAGAGGACCAGGTCTCCCGGCTGTAAAAACTCCATCAGAACGGTGGAAATGGCACTCATTCCGCTTTCAAATACCGCACAGTCGTCGGCTTCTTCCCAGAGTGCAATCCGGTTTTCCAGAATTTCCAGATCGGGGTTGTTGATGCGGCTGTAAATCAGGCCGATTTCCTCCTGGTCGTCGGGTGTACGCAGGCCGTAGGCAAGTTCAAAAAAGGCTTTTCCTTCTTCTGCGGATTTGAAAACGAAAGTGGATGTCTGAAAAATAGGGCATTTGAGAGCACCTTCTGAGAGGGCCGGTTTGTAGCCATAGGACATCATCAGGCTTTCCGGACGCATTTTATGCTGTTTCATTGTGTGGTGGTGTAAATTGGTTAGGTGTTGGACGGGTATTTTCCCGGCGCAAAGGTATTGCTATTGTACGCAACGGGCCTAGTTGGTGAAGCAAAAATCCAAGGCTCTGGCCCGACTTTTTTTAGGTGTAAGGCCTGTTAAATAAAACGGTGCGTAAGCGTGCTGATTCGGCGTAAAAAAAGGGGGCAAAAACAAAAAAACCTCTCTGTATTGCTACAGAGAGGCCACCATATAAACACGCTTCATTATTTCCAAAGAATGTGGAATTGGGACTTAAAATGCTATAATATGCCCAAAACCTATGCTGCAATATTAAAATAAAATTCTAAATGTTGCAACTATTTTTCGACAAAGCGACCAGAAACAAACCGTGTTTGCTGATCAGATTGCTACGTGCTTAAAGCCAGTAACAGTCAGGTCTTTATCGATGTTAGACAAGAACTGCTGAACAGTAACGCCGTTGTCTTTTACAAACTTCTGGCTCAGGAGTGTGTTCTCCTGGAAGAATTTGTTCAGACGGCCCATTGCGATTTTTTCAAGCATTTCTTCTGGTTTGCCTTCGTTGCGCGCCAGGTCTTTGCCAATCTCGATTTCTTTCTCAACAATTGCTGGATCGATATCGTCTTTGCTCAATGAAACAGGGCTCATTGCTGCGATTTGCATGGCTACGTCGCGGCCGGCATCAGCAAATGCATCTCCACCTGCTTTAGACAGGGCAACTAAAACAGAACGCTTATTATTAGAGTGGTTGTAAGTCAGAACCTGCTCGCCAGAAATTTGCTCGTAGCTAGACAGTTCAACTTTTTCACCAATGATACCATTTTGCTCAGCAACTTTTTCACCTACAGTGATAGCGCCTTCGAAAGACAGGTTGGTGAGGGCTTCCAGGCTTGCTGGTTTATTTTCCAGTGCAATATCGGCGATTTTCTGAGTCAGACCGATAAAGGTTTCGTTGCGGGCAACGAAGTCGGTTTCACAGTTGAGGGCAACGATGATTCCGAATTTTCCGTCTGCAGAAGTTTGTGCGATTACTACACCTTCTTTGGCGTCGCGGTCTTCGCGTTTAGCCGCTTTTGCCATACCTTTTTTACGCAAGAAGTCAACAGCTGCTTCGAAATCGCCGCCGGCTTCAGTGAGTGCTTTTTTACAGTCCATCATACCTGCGCCAGTTTGTTGGCGGAGTTTATTGATGTCAGCAACAGAAATTTTTACCTCGCTCATTTAGTTAGAATGTTGAGAAGTGAATTGATTTAAAATAGGTGCAGCAAAAATCAGTAGAGGCACTGATTTTTGCTGCAAATGAAATTTTCCGGTAAATACCGTTGAAAACTTATGCTTCAGCCCCTTCTTTTTCAGCGCCTTTAGCAGATTTGCGTTCTTCCAGTCCTTCGCGAATTGCGTTGGTCAGGTAGTTAGAAATGAACGCAATTGCTTTTGAAGCATCGTCGTTGCTAGGGATTGCATAATCCACCAGTGTGGGATCAGAGTTTGTGTCCACTACACCGAAGGTTTTGATACCTAGTTTGCGTGCTTCAGCGAGTGCCAGGTGCTCGTGGTGAATATCGATGATAAACACAGCAGAAGGCAGACGGTTCAGGTTGGCAATACCACCGAGTTGCTTGTCCATTTTCGCGTGCTCGCGGGAGAGGGTCAAACGTTCTTTCTTGGTGATGCTGGTCAACGAGTTGTCAGACAGCATGCGCTCGATATTGTGCATTTTCTTGACAGACTTCCGGATGGTCTGGAAGTTGGTCATCATACCACCCAACCAACGGTCGGTAACGAAAGGCATTCCTACGCTTTCGGCGGCTTTTTGCACGATTTCGCGGGCTTGTTTTTTAGTTGCTACGAAAAGGATTTTCTTTCCGCTTTTAGCCATCGCTTTCATAGCAGCTGCAGAGCGCTCGAGGCATTCAGCAGTGCGGTTCAGGTCGATGATGTGGATTCCTTTGTGCTCCATAAAGATGTATGGAGTCATCTTCGGGTTCCACTTTTTGCGCAGGTGGCCGAAGTGGCATCCAGCGTCGAGCAGTTCTTTATATGTAGGCTTTTGCATGTTCAAAAGCAATTTTGAGTTTTGAAAAAAAGACAGTGCAGAAAATAGCGCAGTGTCCGGTTAACGTTTGGAGAACTGGAAGTTCTTGCGGGCTTTTGGTTGACCGTATTTTTTACGTTCAACAGCACGGCTGTCCCGAGAAAGATATTTTTTGTCTTTCAACGGCTTCTTGAACTCCTCGTTTATTTTTACCAGTGCACGGCTGATGCCCATACGAACGGCTTCTGCCTGGCCTTTAAACCCGCCACCGCGGACATTTACCTTCAGGTCGTACAGGTTTTCAACGCCTACAGTTGCAAAAGGATCGGTTACATTGTGTTGGATGTGTACTTGTGGAAAATACTCACGAAAATCTTTTCCATTTACCGTGATTTTGCCTTCTCCTTGCTTCAGATACACACGAGCGACGGCTTCTTTCCGGCGCCCTACTGCATTAATGATTTCCATATTGAATAATCCGTATTAATTCAGAGTGAATAGGAGGGTTAGATTTTTTCGGGTTTCTGAGCCTCGTGTGGGTGCTCGTTGCCTGCGTATACAAACAACTTGCGGTACATCTGGCGCCCGAGTTTGGTTTTAGGCAACATGCCCTTTACGCTGCGCTCGATAACCCGGCGTGGGTCTTTGTCGCGCATTGCAGTGGCAGTGGTGCTCTTTTGTCCACCTGGGTACAAGGAGTGATCCAGGTATACTTTTTGGTCCCATTTCTTACCTGTAAAACGAACTTTCTCGGCATTGATAACAATCACAAAATCGCCAGTGTCGTCGTGAGGTGTAAATGAAGGCTTGTTTTTGCCCATCAAAATGCTGGCGATTTGTGTACAAACGCGTCCGACCACCTGGTCTTCTGCATCAATAACGTACCACTTGCGCTTGCCCTGCATCTCCAGGCTGCTAACCGATTTTGTACGGTAACTCAGCGTATTCATTTTCTTTTCGTTAAAATTGTGAAAAACACTTGTTTGTTTAATTGCCTTTTCGCGTAACTGACTGATTATCAGTCGAAATTTGGCACAAAAAAAATTGTGTCCGCTAAAGGAGGCCGCAAAGGTAATAAACCCAGCCTATTTCCACAAGCTAAATTTTAAACTTTTTCAAAAGCAACCCTTGTAACAGACTGAAAATGAGGTGAATTTTGGCGCAGGTTTGAAAATACCTGGCCCGCTGTAGTTTTGGAATAGCCTCATTGTTTTCAGGTATAGCCATCTCGTATTTCATTGATCAAAGCATCCCGTAGAAAGAGATTATACCTGAGAATATGTAGTATTCAGTACATATTTGGAGTTTCCATTGCTCAAATCCAGTCAAATCTCTATTTTAGGGGTGTAAAAACCAGCTGGCAGGTATTCATTCTGCCAAGCCCTATTTTAACCAAACCCTAAACCCCATGAAGTTTCTACGTTGTTTTTGGGCCTGCCTGCTGATGGGCACCACCCTCTCTGCCCAGTCGCCCTTACAAATTACCGGACAAAAAACCGATGTATCCTGCTATGGAGGCTTTGATGGCGCCGTCAATATTTCCGTATCAGGAAGTACTCCACCATACATACCAATGGTCAATGGATCAACAGTGGAGGATGTCAACAACCTGAGCGCCGGTATCTATGCCGTAACCATAACCGATGCAACCGGAGTGACAACTACCAGTAGTTATGTTATCTGCCAACCGTTACCACTCCTGATATCCAATACTATCGTGGAACCAGCAACTACGGGCAATGCAAATGGATCGATAAATATCTCCGTATCTGGAGGGACTCCTGGGTACACCTATTCATGGGCAAATGGTTTTACTGATCAGGACTTGTTTGCTATATCTGCGGGCACTTATTCGGTTACTGTAGTGGATGGAAACGGGTGCTCAACAACCGGAAGTTATACCGTCACACAAGGGTCCAGTAGTGCATACATCATCAATACCAACTTAACCCAGCCGTCGTGTTCGGATGACTGCAATGGTAAATTTGTAATCACAAAGAATCCCAGTACAGGTACGTTTTATTTTAGTCATACCAATTTTACTACTGGAGTAAGCGATGCCGTATACGGCACCTCACATGTCATTGATAATTTGTGTGTAGGCGATTCTATATTTTATTCCGTTAAAAACTCAGATTTTACGACGGTTCAGTCGGGAACCTTTGTCGTTGGACAGGCCACACACCTATCCGGATTTTCAATCCAGTCGGACCATAGGTTTTTGTGATACCAATGAACCGCCTAACTGCCAGCAGGTTTGTCCCAATACAGTGGTTGGGTACAGCCGATATACCGGCCTGCGCCGGCGCTGTACTCAAAACATGGATTATCAATGGAGCGGCCTCCTATTCCGAAGCACCAGATGGAAATTCAGTTCTGGTTACCTGGGGGGAAGCCGGTGCGGGTTCGGTTTCCCTGGAGGTGCGGCAAGTTGGGTCTTGTGAATTCATTACCGAAAGCCGATGCATTGAAATCGTTTCCAGGCCTGAATCCAGTTTCAAATCGTTTCCCGAAGCAAGCTCCGGAGACACCCTGGAAGTATGCAAAGGCCAAACCGTTGAGTTCGCCAATACCAGTCCGGATGCCGAACAAGTCGAATGGTTTTTTCAGACGACGGGTCCAATGCCACCGATGATGCACTATCCCATATATTCAACATTCCCGGATGGTATTCCGTAGGGCTGATAGCCCAGAGCAACTGCCTTTGTGCGGATACCAGCTGGATGACCATACACGTTCTGAGCGCGGAAAATCCGTCCCTAAGTTGTGTTGGAACCTATTGCCCGGGTGAATCTGCTGAGTTTACCCTCAGCGATACCGATTGCACAGAAATTGTGTGGGATGTGGCCGGCGGTACCGTCCTGGCCGGTGGGGGCATTTCCGACACCTTTGTTTCTGTCCTTTGGGGAGAAAATACACCCAACTACATTTCTGTTTCAGGACAAAATTGCACTGCGCAGGAATGCCCGGAGCCCACCCTGTTTTTCATACCAGTCTTGACCGATGATAAAGAAATAAAAGGTCCTGAAAAAGTGTGTTGGGGCGATGAAGAGACCTACCACATCGGACCAATTGATGGGGTGGAAATTAAATGGCGGGCCTTGGCCGGAGGAGAAATTGTGGATGAAGACAACCGCGAAGATGTGCTGGTGCATTGGAATAAAGTCAACACCTCAGTGGGCAAGCTGGAAGTAGAATACCACAGCTGCTACCTGGGCTGCCTGGGGCGGGATACCATTTGGGTAAATATCCTGAGACCAATGGGAATATTTGGCCCATCGGAAGTGTGTGAGGGGACAAGCGAAACATTTCAGGCGAAGGCTTCTTCATCCAGTGTGTACAGCGATTGGACACTTTTTGATGAAGACAATCAAGTGGCCTGGGCATCACCCAGTTTTGGTGTACAAGTTAGCCTTCCCGATACCCTTCCTTCCGGGGAGTATTTGCTGGTGGCTGTTCCCACTGGCTCCGGGCTGAATCAGACCTGTTCGCCGAAGGCAGAAAAACGCGTTTCCATCCGGCCCAAACCCGGCCCTCTGAGTGGCATTTCCGGTCCAACCTATTTCTGCCCCAACAAACCACAGGCTTTCCAGGCCCTTGGGGGGAGCACCAATGCCCTGGTTCAATGGAATATAAAAAACTCCGGATCCCAATCACCGTATGCGGATCAAGGCAATTCAGTCATAGCCAGTTTCCAACCCGGCACTCCGCGCTGGCTGGAGGCCAGACAACTGTCAACAGACGGTCTGGGCTGCTTGTCCGAACCTGTGCACAAAGATGTATTTGAACTTCCTACGATCGATCTGACGGGATCGGAGTCCGCCTGTGACCAATCTCCTGCCAGCTATTCGGCAACGGCAATACCAAATTTCAACTATGAGTGGTCGGTCGTGCCCGAAGATGCCGGAGTGTTGGCCATTGGGCAGGGAACGGGTACTGTAGTTGTTTTTTGGAAAAAGCCGGGCATGCATGCCATTCGCCTTTCAGTTTGTAACCAAGTTATAGAAAAGAATGTGGAGGTCCACCCGGTAAGTCAGGTGGATATGCAGGACCCCGGAGGGGTTTGTCAGGGGAGTACCTTGTTTGTATCTGGCCCTCCCGGATTTGCGAACTATGTGTGGAAAGATAGCCTGGGTATGGTTGTTGGAGGCCAAAATGGTACCAACCTAAGTGCCGGGAATTTTGTGCTGGAGGTGGAAGACAATAATGGATGCTGGGCCAGCACTGAATTTGTTGTTGATGAGTATCCAAGCCCAAATGTCTCGCTCACTACCGTTGATCCAACCGGATTTTGTGACAACGGCTCTTATGTACAAATGACTGCTCTGGTAGAGGAAGATGGCGATTTTGAGTTTGAATGGTTTCAAGATGGACAAGCACTGGGCGTAAACCAGGTGCAGTATGTAACCAATCAATACGGTTCCTATGCGGTGCAGGTAAGCAATCAGTACGGTTGTATTGCATCAGATGGATTAATTGATGTTTTTGAATGGTGTGATTATGGAGTTTGTTACAACTCTGACCATCCAAACCCCTGTCCACCGGGCACCATTGATTTGAATATCTTGCCTACGATGGTATGCGATTCCTTTGAATTTGAGCTGATTGCTTCTTCAAATTACCAGCCAGGAACTGCTTATTGGGAGTTTGGAAAATCCGGCACTGATATCATAGGCACCGCATATGAAGACAATCCGACATTTGTGTTTCCAAATGCCGGAAAATACCTTGTAATACTAAGGATCGAACTCCAAGGTGGCGCAGGGTGTGTTGTAATTGATTCGGTAGATGTGGAGGTCTATGCCCAACTGGCCGTCCTCCATTCGGGCTGTTCAAATACAGCCATTGAGTTTCACGATGAAAGTACCTTTCTTCCAGGGGCTGGCATTTCCTCCTGGAGTTGGGATTTTGGTGACCCTGCTTCCGGCGCTGCCAACCAATCAAGCCTGCGCCAATCGACCCACACCTATGACCAACCGGGATTGTATGATTTGAAGTTGGAAATTACTGCTCCAAGCGGATGTAAATCCTTTGCCGAATCACAGGTGCATGTTGCACCCGCCCCGGATGTCGTATTTACCTTGCCTCCGGTTTCCTGTGAGCATATCCCTTTGGCATTTTCTTCTGCTACCCTGGGCTCCAACCTCTTGGCAACCAATTGGGTTTTTGAAAGCGCAAATGGAGGCTGGAACGATACCCTGTCGGGTGCAGCCGTATGGGAAGCATTCCCCGAACCGGGCACCTATTACATCACACAAACGGAAACTAATTATTACGGTTGCACCGGAAGTTATGCAGACTCGGTGGTCATTCATGCCAATCAGTTGAGCGGCAACATCGAGCCCAATACCTATATTGTCATGTGTGAAGGACAGGAAATTGTGCTGGAAGCACCCGCCGGTGGAGTAAACTACCATTGGTCCGATGGCTCTATAGGCCAGGAATTAACCGTCGATGAGGAAGGGGTTTATGCAGTAACGGTTTCTGATGCTTATGGCTGCATCCTGGTGCCAACCCCGATGCCGGTCCGAGTTAACCCGGCACCATTCGGAGTTATCAAGGCATTGAGTTTTGATGAAAACAATCAGGTAAATGGAGTGGTCTATCCGGAATTGACTATTTGTGCGGGAGAGCCCATTCACCTGTTCCTGCAAGGCGGCGACTTCCTCATGCAATGGTCGGACGGCACCACGGATGAAGAACTGGTTTTTTCTGAAGACAGAGACAACCTTCCCGGCCCGGGAAGTTATTCATATGGACTAACTCTGACTGACCCGCAATCCGGTTGCACCTCTGTCCTGGCCGAATTCCCCGTACAGGTAAACCCAAGACCGGCTGGTTTTTGGGCCGAGGCGGATCAATTTTGTGCCGGCACCCAATCTACCGTATCCATCATGGGTGCAATTGAGCCGGATTGGACGGTTTTTTGGAATAATGGCATTGTAGCACCCTCATTTGGGACGTCCTTGACAGGCCGGTATTATGCCCGGGTCGCCAATCCGTTCGGATGCTCTGATACAAGTAATACCGTTCGGATTTTACCGGGCCCCAACTTAAGCGCCATTCCCGGTGGTTGCCATAAGCGTTGCGAACCCGACACCTTGTGCATTCCCGCTCTGCCCGATATTCAATCCTGGCAATGGTACTTAAACGGAGCTGCGATTCCAGGTGCTGATTCTGCAAATTTAATCGTGTATGAAAGTGGAGATTATTGGGTTGAAATGGTGGATACAAATGGCTGCTCTGCCCAAAGTGATCCTTTCGCGGTTGAACTATTTGTCGGTACGGGTGATGTCCTCATTCAGGTGTGGGAAGATGTAAATGATAACGGGATTGTTGATGGTGCAGATACCCTGGTCAACGGAGTTCCCATTTGGTTAAATGGCTTGCTGTTTTCCGATACAATTGCAACCAGTCCGGTAGCGGGCTTTGGCGGCATACCGTCTTCCCAATCCTACCTGGCTCAGATTGATACTGCCTTTGACAATGGTTTGTATGAGATTATTTTTGGAGAGGCAACCATTGACCTTGTAGGCTGTGGTCGAATCCTACAGGAGAATTTTTTGATCAATTTCAAATGTATTGATCAGGCAGATACGCTTCCGCTTTTAGTTTGTCCCGGAGATTCTGCCCTCTATGAAGGCGAACTCTTGCCGGCGGGTTTTTTAAATACATTTGGATATACGACTACTCTGGGCTGCGATTCCCTGGTTACCGTTTCGGTCGCTGAATTGCCGCACAGCAGCGACACGCTCGAGTTTGCCGCCTGCCCGGGAACGTCCATTTCATTTGGTGGTGTGGATATACCAGTGGGTGATACCCAAATTTTCTCTTATAACAACAGCCAGGGCTGTGATTCTACAATCACTGTTTCCGTAACAGAATTACCACACAGCAGCGACACGCTCGAATTTGCCGCCTGCTCGGGAACGTCCCTATCATTTGATGGTGTGGATGTATTAGCGGGTGATACCCAGGTTTTCTCTTACACCAACAGCCTGGGCTGTGATTCTACTATCACTGTTTCCGTAACAGAACTCCCTCACAGCAGCGACACGCTCGAATTTGCCGCCTGCCCGGGAACGTCCATCCCATTTGATGGTGTGGATGTACCAGCGGGTACCACGCAGATTTTCTCCTATACAAACAGCCAAGGATGCGACTCCACACTTACCGTCGATGTGCTCGAGTTTCCTGAATTTGACACCTATGAAGAATATTTCATTTGTCCCGGAACAGTGTTTGAATACCAGGGACAGGCCCTGATGCCGGATTCCATGTATTCATTTCATCTCCAAACCAACGAAGGCTGCGATTCCATTGTCGAGGTGCTGATTGTCGAGTACAACTTGCCTGGTTTTTTTAGCCAAGTTGAAAATTCTTGCCCCAACCTTCCGAGTGGAACCATTTCCCTGAGTACCACCGACACGGGCGGACCATTCGAGTACTCTTTGGATGGCTTGGTGTTTCAGGCCGACTCCCTCTTTGAAGACCTGGAGTCGGGTTCCTACTCCGTTTGGATCCTGGATGAAAACCAGTGCATTCAACAGCTGGATATTGAAGTTGAATCATTCGGAACCTTTGATGTTCAACTGCCCGAAGTCAGTTTATCCTGTGATGGTTCAGCGACTCAGATTGAGGTGGAGCTATCCGGAGATATATCCGGCGTTCAACTTTTGTGGTGGAATGGGGCCACCGGCCTGGATACCTGGGTGGAGTCTATAGGCCCAATTTGGGTAGAAGCCGAAAATCAATGCATTTCCATTCGAAGAGAACGAGAAGTGGCATATGAATCAGGCCTGAGCATTTCAAACGCAGTATACCTGCCCAATGTGATCCATGTCGACCCATTGATCCCATCCAATGCATTTTTCAAACCCTTCTTTGCCGAGGATGTACAAGTCGGGCAATATCTATTGGAAGTGTTTGATCGCTGGGGAAATATGGTTTTCCAAACTACCAATTCGGAAGAAGGATGGAATGGAGACTTTGTAACTCGCTTAACCGGACCTGCCGTGTTTGTGTACCGACTGGAAGCCGATTTGTTTATCTGTGGTGAAGAAATTCACCTGGAGAAATCCGGCGACATAACGGTAATTCGGTAGACAAACAGGTTATTGATGTTCTGACAGAGACTATTCCTCTGTCAGAACATCAATAACCGTCTTTATAGCAACAAAGATGGTTTCGCGCCCCTCTTTGGAAATAATTCCGTCGGGATCGTCTTCGTCTTCCAGTACGGCTTCTTCAGCAAATGCGAGCAATTCTTCCTGCGCATAGCCTTCAAAAAGCGGATCCAGCCGCTTGCGGAAGTTTTTGCCGGTACTGTTTTCCAGTGCCTCAAAATTGGCTTCTTCGGCTTCGCCAATTGCCTGCTCATCGACCATACCAACTTCTCCAAACTCTGCGTCAATTGCCAACCAGGCAATCAATGCAAGGTATTGCATAAAGCCCCGCTCCTCTTCACTGAGCAAATGAAAGTTTTCTTCGTGAAAAAGATAGGCAATCAAGACCGGTTGGGCATCGGTAAATGCCTGCATCTTGGCTTCGTATTGTTCGTCGCTCAGGTTGTCGAGCGATTCAATCACTTTGTCAATGGCCTGTGCACTGATACTCTTCATGGCTTGTCATGTTTATAGGGCAAAAGTACAATGGTTTACACCCAAAAGGAAGGGCTTTGGTTTTTTTGAGTCTACTTCAAGTAAAAAAAACGATCTTTGTGCACCGCCAGGAACCGAGGAGAATGATCATGGATTGAATCACTCCTAAATTGTATGCTGAATTACTATGTTGCGAGCAGCCTTAGTTGATATGTATAATGGTGAATCCAACCGCGGAATTCCCATGATAGAAGCTCTTTTGAGCCGATACGCCAATGTTCTGCATTTTGAGCGTTTTGATGTGCGCGCAAAAAACGAACTTCCCGACCTGTCCCACCAACTCTATATTTTTTCCGGCGGCCCGGGTGATCCGCTTGAAAACGATGGTCCCTGGTTTGAGCCGTATTTTCAGCTCATTGAGGATTTGTACCAGTGGAATAAAAATTCAGAAGAAAAAAAGCACGTCCTGTTTATTTGCCATTCATTCCAGATGGCCTGTCACCATTTTAAGCTGGGAACAGTGAACTCCCGTTTCAAAATGTCATTCGGCACCTACCCGGTTCATAAAACCAAGTTTGGAAAAACCGAGCCCTTTTTTGAAGGCCTGACCGATCCCTTCTACATTGCTGATTTTAGAAGATACCAGGTTGTAAACCCCAACAAAGAGCGTTTTGAGGAAATGGGCGCCCGGATTTTATGCCTCGAAAAATTACGACCACACGTGCATTACGAACGGGCATTGATGGCCGTGCGCTTTACTCCGGAAATGTTTGGTACTCAATTCCATCCCGAAGCCAACCCCGAAGGATTGCTTTCCTACTTTATGGAAGAAGAGCGAAAAAAATCCATTGTGGAAGAACACGGCGAATCACGCTACCACCGAATGCTGCGCGACCTGTCGAACCCAATGAAAATTCAGCGGACCTTCGACACGATCATTCCCAACTTTATAGAGCACGCGGTTGAACAGTTGCTCCTTCCAGTCTAATAGTTATACGGCTCTAAACTCCGCGCCGCCGACGTTCAGTCATAATCTGACTCAACTCCCGGCTGGCATCCCCCGTAACTGAAGAATTCTCCTGTGCCCGGCGAATCAGATAGGGAATCACGTCCACAACCTGACCATACGGTACGTACTTCGCTACGCGAAATCCGGCTGCTGCCAGGTTGAAGGTGACAATATCACTCATCCCGTACAACTGACTAAAAAGCATGTGCGGATGGTCTCTTGAAATTCCTTTTGACTCCATCAACTCTACCTGCAGCAAGGCACTTTCGGCATTGTGGCTGGCATTGCACAACGCCATTTTCTGATAATTGGAGACACAGAACCGAACGGCTGTATTGTACTGGTCGTCGGTTACATTTTTATCTTCATTGATCGGGCTCTCGTAGCCTTTTTCCTTAGCGCGCTCGCGTTCTTTATCCATGTAGGCCCCACGCACCAGTTTGGCCCCAAGCACAAAACCTTCCCGCTGGGCTCGATCAAAACTGGTCATCAAAAATTGCAGGCGATCCGTACGGTACAGCTGAAATGTATTGTACACAATCGCCCGGTTGCGGTTGTACCGTTTCATCATCAACCATACCAGGTGGTCGATGGTATCCTGAATCCAGCTTTCCTCCGCGTCAATAAACAGGCTAACACCTTTTTGCGAAGCATGATGACAAATGGCGTCGATCCGCTTCAGCACATTGCGGTATTCTGAAAGTTCCTCCCGCGTAAGGGTTTTAGCGGCCTGAATCCGTTCCAACAATCCAAATCGTGCCAGGCCGGTGAGTTTGGTACTAACCACCGGAATGTGTTTTGAACGGGAAGCAAAATCTATGGCACGGATGTTTTCATTCATGGTGTGGTTGAAATCCAACTCGTTTTCTTTTGCTTCAGCACCATAATCCAGGATGGTCAGGGTGTTGTATTCCGCCAGTTTTTCAATGCTCGGCATGCTATCGAGCAGGGTTGTTCCCCCGACAAACTGATTGAAGATGGTTTTTTTAACAAAAAAATCCGCAGTCGGTATCCGATTTTCCACAGCCCAAAGAGCCAGTGCAGAGCCGTATTTTACCAACCAGGGTTTGTTCATCATCCGGAAGAGCCAGGCTGTCTGCTTGAGCTCGGCATCAGATAGATAGGAGAAGCCAATTTCGGTATTGTCAAAATCGACCAGAGGGGTATGCGCTTTAGATTCCGCCGCCATAAACGCAGGTATTAAATAGTTAGAGCGATTGCCAGATAGCCCAGGCACTTTCTGCTTGTACCGTCAGCATGGTTAATCCATTTCTGACGGCACATCCCCGGGCACGGGCGTGTTGCAAAAGTAGGGTTTCAGCGGGATTGTATATCAAATCGTGGACAAAATGTTGTCGGCTAAGTGACTCGAAGGGTAGTGCGGGGCATAATTCCACCTTTGGGTAGGTTCCAAGCGGGCTGGTATGGATAATCCAGCGAATGTGATTCCAATTCTGAGCCTCTAAATCAGAATAAGCAAGTTGTTCTCCCTTTGGTGTTCTGGAAACCAATCGATGGCGAATGCCCATTTTTTCAAACACCCAAACCACCGCTTTAGCCGCTCCGCCGGTTCCCAATATCAAGGCTTCATGCGCATCTGTATGCACGTTCCAATCCGGATCCAGCGCTTCAAAGGAAGCCTGAAATCCGATGATATCGGTATTGTAACCCACCTTTTTGCCGTCTTGAAATGCAATGGTGTTCACCGCTCCCACCGCCGCGGCATCGGGGTGCAATGCATCCAAAAATGGAATTACAGCTTCTTTATATGGAATGGTAACATTGAGGCCACACATGTCCGGATAGTGCTCCAGCAAGCCTGGAAGCTGCTCAATCGATTCCAATGGAAACAAGGCATAGGACGCATCTGTGATGTGCTCCTGCTCAAATTTTTTTTCAAAATATGCCCGGGAAAAGGAATGCCCAAGTGGATAGCCAATCAGCCCGAATTGCCTGGTTTTCATTGTCCTATTTATCCACAAAGATACATCCTATTCCCGAACATTTGGTCCCGGTTTGTCCTTGAAATTTAATAAGTTAGCACCTCTTGCCGGATGGAATCCAGGTATGATTCACGCAACTTTTCCGGGATCAGTTCAAGCGAAGAAATAAATACATCACCCGACTCCAGGAATGGCTGAGCAGCAAGCAATTGCCCCAACTGAACCGAGCCAAAAGCCCGGTAATCTCCGGGGCGATCTTGAAATACCTGCTTGTCCTTTAAGGCGAGGATGGACTGTAATGCTGCATTGGACGTATGAAAATAAACGGGGATTTCCTGACTGCTATCCGGTTCGTAATTAGTCTCGCAATGCAGCTTTTTGTATTCATATTTGTAGTTATAGGTCCGGGCAGAAATATCCGATAAAACAGCGGCGCCGGTTGGATGTCCACCTGCTCCTTTTCCTATAAAAAGCTGTTGCTGCGAAAAGGCACTTTCAACCACCACCGCATTGTTCTCATATTCAATTTGATGCAGCGGATGCCCCTCGGGGACAAAAACCGGCAGGACTGAAAGGGCAACTTTATTTTTTTGTGTTCTTCGGGCACTGGCAACCAGCCGAATGCGGCTGTTGAAGCGCGCAGCCAGGTCCAGATCGGCTGTCTGAATACCGGAAATGCCCAGATTGAGTACTTGCCGGGACGGTACAATCAGGCCAAATGCATGCGCTGCAGCCAATACCAGTTTGTACTTGGCATCGTACCCGGCGACATCCAGGTGTGGGTCCGATTCGGCGAAGCCCAGTGCCTGCGCTTCGCCCAGTGCGCTGGCATAATCCTTTTGCTCCAGCGTCATTTTACTCAGAATAAAGTTTGACGAGCCATTGAAAATACCCTGCACCGAATCCAGGCTGTCGTTGTCGTAATATTCCTCCAAATTGCGGAGGATGGGAATGCTGCCGCAAACTGCACCTTCATAAAGCAATGCACCACCGGTTTGTTGTTGCAGAGCAACCAATTCACCCAGGTGTTCGGCAATCATTTTTTTATTGGCACTCACCACGGATTTTCCCTGCAATAAGGCTGTTCGCGCGAGCTGCCAGGCGGCCTCGGCATCGTCTATCAATTCCACAATAAGGTGGATATCCGGGTCGTCCAGAATGTCCTTGTGGTTGGTGGTAAATAAATCCGAATCAAGTGTTCGGGGTTTGTTCGGGTGTTTTATGGCAATTTTTCGCACGTTGGCTCTCAGGCCAATGCTTTCATCCAAGACTTCGTGCAGGCCTTGTCCGATGCATCCGAAGCCGAATAATCCTATTTGTTGCATGTCTATTTGTTTAATTTTTCATTAAAAAAACTTCCAGGTACCTAGTGTTCTGATACGAGGGAAACCTTTTTAGTGAGTTGCGTTTGGGTGTTAAAAAAATCATTGAAAATACCGCTGAGTGCTGCGGCCTCCAGCAGAAATCCATCGTGGCCAAATTGGGAGTTTAACTCAACATACTGCGCATCCGGAATGCCCTCAGCAAGCCGCTTTTGTTCTGTGGGCGGAAACAGAATGTCTGAATCAATCCCAACGACCAGGCTCCGTGCCTGGATTTGCTTCAGGGCAAGTTCGACGCTGCCTCTGCCACGTCCAACATGGTGGCTGTCCATGGCTTTTGATAAATAATAATAACTGTATGCATTGAAGCGGCGTTGAAGTTTTTCGCCCTGATACACCTGATAGGAAGCGGCGCGGTACCCATCGGTTTTATCCCGGTCGCTTTCCTCCTGTGCCTGTTGGTAGGTCTGGTAGTGCCGATAGGAAAGCAGGGCAATGCTTCGTGCCACTTTCATTCCTTCCATCCCATCCGACAGTTCCCCGGTGCCCCAACTGGGGTCGAGTTCAATGGCCATACGCTGAGACTCATTGAAGGCAATTCCCCAGGGCGAGTGCTGCGCATTGGTTGCCAGCAGAATGAGGTTTTTGATCTGTTCAGGTTGTTGAATACTCCATTCCAGTGCCTGTTGTCCACCCAAAGAAGCCCCGATTAACACCTGTATCTGACGGATGCCCAAATGATCTGCCAGAATCTGATGGACCTGCACCATATCCCGAACCGTAAACTGCGGAAACGCGTGCAAATATGGCTGGCTAGTCTCCGGATGTATGCTCAGCGGTCCCGTTGTTCCGTAATGCGAACCCAGTATGTTTGGACACACGATGAAGTATTCCTCCGGATTAAAGAAATCGGTCGGACCGAACAGGCCGGGCCACCAATCAAACACATCCGAATTGGCAGTGAGTGCGTGCGAAACCCACACCACATTGTCGGCCTGTGCGTTGAGTTGTCCAAACGTGTGGTAGGCAATTTGCAGTTCCGGAAGGCTGGCGCCGGACTCCAGTTCTATCGGATGTTGATATACATAGTAGTGCATTGTGGCTTGCTTTAAATGGAAATTCAGCCCGGCCCCGGTAGGTGTTGACCGGGCTGAAAAACCGGATTAAACAGAGAGGAGTGTTTTGTTTTTTACTTCAGAAAATGCTTGTTCGAAGTCTGCTTTGATATCGTCCAGGTGCTCAATGCCCACAGAAACACGGAGCAGGTTTGGAGTCACGCCGGCGGCGGCTTGCTCCTGTGCGCTGAGTTGCTGGTGGGTAGTTGCTGCAGGCTGGATGATCAGCGTTTTGGCGTCGCCCACATTGGCAAGGTGGCTCGTTAATTTCAGCTTGTCGATGAAGGTTTCGGCATCGGCCTTGTCTCCTTTAATTTCAAAACTCAACACGGCACCAAATCCATTGCGCAGGTATTTTTGTGCCAGGGCGTGGTAGGGGCTGTCTTCCAGTCCCAGGTAGTTCACCTTAGCCACTTGCGGATGATTCTGAAGCCATTTTGCAAGGCCAAGTGCATTGTCTACATGCC
>JAWKLR010000036.1:0-42328 GCA_041392625.1 Saprospiraceae bacterium | reverse complement strand
ATCGTGCCAGTGGTAGTTGTGATCTGCCACATCCATCACCTCATTGTATCCGCGGTATTTGTTTTTTATGGCTGGGTGAAACCATTCATATCCGGTATCCGCGCCACCAACGGTGACACCCTGTCCGGTATAGCCCATTGCCCAAACGGCTGGAGCCTGAATGCGCTCAACGCCCCATTCGATGGCATTGCGTTCGCCGATAGTACTTTCATTCATCGGTTCATCAAAATAAACCCAGGGGTCCAGGCTGATGCCAGTCACTTCGGGAAGGGCCGCCAGTTTGCGTGCAGTCGCTAAGTCCAGGTTGCGGATAGCGATGGCATTTACCAGAAAAAGTGAGTTTGCCGATAAGTCGGTCTGTCGCAAGATGGCAATAGCCTGTTCCTGGCTGCGGGCCGCATGGGCGGTGAGTTGGTCATATACGAATTGGGCTTTAGCATTTTTTCCTTTTATCCAGCGTGCTTGCTGGATATTCTCGGCTGGTTTAAAGCACACCAAAACATCTTCAGTGTTAACACCGTTGTACAGATCGGAGGAAATTTTTTGAGCATGAAGCATGCTAAGGCCAAAGGCAAAAAACAGGAAACCTGGTAAAAACAGGCGGAATTGTCGAATCATTGTTTCAAATTTTATCTTGCCCAAATGTACATAGGAAACTTTATACAGGCAGTTGGACGAATAGCTAAAATCAGCAAAGCAGGCATTTGTTGAAAGATGTATCTTTGTCGCCAATCAAAATTTCATTCAAATGATTATTGCTATAGGTTGCGATCACGCAGGCTTCGATTACAAGGACGGATTGGTTGCCATGCTGCAAAGCAAAGGGTATATGGTGACTGATTTTGGCACCCATTCAGCCGACTCTGTCGATTACCCTGATTTTGCCCATCAGGTGGCAGATGCAGTAAGTGCAGGAAGAGCAGATTTTGGAATTCTTCTTTGTGGAAGTGGAAATGGCGTTGCCATGACTGCCAACAAACACGCCCAAATTCGTTGCGCCTTGTGTTGGACCGAAGAAATTGCCAAATTGGCTCGTCAGCACAACAATGCCAACGTCATTGCTGTTCCGGCCCGCTTTGTTCCTGAAATCCTGGCTCAAGCCATGGTTCATGTGTTCCTCACAACTGAATTTGAAGGGGGGCGGCATGGACGCAGAGTTGACAAAATTGCCTGTTGATTTTGCAGCAATAGAGTTCAAATAAACACTTTAGAATTAATTTCAAATTAGATAAAATGTCAAAATTGTTTTCAATCCAGCGCAGTGGACTTGCTTTGTTCCTGCTGCTGTTCTTTTCGGTTGCTGCATTTTCCCAAGGTCAGGGTTCTGCTGCAAGTGCGGACAAAACTCAAATCAAAGCTCCCGGATATAAATTGCCGGATCCAACTCCATATGCAAACGGCATTACTGCCGCAGATTTGAAGGTATTATTGGATTCTCTTGCATCGGATTACATGCAAGGACGTGAAACCGGGGAAGAGGGTCAGCGCATTGCAGCCGACTACATTGCTGCTCAATTTGAAGCACTGGATCTGCCTCCTATGGGTGGACGCCGCTCGTATTTCCAGAAAATCCAATTGGAGCGCACCAACTGGGATGACCTGGAAGTCTCCATCAAAGGCGAGACCTTCAAAAGCCGCAAGGATTATTATGTATTCCATGCTTACAACAAGTCGGAAGCGATGATCAAGCCAAAGAACTTTGTGTTTGTTGGTTACGGAATTGAAGAAGGAAATTATTCCGATTACGCAGGAGTGGATGTTGCCGGGAAAGCCGTAATATTTTACTCTGGAGAACCCGTATCGGCAGATGGGATGTCACGGATTACCAACAGTGTAAACCGTTCTAACTGGTCAATTGACTGGCGTAAAAAATTGCAGTTAGCCAAGGAAAAAGGCGCTACACTGGCTATAATTATTGATACCCGCTTTGAGGAAAATGTAAAATCTTACCGCCGTTTGATCTCTACCTATGGGTGGCAAACGGTTGGTTCGGACAGCGCATCCACTGAGACCAATTCGATTCATTCTGTTTTTGTTTCGGAAGAACTTGGAGCCAAAATTCTGGGCAGCCGCGATAAAAAAGTTGAGTCTACTATTGAATCCATCAAAAATGGCGGTGCATCCAAGTCGATCAAAGTGAAGTCGGATCTCGAAATCCACATGGTGAAATCTGCAAAGCGCCTGGAAGGTTCCAATGTGATTGGCTTCATTGAGGGAACTGATCCTAAAAAGAAAAACGAGTATGTTTTCCTGACTGCCCACTACGACCACCTTGGAGTGAAAGACGGCCAGGTATTTAACGGTGCCGACGATAATGCATCTGGCACCTCTGGTATCATCGAAATTGCCCGTGCATTTGCTGCTGCTAAGAAAGCAGGAGTTGGCCCTAAACGGAGCGTCGTGTGCATGCTCGTAAGCGGTGAGGAAAAAGGTCTTTTGGGGTCCCGTTTTTACACCGACTTCCCAATTTTCTCAATGAAAAACACCGTGGCAGATATCAACATTGATATGATCGGCCGGGTAGATGATGACCACAAAGGAAATCCGGATTATATCTATGTAATTGGCTCAGACCGTTTGAGTACCCAATTGGATAACACCACCCGGTACATGAACGATAAATACACCAAACTGGATTTGGATTACAAGTACAACGATCCGAAAGATCCAAATCATTACTACGAGCGCAGCGATCATTACAATTTTGCTAAAAATGATATTCCGGTTGTGTTCTTCTTCAATGGAACACATGCAGACTACCACCGGGCATCTGATACCCGTGAAAAAATCAACTTTGATGCCTTGGCAAAACGCGCCCAACTGGCCTTCCTGGTTGCCTGGGACCTTGCTAACCGCCCCGAACGCATCCGGGTTGATGTAACTCCTGAAAAGGAAGAAGACAAAGATTAAGGATTCTGTTTGTTAATAGAAATACGCCCCAGGATTTTAGGTAACCCTGGGGCGTATTGTATTTAGGAATACCAATTTATTCCTTGTATGGAATGTGGTCGAGAATATATTCCAAGGACTGAATCCGGGCCTGTGTCTTTCTGTTGGCATCAATTACAACCCAGGGGGCATTCTCCGTATTGGAACGGTCGAACATTTTGAGTTTGTATTTGGTGTATTCATCCCACAGTCCCTGTGCCTGCTCGTCCACCGGAGTCATTTTCCATTTTTTGAGCGGGTTGGACCGGATGTCTTTAAAGCGTTCAGCCTGTTCTGCTTTTGAAATGGAGAAATAGAATTTGATCAGGTAGGTATCGGATTCCTGGATCATCCGTTCGAAATCGTTGACCTGGTTCAGGAAGGTCTCGTATTGCTCTTGGGTACAGAAGCCGTTGACGGGCTCTACCACTGCGCGGTTGTACCAACTACGGTCAAAGAAAACAATCTCTCCTGGCTTGGGAAGTTTGTTTACATAGCGCTGAAAATACCACTGACCCTTTTCCTCGTCGGTGGGTTGGGGGAGAGCCACGATCCGAAAATGCCGTGGGTTTATATGCGCAGTGATGCGTCGGATGGCCCCGCCTTTTCCGGCTGCATCCCTGCCCTCGAAAAGAATGACAATTTTCTTCCCATTTTCAATGGTCCAGTTTTGAACCTTAATTAATTCGGCTTGCAGTTCACGCAGTCGGTATTCATAGTGCGTGAGTCGGAGAGCCCGTTCTACATCGATTTTTTTATCTACCAAAAGGTATTTCAGGCCAATCGGTGTGTTCAGCAAGGCCAGATCCTCTTTGCTCAAGTTCAAGGTGTTTTTCTTTTTTCTGCTTGCTCGTTTCATTAGATATCAATTTGTTCGATGTGACGGTAATAACGTGCAATGACATTGGGATCGGGTAAAATGCTTGTTTTGGCCCGGCCCCGACCCGTGTAATCAAATTGCGACAAGACATGGCGTGTGCTTTCCAGACGGGCAATTTTTTTATCGTTCGTCTTAACAATGATCCATGGACTAAAGGTCGTATGTGTCCGTGAGAACATTTGCTCTTTGTAGTAGGTGTATTTATCCCAAAGTTCTTGTCCTTTCATGTCAACCGGACTGAACTTCCAGACCTTCAGTGGGTTTTGTAAGCGGGCTTCAAAGCGTTGCTTTTGCTCTTCTTTTGAAATGGAAAACCAAAATTTGATCAGGATAATCCCGTCTTCGTACAGCATGTGTTCGAATTCGGGCACCTGCACCATAAACTTGTCGTATTGCTGTTTGTTGCAGAAGCCCATGACCGGCTCAACTACCGCACGGTTGTACCAACTGCGGTCGAAAAAAACGATTTCGCCAGGGTTGGGGAGTTCTTTAATGTAGCGTCGGAAGTACCATTGCCCGCGTTCTACCTCAGTTGGCTTGGTGAGGGCAACAATCCGCATGGAACGCGGATTCAGGTGTTCAGTAAATCGTTTAATGGCTCCACCTTTTCCGGCAGCATCCCGACCTTCAAACAAAACGGCGACACGCAGTTTTTTCTTAGCAACCCAGTGTTGGAGGTTGACCAGTTCGGTTTGAAGCAAGCGCAATTCTTCTTCATAGCGGAGCTTGCTCATGGTCTTGTGAATTTTCATTCCTTTCTCATGTGCAATATCCAACAGGTGTTTCCTTTTCTGTGCGTTGGAAATATCTTCCAGGGTAAACATATATACTAGCGTTTGTTGAGTTATTAGGTATTTTCCTTTTTAGCCTATTTAATGCATTGTGTAGCACCGCTTTTGAATGGGGATTCCATTCAAAAATAACTGTTTTGCTGATTGACAGACAGTCGTTCCAAAACAGGATTGTAGATCATGCAGCAGTAAACTACATGAATTTCACATACAAAACAGGATAAAGTAGGGTGCTTGGGGGCTCCAGGGAGCAATTTCAGGCAAAGCACAATTTAGAAAAGAAAAAACACAGCAGCCAAGTTTTTGAAGGAATCAAAAGCCTTGGAAGAGAAGTTTAGACAAAATCAAAATAAATGACTTTATCTGGCTCCTAATGCCCTTTGTATTTCTCGATTGCATCCTGAATCGCACCAATCCGGTTTTCCGGGTCTGGGTGTGTGCTTTGAAACTCCGGAGTCCGGTTTGGTCCGGCGGCTTTTTTCAAAATCTCCATGACACCGATTAATGCTTCCGGATTGTAACCGGCCTGCATCATAAACCGAACCCCCAAATCATCGCTTTCCAATTCCTGATCGCGGCCGTATTTCATGGTGAGCATGTTGGCTACCGATTGAGCAATATACGCCGAGTTGGGATTGGATGGGTCGTAGGTTGCCATTGTCACCGCTCCGGTCAGACCTTGCGCCAGTTCCATTTGCGCGAGTCTTTCGGAGCTGTGTCGGGCTACTACGTGTCCAATTTCATGCCCGAGAACACCCGCCAATTGGTCTTCGGATTCCAGTTGGCTGTACAGGGCTGCGGTGATAAATACCTGCCCTCCGGGTAGGGCAAATGCATTGATGGTTCGCTGGTCAGCAAGCAGGTGAAACTGAAAACGGTCTTTATAGACGGTTTTCATTGCATCGGAGGCGCGTACCAGTTTTTCACCGACTTGACGAACAAGTGCATCGTGCTGGGTGCCTGAAATCTCGCCACCCATTTCTGCAATCATTTGGGGCGCACTTTGCATGCCCATTGCAATTTCCTGTTCAGCACTCATACTGATGTGCTGTTTTTCACCAGTAATTTCATTGTATGAACTATTGCTGTAATACTTTACCAGAGCAAATCCGGCAAGAACGAGTCCAATAATTAATTTGATCGGAAGGCCGGAACGCCGGCGCTGATTTTGAAACATACCTATAGGGTTTAGTTGTAACAAAATTACGAATATTTTAATGATGTTTATACGGCCCTGCGGGCCTTGTTTATACGGGACGCAGCGCTTTCCCTTGTTTATTTGTTTATATAGAAGTAGTAAGTTGTAAGTGATAAGTAGTAAGTATATTTTTGACATGTTACAAGTGAACTTATCACTTACAACTTACTACTTCTGCATAAACAGAGCCTCGCAGAGGCGGATTAAACGAATAAACAATTTCATCAAATCAACTTAAAAATTGATTCCGATTACCAATCCGCTATTCAGGTAATTTTGGGCAGAAAAACTCCAGACCCAATCAATACGGAATGGGCGGAAAAGTTTGAATCCGATGTTTTCCATGCCTGCTCCAATTTCCCAATAAGGCAATTTTGTTTGGCCTGCCTGTACCGCAAAACTATCTGCGTAAAAGGCATTTACGGTTAGGACTTCTTTCCAGTTCAATTTGCGCAGAAGGGGAATTCTATCCAGGATAAAACCCTGAAAATGGTGTTGCCAGTGGACATCCACATAGGGTCCGAAGGTGCTGTTTTCATAATAAGGCATGCGCAAGAAACTTTTGTAGTACCGACGTGGTTTGCCAAACATGGTCTGGTTGGCCAACGGGTGGTAGGCATCTATGAATGCAGCCTGTTTTTTATAAATAAAGCCACCGGTTTCAATATTCCAACTGCTGTAGCCAATGAGCCCCCAGGTCCAGTTCCTCATGCCAATATCCATTGCTGCTTTGAGGTAATTGGGACTGCCATCTTTGATTGGTATTGCTTGTCGGATATTGAAGCGAATAATGGGGGCATTGGGAAATTCGTATTGCCGGAAATCCGGATAGGTGCTGTACTTTGCTCCGGGCCGAATGGTAATACCTGCCTCCAGATAAATTGCTTCATCTGTATTGAAATAGGGTTCATAAGGGGTGTCGGGATAGATGGGGCCATTGGGGGTGAAAAATCGCTCTGGCTCTTTTTTGTACCAGGTGTATTCGCTGGTATTGCTCAGGGCTTTTCTTCTTGCCCATTCTGCTCCCAGGGTGATCCGCCAGCCGTTTTCAAAGGTGCGTCCGTAATCCAGTGCTGCAAATTGCTTTTCGAACAGTTTCATAAAATTCTGTTTTTCAAGCAAGGTGTACAAGGTATTGGCGAGCGGGCCAATCGGCGCTTTTTCATCAAATTGCCGGAGGTATATGCCAGCCTGAAAATTCAGACTGGTATAATGGATCGATTCCAGTCGGTGTTGAATCTGGATTCCACCGCGCAATTTTTCTTCCTTGAAACCGTAATTCAGGTTGCCGGTTGCACGCCAGTAGGAACTTTCATTTTCTCCAATGTATTTGGATAATCTAGGCTCAATATTAAATACCCAGCCCTGTACGGTATTGTTTTGCACCCAATTGACCGCGGCGGGCCAACTGACGTTCAGGTTTTTGTAGGAGTTTGAATAGGTGTAGCCCATCAGGAGGTCAAAGGGTTTGAATTTGTTTCCGCGGGCATCCATGCTGTCCATAAATTCTTTGGATTCCCAGATTTTACTCAAACTGTCTTTTACTACATAGTCCTTGATTTCACGTTCGGTGAGTGGAATGGGCCGAATGGCATTCCAGTAATTGCTGTCTTGTTTTGTGGCAGAATCTTCAATTTTGAATACTTCTTTATCAAAAAAATCATCGGGAAAACTGGGGTAGATGTTGTATTGCGAAAACACGCTATTGAACAAGCCATCTACCTTAAATCCAAGCACAGAGAACCTAAATTCTGTCAACTGGGAAAGCAAACACCATTTATCCGGAGCCTCCACCGGCACAAATTCCTGAGTGATCCAAAGCGTATCCAGAATGGGCTGTTTGATGGAGTTGCCTGAGATTGCAAGTTCAACGCCTCCCAGGTTGTAGTTTCCATCAACAATATGGACAAAACCACTAAAGCTTGGGTCCACCGGCCGTTTGGGAATTACCTGAATTTTATAGATTGAAAATCCGTTGATATCCTTGTATTTACCCCGCAATTTAAAGTCGTAGTAATTGAACGCAGTGTCAGCCAGGGGGCTGAGAATCTCGCGATCAATATTAATGCGTTCTTCGTACAAGTTGAAATCCGTAAGTGTGGCGCGGTTCAGGCTAAAACCGTTCTCGTCGCCGCTGACCTTACTCGATATCATCTGTTCTTTCTTGCGCTCTGGTTTAGCCTGTACATATAATTTGGAAACAGATTCTGAGAGATAAATTACTCCTTGTCGATTGGTATCCAGAATGCCTCCCAGATTGCCAACTTCCTGTCCCAGGATTTTTTCCGGAGCATCTGCCAATTGGTGAAAGCCCTTGATGTATACATCACAGGAGTAATCCGCTATTTTCTTTTTGTTTATTTCTCTTCTGGAAATGGCTTCACGCATAATCCGGATTGCAGGATCCTGGTCGGTTATCACCACTTCACCAATTTCAAAACTGGTAGGTTCCATTTGGACGGTGATATCTGTCCCGCCTGATTTCACCTCACACTGTATAATTTGTTGTTTGTAGCCGATCATATGGAATACAACCTCGTGCGAGCCTACTTCCAGAGGCAGGCGGAATTTTCCGTTGGCATTGCTGGTAACACCACGGGTACTGTTGCGCTCATAAACAGATGCGTAGGGGAGTGGTGCTCCGAATTCATCGAGCACTGTACCTGTTAGTTGGGCATCTGCAAAAAAGGGCTGCAATAGAAAAAACAAGATTATTATACGCATAAATAGTTGACTCTACTGGCTTGTCATCACAAACCCAGGCGGTGAAAAATTCGATTTATTTGGCTAAAGTACTTTACAAAAGCTGCAATTAAGGCATACCTTTGGCTGTTTATGAAAATCTTAGACGAATTCAAACAGTGGGTAGATTTACACCACTTGCTAAGGCCTTCGGGCAAGACCCTTCTCGCCGTAAGCGGTGGCATGGATTCTATGGTTTTGGCACAGTTGTTTTTGGATGCAGGCTGGGATTTTGGAGTTGCACATTGCAACTTTTGTTTGCGTGGTGAAGCATCGGATGGCGATGAGAAATTTGTCGAGAAATGGGCGGAAAGCCAATCGGTGCCATTTTTTTCAAAGTCGTTTAATACAAAAAAATGGGCTCAAACGCAGAAGGTTTCAATCCAGGAAGCAGCCCGGTCGTTGCGGTACGATTGGCTGAATTCCCTGGCAACAGAGGAAGGCTTTGATCAAATTGCAACGGGTCATCATCTGAATGATGCCATCGAAACCACTTGGATGCATCTGATTCGCGGAACCGGACTAAAAGGCCTTACCGGAATACCCATTCAGCAGGGCAGGGTAGTGCGTCCGCTCTTGTTTGCCAGCAGGGAAGATCTGACTGCATACGCCAGGGATAGAGCACTCACCTGGCGCGAGGATGCTTCCAATCAGGAGGATTACTACACACGGAACTTCATTCGACATCATCTGATTCCACCTGCAAAAGAAGTGAATCCACAATTGGAATCCAGTGCCAGAAAAACGCTTGAGATATTGCGCGGCACCTATTCCAACTATCAGTTTATGATTCAGCACCTTTTGGAACAAGAGGTGTCGGTACAAAATGGCGCAAAGGTTTATCCCGCCTCGCTTTTTAGCCAGTTTCCTGACCCGGCATCGGTGTTGTATGATGCATTTCATTCCCTGGGGTTCTCGGCCGATCAGCTTTTGCAGGCAGCCCAGCGTTTATCCATGGATGAAGGATTGGAGTTGCTGAGTGAAACAGGAGTTCGTATGGTAATTGCGCGGAACGCTATTCGGATCGATTCCGGGAAACAGGAAGCAATTGAAATCAGGATTGAAGCCGATGATTTGATGGTGCGGCTGGATGAGGCAGGTAGTCGGCTTATTATCCAACAGGGTTGGGAAGGCAATGAATATCCCGATGGACGATCTGAACTGGTTGTTGATCTGGATAAATTGATCTTTCCTCTAATTGTGAGAACCTGGAAATCGGGAGATGCGTTTCATCCATTTGGAATGCAAGGAAAACGCCAGAAGGTTCAGGATTTTTTCACCAACCTCAAATTGAGCAGACAAGAAAAAGAACAGACGCTGATTCTGGAAAACGGAGATGGCGCAATTATCTGGATTCTCAATTATCGAATGGATGAGCGGTTTAAAGTAGAGCCATGGACAAAAAGAAAAGCCAAAATAAGTCTGATCTAGCGCTTTGGCGCAGCTGGTATCTGTACCCGGCCTGGCTGCTGCTTTTCTGGCTGGTGTTTTTTGCCTTTTTCCGGCTGGTATTTTTATTTCGGTTTGTTTATCTGTGGCCTGGTCCGACCAACGGTTCCACGTTCACTTCTTTGTTTTATGGCCTTCCATTGGATGCAAGTTTGACAGCCTATTTTTTGGCCATTCCTTTACTCATTTGGGTTGGTCATTTATTGGTCAATCGTCCGTTCTCCGCTGGTATGGAGCGAGGCCTGCTCGGGTATTCCTATATCTTGTTAAATGTATGTACTGTCCTGTTGGTGTGCAACCTGATCCTGTACGCTGAATGGCAAATCCCACTGAATATCCGGGCGTTTAGTTATTTGAGTTCGCCACAGGTAATCTGGGAGTCATTGGGCTGGATTCCGATTATCTTATATTTTCTGGCTTACCTTGTGTTGTCCTATTATCTGTTTGGTTTGTTCAAAAAAACCATGAACAGTCGGACCGTCAGGGCCCGGGTCCCCATAATGCTGCGCGTTTTGGTTGTTCCCTTTGTTTTTGGTGGCTTGCTATTTATCATGCGTGGTGGTGCGGGCAGACTCCCAATCAACGAAAGCAGGGCTTATTACTCCAGGCATTTATTTGAAAATCATGCGGCGACCAATATTGTATGGGAATTGGTAAAGAATGTTCAGGAAAAATCGCCGGATACGAATCCCTTTATCTATACCTCTGAAAGAGAAGCGCGCGAGGCACTTGCGCCGTTGTTTGTTGGTAGTGATACAATCCATGAAAAACGGTTTACACTGTTGGAGAGCAACCAGCAACCAGTAAATGTTGTGCTGGTAATCATGGAGAGCATGGGAGCCCAAGTGATAGGCGCAATGGGTGGTTTGGAAGGAGTTTGTCCCAACCTGGATACCTTGATAGCCGGTGGGTTTTTGTTTGATAGTTGCTACAGCAGTGGGTACCGTACCGACCAGGGATTAACCTCTCTTTTGTCCGGATATCCTGCACTGCCGGATGAATCCATCATTTTTAGAAATTTGAAGGCGCAAAAATTACCGAGTCTGCCAAAATCTTTTCGAACCCTGGGCTACCAATCGGCATTTTTTTACGGTGGGGCTACTGATTTTGCAAATATGGGTTCCTGGTTGCATCAGCAGGAGTTTGACTTGTTTGCTTCCATTAAAGATTTTCCCGTCGTACAACGGACACAGAACTGGGGGGTTGATGACCGCCATTTACTGCTCCGCTCAGTGAATGATATGAGTACACTGGAACAGCCATTTTTCAGTACGGTCATGACCTTAAGTCTGCATCAACCTTTTGATACGCCCGGACCTCGCCCCTACAAACAGGCAGGAGCCGCCGGCAAGTATTTGAACAGCGCTTATTTTGCGGATTCTGCACTTGGAGAATTTATGGCTGCTGCAGCCAAAACCGATTGGTATAAAAATACCCTGTTCATTTTTTCTGCAGATCACGGCCACCCATTGCCTTCCGATTGGTATCAGGATATTGCCAAAGTGCGGCATATGCCCTTGTTTTTTTATGGCCCTGCACTCAACAAATCCTTGAGAGGAAAACGGTTTTCTTCGATTTGCAACCACCACGATCTGGCTGGAACCTTGCTTGCTGCATTTGGGCTCCCTCATTCGGAATATCCATGGAGCAGGGATGTTTCTACTGCCCAGGTTCCTTTTGCCTATTATTCGTTTGAAGGTGGATTAGGGTGGATTTCTCCGGAAGGAATGGTTTTTACCTTTTTCAATAGCGGGGATGTGCATGTCCAAGCGGGAGAAGATTCCCCGGAGCGGAAAAAACGCAGTGAAGCGTATTTGCAAATCCTGTACGACGACTTTTTGTCAAAATAAGCGTTCCTTTGCTCGATTAATCGCCTGAAACTTCGAATGCGCTTTTGCAGGCTGCCACCCTTTATTTCATTCTTTCCACCTCAGCATGAACAAAAAATCAATTCAGGTTCAGGCTCCCGGCCGGATCAATCTAATTGGTGAGCATACCGATTACAATCAGGGTTTTGTTTTACCCGCTGCGATTGACAAGCGCACGGTTTTTTCTATTGAAGTCAATGGTACACCAAACCGCTGCACTGTTCTGGCTACACAGATACATGAATCTCTGGAATTTGATTTGAATTCGATCCGGCCCGTTTCGGCAGGTTGGCAGAATTACATTTTAGGTGTGGTGCATGAACTCCAGCAATTGGGGGCCAGGATGACGGGGTTTGATGCATCGTTTCAAGGGAATGTTCCCATCGGGAGCGGCATGAGTTCATCGGCTGCCCTGGAGTGTAGTCTGGCTTTTGGACTCAATGAACTGTTTGACCTGGGGCTGGATACCTGGGATCTGATCCGCGCAAGCCAAATGGCAGAGCACCATTTTGTCGGAATCAAGTGTGGGATCATGGATCAGTTTGCCAGTATGCTAGGTAAACCCAATTCGGTCATGTTGCTTGACTGCAGAACACTCGAGTATTCCTATGTGCCCCTTGAATTGGGCGATTACCAATTGCTGTTGCTCAACACGCAGGTAAGTCATGAACTTGCCTCATCCGATTTTAACCTGCGCCGGAGTTCCTGTGAGGAAGGCCTGGCTTTTTTTCAAAAACAACATCCGGGAGTTACATCCCTCCGGGATGTTGACGGGGCATTATTTGAAAATACAAACAGAATTTACCGGTACCAATTGCCAATCGGGTAAGGCATGTACTCACTGAAAACGATCGGGTACTCCAAGCAACAGATGCCCTTGCCAAACAGGATTTCAAACGCCTGGGGGAATTGATGTATGCCTCGCATGAAAGTTTGCAACACGATTATGAAGTCAGCTGCCCGGAACTGGATTTTTTGGTAGATCTAAGTCGACAGAATCCGGCAGTCCTTGGAAGCCGAATGATGGGTGGCGGCTTTGGTGGCTGTACGCTCAATCTAATCCATTCGACTGCCGTTGAACGGTTTATATCGGAAAGTGCAGAAGCATATTCAAGTCGCTTCGGTATTCAGTTGGTTGCTTATCCCGTTCAAATTGGCTCTGGCGCGTCTGAATGTGAGGTTTGATCGCTTGAATGCATGATCTCCAAAATTCCAAACAGGCTCTGAAATCATCATTCAAGGAATCGTAGGTTCAGCTTAAAGCCACCTGTCTCCTTGCGGAGATCAGGCGGCCGAGAAGCAAAAAACTTTTGGGGTAATGGGGGCTGTATTTCTGACAGGCTTGTAGAGCCTGTTTGGGATTTTATGTTTGGGCTGCAATCGGCAAATTTTGTTTTACTTTTCGTTAAAATTTTCGCCGTAGAATTCGACTACGACTGCAAATTTTGCCTCAATTAAAACAAATTTTGCTCGCTTTCGCCTCAAACTCAAACCCCAAACAGGCTCTTAATTCATGGAAAACAAACCAACGGCATTTCCTTCGGAGTCGTTGAACAGGGCATAGTAACCCATCCCGTCACCGATATGTGTTTTTGCGATCAATATGCTTCCACCTGCACCTTCCACCCGGTTGAGTACGGTTAGCAGGTCGTCTCCTGCATTCAGGTAAACGCGGGTTCCTCCGGATGGTGCCGGGTCAATGCCTTCTGCCTTTACAATAGCGCCACCCACTCCGTTTTCGGAGTCGTGGGGTAGCATACCCATTTTTGAAGGCCCCATATCCATCACATGCATTTCAATGTCCAAGATTTTTTGATAAAAAGCAAGGGCACGGTCAAAATCTACGGCTGGAATCTCAAACCAGCTGATTGCGTTTTTTGTCATTTCCATAGTTAATCTTGTTTTAGTGTTTAAAGTGTGTTTAAAACAAATCGTGTTGCAGATATAAAACAAAATGTGTCTTGTTGTGTTTTTTTGAAAAAAATTATTCGATTTTTCTTTTAAAACACACGCGGTAGTTTGATCTTGTCCGGAAAGGCTGGCATTCTGAGCGAAGCGCCTTATTTTTGCTCCCTAATTCATGTATAAAAAATAGGAAATGAACAGAGAAATACATCAGTGGTATAGTCCGCGTCTAAACAAAGAAATGGAAATCGCCATGTACGGGCATTTTGGCTTTGCACTTTTGCTGTTGCCAACTGCTGCTGCTGATTTTCTGGAGTACGAGCGTTTTCATTTGATCTCCGTTCTGGAGCCATATATCGATGCAGGGAAAATCAAGGTTTTTTCGATAAACAGCATCAATTCGGAAGCCTGGCTGAACAACAAGATGTATCCACGGCACAAGGCCATCCGGCACCAGCAGTTCAATGCCTACGTAGAAGAGGAAGTAATTCCCTTTATCCGTACGCATACCAGCGGTGATACTCCGATTATTACTTCCGGGGCATCCCTGGGTGCTCTGCATGCAGCGAATCTTTATTTCCGTCGACCGGATTTGATCCAGGGTACCATCGCCATGTCAGGTGTATATGACCTGACAACCTATACCAAAGGGTATTTTGACGAGGATGTATATTTTAACTCTCCTTGCCATTACCTGCCGAATCTGGACGATGCCCACCACCTTCCAAGGCTTCAGCGCGCCCAACACATTCATATTTTATCTGGCTCAGGCGATTATGAAGATCCGGAATCATCGCGTCAATTGGCAAACATTCTTGGCTCCAAAGGAATTCCACACGACCTGGATATTTGGGGGCCGGATATGCGGCACGACTGGCCGACCTGGAGAGCCATGCTCCCATATGTGATTGATGCAAAATTCTAAGTGCGTATGCTGATCCCCGGCGTCTACAGGATGGTTTTGCATAAAGCCCTCCTGACTATTCTATTGGTTTCTGGCATGTGCACCTTGCTTCCTGCAGCGGATATTCACCGCCTGGAGGTTTTTAGTTCGTCCATGCAGATGAAGTTGGCTTGCCTGGTGTTTACTCCAGATGGGTATACTGCTGATAGCAGCAACTACAACACTATTTATCTGTTGCATGGCTATACCGGAAATGAAAATTCCTGGCTAAAGGATGCACCGCACCTGCCGACTCTGGTCGATCAATATCGGGTACTTGTTGTTTGTCCGGATGCAGAAAATAGTTGGTACCTAGACTGTCCGGCTAAACCCGAATGGAAGTTTGAAACCTATATGACGCAGGAATTAGTTCCCGCCATTGATTCTCTTTTCAGAACAAATCCCAATAAAAATGGGCGAGCCATTGCCGGACTGAGCATGGGTGGACATGGTGCGCTGTTTTTAGCCGCACGCCATCCCGATTTGTTCGGAGCCGCTGGCAGCATGGCTGGTGGACTGGATTTGACAGCATTTCCAACCGGCTGGAACTTGCAGGACATATTGGGAAACGCGCAGGAGCACTCGGATACCTGGACACAACATTCCGTTTGGTATCATGCGGATGCATTTGCTGCTAACAACCAAGCCCTTTATCTGGATTGTGGTACCGATGACTTTTTTCTGGAGGCCAATCGCAGGACACATCAGGTATTGTTGGAAAAAAACGTACCGCACTTTTATCAGGAGCGCCCCGGTGAACACAACGGTGCGTATTGGGGAGATGCCGTTCGATACCAGTTTTTATTTTTTTCTCTCTTTTTTGCAGGCGAGGGAGAATAAGGGAATGTGAATATTTTGTTGTCCACAGAGGAATGGGCTAAAGCCGCATTCCTATTGATAGAATGGAATTGCCTCCTGTTTTAGCCAAATAATTAATCTTTATATAGATCAAACCCATATTTGCTTATAAACTCATCATATTCCTGTTGAAAGGTCTTTTTGCCATGATGTTCTTCTTGGTTCCTTATATAGTTTCGAACTTGCTCTAGTTGGGACTCTGAAACTGAAACAGCGAAATACTCATCCTGCCAACCAAATTTATCTTTTGTGAGTTTGTTTTTGTTAATCCAAAATGAAGATTCACCTTTTATCAATTGCATAACTTTCTGAATGCTTTGATCTACACCTACGGAAACCAAGCAGTGGCAATGGTCATTATATCCATTGATAAAATCAATAAAAATCCCTTTCTCTTTTGCATTTTCCCGAAAATGACTCCAAACGTGAAACCGTAATTCTTTAGAATCCAAAAATGGGTATCTGTTTTTGGTACTCCACACAAAATGAATATAAACCTTTATGAAGGGCATCGGTTTATTGCTGCTTTTAATTGGTTTAACAATAATGGCTTTTGAAAAACTCTTATCAATAGGAATGGGCTGAAGCCGCATTCCTATTGATAGTTTGTGGTGGTGTTGTCCACAGAGGAATGGGCTAAAGCCGCATTCCTATTGATAGAATGGAATTGCCTCCTGTTTTAGCATCCCCCCGAATATAACCTTACCCCAGTTCAAAGCGATGGCAGTCCACTTCTTTTGGCAGGCTTTTTCCTGAGATCAAAAAATCGCGGAATACTTCTGCCCAGTAGGGGGTGAGCAATCCGCCTTTGGAACCGAAGCCATTGAAAATGAAAACACCTGGGCGTTTTTTGCTTTGTCCCAGCAGGGGACGCCGGTCTTTTACAACTGGTCGGACACCTGCTGCCTGTCCAATGACCTCCACCGGAATATTCATGAGCGATTGGAGCGATTCTATCAGTTGCATTCTGGCGGATTCACTGGTGCTGTGGTGAGACTCGAATTCCCATTCATAACTAGCCCCGGCCCAAAAAATATCTGACCAGTTTCCTCCGGGCGAAGCCAACATCAGGTCCTTTTTCAACATAGGAATTTCAGTCGCGTTTTGAAAAGCCTTGTGAAATGCCGGATCGGAAAAGCGAATAAACAGGGCTTCCCCTTTTGCATTTTGCCAGACTGGCGTATCAAAAAATGGATTCCCCTCGGCACGTGCGCCTTCACTGCTGATCAGGGCATCAAAATCCGCTAACTGTTTTTCCCATTCGGAGTAGGGCAGATTCCGAAGTATGCATTTTCCCTGCGTTTGTTTGTGTTTGGAGTAGGCTTCAACCAGGGTTTTGAAGTCGACCTGTGCGGCTTGTCGGATTAGTCCTGTGTAATAGTTGCCTGCTATGAAAGGGTGCCAGAAGCCGGTACCTTTCTGCATGTCCATAAAGGGCTCAAACTGGGGCATTCCACTGCGGGTGGTCCAGTTGTTCACCTCCTCCGGTGTGGTAAGTAGCCGGTGGATGGTTCGTGGGTGTAGAACTTTGGTTTGAAATTGGGCTTCAAAACGCGCATACACTTGCTGTGCGCACGCCCAGTGTGCCTCAAATTCCCAACTTTTGGCATAGCGTTTACCGGTGACCGGATTGATGATTCCAGCCGCAATAGCGGATGCGCCAGGCGTATCAGGGTCGGATGCAATCCACACATCCAGCCCTGCCGACTCAAGTGTCCAGGCAAGCATGGTACCGGCAATACCTTGTCCGATGACCAGGATTTTTTTCATAAAATGTTGTAATCCTCCCTATTTGTAGCGGCGGTTGATCAGTCCAATGAGTTTCTTGGCGATTTCTTCGCGTTTGTCGTGTGACCAGTCAAACTTTACCACAAAGTTGTCGATCAGATAGGCTTTTGCCTGACCAAACTCAGAGAAATTATTCAGGTTTTTGATGGCGTCTTCGAACAGGGAGTTGTCGCCACCAAACAGTTCATTGCCCATTCGAAGTTTGTCGTTTAGGGAAATGGCACGCGACAAATCGTTGATGGGAGTCTGAGATAGTTTTTCTGACAATTCTTTGGCCTCCTTGAATTCAAAAAGTGCCATGGCTTCGGGAGGCAGACTATCCTGTTTTGGAGGTGCAGCAACCACCGGTGGTGGCGGTGGCGGAGTTTCAACAACAGGAGCCGGGGGCGGTGTCTCAACCACAGGTGGCGGAGGCGGTGGAGCCGGGGCAGGTTTTTCTTCCACCGGAGGTGGGGTAGGAGGGTCTACCCGGGCAGGCTTGGGTGGTTCTACGTAGTGTGGTTCTGAAGGTTCTGCCGGACTGGATTTGATTGGTGTCGAGCGCCGTTTGTTCTCAATCTTAGGCATGTGCGATGGTGGGGCTGCCGGTTCGGCATACACCAGGGTATCGTACAGGTCACGAATGTACGACAGCATAATATCCATATCGATTCGGGCTATGTTTTCGGGATCTTTGCTCATTCTTCCGAATTCGCGGTTAACCTTATCGAGAAAAATTTTGGCTTTGACTAAATCCATACTTAATTTGCGGGTAGAGTTAGGAATAAAAGTGAGTTGTCGGGATGAAACAGATGGCTTCTGCAGATCGTACTACATCATCCACCCGGATTCTTAACGCAACAAGACCGCTGCGAAGTTCATAAATACAATGAACTTTACAGCCTTTTACACTAATTTTTTAAAATTTTTCCATGTTTTTAGAACCTCATTTCAAAGGTCAGCGATCCGGATGGATAGAAGTTATCTGTGGTTGTATGTTTTCAGGCAAAACAGAGGAACTCATACGGCGCCTCAAACGCGCACGAATTGCAGAGTTGAAAGTGGAGGTTTTTAAACCTAAAATAGATACCCGGTACGGCGAAAAGGCCATCGTTTCACACGATACCAGCAGCGAACTCGCTGTTCCCGTTGATTCTTCGCAGCGTATCCTCAAACTGGTGAGCGACCAAACCCGGGTGGTTGGCATTGATGAAGCTCAGTTTTTCGATTCGGGACTGACTGAGGTTTGTCAGCAACTCGCCCTGCGTGGTATGCGCGTTATCGTCGCCGGTTTGGATATGGACTTTCAGGGTGTTCCTTTTGGGTGTATGCCTCATTTGCTGGCTTCTGCGGAATACATCACCAAAGTGCATGCGATCTGTGTGCACTGCGGAAACCTGGCCACGCATTCCTATCGCCTGGCTCAGGGAGATGAAGTCGTATTGCTCGGAGAAAAAGAACAGTACGAACCCCGATGCAGATCTTGTTATCATATGGGAAATATTCTGCATTTGAAATAAAACGGTAATTTGTGCCAAATTTTGTTCGTTTTTTGAGCATTGATTTCTGGCTACAGACCGTTTCCTGCCTCGCTTTTTTGTACCTTTGCGGCCTCAATTTAAAATACACAAACAAATTATGGCCGATCAGCATTCTTCAAGCGCAAAAAAGATCCAATCTGCGTTAATTTCTGTCTTTTCCAAAGAGGGTTTGGAGCCCATTGTTCGCGAACTGCACGCCCAGGGCGTTCAATTGTACAGCACGGGAGGAACCCAATCTTTTATTGAGAAAATGGACATTCCGGTACAGGCGGTGGAATCCCTGACCGGATATCCAAGCATCCTGGATGGACGGGTTAAAACGCTGCACCCGGCCGTTTTCGGTGGCATTCTGGCTCGCCGTGAAGCCGACCACCTCGGCCAGTTGGAAAAATACAAGTTGCCGGAAATTGATTGCGTAGTGGTAGACTTGTACCCATTTGAAGAAACCATCGCCAGCACAAGCGACGAGCAGGCCATTATTGAAAAAATAGACATTGGCGGTATCTCCCTGATCCGTGCTGCGGCTAAAAACCACAAGGATGTAGCCGTTGTTGCTTCTCGTGAAATGTATCCTGCATTCCTGGAAATGCTGAAAGAAACCGGTGGGTCACTCACAGCAGAACAGCGCCATCAGTTGGCTGCCGACGCATTTAAGGTGAGTTCCAATTACGATACGGCCATTTACAACTGGTTTGATCCAAACGGAGCGGAATCTGCATTTAAACATTCCATTCACCAAAGCGAGGTATTGCGTTATGGCGAAAACCCACATCAAAATGGCGTGTTTTTCGGAAACCTCGACGAAGTGTTTGATAAACTGAACGGCAAAGCCATCTCGTACAACAACCTGGTGGATATCGACGCAGCGGTGCAGTTGATGCGGGAATTGAAGGATGGAAAACCAGCGTTTGCAATTCTCAAGCACACCAATGCATGTGGTGTAGCTTTGAGAGACTCTCAGGTAGATGCCTGGAAGGCCGCACTCGCCTGTGACCCTGTTTCAGCCTTTGGTGGCATTTTCATTACCAACACAGCCGTTGATTTGGAGACCGCTCAGGAAATTGACAAACTCTTTTACGAAGTCCTCATCGCTCCTGATTTCAATGCAGATGCTTTGGAACTTTTATCCAAGAAAAAAGCCCGCGTACTGTTGAAAATCAAAACCTTTGACACCGGCACCCGCTATTTCCGCAGCCTGCTCAATGGAGTAGTTGCTCAGGATGCCGACCTCAAGGAAGAATCCGCAGATGATTTGACGCTGGTAACCAAAAAAGCAGCAACTCCTGCTGAAATTGATGCCTTGCTTTTTGCATCTAAATGCTGCAAGCACCTCAAATCAAACGCCATCGCTCTGGTAAAAGACGAACAACTCATCGGAATGGGTTGTGGCCAACCCAACCGGGTAGATGCCCTTCGCCAGGCCATTCACAAAGCAGAATCGTTCGGCTTTTCCGTCGAAGGTGCAGTGATGGCTTCCGATGCCTTTTTCCCATTCCCAGATTGTGTAGAGATCGGCCATGAAGCCGGTATCACTGCCATCATTCAACCCGGCGGCTCCATCAAAGATCAGGATTCAATCGATGCCTGCGATCAATTCGGCATGGCCATGGTCATGACCGGTTTCCGCCATTTTAGGCACTAAATTAGTGGTAAGTGGTAAGTTGTAAGTGATAAGAAAGTTGACCACTTTCTACTTACCACTGCCAAGTCCAACTAAGTCGTACTAGGCAAAGTTTGAAAAAGTCATATTCACTTTTATGCCTTAAGTGGAATAAAAAATATGATATGACAAGTTTGGAACAGAGATGGCATATTAAGCAGTGCTTATTACAAGGATTACAAGCACTTTTGATTGGAACGCGCAAAAAATTAATACGACTTTTTCAAACTTTACTTAGTTGGACTTAGCACTACTTACCACTTACCACTTACCACTTACCACTTACTACTCCCATCCCATGTCCTATTCACCGAAATTGAGAAAAAAAGCAGCGGCTATAGCGGATAAGTTGGAGGCGTTGTATCCGGAAACACCGATACCCTTGGTGCATCAGGATCCCTATACCTTGTTGGTGGCGGTTTTGTTGTCGGCACAGTGTACGGATGAGCGTGTAAATCAGGTTACTCCTTTTTTATTTGAAAAGGCGGATAACCCGGAGGCAATGGCCCAGCTTTCGGTGGAAGAGATAAAAGAAATCATTCGGCCATGTGGCTTGTCGCCTGCCAAGTCAAAAGCAATTTCCGGGCTTTCCCATATTTTGCTGGAGCAGCATGGCGGACAGGTACCTCAGTCGTTTGAAGACTTGGAGGCACTGCCCGGTGTGGGCCACAAAACCGCATCTGTGGTGATGTCACAGGCATTTGGCGTGCCGGCTTTTCCGGTAGATACTCACATTCATCGTCTGGCAGCCCGTTGGGGCTTAAGCAGTGGAAAGAACGTCCAGCAAACGGAGCGGGATTTGAAAGCGCTTTTTCCCGAGGAAAAATGGAATAAACTGCATTTGCAGATCATCTACTATGGTCGGGAATACTGCAAAGCCCGTGGGCATGTCAAGGAAGAATGTCCGATCTGTGCGGAGTATGGAGTGTGATCAATCTTGTTTCGTCAAAACTCCGTAAACTTCCGGAGGAAAATCGGATAGCAGGGTAGGACCTTGTACCTTTGCCGCATGAGCAAATACAACTATCCAAATCCCGAAAGTTTTAGCCGCAAAACCAGCGGTATGTTATTCGATCGCGCCAAGAATATGTTTCCAGGCGGCGTGCATTCACCGGTTCGTGCCTTTCGAAGCGTTGACGGTCCACCCATTTTTATGGAGCACGGCGAAGGCGCTCACATCTGCGATGTGGATGGCCAGAAATACCTTGATTTTTGTTGTTCCTGGGGACCATTGATCCTAGGTCACGCCCATCCTGAGGTTATGGATTATGTACAGGAAGTGATGTCGAACGGGATGTCGTTTGGAACACCCACGCCCCACGATAACCTGATCGGGGAATTGATTCTTGACAACCACCGGTATATTGAAATGATCCGCTTTGTGAGTTCCGGAACGGAGGCTGTAATGAGCGCATTGCGTCTGGCCAGGGGAGTGAGCGGCAAAAGTAAAATTGTAAAATTTGAAGGGTGTTACCACGGCCATGTCGATGCCTTATTGGTACAGGCTGGTTCGGGCCTGGCAACTTTGGGAATCAGTTCCTCAGCCGGCATTCCGGAATCGTACATCCAGGAAACGCTGGTGTTGCCTTTGAACGATCCGGAGCGTTTGGAAACGGTACTCAAAGAGCAAGGTCATGAAATTGCAGCTGTAATTATTGAGCCGATTCCCGCCAACAATGGTCTGTTGTTGCAGGATGCAAGTTTCCTGAAGTTCTTGCGGGAATGCACTAAAAAATATGGGGTACTGTTGATCTTTGATGAGGTAATTTCCGGATTCCGGGTGGGTTTCGAAGGAGGTGCCGGATACTACGATATCCAGCCAGACATCATCACATTTGGAAAGATTATTGGTGGTGGTATGCCCGTGGGTGCATATGCCGCCAGTCGGGAAATTATGGAGCATGTAGCCCCTGTTGGTCCGGTTTATCAGGCGGGCACGTTGAGTGCCAATCCGGTTGCTATGGCTGCCGGGTATGCCACCCTCAAAGAATTGCTTCGCCCGGGTTTTTATGATGATCAGGAAAAACGGACGGCAGACTTTACTGCGCGACTAGAAGCCTGGTGTAAAGAAAAATCCTATCCGGTTCGTTTTCCCCACATTGGCTCTATTTTCTGGCCAACCTTCTCGGAAGAGCGCATCCTTCGCTCCGATCAAATCCAGTCTGAAACCATGAGTTACTTCAAGCACATGCACCTTGAGTGCCTCAAACGTGGGGTGTATTTCGGACCATCGGGCTACGAAGTCGGCTTCGTGTCCGTTGCACACAGCCCGGAGTTATTGGATTTTGCCTTTGAGAAAATTACCAAATCGCTGGAAATCGTTTTTGCCACAGCATCGTAATTCATATTTTTAAAATGACAGTTAAAACAATCGTACCGCTGGCAACTGCATGTTTGCTTTTTTCCTGCACTCTGATGAAAAAGCATACTGTTGGTGATGAGCTTTCGTGGAATATTCAGGCCTTGGATGAACGTGCCAAGTCGCACCTGGATAGTTCAAAATGGGATACCAATTTATTTGAACAGGATAAAGAGGTGTATGCAAACTATGCTGAAAATTTCAGGGAGTTCCCCCTGAATAGCACCCCATTCCCGGTGGCCGAATACGATTATGCGGTATCGAGTGCGCCCTTCACAGTGGAAGATGGAGGCTATATTTTTAAAGGCATCAAAATTGGCGAATACAAGGATCCGAATGGTGAGGAAGTCATTGAAAAACTGACTATTTGGATTCTTACCAATGACGATACGGCGGAGGAAAGTTCCTGGGCAAGTTCACGAAATTACCCGTATCTAACGGCTCAGGGTTTTTTTAAAACAAAAATCAATCAGTTTGATTGGGTGTTCATGGCCAGCCCGGATGGATTTTCGAGTCTGCTTATTAACATGAAATTGTTTGATCTGCGGTTTGGTGAAACCATTGTAATTTTTCCTCAGGAGGATAAGTCCTTTCTGTACGAGCAATTCCGGGAATCTCCAAACAACTACAAGGAGTTTAAATCCTACATTAAAGCGGTTTTATCCAAGATAAAATTGAGCCAGCATCTGGGTTCCAGTATGCAGGTTGATGCAGCGCAGGAGGTAAAAGTCGCTTCAACTCCTGCTGATACACCCAACAAAAAAGTGGGTTCATTTGCCGATCCCCGAGATGGGGAACAATATGCCTGGGTTCAGATAGGAAATCAAGTTTGGATGGCAGAAAATTTGCGGTTTAACAGCCAGGGTTCCTGGCTGAATCCAGCCAATCCCACCGATAAGTATGGCCGACTGTATGATGCGGTGGCAATACAAAATGCTTGTCCAATTGGTTGGCATTTACCAACCGACCAGGCATGGAATGAACTCGAAATGCACTTGGGGATGCTAGCTGCTGATGCCTTCGTTTCCGATTGGAGGGGCACCCATGGGGCAGAAATGAAATCTCAATCTGGTTGGCAAAGCAGTTTAAGCGAGCATTCTAACGGGACCAATAGTTCCGGGTTTAATGCATTGCCATCCGGGTATTGCGACCCTGAAAATGGGAATCCTGTTTATGAAGGACTTGGCCATAGCGCCGGGTTTTGGTCGGCAGCCGAAAATGGTATTTCCTGGCAACGTTGGCTGGGTGCTCCTATGGCTGGTGTAAACCGGCAGCCTGATTATTTAGCTACCCGATTTGCCGTTTCTTGCCGTTGTTTGAAGGATTGAGTTTTAGAGGAGACTCATTTCCCTTTTCTCAATTGATGTGCTAATAAGATTTATTGGGTAGATGGACGATAATGCCCTATCACAAATATTTGAAAGTAGGTTATATTTGTATTTAGGTAAATTATTTAAAGCAAATGAATAACTTATTGTAATAAAAATTTATTTCAGTGGTTAACCTTGTCAGAGTAAGTCTCATTAAAACAGACAGTTAAGATGACCAAAAAATCGAATGCATTTCAAAAAGCCATCCATTTCATTCATGACGAATTGAAAGAAACAGATATGCATGTAACAGAATCTGCAATTTTGGAAGAGTCTGATGTGGATTTATTAATTCCAAGAGAGATTGATGTGCTGATAGAAAAAGTTGAAAATGGGGAAACAAGAAAAATTGCAATTGAGTGTAGAGATCGATCAAAAAAGGATGATATTATGTGGATTGACGGATTGATTGGGAAATATTTACATCTGGATGTGGACAGAGTTATAGCGGTTTCAAGTTCCGGATTTTCAAAGGCTGCAAAAGTTAAAGCAAAAAAAGTTAATATAGAACTTAGGTCTATAAAAGAAATTGATAAACAAAACAGGAAGCAGCAGTTTGCAAATATTGGGATGGTAGATTGGCAGTTGGAATATAGTGTACTCTCAATATTAGGGCAATCCAAAATGGGAACTAGTATTGAACTTTTTGCAGATGACAAAATTATTTTTGAATCTGAAGAGGGAACTTTTTTAGAATTATTCCAGGCACTTAAGCCTGAATTTTTAAAACGCTTTAATAAAAAATTTAAGGAAATACTAAATACAACTTTTAGGAAAAAGGATGACCTTTCAAAAAACATACTTATTGATTATATAATGCCCATTCCTGAGATACAACTTGTTCGCAATGAGACTCAAATTATTTCTACTTTAAAAATTTCTTTGCTTGGAACTTCAGACTCAAAAGGTTTGTCTACCAAATATTATTTTTATGAAAATTCAATGATTACTAAAACGGGATTACCTGTCAATGAAAATTTGGATTTAGTTTTTGTCACCGCGCAGCCCCATTCAAGTAAAAAATTAATGATTTCGGCAGATAAAAAACGTGTCACAAGAAAAAAATGATTTAATTAAACTTCTTTTTAGGTTTATTTTTAAAGAAAAAATATACTCTTAGTAGGATTTTGTCATTTTTAAAATCTATAGTTAAACCTAAACCACTACATCTTTCCCCGCCTAAAAAAATGCACTTCATGCCTTTGGGACTTTTAGACTAAGGCCAACATCAATTGATAATGAAATGGAGTAACAGGGTAGATGCTTTGTCGTATAGCTTTCATGCCGTATTTTTCTGCTATGAATTTCGAACACCTTGAAACGAACCGGCTCCTGCTCACCGGAATTTTTGATCCAGCGATGAAGCATATTTTTGATACCCTTCCTAAGCCAAAAATCATGGAATTGCTGGGGCACCGGAACAGTGAGGAATATTTGAAAGAGCGGGAAAAACACCTCAATGGATATGCGAGTTATAATCGGAGTTTTATGCTGTTTTTACTAAAAGATAAAAACACTAACACAATTATTGGGCGTTGTGGGTTGCATAACTGGAACAAAGACCACCGGCGTGCAGAAATTGGTTATGTCATGGAAGACGAGGCATTCAGAGGAAAGGGATTGATGACAGAAGCCGTTGCTGCAATTTTACAGTACGGATTTACCACCCTCAAGTTAAACCGGATTGAAGCCCTGGTTGGTGCTGAAAATGCTGCATCGCTCCGGATTATAGAGAAACACCATTTCAAACAAGAAGGGATTTTAAAGGAACATCTACAAACTGAAACCGGAGTTGAAGACTCCCTGCTGTTTGCTTTGTTGCAATCAGAATTTTTGCCGAAGCAGGTTTAATTTACAAAGCAAAGTATAGGTTTGGTTGAAAACAAACTCCCCGACACGAACTGCGCCGGGGAGTTTGAGTTTTAACCGCATAGCGGAAGCCCTACGTGGTTTCTTCCAGTACTTCTTGATTTGCAGCGGCATACATTTCTGCCAGTTCATCCTCATAGAAGAATTTATCTCCAAAGGCGGGCTTAAGTTCATCGAGCCAAGTTGCATTCGGATCGTATTCAGCAAAGAAAGGTTTGGCCACCCAATCGGGGTTGCGGCCCTGGATAAAGCGCAAAACAAAGACCTTTTTCCCTTCCACCTCACTGACACCAAGGATCTGAACTTTCCCGGGGGTAGCCGACATGCTTGGTCCCCGAACGGTACGGCACAAGCCGCTCACTTCCTGATAGGCATCCCGGAAAATGTGCCAGGCGCGTTCCAATGGAACTTCAAAAAAGTGTTTGGCACCGGTGTCCCTGGCTACAAACATGTAATATGGAATGCAATTTTGGTTGACCTGTTCGCGCCACATTTCAGCCCAAACCTCAGCGGAATCATTGATGTTTTTAAGCAGCGGAGATTGGGTTCGGATTTGAAGGCCAGTGTTTCGCAGGCGACTGATTGCCTCTGCAACGGCTGGTGTTTTCAGTTCATTTGGGTGGTTGAAGTGAGACATGAAGGCGATGTTCAGTCCACTTGCTGTAGCCCGTTCAAACAGGTCGAGAAACTTATCGGCCTCTTCATCCTGGGTAAACTTATACGGCCAGAAGGCCAGGGATTTGGTTCCGATCCGGATGGATTGGATGTTGGATTTGTTGTTGCGTTCGATAAATGGTTCGACGTATTGCCGGAACACTTCAAACTTCATGATCATGGGGTCACCGCCGGTAAAGAGGATGTCTGTAACCTCCTGATGTTCTTCCAGGTATTTTACCAGCAACTCGGTTTCCCGCATGGCAAACTTAATCTCATTCATTCCTACAAACTGTGGCCAGCGAAAACAAAAAGTACAGTAGCTGTGGCAGGTCTGACCGGAACTTGGGAAGAACAACAAGGTTTCCCGGTATTTGTGTTGGATTCCAGTGAGTTTTACTCCATCCAATTCCGGTACATTCAGATCATACTGGCCAGCGGGATGCGGGTTGAGTTGGAGCCGAATTTCATGCGCGATCTTGCGCGTGTTGTTGCGATCACCCTGCGCCAACGCCGCTTCCATTTGTTTAAAATGGGCAGGTGTGAGCATATCGGGATGTGGAAACAAGAGCGTAAACAAGGGGTCGTTTTCGTAATTGTCCCAATCAATCAGCGCATCAATTACATAGTTATTGGCTTTAAAAGGCAGGACGTTTCCGACCACATCGATCGCATGTTTTACTGATTCCGGTACGTTTTCCATTTGGGGAATGTTGCGAAAATTGCCCAATGAATAGGCTTTGTACTTGGGAGGGCTTAGCGTCGAATTTTGCATTTTAGTCAATTCCGTATCTTATTTTATGGTTAAAAAATCAAAATAATTTAGATGCAGCACCGAAACGGCGGCCGTAGACAGGGCAGGTGCGTCAGTGTACCCTGAGCATCTTAGCTAAAATTTGCTAAAAAGAATGGAGACCCGGTTAAAAACCTGAAGGATTCAGGTAGCACGAAAAAAGAGACGGTCGTGCCTAGGGAACCATGTGTATTGATCGCAAAATACTAAAAAAAGGGGAAAGGAAAAAACGTAGGGGCAAGGCTTGTTTGTTTGTTTAGTTCGCCTCTGTAGCGTTCAGTTGATGATTTGATGATAGCCCTCCGGGCCAAGTTGATTTGATGATACAAGTTGTCAGTAGTCATTGGTCAGAATTATTTGTAGGGGTAAGGCTTGCCCTTACCCTCGTTCCTTTCCCCCAAACAAACCATAAACAATTAAACAAGGGTAAGCGCAGCGACCCGAATAAACAAGGCTCGGAGAGCCGAATAAACATCATCAAATCATCTTAGCCCGCAGGGCTATCATCAAATCATCAACTCCTTGCCATGCCTGGCAAGGCTACTTCACATCAATCAAGGCCGTCCAGACGCTCATGACCCCGTCATCCATGCGGGTCCAGATGGGACGGACGCGGCCTTTGTGTGCGGAGATGTGGTTGTAATCGCCGAAGAAAAAGAGCGGATTTGGCTTGAAAGGTTTTTCACTAATCTTGATGTTCTCAAAGGTTTCGCCGCCGTCTTTGCTGACTGCCAGGTAGACATCAGTTTGCTCGTCGGCGTATGCGCGGCGGTCGTAGTACACGACGTACAGGTTGCCGGTAGTTTGGTCAATGGCCATCCAGGGAAGGAATTGATGGCTGCCGGGTTTGTCGTCGTTAACGCGTTTGGCTTCTGACCAGGTTGTGCCACCATCGGTGCTTTTTGCAAACCAGATATCGGTGTCGTCTTCGCCATTGCGCTGATCAGCCCAGTTGAGGTAGAGGGTGCCGCGGTTGGGGCCGGTCGAAAGGTCGCACACCAAAATAGGCATGCCGTTGGAGCGGGTTAAGCCGGGAATATCCATGGCCCAGCCGCCTGGTTGCTTGGCTGCTACGATGTCGTGTTCCATCCAGGATTTACCGGAATCCATCGAGCGATCAAACCATATTTTGTCATCAAATGACCAGGCGATGTACACTTCACCATTGGGGCCTGCAGCAGGAACTGCGCCCTCCGGAGTGAAGTCATCGTCTTCGCAATTACCTTCTTTTTCACTGATTTGGAGGGCTTCTGACCAACTTTGACCATCGTTGGTACTCATGGAAAACAAGATGCGGCTTTTATCGACATCATGTTCTTTGCTGGCGTATTTGTCAAATTCGGTCCAGCTGCAATAAATGTTATTGGTTTTAGGGTCGGCTACAAGCCAGTGCTTGTCCTGATCTTTGGGCATGTTGAACCCGCAGTAGCTGCCGTTGTTGTAGGTTTTTCCGCCGTCGGTACTTTTTTGAATTACGATGCGGTCGAGCAAACTCGGGCTGGCCCAGCCTTGTTTGTTGGGATCGCTCAGATGCGCGTAATAAATATTGCCTTTCCAGTCAGACATGAGCACCGGATCGCCGAATACTCCGAATTTGGATTCGAGTTTTCCACTTTGCCAGGTTTTACCGCCGTCTTCGCTCCAGTAATAGCGGTTGAGAATCGCCCCGGCTGCCACCTGGTCGATGTTGCTGTGATTGATGGCAATACTGGGTTCGCAGGGGCCATAGGCATCGCCTTTGTTTCCCATTGAAATCAGAACGTTTTTGGCAAAAGGCTGGGTCTCCACAGTCCGGGCTTTTTTACCCGGTGTACAGAAGAAGAGAAGGAGGCTGCTAAACAGGAGTACAGATCGAAAAATCATGGTGTTTCAGATAAGGCGATGATGAACCAGGAAGAAAATTCCCATTCTGCAAACTTCAAAAAATTAATTGATTCACAGAAAAAAGTAGACAACTTGATTTCAATTGCAGATAAAAGGCGAATTTGCAGCCAAAAGTAGAAAAATGTCGGCAAACGAACTATTGGTGTATTTGAAGGGAGGAAAAGAAGAACCGGTACGCCGGTTTCACCCCTGGGTTTTTTCAGGAGCCATTGCGCGCATTGAAGGAAGCCCTGCGGATGGTGATCTGGTACGGGTTGTCGATAAGCGCGGAGGATTTTTGGGCCAGGGACATTTTCACGATGGCAGTATTGCGGTCCGGATTTTATCCTTTGAGGAAAACCAGGATCTAAATAAAAAGGCCTTCTGGGTTCAGGCCCTGCAAAGTGCGCTGCAAGTGCGCAATCAATTGGATCTTCCAAGTGCTCAAACCAATACGTTTCGATTGGTACACGGTGAGGGCGATGGGCTTTCTGGCTTGATCGTAGATGTATATGGGCAGGTTGCAGTGGTCCAGTGCCACAGCATAGGCATGCACCGGCAACGCGAACTGATTTCGGAAGCATTACAGGATGTACTTGGTGATGTCCTTGACGCAGTGTACGATAAAAGCGCAGAAAGTCTGCCAAAAGGGTATGCAAAATCCATGGAAAATGGCTACCTGTGGCTGCGGGATTCAAATCAACAACCCGCAATGCCGGTACAAGTAATGGAGAATGGGGTGGCTTTTCTTGTCAACTGGGAAGAAGGTCAAAAAACCGGCTTTTTTCTGGATCAACGGGAAAACCGGGCCCTGCTTGGTCGGCTCGCTGCCGGCAAATCGGTGCTCAATACATTTTGCTATACCGGCGGATTCTCTGCATATGCCGTCAAAGCGGGTGCACAATCGGTCTGCTCGGTTGATGTTTCGGCTAAAGCCATGGCACTCACAGCCAGGAATGTGGAGTTGAATGGAGCGTCCGTACCACATGAAAACATAACAGAGGATGTGTTGCGTTTTTTTAAAGAAAATGAGACCCAATACGATGTGGTTGTGGTGGATCCTCCGGCTTTTGCCAAAAGCATGAATAAGCGGCACAATGCGGTACAAGGGTATAAACGACTCAATGCCTCGGCCTTGAAGCAAGTGGTCTCTGGCGGGCTGCTGTTTACCTTTTCCTGCTCTCAGGTGATCGACCAGCGCTTGTTTTACAATACCATCGTTGCTGCAGCCATTGAGGCCGGTAGAAAGGTCCGGGTGTTGCATCATCTGACGCAGGGCCCTGACCACCCGGTGAGTCTTTTTCATCCTGAGGGAGCCTACTTGAAAGGCCTGGTCTTGCATGTGGAATAAAAAATTACGATCTTCATTGCAACTAAGATTTTAAAACTACCTATCATGAGATACCCACTGTTTTTGTTTCTGTTCCTCTTTTTTCTATCCTGCGGTCATTCCGGTGAACCTGGATGTTGTGTTGATCCAAATGAAGCAAGCGCCAGTTTTGCAGCGCTTGGTACCGATAAGGAATTCATGAATGCACACCCAAACCCGTTGCCTACAGAAGTGGAGCACTCCGGAAAGACTATTAATTTTCCGGTAGAGGGAGGTGCAGACGGTACTGCATTTTTGATGAAATCACACCGCAAAACCAATCAATATCTGATTCTGCTGCACGAGTGGTGGGGCTTGAATGATTATATAAAAAATGAAACTGCACGCTGGTGCCACGATCTTGGAATCAATGTAATCGCACTGGATTTATACGATGGGAAAGTAGCCACCAAAGCGGAAGATGCCTCCAAACTGATGCAAGGATGTGATCCGGAACGGGCACGTGCTATTATCGATGGCGCTGCCACCTATCTGGGTGATTCAGTAGATGTCCGTACCATGGGATGGTGTTTTGGCGGAGGCTGGTCACTTCGCACAGCACTTGCTTTTGGAGAAAAAACCAAGGGCTGTGTTATGTTCTATGGCATGCCGGAGGAGGATGTTGACCTACTCAAAACCCTGCACTCCGACGTGGTTTTTGTTCATGCTAAAAAGGACAAATGGATTACCGACGAGGTGGTTGCGACCTTTGAGGAAAACATGAAGAAGGCGGATAAAAAACTGACCGTTCATGCGTTCGATGCCGATCATGCTTTTGCAAACCCCAGTAGTCCGCGTTTTCAGGAAAAAGAGGCAAAGGAAGCCATTGCTGTTGTACGCGAATATTTGAAAGGGATCCAATAGCAGCGCTGATTTTAAAAGACAAAGTTTATGGCAACAAGTCAATCTGATCAAAATTATGGCGGCGGTGGCGGATCTATTTTTGGAAAGCAAATTCTATTGCTCGCCATGGTTGTTGTAGGCGGAATCCTGGTTTACAACACATTTTTTTCAGGAGGTGGCGGCGGTGGCCTCGGGCTCTTTGGCGGCGGCGGTGGACGTGAAGTTCAGCTCACCTACGTCCCCAACGATTTCAAACCCAGTTTGAATGAAGAAGCAACGCTGAAAATCCTGAGCGACCCGGCAAAGTATCGGAAGGAGTTTGACGACATGGTGTATAATTTCAATCTTTCTCTCCTGTACCATGTTGCGAACCGCATGGGTATGCCTGATAGTCTGAAACGCCAGCTGGAGCCAGCATATAAACAACACCATAACTACCTTGAAGCCCTGTATTATGAAGATTTTCTGGCGTTAAAAGATAGTTCAGCCACCTTGTACGAAACCTGGTACAACGACAATACCAATCAGGCCGTAGAGATCTTCAATGAAGTGGCTGGCAAATACACCTGTTTTTTTGTGACCCAGGTAATGGCCACCCTGATCGAAACAGAAGGAGGCAGGTTGATGGCCCGTGGAAAAAAAGTCGGGACACCCTGCGCGATTGCTATTAATGAAGGATTGCGTCCGATGGTGGATCGATTGGAGAAACGCGCTGCGATATACGATTTCAGTGCCTCACGCGGACTTTTAAAAGAAAAGGTGCGGAAAGGGATCGCAGAACTTGCTACCTATGAAATCCGCAGCCGTCTGGGGATCGACCGGAAACTGCAGTATAAGATTTTTGGTTTTGCAATTTCAGAAACAAATATCCAGGTTGAGGCCATCAGTGTCATCAAGGCCGGCTTTAAATTGGATCGGTATTTTGATGTCACCTTGAGCCCCTCCAAAAACACGGTTTTTGTGACGCTTCCGGAGCCCAGCATTGTTTCTCACGAGGTATTTCCAAGAGTGGACAAACTGGACGTAGGTTACCTTGCCGGCATCAACAGCGAGGAAATGAACACGAACTTCAATGAACTTCGCCGGGAGTTCCGACAGGATGCATTGGTAAATGAAAAAATCCTGGAAAAAGCCAAAGGCCGGGCGGATTCGGTGATGCAACTTCTGCTAGGACCTACAGTCCGCGCAATGGGGCGAAACTACAAGTTGGAAGTGCGCTACCGGGAATCACCAGAAGTACTTGACGCTAATGAACGCTTGCGCAGGGCAGAGTCGCCAACTCCTGTAGAGGAGCCGCCAATCAAAGACCCACAACCTGTAGAGAAGCCAAAGGAGTTTATTCCGCAGTAGAAAGTCTATTTACGGGTAATTCGCTCTTCCTTCTTGAGCAACTGCCAGGCTTTTTCAACTGCCGGATCTTCGGAATTTAGGTAGCGGTACAAGCCGTCTTCCTGAAACAACATCTTGGCCAATCGTGCCTTGATGTGGTGTTTCAGTTCCTCTTCGCACCGGGCCATTTGAGTTGGATTGCGTTTGACGCCATTTTTTTCGGCATAGGAGTAAAAGTCCTCCATCATGGCAGGGCCAACCTCAAAATTACTGAGGAATTTATCGAGGTCTTTACCCAGTTTATCCCGGTCATTTCGGTGTTCGTTAAGCCATTCGGCAACAAAAACAGGCACTTTATACCGGGTTTCATAGTAGTAGTCATTTACAAAGGAAGTATCCAGTGGGATGAAAATATCCGGCATGATGCCGCCACCTCCAAATACAACACGTCCCATACCGGTGAAGTATTCCGTGGAGTCGCTCAGTTTGACGTTTGTAGAATCTGATAACTCCCCGTTTTCAAACCGGCGATCGGTTTCTTTGGCGTAGGACTTGATATTGCTGTAGTCGCGTTGGATGCTGCGACCACTTGGGGTAAAATATCGGGAAACAGTAAGTCGCAAAGCACCACCATCCCGTAAGGGGAATTGCTCTTGAACCAACCCTTTTCCAAATGAGCGGCGACCAATTACCCAACCACGATCGTGATCCTGGATTGCACCGGCTACAATTTCGCTGGCCGAGGCTGATCCCTCGTCAATGAGTATGGCGATTTGGTCAATTTTAAACCGGGCTTTTCCCGAACTCTTGTAGTCCATACGGGTATCGCGGAGCCCTTCTGTGTAAACCAGTAATTTTCCTTCCGGGAAAAACTGACTCAACATATCGACCGCTTCAATCAGGTAACCACCCGGGTTTCCGCGCAGGTCGAGTACCAGGTTGCGCATGTCCTTATCTTCTACAAGTGTGCGAAGTCCACCCATAAATTCTTCGTGTGTACGTGCACTGAACCGACTAATTTTCATGTAGCCGGTGTGCTCATCCAGCATGTAGGCGATTTCCAGGCTATTCATTGGAATCACATCCCGGGTGATGGTAAATGTGCGAAGTTTGGATTCATTTCCGCGGCGAATACCAAGTTCAACCTTTGATCCTTTTTCGCCCCGCAACAGATTGAAAATCATTTTGTTGTCAATCCCAATTCCTGCAACTACCGAATCGCCGATCTGCACAATTTTGTCGCCAGCCAAAATGCCGGCAGCCTCAGAGGGGCCTCCTGCAAGAGGAGTCATCACCTGCAGGGTGTCATTTACCACGAGAAATTCAATTCCAATGCCTTCAAAATTCCCGTTCATATCTTCCTGAACGTGTTCCAGTTCTTCGGGCGAGATGTAAACAGAGTGGGGGTCCAGGTCTTCCAGCATTTTGCTGATAGCATCTTCCTTGATTTCTTTCAGGTTTACACTATCCACATAATGTGCTTCGATGTACCCGAGTACTTCCTGGATGGTTTTGGAAACCTGTCCGCTTTTTTGGCCACCGGGAGTGATTTGCAGAAGGTGGTCCGCTTTAGGAAGTTTTTGTCCGATAAGCATACCCAGAGCCAGGGTAATGGCCAACATCAGGGGCAATCGAATTTCAAATCTGCTGTTTTTTGTATCACTCATATGGTGGAATCCAATTCGGTGGTTTTAATTTTAGTTTGCCCGGACCTTTGAGAAGCAGAGCAATTTGGTAAAAGTCTATACTTTTTTTCTACTTGATAAGAAAAATGCATTTTTTTTGCAAATGCCTTAGTAGCGAATGGCTAATTTGTGCTCAATTGCTTTATTGAATATCAAACGAATGGTATGTCTGAAAATTTGCAAATCGACGATTTAGACAAAAAAATATTGACCTTGCTGGTTGAGGATGGTAAAATGGCGTATACAGAAATAGCCAAGCAACTGTTTGTTTCAAGTGGTACCATCCACGTCCGTATGAAGAAAATGGAACAAATGGGTGTGGTCCGTGGTTCAAGCCTCTTGGTGGATTATTCGATGTTGGGGTACGATATTTCTGCTTTTTTGGGCATTTATCTTGAAAAAAGTTCCATGTACGATGAAGTAGTTGCGTATTTGGATAAAATTCCGGAGATCATCGAGATCAATTACACCACAGGGGTTTACAGTATTTTTGTCAAAATTATTTGCAAAGATACAAATCACCTGCGGCAGATTTTGCACGATCATATCCAGAAAATCCAGGGCATTCAGCGAACAGAAACCTTTATTTCTTTGGAGCAAAGCGTTCAGCGTTCCCTTCGGCTGTATTAAATTTTCCAAAGTTGGTTTTCCAACATACGTTTTAGGAACCTATTTTTCAAAAAAAATACGCGGCATCTCAGATCAATCTGAAATGCCGCGTTGTATATTATCGCAGATGAACTGTTTCTATTTTACAACAGTTACATCGCCGGTAAAGGTTTCAATGATTCCGTCAGTGAATACCACCTCTGCTACCCAAATGTAGACTGCAGGGTCGACAAAGTCACCGTTGAAGCGGCCATCCCAGAAAACAGATTGGTCCGTTGGATCGAAGTCACCAGTAGAGAATACGAGTTCTCCCCAGCGATCGTAGATGTTCCAACTCTTGATGCGATCTATGCTCACATTTCCGTAAATCTTTAGAATGGTATTGATTGGGTTGTCGCTTTCCGGATTAAATACGTTCGGAACGTAGATATACCGGTCTTTGCGAACCTGAACCAAAATCCGGTCCTCAGCCACACAACCATTGTCGTCGGTTACAGTGATATTTTGGTAGTATGATTCTGTAGGTGTTGAGTCGTAAGAATCGCACCAAAGTGTACTACCACCTGTGGTATCACAAGGGATTTCCGGTGACCAGATTACCGTTGCAATTGGTGTGGTCGGAGCCGCGATAAGTGCGTCTACGCTTATAGATTCACCCAATTGAATGTCGATGTCGTCGCCAAGATCTACCAGGAGTTCTCCTGGAGAGGTGATGGAAACAATGGTATCCAGTTGGCATCCATTGGCATCTTCCATGGTCAGAACGTAATCACCTGCGGTCAATCCGCTAAACTGTGCGGTTGCCGAAGCGGGTGCGCCATCCAGTGAATACAGGAATGGTTGTACACCGCCCTGAATACCATCAACAAGAATGAAGCCATCAGTATCATTGAAACACGGTACGTCCTGAACTGTCAGCAAGAATCCGGTAGGTACAGATGGGTCATTGTTCACCTGAACGGTCACGGAGTTTGTACATCCGTTATCAACGTCTGTTACGACCAACATGTAATCACCTGGTTCATTAGCAACCGGCATGAGTGTTTGGTCACCACTCAGGATGTTACCATTGGTGGTTGTCCATACATAGGTATATGCAGGGCCTTGTGATGAACCGGCTGCATTGATGGTGATGAGGTAGTATTACAATCCAGCGATGGAGGTAATGCTGCTGCTACAGGGACATCAAAGTCACCCTGGACATTTACATTAATCGTCTGGCTACATCCGTTGGTAGCAACAATGGTGAATGAATACACACCGGGTGTTGTTACAGGAGTGATCAAATCGGAAGAGGCAAAGCCGTTCGGGCCGGTCCATGACCCGGATGCTCCGGATGTAGTAATCGTACCACTGATGCTGTTCATGCTGTTGTTAAAACAGTTAAGCACAGCGCCTTCAGCAGCACCGGTTGGAATTTCAGAATCAACTTCAACAACTACTTCTTGATCATCTGTACAACCGTTTGGAGCCGTAACAACTACGAGGTACGCACCTGGGTCACTTACCACAACACTTGGTTGGGTTTCATTTCCAGGATTAATTCCAATTCCATCCCACAGGAAGGTAGAGCCAGGGATAGAACTGCTAACGGTGATGGTTGCAGTCTGGCTGCCACACGTAATGGTATCTGCTGTAGTTGTAATTACTGGAACTTCCTGATCAATGGTCACCTCTACCTGATCGGTTGCAGTACAACCTGTACTTGTATTGGTAATTAATAGAGTATAGGTGCCTGCGTCTGCTACAAGTGGAGTAAGATCGGTTTCATTGTTAATATTGATACCAGGACCCGACCACAGAATTTCAAATACACCACCCACCTGGGAACCACTTCCGTCAAGAGGTGCTTGTGGGTTGTTACAATCAATGATTTGATCTGTACCGGCATTGACCATTGGAGCGGTTTGGTCCAAATTGACAGTTACAATATCCGTTGCAGTACAGCCATTGTCTGTATTTGTAACGAGAAGTGTATAGTCTCCAACAAGGTTAACCATTGGCTCAGGCTCTGTTTCATTGCCCGCATTGATATCTGGTCCACTCCACAAAATGGTGTATTCCGGACCACTGCTTGAAGCGAGTGAGGAAATAACTACACCATTTACGGTTGCACATGTAATTGTTGCATCCTGTCCTGCATCTGCAGTTGGTGGTAAGATATCCTGATTCACATTGACAATGTCTGTTTTCGTACAGCCGTTGTTGGTATTGGTAACCAACAGGGTGTACGAACCTGGAGCATTTACTGTAGGTGTAATGCTGGTTTCTGTGCCTGGAACAACGCCTGGTCCGGTCCACAGATACTCAATACCAGGACCGGATAGAGAAAGGCTTCCATCAAGCATTACAGTCACATCCTGGCAGGTAAGGGTTTGTGGAAGACCAGCATCCGTTGCTGGTAGGTTTCCATTTAATCCAACATATACGGTATCACTGGAAACACACTGATTGTCGATATTTGTAACCAACAGAATATAGGTTCCAGAGTCACTTACCATTGGGCTTTGCTGATCAAAGTTTCCGGTATTTATGCCAGGTCCCTGCCATACATATTCGAAAAGGGCACCTGCACTGGATCCGGATCCATCAATTGGCTGGTTGGGTGTAGCACAGGTAAGTATCAAATCAGCACCTGCATCAGCCGTTGGTTGGGCAATATCCTGATCAATAAGCACATCATCGGTACTTGTACATCCGTTGTCTATATCTGTTACTAAAATGGTATAATTACCAGGCTGGTCGATAACCGGGCTTTGTAAATCCTGGTTTCCTGCAGTGATGCCAGGTCCAGTCCACAAGTATTGAATATTCATACCGGAAGCAGATCCGCTTCCATCCAGGGTCAACTGCGTATCCTGGCAATCGAGGCGATCATCCAGGCCGGCTGAAACCATTGGAGTAACGGTATTTTCATCAATAACAACAGTATCTGTACTTACACAACTGTTGTTGGTATTTGTAACCTGAATAATGTAGGTACCAGGAAGCGTTACCATCGGGTTGGCAGTATTCTGGTTGCCAGCATTAATATCTGGTCCTGTCCAGTCATAAGTGAATTCAGGGCCATTACTTGAAGGTGTACCATCGAGAGTAATATTCGGAGTAGTACAGGTAATGGTCTGATCTACACCTGCAACTGCTACAGGATATACTGCATTGAGTGTTACAACTTCATCATCGGTTTCGGTACAACCGTTGGTTGTGTTGGTAACCACAAGGGTATACAATCCATCAACAGAAACTGTTGGTGTGGCCTGGGTTTCATTGTTCGTATCAATGCCAGGACCTGTCCATAGGTATTCAATATCTGCACCGGAGGACGAAGCGCCACCAATGGGAATTGAAAGTACGATACAGTCAATGATTTCATCTGTACCTGCATCGGCAATTGGTGGTGCAACATCAATATCTACCAATACATCATCCGTAGAAACACAATTATTTGCAGTATTGGTGATTTGGATGGTGTATATCCCTGCCATGGAAATTTCAGGCATTACATCTGTTTCATTTCCAGGATTGATGCCGGGGCCAGTCCAAAGGACACTAAAATTGGCGCCCAGGTTGGAGGCACTGCCATCCAGGGTATCGATAGCATTGTTGTAACAGTTCAGAATCTGGTCTGCACCTGCAGAGGCAACTGGAGCCACAGTGTCAATCAATACAACCAATACATCTGTATTTACACAGTTGTTGGTAGTATTCGTTACAGTCAGGTTATAATTACCTGGCAGGGTGATTCCTGTTGGGCTCTGATCGTTCATGTTGGTTCCATTGATGCCTGGTCCACTCCATTCGTACACGATGTCCGGTCCGGTTGTTGAGTTTGATGCATCAATATCCACGGTAGTTACAGCACAATTCAGCGTTAGGTCAAGACCTGCATCTGCCAGGGGCACATCGGCATCCTGGAAAACCTGAACTGCATCGGTTGCTGTACATCCATTTGTTGGATTGGTTACAACCAGGTTGTACATTCCATTTACTGTTACAGTTGGGTTCTGCAGATTCTGATTGTTGGCACCAATGCCAGGACCAGACCACAGATAGGTAATGTTGCCTGGAGTACCTCCGCCAGCGAGTGTTACACCCATAGTCGTAGCGCAGGTGAGTGTTTGGTCAGCACCTGCATCTGCGGTAGGCAGGGCAACATCAATTGCTACATCTACATCATCCGTAGACGTACATCCATTGCTGGTGTTGGTAACCAAAATGGTGTAGGTTCCAGACTGGTCAACAGATGGGCTGTACATGGTTTCATTGCCTGCATTTATACCAGGACCGCTCCAAAGGACTTCAAAATTAGCACCTTGGCTAGAGCCTGTCCCATTTAAAATGATTGAGGTAACAACACAGTTCAAAATGCTGTCCGTACCTGCATCTGCAGTTGGAGCCATGAGAGAAGCATCCACCAACACGGTGTCTGTATTGTCACAACCATTAACGGTGTTGGTGACAGTAAGTACATAAGTTCCAGCCTGGTCTACGTCTGGATTTTGGTCATTTTGATTGCCGGCATTGATGCCAGGTCCGGTCCAGCTAAATGCAATGGGTGCTCCGCCTGCATCGCCGTTTCCGGTCAGCGTAACAATACTTTGTGCACAGGTAATGGTTTGATCTGCACCTGCAATGGCTGCTGGGATAGCAGTATCCTCATCGACATCGGTAGTTGCAGTATTGGTACAGCCATTCAGTGTGTTGGTGATAGTTACATTGTATGTACCGATCTGATCCACAACCGGATCTTCATCTGTTTCATTTCCGGTATTAATGCCGGGGCCAGTCCACATATAGGTGGCATTTACAGCATCCGTGATACCATCAATTGCCAGTGTTGGCTGCCCACAGGACAGGGTCCCTCCAACTGCATTTGCCATTGGAGGCGTGTTATCAGCAATAACCTGTACCGTTGCAGTGGAGACACAACTATTATTTGGGTTTGTGACGGTGATGGTGTAATCACCCGGTACAGTCACTGTAGGGTTTTGTTGGTTTTGATTGGCAGGTGTTATGCCGGGGCCAGTCCATAAATAGTTTACCCCATTTGTCTGGGATGTCGCTGTCAGGGTTACCGATTGGTTGGATGCGAGACAGCCAATAATGCCACCGGATGCCACAACCCCGGGAGGATCTGTGTTTCCGATTACGGTAACCTGCGTTGTATCAGAACAGGTCGTGCTTCCGCCTGAGTTATTCACCACAAGGTGGAATGTTCCGCCGTTATTTACAATTTGCGTATCAAGCATTCCGATTGTTGACCAGCTGTCGTCAGACCAGATATAATCTACATTTGGGCCTGTACTGGAACCATTGCTATTCAAGACAACAATTGGATTGTTGCAATCAATTTCCGGAATGGGCTGCTCGATGGTGGCCTGAGAAGAAATTTGAACTACAAAAAAGTTCACAATACTGTCGCAATTCTGGTAGGAAGTAAACATTTCCTGGAAGGTACCAGCCTGACAATAATTATTGCCGTTTATCACAAAACACTCACCCTCACAGATGTATTGGAATCCGATGTTGGAGGTGATCTGCGGTTTGATAGTAATCGTTTGTCTGATTACTGAGTCACACCCCAAATAGCTTTGGTAAGGTGTAGAGTTCAGTGTATAGGTTCCTGCGGCGCTCAATGGTGTATATGGTGCCTCATCCCAAATAAAAGGAAGTTCATTGTTACACACAACAACCGGCGGTTTAACTGTAACCGGAATTGGTTGGTTGGTCACAGGAAGACAAGAAGGCAGCGTCGGGCCTGAACAGGCATTTCCTGAGGTTACACAAACATTACCGCCCAGGTTTCCAAAAGTGATGGTGACCATTTCGCCATCAGGAGCAGGAAGGGATAAGGTGCTGCTCATTCCATTGATGGAAGATCCAGGAGGAGCCGTCCAGGTATACGTACCAGCACCAAACGAAGGAGGAATCGAGTAAACCACTGTTGCACCGGGGCATACCTGGGTAGGTCCAATTGGCGTGGATGCCTGTGCAGGTGCCGGTGGAGAAACAGAACCATTAGTCACATCAATCTCGTAGTCACACACATCACCAATGTACCCGTCAATCATCAGATAGTAGGTTTGTCCGGGAACAAAACCGCTATACGACAGGGTGAGTGTGGTACCACCACCACCACCGAATCCTGGATTACAGACAATGGCATCATCATCACAATCTGCAAAAAATGCAGCCTGTAGGCCATCGCCGGTTTGACAGTTTGAGTTCAAAATGTCGATGGTAATATCTGTTGTGCCGGCAATGAAACCAAACCATTGGTCATTGTGCAAACTGATTGCCCCACAAACAACATCACCACCCGAAGGAGATCCGTTGTTGGCACCCATGTAACCGTCAAAATCGCAGTATACACAAGTTTGTGGGCAGGAGTTAGCTCCGGGAGGTGGAGGGTCTGGGCAAGGGGGCGTGTTGATTTGGGCAGATAAAGTAAGCCCGAACAACAACATAAACGGGAAAAGGAAGAGTAGTTTTTTGCTCATGAACCAATTGAGTTTACTATAGTATTAGGAGTATGTATAAATTTCAATCTCTGGGCTACATTCGGCAAATTTGGTTTTTCTCTTCGTTAAATTTTTCGCCGAATTAGCCATATTCGGCTGCAAAATTTGCCTTGATAAAATCAAAATTCGCTCGACTTCGCCTCAGAATTGAAATTCAAGCATACTCCAAGTGAATTGATTGTTCCTTACTCTGATACATTCCTTCTGAAAAACGCTTCTTCTCCATAGGTTTTATTTGCAGAGAAAAGATTTTAACAAGAATAAATAAACATAGGAAGTGCGAAAATAAAAACAAATTATGGTAAAAAGAAGCGAAGCCAAAAATGGGAATAGTACTTAACACTCTATGGTCATTTATGTCAAAAAATGTAGGGGGGGGGAGCATGTTTGTAGTATTTAAACAAAAAGCCGTTCCAGCTACAACAGCTGGAACGGCTTTGAAAAAATGGAGATCATCAATTTTATCGTACAAGCGTTACATCGCCCTTGTATTGAATAACCTCTCCATCAGTAAATTCAACTTCTGCGAAGTAA
>JAWKLR010000035.1:0-42796 GCA_041392625.1 Saprospiraceae bacterium | reverse complement strand
CTTTGTAACGGCCCAATTCAGCCAGAATGAGGGCTTTCAGACGAACAATCCAGAATTTATCGCCGTCTTTGTCCAGTGACATTTGTACCCATGCGAGTGCGAGGTTCATGTCTTTCTTTTCCTGGTAGTAGTAACGGGCTGCCTGGTAGTAGGTCGTGCCACTTGGGCCATCCATTTTGGCTTTGATGTCGGCCATTACCTTCGAATCTGTATCCAGGGTGATAGGTACAATTACCTTGGTTTTTTCCCAAAGCAGTTCCAGATCAGCACTGGCATTCCGCAGGTTGTTGATGTTGATGGTAAATGACTCAACAAAATCGGAAAGTTGAGTGGATTTTACCTTTACACGAGCAGCAACATCGGTTTCGCTGAAGTCTTTGCCTGGTGTTCCCCAGAAATTCGTGTTCTTGTAAAAAATTACAGTCCATTCTTTTTCACTTGGAATGGTGTACAGGGCATACGTTCCTTTTGGCAAATCAGCGCCGGCTACTTTTACATCGTCTGCAAATTCGATTTTTGTGCTGGCATTTGCACCGGTACGCCACATCTCACCGTAAGGTACCAGGTCGCCGAAAATTACACGGTCTTTGGCACCCGGGCGGCTGTACTCCACCTTGATGTTGGTGAGGCCTACATCCTGGCTAATGGTAGCCGTCGGACTAGGGGCAGGGGTGTTAATTTGAGCAAAGGAAACGCTGGCAGAAAGGAAAAATGCTGCCAAAAGCATTAGAGTCGAGTTTTTCATTGAATATGTAGTTTGTTTAATGTATAAACAGTTAGCGATTATTTTGGTTGACAAATGTACATTCTTTCACTTAATAAGTGTGCTGACAATTACTTTTACACCTGTGTATTTCGATCTAATGTCTGATTTTTTCAACAAATAACTTGTTACATGAAACTCCGATTTTCCTGCATGCCATTTTCCTCCCTCACAAATACTGAGTTGTATGAAATTCTTGCACTCCGGCAGGAGGTGTTTGTCGTCGAGCAAAATTGCCCCTACCAGGATGCAGACGGGAAGGATCAAGACTCCTGGCATCTTATGGCTTATAGCGAAGATGATGTACTCGTAGCCTACACCCGGCTGCTACCGCCGGGGTTGGATTATGCAGATTACAGTGCAATCGGCAGGGTAATTACCCGGTCTACCGTTCGTGGTACAGGAGCAGGAAAATCACTCATGAAAAAAAGCATGGAACTGTGTCGGTTTTTATTTGGACCAAAACCCATAAAAATCGGGGCGCAAACCTATCTATTGGCCTTCTACACTGCATTGGGATTTAACTCCACCGGAGAAGAATACCTGGAGGATGACATTCCGCATACTAAAATGACCCATCACTTTGAAGAATAATGGATGTCGTGGGGACCTACAACAAACAATCCGTATCTCCTGCTACTTCCAATCCGGCATGGTGGCCGGTGTCTTCAAAAATAATCCGGTCGTTTTCCAGGAGTTGCACCTCAAGCCTTGCCTGGAGGCTCTCGCTGATCTTTCCGGTCATTTCACCCTGAAGTGGAGAAACCAGTTCAGTACCCGGAGCCTTGTGCGCCAGGATTCGCAGTTCGGTTTTGGGATTGGTGTAAATCAGACTGAGTTGGTCTTCACCAATCTCTAAGTGCTTCTTTGCACCGGTGTAGGTGGCAAATCGAAAAAGCCGGTCTTCCAACCAAATACCACTGATAAAACCCGCAAACCAGGAATTCATCCAGGGAATATGGGCAACGGAAGCCATGAGTGATGCCCGGTCCAGTCGTTCAAAATGATTGCTTTGCATCCAGACATACGCCTTGGGAAATGAACGCCCCCAATCCTTTTCAATATAGCCTTTTCCTCCGGTAAAAGACACCTGCTCTCCTTTGATCTTCAGAGTTCCATCCAATTGGTGGTGCAGGCTGTTTATACCGTGAAAACACTGCATAAACGGCACGAATGAATACCAGCCCATGATGCCTGGCGCGCCAAACATTTTCGGCCAGGGTGTGGTGTGTTGAAAATCAATGCGGCCCTGTACATCCGGCAGGTTTAGTTCCATTTTTTCATTGGAAAAATAGTTCTCTCCCAATTGCAACTCAAACCGCTTGGGTGAAGGCTTAAACGCACTTGAATCAAACCGTTCATACGCTGCTTTATTCTCCGAGCCATACATGGTTTGAATGAATGCGTGCACACTGGACCCATCTTCTGAAAATGAAATTCCGGGAATAAATGCAAGCGCGTATTTCCCATCCGTAGAAACTACTTTGAAGTACCAGCCTTCGAAATACTTGCGATTGCGCCCCCAACCGTGAAACATGTCGGGCTGGAAGGTCGCACGCAGACGTCGAATAGAATTTACTGGAAACATGGCAGTTGGTCCGTTTTGGAAAGGTGTTCAGGAAACAAATTGCATGCTTATTGGTTCACAGCACGGTGGCGCAGCATATGATCAACCAACACCAGAGCAGCCATCGCTTCCACGATTGGAACAGCGCGTGGCACCACGCAGGGATCGTGGCGCCCCTTCCCTTTTATCATAGCAGATTCACCTTTTACATTCACCGTTTTTTGTTCCTGAACGATGGTTGCGACCGGCTTAAATGCTACGCGAAAATAGATATCCATCCCATTGGAAATGCCACCTTGTATGCCACCTGAATGGTTTGTCTCGGTTTTAATTTTCCCCTCTTCATCTTGAATGAACAGGTCATTGTGTGTTGAACCGCGCAATGCAACTCCTGCGAAACCCGAACCGTACTCAAAGCCCTTCGCGGCATTTATGCTCATGGCTGCCTTGGCCAGGTCTGCATGCAGTTTATCGAATACCGGCTCGCCCAACCCGGCAGGGCATCCACGTATTACACAAGTCACTGCTCCGCCAATGGTATCACCGGCCTTGCGTATCTCCTGGATGTGGCGAATCATCTTATCGGCCATTTCCGGGTCTGGACAACGCACTTCATTTTCCTCTGTTCTGGAAAGATCGTAGGAGGTGTAATCCGGGTTCAATGCGAGTTCACCTACCTGGCTGACATAAGCCTGAATTGCAATGCCATAGTGCCGGAGCACCAGTTTGGCAAGGGCACCAGCTGCTACCCGTGCTGCAGTCTCCCGGGCACTGCTTCGTCCACCGCCGCGGTGATCGCGCAAGCCGTATTTTTGCTGATAGGTATAATCGGCATGGCTGGGCCGGAATACATCGGTGTTGTGGTCATAATCCCGGGAACGCTGATCGTCGTTGGGTATCAACATAGCGATGGGCGTACCAGTGGTACGCCCATCGAAGGTTCCGCTCAGAATTTGAACGGTATCGCTCTCTTTTCGCTGAGTAACAATTTTGCTTTGTCCCGGCCGCCTTCGATCCAATTCGGATTGGATAAAATCCAGGTCCAGGAGCAATCCGGGCGGGCATCCGTCCACCACACAACCAATGGCAGGACCGTGAGATTCACCAAAGGTGGACACGCGAAACAACACGCCAAACGAGTTACCTGCCATAATCAGTTAGGGAGTCTTCTTTTTATCTTTTTCCTCCTTGTACTTTTTTTCAAACGACTCCCAGGGAGTGGTTTTATGGCTGTTTGAGCCAAAGTAATTGAGGATCAGGTCGAACTTTTCCGAATCCAGATAACCAGGTATGGGTTGAATAACACCCATGTCTTCGTTGAGGAAAACCGTGGTGGGATAGCCCATCCGGCCATTCAGCCATTCGGCGGCCAGTTCGTGATACCCACGCGAACCGTTTTTCTTAAACTTATAAACCTTGTCGTTGAACTCGATGTCGTCCTGTTGTTCGGCATCGAAACGCACCGGGTAATAGTTTTCATTGATGTACTTCACAACCTCCGGGTTGCGGAAAGTAGTTTGGTCCATGCGTTTGCACCAACCACACCATTTGGTGTATACGTCGATGACGATTTTACGCTTTTCGGTTTTATTCCGTTCGATGGCCTCTTCGATGGTCATCCAGTTGATTTCGAGTACTTCTTCCTCCTTATCTTCTTCCTTTTTTACCGAAGCCTTTGCATTGGTATTGGATGCTTCCGGCATAGGAAGTGTAGAAGGCAGGAGTTTGTCTTCGTTTCTGGGTTCAACGGATTTAGTATTGGTCTTGGTCGTTTTGTTTGCTACCAGAGTAGAGCTGCCCTTCGGCATCAACGTCGGAGCAATTAGCTTTTGCCCTGGCCTTGGAGTAGGCTGGCACCATGCGATCAAGGCGCTCAGAGTAAAAATAGTTAGCAAGAGAAATTTGCGCATAGCAAACAGAGTTGGATTGAAAGAGATAAACAAATGTAGTCCTCATACAACCACAAAACCAAAGATAAGCGTTTTGCTTTGCTTTACTTTAATATAAGTTTAACAGAAACAAATCACAGGACAAGCCGAACGTTAAAACAGCATGACAATTCACACTACCCACCGGTCATTCAGACTGGCTCAAACCCATTTCCCAATTGCATTGAATTCATAGTTTTGCATCAATTCAAGGAGGGCATCAACCTCACTGGCCACCAGGCACAAATCCCGGTTTTGTGCTTTTAGAAAGCCGTTTTCCACCATGGTGTCCAACATATTCAACATGGGATCGTAGTAGTTTTCCACGTTCAGCAAGCCGATTGGTTTTTGGTACTGATGCAATTGAGCAAGCGTGAGTGCTTCAAAATGTTCATCCATGGATCCATAGCCCCCGGGGAGCGTGATTACCCCGTCTGTCCCTTTAATAAGCAACGTTCGACGTTCTGCCATAGACTCAACCACAATCATATCATCCAGGCCCGGATGGCCCATTTCCAGATCATTGAGTTGGTGGGTGATCACACCGGTAATGGGGCCGCCGGCCTCCAGTACAGAGTCGGCCAATACGCCCATCAAACCGACGCTGCCGCCTCCAAAAAGTACACGAATATTTCGGGCTGCCAGGGCTTTTCCCAATGCGTGTGCCTGGGCTTCAAATACGGGTTTATTGCCTTTGTTCGCTCCGCAAAAAACTGCTACAGATTTCATTAGAATAGTTGTAAGTGGTAAGTAATAAGTGTTGAGTGGGGAAGCCGTGAATATCTGAAAAGTGACTCGTCCTGAAATAGGTTGACAAAAAAGTTAACTAAAATCAGGACAAAGATGAAAAGAGTAAAACGCTATTCGGACGAATTCAAAAAAACAGTGGTTAATGATGTACTTTCGGGCAACATTTGCCCGGAGCACGCTAAGCACAAGTATGGGATAAGCGGATCATGTACCATTGCAACCTGGGTTAAAAAATTTGAAGACTCAGTTCCTAAACGCTTATTTATGAATGAGCAAAAAGAAAAGACGGTAGAAGAACTCAAATTAGAGATTGAGCAACTTAAACACCAACTGGAATATGAAAAGTTGAAGAGTGAAGCCTTTGATACTATGATTGATATTGCAGAGCAGGAGTTTAAGATTCCGATCAGAAAAAAGTCTGGAGCCAAACAGTCCAAAAAATAAAGAGCACTCACAAAAGTACCAAAATAGAGGAACTGTGTGGATTGTTTGGCAAAACAAAACAGGCGTACTACAAAAAGGAAAAAAGTGTTTATAAACAAGCAATTGAAGAACGTGTCATAGTTGAGGCAGTTCGAAAGGAACGGATATCTATGCCCAAGATCGGAACCAGAAAACTGTTAGTTAAACTATTGGATCAAGGTATAGATGTAGGACGAGATAAGTTGTTTGCAATACTGGATCGCAATAATTTACTGATACGAGGAAAACGAACCAGAGTAGTTACGACTCATAGCAATCATTGGTTTAGAAAATACCCTAATCTGATCAAAGGTCTGGAGGTGAGGGCTCCCAATAAACTATGGGTTAGTGATATTACGTATGTAGAAACAAAAGAAGGCTTTGTGTACTTATTTTTAGTGACCGATGCTTATTCAAGGAAAATAGTTGGATTTAAAGTTGCTGAAGGTCTTACAGCAAAGCATGCTGTAGAGGCATTACAGATGGCTTTAAAAGGACTAACAAGGACAACTGCTACAGGACTTATTCATCATTCAGACAGAGGTGTTCAGTACTGTTGTAATGAGTACGTTAAACTGCTAACAAAATGGAAAATAGACATTAGTATGGCTCAGAATGGAGATCCTTTGGAAAATGCGATCGCTGAAAGAGTTAATGGTATTTTAAAAGTAGAATGGCTGTATGATGGAAATTTTGAATCGTTATCTGAGGCGAAAGATTTTATAACCAGGGCTATTCAAATATATAATAATCAAAGGCCGCATTCAAGTATTGAAATGCTAACACCGAGCCAAGCACATTGTAAAAATGGAGAATTGAAAAGAACCTGGAAGAATTACTATAAGAAACGAATGGATCATGAAACATTGGTTTCAACATAAAACTGGGGTTTTCAACATTTTTACTGTTAGTTTAACAAAGAAAAAAAGAAGCAAAAAAAGAAACACATAATAATAATAATAATATCTAAAGTAAACTTTTTTTAGGACGGGTCAAAGGCTTGCCCTTACCCGAACCCACCGTAGAGACGCGATGCCTCGCGTCTCATACCACAAACCAAATGGGCAAATCAATATGTTGCGCATACCGGGAATTGGGGATATACCCCATCGCGGATTGTTCGTATTTTTTCGGTCTACGGTGGAGACGCAAAATCTTGCGTCTCTACTTTCAAAATATGTTCTTAATTTTGTAGGAGGAAACCCATGTTCTTAATCTATACTACTATGAGACCGATTTTTGCCCTGACTGCACTGGCACTGCTATGGAGTGCCTGTGAGAAAACCCTCCCACCGGACCCGCAAGCCAATAATGAGTTTGCGATTTCTGTTTTCAATGAATACAACCCGCTCGAAGCCCAGTGCGCTGCATTTATTTGCGATGCGGACGGGCAGACCATCCATTTCAAGTGGTTGACTCCGGATGACAGCACGGTGCTCAATTTGCCCGGAACGCTGGCAACCGACCGGTTCGATTGCACGGTCATCAAAATGACCATTACCCATGCCCTTGGTTTTGCTGATACCACTTTGAAACTGACGACCTATTCGCAGTTGCGCTCCGGCACAGAAATTCACCTGCGCGAAAACTATTATCAGGATCTGGTGGACCTCAATCTGACTTTTTCCGATCTGAGCAGCCTGGATACTCTGGTTGTATCAGACGGTTTGCCGTTTACTGTTCCGGAGGCTGCCAATAATTACACCGGCTTGTACCGGGTACTTCAATCGGGAAAAATTGGATTACGTGCCAAAATAAACGGTGAGAATCAATGGCGTTATGCCCTGGTTGACAATGTGAATGAAAATGCGATCCAATTGGATTTGCAGGGCACAACCATGCCTACAATTCCGGATAACCCCACCCGCATTCAGTTTCCTTTTTTGGCAAACTGGGAATACAACATCGATGCTGTGACCAACCTGAGCAAACCGGAAATGCTCCCGCTGGGTGGCTTCTTGCGAGCCCAGGGAGGCTTCCTGGCCAACATCCAGTTTGTAGACATCTGGGATTTCCCTGGAGTTTCACCCGGACAGTACCGGGTATATGCAAAAGGCGAACGCCCCAACGAGCCGGGAACCTTTTTTGAAATGAACCGGTTGTACAACACGTTGCCGGCACAGCTAACCGAGCCTAACTTTGAAATTGAAAAAGCAGGGCCGGTTGGCAACACACAGGCTACGGTGAATAGTTCTGGCGTATATGCGGTCGTTCATTTTATCCGCAATTTTGACCGCAGCGGCCTGCACATAGAATGGGAATTTGTTCAGCAGGCTGTTACAGGAACTATTCAAAATGAGCTACCGGCGGTGCCGGAAGCACTTGGACTTCAATTCCCGGATTTAGCCAATTACGATTTTGGCAATCGGGTACGAGTACGGGGAAGTTTCTACAACCAAAGCAATGCCTATGACCTGGCCATCGCACCCCGACTTTTAGCAATCGACCCACTGTGGGAAGCAAAAGCGGGCTTGGTATCGAAAGAGGTTTTATTTGAAAATTAAAAAGCATTTGTGCCGGCAAATAAACAAGCTAAACAAACGAATTATGGACCGCTCGAAATACGAAAAACAATTTGAGGCCAACAAGCATGGCTGGAACCTGCGCACGCCGGTACACCTGGATTCAGCCATGTATAATGTGGAGGAATGGAAAAAAGGCGGGGTAAGTCTGAAGCCGGTGGAACTGACTGAGGTTGGTTCTGTTGAAGGGAAAACAGTGCTGCATCTGCTATGTCATTTTGGACAGGACACACTCTCCTGGGCGCGCCTTGGTGCCGAGGTTACCGGAGTGGATTTATCGGATGAAGCCATTGCAAACGCCCGACGCTTATCAGATGAAATTGGTGTAGATGGTCGATTCATTTGCTGCAATGTGTACGACTTGCCGCAACACCTGGATGAACAATTTGACATCGTATTTTGCTCCTTCGGTGTACTTGGCTGGTTGCCCGAACTGGAGCCCTGGGCTGAAATTGTGGCAAAATACGTAAAGCCGGGTGGCTTTTTCTACCTGGCCGATTTCCACCCCATTGTGTGGATGCTCGACGAAGAGTTTGACTTTATCAAGTACCCCTACCACAATGCTGCCGTTATCGAAACGGATAACCATGGCACTTATTCTGATCGGGATGCCGACATTCATTACAAAGAGTACGGCTGGAACCACAGTTTGAGCGAATTGATGAACAGTTTTCTCAAGCAGGGCATGCGGATTGATTTTTTCAATGAACACAATTACTCTCCGCATAATTGCTTTCCCAAAACCGTTGAAGGACCGGAAGGCCAATACAAGATCAAGGGACTCGAAGATGTGATCCCCTTGTTTTTTTCAATAAAATGCAGCAAACCAGCATAATATCATGAAAAAACTGGTTGTACTAACAGGAGCCGGCATCAGCGCTGAAAGCGGCATCAGTACGTTCAGGGATGCAGACGGGCTTTGGGAAAATCATCGGATTGAAGATGTTGCCACCCCGGAAGCATGGATGCGCAACCCGGAGTTGGTATTGCGTTTTTACAACCTGAGAAGACAGCAACTGCATTCTGTGCAACCCAATCCCGGGCACCTCGGCTTGGTGGGTTTGGAAGAGCACTTTGAGGTGGATATCATTACTCAGAATGTCGATAACCTGCACGAACGGGCGGGCAGCTCCAGGGTCCTTCACCTGCACGGAGAATTGATGAAAGTTCGCTCGGATGCGTACCCCGGCGATGTGTACGAGTGGCCAGGGGATCTGAACCTGGGCGACCAATGCAAGCGGGGTTATCAATTGCGGCCACACATTGTCTGGTTTGGCGAAGCGGTGCCGATGATGGATGAAGCCATTGAGCGGGCAGCACAGGCAGATGTGTTTATGGTAGTTGGAAGTTCACTGCAAGTGTACCCGGCTGCAGGCTTGATGGGCTTTGCTCCGGCAGACATTCCGGTTTTACATTGATCCCAGGCCATCGCTGAATTACGAATTGCAGCGGATGCCGGGTTTGCATGTATTGGCGGAATCAGCCGGTACCGGAGTTCCAAAAGCTGCAGAATTATTGCGACATTTGGCCTGACACATGCAAATACGAACCAGGTTGACCTTGCTTTTTACCTTGAATGCTGCGGCAGTTCTGGCTGCCGTATTGGTCTATGTCTGGTGGGCGTACAAACAGCAAAATGAGGAGGATTTCTACAAAAACCTGGAATCCAAAGCGGCTATTACCGGTTATACAGCCCTGGTCGACCCCGAACAGTTTCGTCCGCTCCCGGTAACCTGGGTTCGGCCCGATGGCGACACCCTTCCGTATCGCGACAATGTGAGCCTGTACAATGCTGCCTACGAACGGGTGTTTACTCTGCGCACAGAGGCTCCTCCTATTTCCATAAAGAACCTGCAAAACATCGAGGCCGCCGGCAATTTCCGGTTTAGAAATAAAAACCTGCATGGCTTCGGCACCAGCATCATCGGCAACCAGGGAATCCCCTTTATGGTAGTCACTGAGGGCTATTGTGATCCCGGCGGCGCACAGGAGCTGGCCCAAATCCTTGCCGTTTCCTTCCTGTTTGGCCTGGCGGCATTCGCGGCCTTGGGCTGGTATTTTGCCGGACAGGCATTGGCACCTGTATCCCAAATCATGAATGAAGTGGATGCGCTCCGTCCGAACAATTTGAACAAGCGAATTAAAACAGGAAAAGGAAAAGATGAACTGTCGCGCCTGGCCAGCACCTTCAACCGACTGCTCGACCGGGTAGAGCACGCATTCCATATGCAGCGCATGTTTTTATCCAATGTGTCGCATGAGTTGCGCAACCCGCTGACTGCCGTTCGAACCCAAATTGATGTGAGCTTGCAACGGCAGCGGAGTGCTGAAGAATATCGCTCGGCTTTGCAAAGTTCCCTGAACGACTTGAGGGAAATCAGCGAAGTGGAAGAAAAACTCCTGCTCCTTGCAAAAGTGCACAACGAACCGGGCGCCATCCAACTGGGCCCGATCCGACTGGACGAATTGCTCTGGCAGGCGCGCGAAGCCTGTCTGCGACGGGTGGCAGATTCCAAAGTGCAAATTGAATTTCAATCGCTGCCGGAAGAAGAAGACGAACTGGTTGTCAATGGCAACGAAGCCTTGCTGCGCACAGCCATTACCAACCTGCTGGAAAACGGCTGCAAGTACTCCACCAACAACCAGGTTGTTTTGCGCCTGTTGTGCAAGCCAAACAGAGCACATCGCATTGAGGTCGCCAACGACGGGCCAGCCATTCCGGAGGCTGAACAAAAATTAATTTTCGAACCCTTTTACCGAAGTCCGCGTCATTTGCGTTTAAAAGGAGCGGGCATTGGACTTTCTCTGGTGCAAAGCATTCTGGATGTACACGAGGTGCATTTGCAGGTGCAGAGCAGTGAGGAGGCCGGAACGGTATTTCAACTCGATTTTCCTAAAATATAGGAACAGGAGAAGCGTTTCTAATCCGTAATTATTCCACTTTTACACGGCTCATTGTTCCATTGGTAGAATCCCCCACCCCATCCCGTATAACTGTACTATTTTCGACAAAAATTTAATGACGATGCAACGTAAAAACCCTTTTATCCTGTTTTTTGTACTCCTGCTTTTTTCATTCAACACCTCCTGTGATGCGCAGGTTGCTACGCACAGCCTGGAAATAGCACCGGGAAAATACATTGTGATACTCGACAGCACTGATGCCGCAAAAACACTGGTTGTAGATCCGTATGACCTGTATTTTGAACGGGTACGACCTGTTGAAATGTCTATCCAAATGAAACAACCGCTCGATAAACTGGGCAAGAAAATCCGTCCGGATTTTATGCAGTTTTTACAGGAGGACATGGCTTCATTTACAAAATCCGAAGCTGACTTTGTTGAAGGTATTATGCTGGAAATTGGTGAGACCAGTACCGCGGTTTCCAAGTCCATTTTGCCGGATACCATGTACCTGCTGAAAACCAAAGCCCGGCACTTTGGAGAAGGCGTATACTATACGCGCAGCAATTGCATCGTTATTCCCTACGACGCGTTGGAATCCCGCAGCAAACCGGCATTTAAAAGCACCATGTTTCACGAGTTGTTTCATGTGTACTCGCGACTGAATCCAGGCAAACGAACCGAACTGTACCAACTCATCGGTTTCACCAGTCTGGGCTACGATCAACTTGAACTACCAAAAAAACTCAGCGAACGGGTACTCCACAACCCGGATGGTGCGGATTTTGCACAAAAAATCAGCCTTAAACTGGAGGATGGAAGCACCATTCAGGCAGTGCCAATCATCTATGCAAACGAAGCCGGGTATAAGGAATCCAAGCGCGCATTTTTGCCTATCTGAGTTCAACCTGTTTGAAATAAAAGAAGGAAAAAGGGGAAATGGGAAGTACAGGTAGCCAGAGATGGATATAGCAGCACCCTCAACCTCCGCGAACTGCCCGACTTCTTCCGGCAAATTCGCAACAACACCGGCTACATCATCCATCCGGACGAAATTCTTGCCGACAATTTCACGTTCGTAATGGAAAAGCAAACCAACCCGGATCGCTATCTGAAATTTGACGAAGCCGGTGTGGAATTGTTGAATTCAGTAGAAAAAGTACTCCGCGAAGAATAGCCGAGAGGATTTCCGAATGCCGATTACATGATATCCGATTGATGATGTAAAAAATTAGATCGGCATTCGGAAATCAAAAGGTTCTGCCAAATCCGGTTGGCGGGCCATTGCTGTTTGTGGGGGATGTAGAGCCGGAATTGGGTCCGGCCAGGTTGCTGTCGAGGAATCGCCAGGCGATGCCGAAACGGAAGGTTCCGAATGCTTGCGGGTAATAGGCTGTCTGGTAGTACACCTGCGTATTGTCGATGGCATTGAACAGGTTTTCATACCGGAAAAAGAACCGGAAACGTTCGATTTTAAATGCGATGAAGGCGTCCGCCCAGGGGTAAATTGCCTGGGTGAGGGAATCTTGCAGCACAAACTGCCAGTGCAGCGGTTGGTAGCCATCGGGACGGAACTCGCTGTTGATCCGGAAATCGACACCCACTTGCAAATCCAGTTTCTTTTGGAATAAATGCCCAGCGTAGTAGAGGCTGTTTTTGGAAAACCAGGTTGGCAATCTGAATACATCGCTGCGGTTGGCATTTTGAAGAGCAAGAGTATTGTCAAAATGGACCCGACCGAGTTTCAGGTCCAGTTGTCCGTACAACTGGGCGACCTGCAAGGGGCTGGTGGTTTGCTGTACAATGCCCTGCTGATCGAAGTAGATGTAGTTGTTGACCAAATGCGTGTTGCCCCCCAGGCGTAAACCCAGCGCGGGCAAACTGTAACTGGCTGAGAGGGAGGTCTCAACCGGTTTTTCAAAATCATTTTCCCAAAGCAAGCGCTGGCTGACCACCAGGCGGTGCTGGAGGTAACTGGGCGGTCGGCGCTGGGCGAGCAAACCCAAATCAAAAATGCCGGCTTTGCCAATTTCCCAGCGCAAACTGGCGCGTACCTGATACTCGCCGAAATTGGACAGCAAGCCAATGCCACCGGTTCCCTGAAGGGAGAACTTGTCGGAAGGAGTAATCTCCAGGCGGCCATCCAGAAACAGGTTGGACAGGCTGGTATCGCGCAGTTCATCGTCCAGTTTTATCCAGGAATGGCTTAGCCCTAAAGACTGTACATCGGAGGGTTGATCGGCGCGTTTTTTCCGGTAGGTAATGAGTTCTACCCGATTATCCCAACGGAAGGTTTTCAGGTGGTTTCGGAGTCCACGTCGATCCACAAAAAAGGTATCAAAATAGAGGGAGTCGGCACCCAGGGCATCATCGAAAAACTTGAAGTTTTCCCATTTGGCGGTGCTTTCGTGACTGAGCCGAAACTGCCGGTTTCCTGCCCGCGCAAAATCCAGATGCTGAACGGCCTGAATGGCCTGATCAGACAAGCGAATCTGCGCATCTTCATCCGGAAGTCGGATGGCCGCGGCGATGGGGCCTGCAAATTGGTTGTCGCCAAAAACCGTGTCCGTCACGATGCCGCCGTTTTCCTGTTGGCGGTGCACATTTCGGGTGTGTATCAGATACAGTTGATAGCGTTCTGAAACGGGAAGAAAAAGCCCGACCGAGAGGCTGTTGTTTTTTGCCGTTTGGTAATTGAACTGGCCGAGGTTGTTGAAATTCTTGTAGTCGAGCGCAATGGTTGCACCGCCATCGAAGGTGCGGGAAAGCCGGGCCCGGAGCATGTTTTCATTCTGGGTGCGCCCCTGTGAAAAAAACACGTCGGAAAAGGTGCGGCGGTTTCGGAAAAAGGCGAGGTCTTTGGCATCCAGTCGGTACAAATCGAATGCATGCACCCCCGTATCGAATCCACGTTGGGCGCGGGCTTCATACAACAAAGGCCGGGCCGAAGAACCCAGATTCCCCAGGGTTCCATAGTCGATCAGTTGTTGACGTGCCGGGTCGTAAAAGCGGAAGGTTCTGCCGGGCAAGGTATCCGTGAGTTGGTACATGCGCTCCGGTTGGTAGGCGTAGTTAAACCAGATTTCGTTGCTGTCGCGCGTCAATTTCGGCGCGGGAGCAGCCGGTTTGGGTCGCCGACTGGAATCGGAAGCCACCGGCAAAACCGTCGAGTCTGGCAGCACAGGCTGACTCCGAGTCAATGAATCCTGCCCGGGCTGCTGGGCAAAGCCCAACTGCACCAGCATGAACAGCATCAATCCAGGCAAGAATTGTTTCAGGGTCATACTCCGGTGTTTTATTCCCAAACGAACAAACATACTTTTTAGTTGCCAAAGAATAGGATTCGTAGGATTGTTTATTTGTTTAATCAGCCCCTGTCGGGGCTTTGTTTATGTGTTTAATTTTATAAACAAATAAACAAGGGCAAGCGAAGCGGCCCGAATAAACAAGGCCTGAAAGGCCGAATAAACAATCCTACGAATCCTATTAATCCTAAGAATCCTATTTTAGGACAGAAGGGTTCATGCCCATGGTAGAAAATCCTCCATCGTGGAAGAGGTTCTGCATGGTGACATAGCGGGTGTAGTCGCTAAACATAGAAACGCAGTAATCCGCGCATGCTTCTCCGGGTGCATTGCCCAGTGGCGACATCTTATCGGCATAACTGAAAAACTCAGAGAAGCCTTTTACACCCTGACCGGCAGTGGTCATGGTTGGCGATTGTGAAATGGTATTCACGCGCACATTTTTGGCGGTGCCGTAGTGGTAGCCAAAGCTGCGTGCAAAGGATTCCAGCAGGGCCTTGGATTCAGCCATTTCGGAATAGTCTGGAAACACGCGTTGTGCGGCGATGTAGCTCAGTCCGAGGATGCTGCCCCATTCGTTCATAGCATCCAGTTTTAGGAGCGTCTGCATGGTCTTATGGAAGGAGATCGCGCTTACGTCAAAGGTCTTTTGCATCCAGTCGTAATTCAGTTCGGTGTACGGCTTGCCTTTGCGCACGTTTACCGACATACCGATGGAGTGCAGCACAAAATCCAGGGGTCCACCGAGGTGCTCCATGCTTTGGGTAAAGAGGTTTTCCAGGTCTTCCAGAGAAGTGGCATCAGCAGGGATAACCGGCGCATTGCATTCTTCTGCCAGTTGGTTGATTGCGCCCATACGCATGGCCACCGGAGCGTTGGTCAGCACAATTTGTGCCCCTTCAGCAACACAGCGTTGCGCTACTTTCCAGGCAATACTCTGCTCGTCCAATGCGCCAAAGATGACGCCCTTTTTTCCTTTTAATATCATGGCTTACATGTTTTCATGAAAAATGTACCAATTGAGTGCCGGTACGTACCACCGGAGCAAATCCGATGAAACCCCGCCGCTCAATCTGAAGTGGCCGTAAAGGTAAGTCCAATTTGTAAAAGTTGGGAATTGGGGGTCGGAAATGTGTTTGGGGTGTGGTTGGCTGCTGTAATGGGCAGGTCTTGGCAAACTTTAAGGAATTCTCCCAATAATCATTTTTATACTTTGTTCCAGATAGTTTTAGTCTTCTATTTCTGGTTTTATATATTTATTTTGGGGATAAATTCTTAGAAAGAAATTTCTATCTAGTCTTGGTCTTTTCATTTTTCGATTAAATATTACAGCATCCATGACTTCATCAATATCATTTTTCATGTAAAAATTCCCTAATGGTCTTGACTTATAGCCATCCAAATTCAAGTTATTAACAGGTAGCAGAAAATTATCGTATTTGGAGTGCCCTAACATAAACTCCAATGTCCCATCTTTTGGAATTTTGATTTTACCTCGCCTCAACAACCCGTATTCTCCCTCATAAGCCGTAAAGCCGACAATGTACGCTTTGTCTTGAAATTTATTCTTGACATATTCACCCATCATTGGTTGCTTCTTGTAATAGTTGCCTCCTAATAATTGAATAATAGGATTTTTCATTCTTATTAGCCCAGAGTTGTATAAAAAATGACTAGTCGCTCCCCAACAAATTATTTTACTATCTGGGTATCTTTCCCTTATCCAAAACAAGTTTTCTGCCATCTGTTTATCTCGAAATTCTGTTTTCAATGATACATCTGATAGATATGAACGCGTACTTTTTAATGTTTGAACCCAAAATTCAGACTCGTAGTTTTGTTCGATTTCTCTAATTTCAGTTATTAGGTCTAGAAGAAAATCTATACACTGTTGGGATTCATTCTTTTCAAGTTTTTTAAAATCAAAAGTTGATAAGAGGCTTATATTTTTAGAAAAATGTTCCCATTTTGTAGTTTCTAAAATTGAAGGTTTTACCTTTTTCAGGTAGTTCGAGAGGTCATTAATAAAATAATTTTCTGAATACGTGCCTGTAAATTGGCTATCAAAACCGAGTAATCTTAGAGGTTTATCTGAGTTCTTGACTTTTTCTAAATATTCGGCGAGTGGTATCAAATCTTTTGTAGTAGACCATAAACTAAAAACGCTGTTTCCCATTGCTTCTCTTACGCTTTCTCCTTCTTCTATCTTTTGCCATGCTTTGCTACAATCATAAAAACCACTTTCAAAAACCAATAAGTCAAAATCTAATTCTTGATGCAGGTATTTTATTAACTTAATTTTTGTTTCATAGGTTGTAGCCTCTCCGTGCGACTGTTCCCCTAACATTACAACTTCAACATCCTTTAGTATTAGGGCTAATTCGGAATAGTTATTAAAATTCTCGTTTGTATTTTGAACCTCTCCGAGATCCACAATAAAACTGTCAATTACGTTGAAATCAACAATTTGAGATTTCGCCCAAGTAGTAATTAACAGAATTGATATGACTACGATTGCTTTTTTCATTTTTATTAATTAAGTGGACCGACTTGCATAAACTCAGCGACCAGACTTTACTGGGCATGTACATTTAATAAGTTTTTGGAATTACTCTATTATCATTAACTCTTCAGAATTGTAGTCCACAGTAAATTTCTTTAAGCCTGACAATGCATTGCCTCCTATTGCACCAGTAATTTCCTCATCCATAAAGAATTCTGACATGACTTTAAAATTAGAATCTTTGCGCTTTACAAATTCAACAGGACCAACAATTTTATCTCCTATCTGAATTTCGGGCACAATGATAATATCAGATTTTTGACCATAAGATAAATCCCCCCCCTGAATTACCGACCACTCAGGATAAGTTTTTCTCCACATATCGAATGTTGAAGCGTTAACAAAGCTTGTAGCGACTAACCCCCGTTTATTTAGTTCCTTTTGAGCCTCAATTGACAAATGTGCTTGAGCTCCAGTATCGAATAACATTGAAAGAGTATCTGATTTGACAATGATTTGAATTCTTGCTAAATGATTCATAGGGTTGCCCAGAGCATCCTTTTTAAAGTACAAATTCACCATTTGATTGGCATCCACCTTAACTTTTTCAGGGGGGAGTTTGAAATACTTTAATGTTTTATGTTCATAATCAAATTCCCAATTTTTGCTGGCAAACCATTCTCGTCCAAGCATTCCATTAAATTTGGAAGATTTATCGTTAGTAAAATAAATTTCTTTTAAAAATGGAATTGGAATTTCATTTTTGACAAGGATAGTTTCAATATTTAACTCCTCCCACAAGTTCTTCTTTGAGCATTTTATATCTAATTTACGCATTCCGGACTTATACAATAAGTTTTTTCCTCCTGTATCTGTATAAAGATAAAGCGTATCCAAATCTAATGGTATAGAAAGGTAGATTAAATCGTTTTCAAATACGGTAGGCAACAAAATATAATTTGAAACTTTATTAAAAAAAAATCCTAATACGCAAATAATATATAAGGCAATCGACTTCATATTCATTAACACCAATAGTGTAATTTAAACGTAATTACTGGCAAGAGAAAGGAGTTTTATTTGATAAATATTTAACATGTTATTTCTTATTCTTATAATATTCATGAATTGCATCTATCAAAAGATTTTGTGTACTAAACTGGTTCATAATTCCCACTCGGAAATAAATTCATCCCAATAATTATTGTTATACCATTTTGTGTGTTGTAATGAATATCGCAATTATACCCTTGTGTGTTTCCGCCGTGTGAAACATAGATGGTATTTTCATTTTTGTCAAGGTTTAAATCCCAACAAAGTCCAACTGCATGATAGAACCATTCTAAACCTTTGGCATTTAAATCTCGGTAAATTATCGTTGGTGAAATCATTTTTTGTATTTGAATGCTATCAATTAACAAACCACCGAACAGGCAATTTGCAAATTGATTTAAGTCACTAAGGTTTCCTAAAATAGCGCCTGCTGAATTCGCCCAACTATGGTCAATATTAGTGTAGTCTTTATACTTTTTTCGAGTTGCTTTATATCCTTTAGCCGTGTTTGAAGGAACTTGCCCATCACTACAATAAATCATACTTTCTAAGCCGCAAGGTTCAAATATTCTTTTCGTAACATTTTGTTGATAAGGCTGTTTGGTTACTTTTTCAATAATTAAACCCAATATGACATAACCTGTATTACAGTAGTCATATTTACTTCCAGGTGTAAAATTTAATCTGTGATTCAAACTATAATTAAGACATTGCGACATTGAATCTCCCCATTTTAGTCGGTTTGAAGAGGTATAGTTATACAAACCCGAAGTATGATTCAATAGTTGCTTTATTGTAATTCCTGCTTCATTATGTTGCTCCAAATCTATATATTTGGAAACAGGGTCATCAATCGATAGCTTCTTTTCCGATTCTAATTGAAGAATCATTACGGCTGTGAAGAGTTTAGTTATACTACCATAACGCCAATTTGTAGAATCATTTATCTCGTGTGTCTTAGAAATCTCTTGAAAGCCATAATTGTATAAAGAAGTTCCATCCTTTCCTGAGATTAAAATTTGTATTCCAGGAATACCTTTTTCTATTCCATAATTTGCAATTGAATCCAATTTGAGTTTTAGATCATTCTGAGCTTTTGCAATAAAACCAACAGCAGTTGCAATAATCGTAAGAATAACTTTTGATTTCATTTTTTATATTTAGTGATGTTGGTATATCCGTAGTGTAATCGCAAGGCGATTTTTATCGTATGCAAATTGTTGTATGAAGGTGATCATTTATTGTTGCTGAAAGTATTTAATATAATTGTCTTGTCCATTTAATATTTTATTGGGGCTATCTATAATTTTTATATCAGGCATCACACCTAGACCAATATTGTTTAGGTTTTCTCTTAATTTATATTGTGTCTTTGGTATTGTAAAAGAGATTTTTGTATTTGGTAGAATTATAACTTTATTTGGCCCACCGGAATTTACATAAGCACTTCCACCAGTCATTTCCCCTAACAACTGACCTCGTTGGCTCTCTTTAATGGTATTGGCAACTATGGCTGAACAAGAATAACTACCGCCATTGGTAAACACAAAAACTTTTCCTGTAAAAGCATTTTTATTGGGTTTGAAAAACTTTGACCATTTTGCATTAAATTTTTTGTTTTTTCCATTTTTTACTTTGTAATAACTATAAACACATTGAAAAGCCGAGTCCATGAAATATTGTAATAAATAAATTCCGTTGCTCAATTCCCCTCCTTGATTGTCTCTCAAATCAATTGCTAAATTTTTTATTTGTTTATCATTAATAGTTTTAAAAACATTTTTGATCTCAGTCTTAAAGTTTTGATTGTAATCGTTTTTTAGCACCCTTTTATCAAAGGATTTAATTGTAAGCACTGCGGAATATCCATTTGGTAAAATATTAAAATAAATCCCTTTTTCGAAAGTCTTAATTCTTTTAGATTTTATCACGCTTCTGGGTAATCCTAAAATCTCAACTGTACTCAGTTTATTGTTTTCATCCATAAACTCAATTGTATAGCGGTCTTTAAAACCAAAGAAGTAACTGTAATACGCTGGAAAAAATTGATAAACCAAGTGCTTTGGGTATTTCATATTTTCACCATCTCTGCATGTATGTTGTACAATTAAATCAAGAATATCAGCGACTTGTATTCCATTAATTTCTATCAAAGTAGCACCTATTGGAATATTTTGTTCATTACTAAAATTCCTAACAACAACAAGACTATCGCTTGTCAAAAAGACATCTAAAGGAAAAAGTGGTGCAGAATTGAAAAAATCTTCTAAATGTTTGGCACTTGGATAAATGTATGAATGACCATCTTTTAGAACGCTTGAAAAAGAAGTGATTATTTCAAATGCCTTTGTTTGACTTATTGTTTCAGGAAGATTCTCATACTTATCATCAAACCAATTGTCAATCATAGTTTTTGAAGAATAAGTGTATAAATTAGGGTGATTTTGCTCTACTTCATTTTTTAGGTACTTTAAATCAGAAACAATTTCACCTTTTGTGTAAAAAGCTTCTTGTCCGATTATCTTTTGACTCCCCAAAACAATTACGATCAAAAAAAGTAACAATTTAATTCTCATTTACGTTTATTCTATTTGCCTAAAACACTTGATTCAATCGTCGCAGGCACGATTAATGACTGTGCGTCGATGACGCTTACGTCTCTAATACACACAAATTGGGTATCCGTTCAATTTGTTACCGTTATTGTTTGCAGAAAAGTCTGATTATTGAAGTTCCCAAAAATCAAAACTCGAAGATTTTTGCAAATTCTATTCACCTTCTTGTTCAATATCTGTCGTTTCAAAGTTTCTGAACTACTGCATATACGCCACTATATGACGTATATACTTCCAATACCCATATTGGTCAAATGCCTCCTCTGCCTGTTGATTTTATTAAAAGACTGTGAAGCAAATTAAGTACGAAGTCCACACCTCACTCCCCCAAAAACCCAACAAAGTCCACACCATCCCACCAGCAGTGACCTATATTCCGAATGCCGAGCCACAAGTCGCCATGGGCAACTTTTAAAAGCAGTAAACATCGTATTGTTGGGCAGGCCGTATCGGGTGGTGAAGTTTTTCTGGGGGCTCCAATTTAGTGCCAAATGCTGGCACCGGTGGTGCAGAACAACAGGTCTACGTTTTTATCCTCCATGCTGGAAAAGATACATGCTTAATCCAAAACCTGAGGTTTGGTGGAGAATCATGAGAGCAATCCATCGCAAGCGCCTTGCTGCTTCAAACTACTATTCCTCTATAATATCACTAATATTTAACCTATCCACGGTGAGCACTTTGTTCTTATAGTATTGATGCTTGAACATCCCTGTTTCATCCGGTTTTTTGAAAAGACCATCCAGGTCCAGTTTTATACTTCCATCCTCCAGATCAATAATTCTATTGTGGATTTTGCCTTCAACCAAATACGTCAGGCAAGCGTGGTTTTGATAAAACCAGTTAAAGTGGGTGTAGGTCGCAGGAACGACTGCCTCAAAGTTGGAGTTTAAAATACCATGCCCATATTTTGGATCTCGGCCAATTACGGCGTAATAGTCCTTAGATAGCTCGTCGTGAATAAACATGTAAGGGTGTTCGGAAATATAAACTCCAGCCGAGTCATAAAAAACCGTTCTTACCGGACTGAGATCCATGCAGGCATAAGCAATGTTGGGATGCCTGGCAAACCGGATGCTCTTGCAATGGTCGGTATGAATCAACGGAACAACCGGTTTGTTATCCAGGCTGACAATTCCGCAGCCCTTGGTATTATCCGGGTTTGCCTTACAAACGTTTACCGTATGGTATGTTTTATTGTAGCTTGCACTGCTGTAAATAAACGGGATAATGAGCTCGTTTTTTGACGATATTATTCCCGAGTATCCTCCCCGAGAAGCCTCCATACAGGAATCATAATCCCATTGCAGCCGGGTGTATTCAAGCGGGATTACAACTTCTCCATCTACCTCCATGCCATGAAGCCCGCCCTGCTCCAGATGAAAAACTCCTTCGCGCACCTTCCTGCGTGCGACAGGTTTATCATTCTTTGGGATACCGGGGTCTTCAACCACCTGATCTGCAAAAATCGGCTCTTCCGTGTGCTGGGAGTACCCGGCAACAGACCAGACCATGTGCAGAATAACGATTATTCCGAATTTATTCATAAAGCATTTCATGATCTTATGGTGATCTTTTTTTGGGTTAAAAACCCAGGTAATGGGGTTGATTCTCACTGCCCTTACTTGTTTTATCTTTATGTAAATGGCGTAGTGCGTTTAGCCACTATTGCCGTTTCGCACTTTGTTAGGTACCGCATTCTCTTTTTTAAATAAATCTCTTGCAATTACCAAAATTAGAATCCCCCCTAAGATGAATGGCGGTGCGTCAAATGTAAGGCTGGGCTAAAATAAAAAAGGACAATCCGGAAAGGTCATTATCTTCATAGTGACCAAACCAATCAAATAATGCTCTATTGTCCGGATTGTCACAGTCACAAAGTAAAGAAAAACGGCCGAACACATTATGGAAAACAGAACCATAAATGTAAAATATGTAGTCGGCAGTTTGTTATTGATAATAATCACACGGTCGATGCTTTTTCTCGGGAGATAGCACGCCGATGCTTGATGGAACGGTTGAGTTTGCGAGGGATTTGCCGCTTACTAGGAGTAAGTTTGAACTGGGTACTGAATTTTGCATTACAAGAATGGCATTCAGCACCTAAAGACTTAGGTATTTCACCAAAATTGTTAAAAATGAAAGACAGATCTAAGTTGCAAGTAATTGGTTTACAAGCGGATGAGGTTTGGTCGTTTGTGGGTAAGAAGAAAAACAAAGCCTGGATTTGGATTGTATTTGAACCGGAGCATAGACAGGTAATCGCCTTTCATGTGGGAAATAGAGGGGTTGAAAGCATGCGTGCATTGTGGCATAAAATCCCTAGAAAGATGCGGAAGTGGTGCTATTTCGAGACGGACTATTGGGAGGCATATCAAAAGGTAATTCCAGTAGACAGGCACCTGATAGGAAAGGAATATACCTACTTCATCGAAGGTTTTTTTGCAGAACTTCGAGCCAGGGTAAGTAGATTGGTTAGAAAGGGGCTATCATTTTCGAAAAAATGGGATAATCATTTGGCTGCTTTGCAATATTTTTTCTGGAAATTTAATTTAGAGCAGCAGCCTTATATTTGATGCACCGCCCAAGAATCAAAAGAGGCCAATTTAATTCTTGGAGACGAAGCTATTGGATAAACCGTGCGAAGGATTTTTAAAGAATACTGATTATGAATATTGAAAACGCTTTCCAAATAATAGAAGAGAATATTGATGATGCGGACTTTTGTGGGCCTGTAGCACCAGATAAAATAACGTCAGCAGAAGAAATATTAGGGGTTAAGTTTCCTAAGTCTTATTCTATGTTTTTAGAAAAATATGGAGCAGGAGATATTGCAGGGATAGAATTATTTGGAATAATTAAAGACCCAACTACAGATGGCCAAATGGTTCCTAATGGTATTTGGTTGACATTAAATTTACGGGAGAAATCAGCTTTACCAAAGGAATTTATTGTAGTGTCAGAAACAGGTTATGGCCCTTATTATGTGATAGACACGTCTTTTAAAGATGATGATCTTGAATCACCTGTTTATACTTGGGATACAGGCAATCAAAAAGAGAAAACATCAGATTCCTTTGGAGAGTTTTTATCCTCTCTTTTAGAAGAGTCCATTTGAAATGTGGAACTACAGCCACCGGGCTTCGGGTTCGGTGGGTAGTTCTCCGGCCCAACTGGTGGACTACCTCATGCGAAATGCCAGCAAAAAGATGCCGCACACCCGATGTCAACTACCTAGTTGTCGGCTATGTGGAACACGGCTATATAACAACGGCAACTTTAAATAACACTGTTAAACTGCGTCCCTTTTACCAGGAGCCCCTATGCCTAATGAATAAGTAATACAGCACTAAGTACCATTGTGATAAATATCATTTATATACCTGCAACAACGTTGATTGATATTGATATATTTACAGATGAAATTCTATAAAAATGTATACGGCAATTAATAAATCAATAAAGTATTTCATTTTATTATTTGGTTGTCTTATAAGGCTCTATCCAACATTTGCACAATTTGACACATTTTTTGACCCTAATGGGGCCTACAAAGTTGTAAATAGCCAAAAATTTGAAATGATTTATCCTAATGGTTTACCGATAGGAAAATTATTGCTCGAAGAATATCAATCTTTTGATAGCCAAGGGAATCTTATTGGAGAATGTAAAGTCTTTGGACCAGGCCATTACCACTCAAGGGCCTGGTCGAACTCAGGAGTATTGATTATTGATGAGTACGTAAATAAAGAGGCTGATTTTGGGTATCAGATTGTTAATGATACTTTAGGAAATAGTAAACACACCCAAATTTTTAATAGAGAATTAAAAATTCAACTTGATTACTATGAAGGGAGTAATTTTCTTAAATCCAGTACTGAAATTATTAAGGTTCCAGAACAATTTGATTCATTAAAAATCAGCTTGCCTATAAACAACTATTATGCAGTTGAGACACGATCGAACTCCCAGAATATAACACGCATTGAAAAATCTACATCCTATTATTCAAATGGTTTGGAGAAATCCATATCCAATTATGTATACAGGAGATTTGAAATCTATAAAACTAGCTCAGCTTATGAGGAAAAAAACGAACAGCCTATTTTAATCATAGATAAAATAAAGGATGGAATATGGAAGGAGTTTAATCAAGATGGAATATTGATAAACTCCACAAATTACGATATAAACAAATCTCTAATTGATGCCCTAAAATGATTTTATAAGCCTGAACATGCAAATTGTACAAATCATAGGTATCATTGCAAGATTTTCTGTCAGTATCCAAATATGCATATTTTTATACATTTTAAAAACAGAAAGGCTTTATCTATTCCCCGACAGTCTCGCTTCAAATATTGACAACTTCCTTATGAACAAGTTCAAAACCATTAAACCATGGATCAGTTCAGAAGGCAGATTTTAATATTTTTATTATTTTTTGGAATTACTTCCTGCGTAAACAACAGAAAGCCACATGTCAATGTAATATTGAATGGTAATTTTTTACAAAAAATAAACGAACCTATTAATCCAGACTTATTCGACCTATATAACTCAGTAAGATCACATACAGTTAAGGGCGACAATGATGAAATCACTTTTTTTCTTGACGATGAATTACAAACATTTTTCATGTTAAAAACAGTGAACAATAATGTTCGCCTTCTTCATTTAGAGTGTGATAACTTGAACAAATATAATCTAGCAGTTGATTTTGGATCTAAGAATGAAGTAATTGTGATAAATGATATTCAAGCCTCGAACTATAATCGAGTAGACAATGGCTTACTCATCTCGATCAACAGATGCTACCCAACTCAAAGTTTTACAATTATTCAATTAGATGGCCTGAAAGATGAATACTTCTTTTATTAGGCTTGTTTTGAAATATTGAAACTAAGAAAGACTTGGCAGGAAAAGCATCCTAAGTTCAATAAATAATCTTGACAAATGATCCTGCCAGTGGAAGTAAAGAGAACCCACACACCTTGCCGACACCCCACCCGTCAGCAAGCCCTGTTTGCTTATTTTTTTCTCCTTATATTCGCCTAATCGCTTGCAACACACCAATCCCCTTCCGATATGCAAAACAAACTTTCCGTAAAACAACTTTCCGACCAGCAACTGATCGATGCCGCCAACCGGATTATCCGGGGGGAGACGCAAGACCTCGACTATACCGAAGCACTGGCCAAACGCCTGAAAAATGAGAATCGGACAGCCTATGCAGCGGAACTGTATTTTGGCTTGCTCGACCGCGTTGGCAACAAGCCGGTATGGCGAAAAGAACTGGCCGTTTGCCTGTACAAGGATCCCGACCTGCCCTCCGCACTCAAATTCAAGGAGGCGCTCAAACAACTGGCACTGACCGTGCGCCTTCCGGATGAGATTGACAACAGCGACATCAAAATCATGAAGAGCCTGGAGAGCCTGGAGACCTCGGAATATCTGGGCGTAGCCGGGGCGATTTTTAAGCGGTCCTGGCAATTCGACAACCAATTCAAAAACCTGCTTTTCGCTGAGCATTTTTACGGTAAAGGAAAACAAGCATGGGATGAAATCCGGAAAAGCACCCCGGCCAACACCCCGAATGAAGACATTTCGCTCGACGACGATGCCGGGTACTGCGCCATCAATTACGCATTCATCATCGACCTGATAGGACTGGTGCGCTACCGGCAAACCACCGAACTCAAAGAAGCAAAGCAATCCCAATCCGCCCAAAAACGAATCGCCCGGGCAGCAGATGTACGGAATGAAATCCTGGAAAAATTGCTGGGTGCAACAGCTGATAAACTGAGCGACAATTCGAGCGACCACCCTACTCTGCGGGTCCATCCTTACCAGGAAACCTGGGCAAATGCCACAGCAGCGGAAGCCTTTTTCGGGCTCAACCGCTTTGATCTGGCAATCGAATACTACAAACAATACCGCAAAGGCATCGAAGCCGCCTGGCATAAGGAACTGGCAGAACTGGAATTAGCACCCGAAGAAGCCGACCGCAGAAAGAAGATCAATGTAGACTGGAAACTGCAAACCACCGCAGAACAAATGACCTGGCTGGCTGATATTAAGTCGGGCTTTGCGCAGTTTGGGATCGAACAAGATGTGGATGAAACAGTCATCCGGGAGGCGGCTAAGCGGTGCCTGGAAGTGCTGTTTCCCGACAACATCCCCGCCCACTCCTTCTCGCTGGAAGGCAAGATGGGACTGGCGCTTTCAGGCGGTGGTTTTCGCGCATCGCTCTACCACATCGGTGTGCTTGCCAAACTGGCAGAGGCCGATTTGCTGCGGCACGTTGAGGTCTTGTCCTGCGTTTCAGGGGGCTCCATCGCTGGGGCCTACTATTATTTATTGCTAAAAAAACGCCTGGAGCGCAAAGACCTGCCCGAGATGGAACAGCAGGATTACCTGGATTTGATCCGGGATATGGAAGTACATTTTTTAGAGGGCGTTCAAAAAAACCTGCGGGCCCGGATTTTCTCAAATCCATTTAAAAACCTCCGCATCTTTTTTGACAAAACCTACACCCGCTCACACCGACTCGCTGAGTTGTACGAGGAATTCCTGTTCTCCAAAGCCCTGCACAGTCCGGCTAAAAAGCCCATCTACATCCACAAGCAGCGCATTAACCCAGCCACTTACAAGCCGGAACAGAGCACCGCGGGTCAGGACAAAATCATGGATAATACCCATCCAGATTTTAACCCGAAAACGGAAAACTGGAAACGGCGCAACAAAGTGCCCATGCTGGTGCTGAACGCTACGACGCTCAATACGGGTCACAACTGGCAGTTTACCGTATCCTGGATGGGCGAACCGCCCGGGAATATCCGCTATGACATCGATGTCAAAAAACGCCTGCGGCGCATGTATTACAACCAGGCGCCCCCACCCTACAAGAACAACATCCGGCTCGGTCAGGCTGTTGGTGCGTCCTCCTGTGTGCCCGTTTTGTTTGAGCCCCACCTCATGCCCAAATTGTACCCGGGCATCGACCTGCAACTGGTAGATGGCGGCGTGCACGACAATCAGGGCATCGCCAGCATCCTGGAACAGGAATGCAAACTGGTGATTATCAGCGACGCAAGCGGACAGATGGCCGACACCGACGATGCGAGCAAGGGTCCACTCAGCGTGTTTATGCGCTCCGACATCATTTTTCAGGAACGCATCCGGGAAAGTCAGATCATGGACATGAAGGCCCGCGAGCGCGCCACACAGGTAAAAGCACTTGGATTGGTTCACCTCAAGCAGGACCTGCACCAGTATCCCGTCAACTGGCACGACAGCAATGAGCCAACCCGACGCGTACTGCAGCCCAAAATGGCCGCTCCCGACGAAGACCTGACTACCTACGGAATTCTGTATCAGGTACAGGAAGCCCTGGCCGCTGTTCGTACCGACCTGGATGCCTTTCACGATGCCGAATCCTATGCCCTCATGTACAGCGGTTACAAGCAGATGGAGCGGGAACTGCAGTCTGGCAAATTTGATTTTTTAAATGCTGAAAAGCAGCAGGGCCCCGAGGCCATTCAGGAGTCTTTCCGGTTTAAGGAGATCCGACCTTTTATGGAAAAACCCGGCGATAGCCATGCCCTTGTGCGCTTACTCAAGGTGAGCCAGTCGCTGCTGTTCAAGACATTCAAACTGAGTTGGCAAACCCAGCTGATTGGAGGCATACTTGGACTGGCTGCAGTAGCTGGTTTGATTTGGTGGGCGTACATAGCCCTGTGGGGACAAGAACTCACTGTAGGCTTTAATGAAGTCGTGTACTACGTGCTGACCAGCCTGGGCATTGCCGTTCTGGCTTTTCTCGTGGGCAGTTGGGCGGAGAAAGCCATCAATTGGAAATCAACATTGCTGAAATACGGCTTTATGGTAATCGGTTCTTTCCTGTTGGCTTTGGTTTCCCAGATTTCACTTTGGTTTTTAAATCCATTGTATTTAAAGTATGGAAAACTTAGTCAGCTGCGGCAGCAAAACAAGATTCATGGCTTGTTGCAAAAAATCAAGAACTACTTGTAGATAAAAAATACAGCCTGAAGCAAAACGTTTGCTTCAGGCTGCTCTTAATTAAATGGAAATTTCCGGCGCACCCCTACCCTGGTTTGGTAAGACTGAATTGCGAAGGTAAAATTCCATAAATTGTTCCTCCAGTGAATTGTACAGAACGTGTACATTACCCAGGGCACCTATGGAAATGGGCTTACCCAGATACATGGTGAATGAAACAACGATGTAGTCGTGATACTCCAGTTGGTCAGCGAATTGCATATCCGGATCCAGATTGAGCCGATCCAGGCCACTTGCCAGTGCTTCCAGGTGCGCGTCCGGCACCGGGTTCAAGTTTTTCCCCAGCAGCATCAATGCCACCAGCAGAAGTAGATTTGCTTTAATTTTCATTAGAATTAAGTTTAATGATACATGTACGATTTAGCCGTCAATGCAGCTAAGCGTTTCCAATTAGGCAGTTCCTGAGTTGCGTTCGCTGAGTGAATGACCTCTGTTTTGCATAATGGCTCCATAAGCCTCCAGTTCACCTTCATTGACCTTGTTGCAGTAATCCATGTTCTTGCTGCGAAACAGGAACCGAATCAAGGCTTCCTTGGTGTCGTGCGAAGGCTCTACAATTCCCCGCTGTTGTGAATATACCAGGTGGATGTTGCTGTCCATCCCCGACACCTTTTTGATTAGTTGATGGATTTGGTAGTTCAATAACTCCAGGCGCAACAGCCAGTAGAGGTATTGAAACAACGGCGAAATGTACATGCCCAGGCTAACAGCCACTATGGCAAGAACAACACCAAGCATATTCAACTGGAACTCCACCTGAACCAAGGGTGCAACCGACGACTCAAGTAAAATGGAGCGAATCCAAAGCAAGGAGCCAAGTACAGTCAAATAGGCTGCAAAATGTACGGCTACATGCAGTTTCCGGTTGCGCCCGGTAAAAGCCCACAACGTATGTGCGGCGGTACGGTCTTCCTCCTCATTGCGAAGCAACTCCCATTCGATAAACGGGCCGTGGTCCCGGCATTTGGAAAGTTTTTCACTGATAATTACCGCGAAGGCATTGACTCCAAGACCGATTGGCAAAGCAAGTAAATCGGCATAACCAACCAGCAGTTGGGAAATTTGCCGGTAAACAGGCCACATAAAAATCAAGTCCATTGTCATGAGGATCAGTGCAATTGCTCCCCAAACAAAGACCTTCTCTGCCGGAAACACCCTCCGCCAAAGCGTGAGTTTGTTGGCATAGTAAATGGCTTGTTCGAGTTTTTGACGGCATTTGAAGGCGGTCAGACCCGCCATCCTGCCCATTTGGCCAAGCAAGGCCATGTGCTGAAATCTAGTTGTCTCTCTCATAATTGTATGGTTTAGTGATGATGAACTCCAAAGATGAAATCAGGCCATTCGGGGTTTCAATACGCATCCAGCCGGCCGGGTGTGTTGGATGTTCCCAACCACAGGTAAGTACCCTGACATTCGCAGGCAGCAATTCGGGTTGGAGCAATGTGTCCACTGGTCTGGTCGGCATTTTGACATCCTGCTTGCCATCGCATTGCAGGTAAACGATGGGCTGAAAACCGGCCATTCCGGGTTCCTCAATATAGGTCCGTACTGCTCTGAATCTGCCGTTTATGTCGGTATGCTGGTGTAGTTTGCTTTGTCGGATCAGGGTCATCGATTCAGAAACAAATTCTTCAATCGAAGTCTCGTTAAGCGCCCTGGCCGCAGCCAGCAAACTATCGTATTCAATCTTGTCGAGGTAGGTGGGAAAATCCGGTAATACAGGTTCGGCGACGAACTCTTTTCGGATCAGGTGCCCGACAGTATCCGGGCTTCCGATCAGTCCAAAAGCAACCTGTCCGCCATGCCGTGCAGTCAGTTCTGCCAGTTGTCTGAGTGTGATTTCATTCGGCTCCGGGATGTAGTCGTATGTTTTGCTTACATCGTGCAGAACAATCAACACCGGAGGTCGAACTTCCGGAACCAAACCGTCTTCGTGTGTTGTGAGGCAGCCGCAAATAAGTAACGCGGCCAAACAAAAGGTAAATCTTTTAAAATCCATGTTGCCGGTATTTAATATTATGAAATAGCGATATTCAAAAATATAAATATTAACACCTCAAAACATGGGCCGGCAAGGCGGAATTGAAAAAAGAAAAATTACATGTAATTACACGAACACATTACAACTAAAATCAATTAGTTTAAGCGATTTTTCGCTGTATTTTGAAGTAAAATTTCGAAATTTCATGTAATTTCACAGTACCCTTTTTGTGTTAAAATTTACCATATGGAACACGACCACCATGAATCAGACGACTTCATTGAGAAAATCCGCCCGTATTTTTTGGCTTTTGAAAAGTCTAAAAGAGACAAGGGCCTGACTCAAAAAAAGCTATCTGGCTTCACCGGACTTCGAGAGGCCTCAATTTCAATTTTGTTTAGATATCTCAGAAACAAAACGAATAGCTTACCACCGGGGCTATTTAAAGACTTTCTCAAAACCCTCAAAGAGAACACGATCATTGAAGATGGCTACTTATACCTCGAGGCAAGCGAAAAACCCATTGTCACACATTTAAATTATCAGGCTGCAAATATTGGAAAAGCAGTATGCGAATCCGAAGGAGATGAAGTGTGCCTCATCAATACGTACCTTTCAAACGAGCTACTAGACGATGAACTTGGGAGCAAGAATGTAAAGAAGTTAGAAAACTGGCTCTTTGCACACAAAAAACGGATTCGAATCTTGCTCTTGGTGCCTAATGGGAAAGGCATGCTACTCCGTTCTAAAACTGATCTTGATCAAAATGGAGTTGCCTTGTCCTCTAAAATCAAGGACCAATTAGATTCTCTTGAAAAATGAAGGATAAGTCTAATGGCAGGCTTCAAATAAAACTCATGGATGAAATTCCTGGTGTTGCTGGGATTGCTACCACAGATCGGCGCTTTTTTTTGGCTTGCACTTTTCTCAACAACACACCGAAATTGGACCTTGGTTTGAGGTAGTTGGCAACTCCCATCCCGGATACCAGAATTTCATAGACCACTTCAATACCCTGTAGGATGACCCCGGTCGTTCTTTCGAACTTACACGGGATAATTTCCGGCAAATAAAGAATTCTCTCGCCACAATCCAGCATGACCGAAATCCTCTGGTTAACACTGAATGGAAAATTTTTCTCCATGATATGAACAATGTACTCATGGGAAAACTACCTGCATCCTTTGAAGAAACCATCGGCAAACTGACCGAATGGAAATTAAAAATTACCAAACCCACCCGGGAAGTTTTTTTGCAAGCGGAGCTAACATTGCCTGAACAGAATAAAACGATGCGGGCCAAACTTATCACAGAAAAACTGCACGACCGTGACTACGCACATGTCCGGTTTTCAGACTGGGAAGAATTGGCCATTCACATATCATTCCATTGCCGGTTTGAAAGCAATGACAATCCTTTTTTACGCGGTTATTTTACTATTTCATCTGGTAGCGACTGCTGCTCTGGCTACTTGGTTTTACAAGACAAAAGCAAGCCCGATACAGACCTGCCCCATTACCTCAACCGACTTTTAATTTTCCGTGACAGCAGTTATTTCAGCTTGAAACGCATTGATTCTGCTATGAATTCATTTGAGCCTTTCCCCTTTACAGGTACTTACCAAACGTATGCATATGGCGGGGAAAAAGGCGGTGACAAAATGGTTAAGAAAAACTGGCTGCACATAGATGAATTTGGAGTTGCCCGGTACCGCAATCAGTCGTATGAGAATTTATATGGCAGAGCAACACTCATTGACCAAAAAATACACATTGTTTTTACCCATTTTCGAGAAAACAACAAGAGAAGTCGCCGATATATGATTATAAACATGGCAGAACGGCAGCCATTCTCCACTGCAATCAATCTAGCGGTCAGTGAACTTATGCCTATTAGCAAACGATTGATTTTAGAATATATGCCCGATGTAGAATTTGAAAAAACTCAACCGAGCACATGCAAAATTCATTCGTCTGAGTTCAAAAACATGAACCCAAGCCTTCGGAACCTGCTTTCCGGACGATTAGAAAACATAGTAGGTTTCTTGCAATTAAAAGGACAAATTCGCGATATACAGGATATCGAAAAAGAATGGAGACAATCCATAAACCTGGGGCAGGTCTTCTTCGACTCCGCACTTTGGAATGCCGCCCAGGGCAACTACTCAGCAACGGCACAACTATTTCGCCGTGCTGTACAACACGGTTACGACGACCTGTCGCACTTTGAAAAACAGGCTCAAAATATTTCACCGGAAGTGTTGCAACAGCTCCAGCCAACTTCTGATTACCAAACCGCCCAAAATATTCTTAAGGGGCCGGGTACAAGCCCAACTACAATTTAGGTGTGCAGCTCACATGTTGAGCTGCACACCTACGAATTACAACCGAATCATTTTCCCTCCGACTACATCCGTAGCCGTTCTGATTTCGTAGTAATAGACTCCGGCGGAAGGGATTTCCTTTTCACCTACCACCACGAACCGCCGGCCTTTTTCAAACTCCCGCTTCTGCCGATAAACCAACCGGCCCAAATCATCACAAACCGTTATTTCTGCTTCCTCAGATTTAGGCAGATAAAAGGCAAGTTGTGTTTCATTGGTCCAGGGATTTGGGGCATTCGGATAAACAGTAAACGGCTGCTGCGTAATCTCTCCGTCAAATCGCAAGGCGACATCCAGGAGAGCACCTTTCTCTGAATAGGCTTCAGCCTGGGTTATCCGATCTGAAACGTACATTAAATCACTGATTTTGCCAGATTGAGTTGCTCTCAACACCAAATGGAAACTGCCATTTTCAGACCCATTAAAAGAGATGGTCAACGCCTGTTCGAATACGGCAAAATGTTCGGAACGCATGTCAGGCCCAGGCAGAATATCCACCAGGTCAAAGCCAGGATATTCCAGAGTAAATTGATAACCCAAGAGTTTTTGTGCGCAGGTAAAATCAAGTTCAATCAATTCACCTGGTTTTACTAGATGGTCCTTCAAGTTCCAGTAAAATGTTCCATACCGGCGCTCATCTGAATGGGAAAGATCGTTGTTCGGGATTGCATTGTTGTTCAGGTCGCCAATTTTTACCCCTATAAAGTCCCAGTCCTCATATACCATCAGCGTATCCGGAAGGTGATAGCGGTCGTTGCCGAGTTGAAAAAACGGACTGCCAGGTGTATACCAGGTAAAGTCGGGGTCGACAAAACGCCAACTGGTATTGTTTGGAAAATCGTTATAAATACCCAGAATTAGTTTTCGAATTTCAACAATATCAAATGTCGTAAGGGATTGTGATTTATTGACATCACCGGCAATATACTTGAACGGACTATCCAGCTCGTTGATGCCCAAAATGTGTTGACTTAAAAAAATCAAATCAAAGGTTGAAACGCCATTTAGCGGATTATCGTTTTTATACGGAATAATGTCGAGCGTTGCTGGAGGATAAAACGGACTCACAGTATAAGCACCGCTGTTATCCGTCTGATTCGATACCGTGGCTGGGGCAAAAAGCGGATACCCTACTTCCAGGTTGACTTCAACGTCTTCCACTCCATGACCCAGAGCGTTTACAATGGTGCCACCAAGTCCGATACCAGTTCCACTGCAGTTGTCCGTATCGTCTTTCACAATGATAAATGCATCGCAAAAAGCAGTGTTTCCAGCTTTGTCACGCGCCCACAGTTGTACCGCTTCCGGGCCAATATCAGAGCAGTCATACAACAGCGTTTGTCTGGGATTTCCATTGGCGTCAAGTGGGAATCCGCCCAGGCTTTGAAAGGTTTTGTTGATTCCATATTCCAGGCTATCCGTTGGTGTGCAATTATCCGAACTCGATTCCAAAAACATACTGGCAAATACAATGGCCTGTTTGTTGGGTTGGATGGGCACTGTGATGGTGCTGGTACAATTTACCGATGGTGGCTTACAATCCTTCACCTCAAAAAGGTAGCTGCAAAAGGCTTCATTCCCGCACCCATCTCGCGCAATCCAGCGAATTTTATGTACACCGTATGGAAGCCTGGGAGGGATGCCCTGAAGGAGGTTATCAAACCTGTTTACCGGAGCATTAAGTCTATCCCAGCGCACGTAGGCTTTTCGCTCGGTTCCGGTTTTTACAAAATCCAAAGCAAACCGGTATTTTTCATCGTTATCTACCGGGCGATTATCAAACGGACTGCCCCCCATAAACGGTACGGAATTGGGCTGTTGCGATTGATTGCTTTTAATAGTTGTTTCAAATACGCCATCCTGGTTTAAGTCCAATTGCAATTCGTATCCTAGGGATATTTCGGCCCCCATACAGGAGTCTGAAACCACCCTGCTGAGTTCAATTTCGGCTTCACACAAATCATTTCTTTGAAAAATCTGCATCCCAATAAACCGGAGCATTCCAAAACATCGAATCGTTGTCAGTCTCACCACAAACAAGAACTAGATTGCTTGGACAATCCAGGAAAAATGGATCACCTATCAGTTATTTGATGTTGTTTGTAGTATGAAGCAATTTGCATCGGATGTCCAAAAAACACTGTATTCCGTGGGAATGGTGTCTAGCGGATTAATATTTACCAGGGTAGGTTTCCAGGGAAAGGGGGTGCCAGAAGGAGAAATCACCGGACCAAAAAAGTTATCCGGATTCTGTGGATCAGGAAATGGATTGGGATTGGGCACTGTTGTACAGGGCTGATTTATATCGTGAAGGCACCCATCGTAAATCACCCAATTTCGCTCAATTTTAAAACAGGCATCCGGAATAACCGTAAACAATTCATCCTGGTAGTCAACCACTATTTGTTCACAATTTTCATTGCTTAAAATAGGTTCTCCATAACTGTATACACCATCGCACATGGTAGTGTACAAATCATTTGGAAACCGCACATAATACGTGTTGTCGTAGTCGATCGCAAGAACCTGCTGACACACAGTGGTATTCCCGTTGCAATCCGCAGCTGTAAACGTTCGACGTATCATTCCCATAATGCAAATGGTATCAAAGTCGCTATAATCAACAGACTCTGCAATCCCGTCAACACAGCAATTATCCTCCGAAATAGCCTGGCCGTACACACTTAGATCCGGATTAAATGTTTTGCAGGAAACAACTACGGTGTCCTGGATTTCACAGCTCGGCTTGAGGCTGTCGACCACCGTTACCTGCACCGAACAATCGCTGTAATGCCCCGCAAAATCATTCACGCCAACCATTCCGGGGGGAACTGGTACGTCGTACACCCGAAGGATCAACAGGTGGTCGCCGGCTGTTTCCTGGCAACAAAAAGCAGTTTGATCATCAAATGCCGTAGAGGGATAACAATCGTTGGTATAAAAGCGCCGAACTTTAAAGTGAACAGAGGAACTATCGTCAAAAGAACCATTGTCAAACTCTGGAGCCGTTGCCGAAGCGATGCCATTGCTGTTCAGGAACACCGAATAGGTTTCGTGACAAAGTGCAGTTGGTGGAATGGTATCTAAAACTGCTGCCTGGGTGGTATTTAAACGAGTGATTAAAAAGAAAAACAGGAGCCCGACAACGGGACCTAAAATTGGCCTTTTCATAGTGGGAGTGGTTTTGGAGAATGAAAAAAGGGTAAAAAGCGTATTTGAGGACTGGGTTTCCCCGGCCCTCAAATACGTCAGCAAGATAGATCCGGTTAATCTTGAAGAATCATTTGCTTCTGTTGGCTTCCATCAAGTGTTTGAACCTGAAACCAATAGGTTCCCGATCCCGGAAGGCTGTTTCGATCCAGGAAAATGGAATTCGTGCCCGACTCAAAATAACCATCTTGAGTGATAACAACTCTACCCAGCATGTCAATAATCCGGAGGGTTGCTTCGCCTGATTGCGGCAAATAAAAACTTATTTGAGTCTGTCCCGACCACGGATTTGGGGTGTTGGGGTACAGTTCAAATGCCCTACCGGAATCGGTCTGGTCATAGAATCTCAAAACCGGACTCACCCGATCCCTATTCTGATCATAGGCGGTTGTGCGGGTGATTGCATCAGACAAGGAAACTGCAGACCGCAGCTCTCCATCTTTTTCAGCCTGAACAAGCAAGGTAAAACTGCCAGCCCTGGACTGTACCGAGGTCAATTGACAGCCCAAACCATCCGCATTTTTAAACACAGCAAAATCTCCTGTTTTTTGTCCGGCCTCTGGGCGCACTTCAAGAATGTTCAGCCCATCCAATTCCAATGTAAACTGACAGGAGGCCACTTCATCGGAAACAGTTACAGGGAGTTCAAACCGAGAGCCGACCAGAAAGCCTGTATTGGGCACCTCAAATGAAACGGTGGGCAGGGCTCGGTCGTCGGCCGACAGGAGGTTGTGGGTATTAACAGTCCCGTTAAAATCGCCCATTTTGACGGCAATAAAATCCTGATCAATCTGATCTTCAGTGACACTGTACAATGTAATCGATTCCGGGAAGGCCGGATTGAAGGGGTCTATCGGATTTGGAAATGCATAGAAAGCATCCACAAAACGCCAGATCGGAACCCCATTTGGAAACTCTGTGATTAATCCCATTATGGCATTTTGAAGAACGGTCACATCATTCATATCAATGGAATTCGACCCGTCAACATCCGCTGCAATGCGTTTGTAGGGGCTGTTCAATGGAAGTTGCCCCATTACATGCTGATTCAACAAGGACAGATCATCCACATCCACTCCATTGAAGATAAAATCCGATTTATAGGGTGTCAATATATAATCGGCAAGTACTCCCGGGAACACCTGAATGGTATAATTGCCCGGGAAATCCGTGAGTTCCCAACTTTGAATGGGTGGCAGCGCCGGATGTACCGGGTCTATAACAAAGCCAACTGCGGCTTCTTCCAGGCCCTCATTTTCTTCTGTCCGTACATTGCCGGAGATAATAAGCGGAGCGCAGTCGCTCACCTGAAACTCAGTCGTACACGTAGAAGTGTTCCCATCTGCATCAGTTGCAGTCCAAACGATTTGGTGGGTGCCGTATGGGAATAGCGGAACTGCCCCCTGCAGGATGGTATCAAAACGGTTGACAGGTAAATTGATCCAGTCCCAACGCACATGCGCAGTACGGGAATCGCCGTTGGTGATCCAGTCCAGTGCAAACCGGTATTTGTGTTCAAAAATTGCTGGCCGTTGATCGAAGGAGGCGCCGCCCATAAAGGGAACGGAGTTGGGCTTGATATCATCTGTACTAGAAAATACCGTTTCCTGAAGACCGTCACCATCCAAATCCAGGTATAAGGTGTAAGCTAAAACCACATCACTGCCGCCACAAGAGTCGGTAACAGTAATGCTTAGATCAACAGCGCCCTCATGCAAATCAAATTCCCCGGTTGCAGGATCGGTATAAAGCGGATCATTCCAGTACCAGGGCTCATTTGGACTGTCATCGCATACAATCAAATTAGCTTCACAATTCGAAAAGACCGGTCCATCGGTATCCAAAATCCGAATAATTTGGGTGTATTGGTATCCGTTGGACTGGCTGCTCCAAAACGTACTGAAATTTGTCAGTACCGTATCCGTAGGATTTATTTTGCTCAAGGTTGGGTTAAAGGGCGGAGCCGTTCCTAAAGGAGACACCGTTGGCCCAACCAGATTGGAAGGGTGGTTGGGATTGGCATTGGGCATTGGGTTGGGCACTTGAACCAATGGCAAGTTTGGATCGTAGGTACACCAATTGATTATGCTCCAGGTGCGCTCTATCTCATAGGAAATTCCCGGATTCAAATCAAAGACTTCATCCGAAAAGGAAACCCCGATTAATTCGCAGTCTACATTAAAAATAAGAGGCTCACCATAATTTCCGGTGGTATTGCAATTGCCAATAATATCGTTGGGAAAACGAACGCCATAGCGTTGTTCGTGGTTAACCACGATATTCTGGGTGCAAATGCCAAAATTATTGCTGCAATCCACTGCAACAAAAATACGCTGAATCGTGCCTGATAAACAACCCGCATCAAACTGGCTGTTATTCACCACCACCTGAAGCGAATCGGAACAACAGTTATCAAATACATCCGGCATCGGATAGGATGCCAGGCTTGGATCAAAATCTGTACAAGAAACTTGAACGTCGGCAACGGTACATACCGGATCTAGTTTGTCCTGTACCGTGACCTGCACCAGACAGTCGGTATAATGACCGGCAAAGTCATCCAGCCCAACTGCTCCGGCCGGGACATCCACATCGTAGACGCGCATCCAAACGGCGACATCACCGAAAACATCATCACAGCAGAAATCAACTGCATCATCCCATTCTGTACCAGGATCACAGGCGTTGGAGTCCATTCTGCGCACCTTTAGTTCGATGTTACTGCTGTCGTCAAAAGAACCGGCATCAAACAGGGCTGCATTCATACTCACCATCCCGTCGGCATCCAGGGAAACAAAGAGATTTTGAAAACAAACAGCGACCGGAGGAATGGTATCTACTAGGGCATAACACCGTTCCGAAGTTGAGGCCTGAGTTTGAAATGAAATAAAAACTAGAAGAGTAAAAGAAAACAGTGTTTTTTTGGAAAAAACATGAAAACCAAAGAGAGTAAAAATCCTGTTCATGGAGTTGGATTTTGGGTATAAGAATATGGAGGCAGAACAAATATAAAAAGCCAAATTCTAATTTTTGACGAAAACCCCTTATTTGTCATCCAGATGGAAAACAAGAAACTCCCTGGGAATAAAACTAAACTGGGATTTTGGTTAAAGCCAAAACCCCAGTTTAGTTTTATTCCCAGGCAGCATCTACCAATAGCGTATGCCCGCCGCCGCCATATCGCAGCTTACCTTCTATTTTTACAACAGTACCGGGTACAGGCTCCTCTGAGCGCTCCAATTTGGAGTAGGAAGCTGTTACCTTGCCGCAGTCTCCCTGCGTGCCTGCCAATATCATATTGCTGAATTCCATATCCTGCGATTCGACGCTTATGATATACGCTTCAATCTGGATGGTGCGTCCGTTAAAATGTTCTATACCTCCGCTTTTCAAATCACAAAAGTTCAATTGAATGGACTGGTTTTCCGGAGCAATGTTTGGAGTACTTTCAATTTGGGAATGCGTTTGAAAATGGGCAGTGGGTGCAATGTCTGACCCCGGATCGAGCGCTTGTGACCCTGAGCCGCCATTTCCACCCGTACTGCCTGCAAAAAGCATTCCCACCAATACCGCCAGCATTGCCAGGAACATCAAAGAACTGAGACATCCTTCGAATGGGTTGTGCCGGAAATACCTCCGGTGGCGATAATGAGCATAATACGGGTCGTAATACGGATTAGGATCTTCCCAAAAAAATTGTCTGGGAACCGGGTGGGTGTTGTTCAGCGTAGAAACTTCCATGATTCATCGGTTTTGTGAGACACACCGCAATTTGAATCGCTTCATTCCGACATGCCTCTGTGAATGAATGGCATTGTTGTACATGGGATTAAATGAATGGAAACTATTGTTTCAGGGGCTTCAACGGAATCGAAGTTATGGCCTATAAATCACACTTTCACCCCCTTGCTGACAACTGGGCACCCCTAGCCCAAACCCGGAAAAACCGGCCGTACAATTGACTGTTCATCGCTCCGGCTCTTACCAATCATCCGTCCAAAGCAACCAGTTATACGGTAAGGGAACTAGCTCTGTTTTTAAACAGTTATTAAATCCGTATATTCGGGGAAGAACAACGAAGCCAATCAGTGCTTCAGCGAAAGCAGCATTCTAACCCGAATGCAGATGATTCACAAAACCAAATCAAACATGCACGCACTCGACTTTTTAGATCAGCCTTTACAATTTGAATGGGAAAAAGAAAAATCCTATTTACCCCACGTATGGTTTTTTATTTTGATTCTCATTTGGGTTGACTATGCCTCCTCCGGCAATACCCTGTGGGACTCTACCCTACTTGTAATAATGAATTTGTTTTTGGACATTGTCATTGCGCTGCTATACCTAAATTTTATATTGCACCGCTCAGTTAGTTCGAAGGATTTGGCACTAAAAACCATTCTCAAAACCATGTTTTTGTTTGCAGGCTTAGGCTTCTTGAATAGCGCGGCATTCTTTTTAATTGGAAAATGTTTCTTATCGATAGACCTATTTGATTCACAGGGGTATAATGGAGAAAAAATCAATTTGTTCCGCAACATTACCGAAGCAATCATTTTTTTAATGATCAGCACGGCTGCACTTTTGGTCAACCGCTGGTATATGGATGCCCGAAAGCAAAAAAATCAACTGGCATTGCTTCGGTACCAAATCGACCGGCACACCTTATTTAACATGCTGAACAACCTGTACAGCCAGGCAGATAAAAATGAAGACAGCGTAGCCAACAAACTGTACAAACTCAGCACCCTGATGCGGCATATTCTGTATGGAAAGCCCGGGATGTATATCGCTTTAAAAGAAGAGATCAAAAGCATTCGCCACTTTATTGACCTTCGCATGTTGAGCTATCCGGAAAACAGCGTGCAACTCGAGCTGAATCTACCCAATATGGAGAACTGGGACGTAGAAGTAGCACCCCAAATCTTTCTCCCTTTTATCGAAAATGCATTTAAACATGGGATAGACCCTTCTATTGATAACCGATGGATTAAAATCGAACTAGATGTTAGTCCACAACGGGTATTAAAATTTATGTGTGAAAACAGTCTTCCGAGACGAAATCAGGAGGAAGAAATTCAGGCACTGGTTCCAGGAATTGACATCCCAAAAATTGTCAGCGGAAAGCGTCCTAAAAAGGACGAAGACAATGGCATTGGCATTAATAACACCATCAGCAGGCTCAATCGATTTTATCCCAAAGCACACTCCTTGACAATCGAGGATAAAGACCCCAATAAATATACGATTCACCTCTCAATAGATTTACGCCATGGAAAAAATTCGGTGTCTGATAGCTGAAGACGAGCCCTTGGCTCAAGATCGGCTCATGTTATTACTCGATAAATACGAAGAACACCCACTCGTGGTAACAGCCTGTTGTGCCAACGGACTGGAGGTCATTCGTACGCTCAAGGAACAAAACAGTGGAGATTATTTTCCTCGATCTGCAAATGCCTGCCATGGATGGCGATGCCCTGTTAGAGTGCTCGATAAATTCACGGGATATGGATACACGCCCATTGATTATCATTGAGTTCTTTCGAGCGCACGGTAAGTCAAATCAGGATACAAATTACGGCGAAGTATGTTGTTGACTACCTGGTCAAACCTTTGATGATTCCCGATTCCAGCGGGCAGTCAAACGGGCCATTCGCCGATTACCACCGCGTCCGCTGATAATAAAACATAAAGAGGATAAGTCAGATACACTCCACCAGGTCGGCCATTGATCCGGAACAGATAATCTGCATCAATTCCAATGGCCCCAAAATCTTCATTAAATACAGGAAGGATAAAAGCGTGCCGGACTACAGCAAATCCAACATCGGCAATCTGTCTGTCGTTGGCACCACGCTTGCTGAACTGGAAACAGAACTTCCTCCGCAGAGTTTTTACCGGATTCACAATTCCTATCTGGTGAACCGGAATGCCATAGTCAGCAAATCCAAGGACGAAGTGCAATTGCAGGGAAATGACAGACTGCCCCTTGCCAGAAACAGAAGGGAGGATTTTTACAAATGGTATATGAAAAACCCAATGAAAGGCTAAGCGCCTTCAAAAGCCAAACTAGAAAAATAAGTGCCTTAGGCGTCTTCTCCGGCATCCAGGTCACGCTGGATGGCATCCATCATCGCGTAATCAACTGCTTCGCTTTGTGTTGGAACAATAGTGAGAATGGAATCCAAGCGGCTGATCTCGATCAACTTGGTTACCATTGGCTGCAGCGGACCGGAAATAACAAAACATCCGTTGGCCTTAAACAAGCGGTGGGCTGTCAATATGGCACTTAAGCCACTAGAATCGACAAATTTGACAGCCGACATGTCAAATATCAAATTAGCGATGCCTTCCTGATTCAGAAAGATAAATTCACTTTTCAGGGATGGAGCTACCGTAGAATTCAAATTCTCCTCCTCCAGTTTCAGTACCGCGTATTGTTCTTTTTTATCTGTCGTAAACTTCATAGCCTATTGTCTTTCAGGCGGTTAACACATGCATTCTGTTTATTATCAATCCAATTCATTCATTGGACCGAGCAAAAGTAACGATTGCAAACCGGTTTTTTCAAACATTCTTCTGTGCTTTTTTTATTCGCACCTCCAACCAGCTTCATTTTGCATGGCATAGTTTGTGCCATCTGTTCGGTACAAGTTGCCTACTGAAACTCTGTCGGAGTCGTTTATATTTTACAAGCAAGTTGGAAACAACTCTAAATTTAGCAATTTCACAACTCCATTTGTTTTTTTTTGTTAAATATACTTACTA
>JAWKLR010000034.1:0-43100 GCA_041392625.1 Saprospiraceae bacterium | reverse complement strand
AAGGGGCGCATCAACAAATCAACAACACAAAAAATTGGCACAACCTTTGCATTGATTAATCGACCGTTTGTTTACAAAAACAGACCGTTTACGAAGCCCTCGTAGAAATTTGGCAATACTTACACACTCTATACTCGAGCCATTCGTTTAACGGATGGCTCTTGTTTTTTGGACTGCTACCTGGATCTGGCGCCAAATCGGGCGTTTCCCACCTGATCGTTCATTTTAACACCAACAAATCTGGCTTACGCACTTTTTTTAAAGGGCCCGCCCTCGCAAGTGCGAATTTGCTTAATTTTGCCAACCCAATTGATAAACACCACAATTAGACAAACTCAATTTCTACATAATGAAGAATATCTCACTGATCCTGAATGCCATTCTGATCTTGGCCGTTGGCCACTTGTACTACCTCAACATGAACAAAAGCAAAGGTGAAAAGAAACCCGCTGCTATTGAGACTGCTCCGGCAGCTGAAGACGGGGTGAAAATCGCCTATGTAAACATCGATACACTGGATGCCAAATACGAATGGCTGAAAGAACAAAAGGATGCACTGGAAAAAAGCCAGCGCAATAAAGAGGCCAACCTCAAGCGCAAGCAAGATGCGTTTGTAAAAGATATGGAGGCTTTCCAGGCAAAATACCAGAGCGGCACCGTACCTCCTGCCCAATTGGAAGCAGAGTACAACAAACTGACGGCGCGCCAGCAAAGCCTGGTAGAAGAAGAAGCCCGCCTGAGCAAGCAGCTGGGAGAAGAATACACAAAAGCCATGGATGAACTTATGTCCAATGTCGAGGTGCAATTGAAAAGCCTTCAGAGCGACATCGGGTACGACTTCATCCTGTCATATTCCAAGGGCGGCGGGCAAGTACTGCTTGCCAACGACAGCCTTGAAATCACCAATCAGGTGCTCGAATTGCTCAATACCTCATCTCCCAAAGAGGGAGCTACTGATAAAAAATAAACCCAACTTAAGGCCTTGAACGAGACAGTTTATCGCTTACAAAAAGCAGGAATGAGCGAGCGCACCCAACTGGGTACGCTCGCTCATTCCTGTTGGTGGGAACACTATCCCGATGTCATTTCCGAGGAGCAAATCCGATACATGCTGGAAATGAACTACAGCCCAGAAAGCATAGAAAAGCAAATGCTGGATGGACATAATTTTTGGTTCGTATGCTCAGAAGATGAGCCCGTAGGATTTGTAGATATTGGTGCGCAAGAACCGGAGTCCTATTTTATCCATAAATTTTACTTGCTAAAAAAATGCCAGGGTAAGGGACTGGGTCGCTGGGTTTTTGAGGCCATTCAGAACCAGTATCCGGATGCAAAAACAATACGGCTCAACGTAAACCGGCAAAATTTTAAAAGCATCAATTTCTATTTCAAACTTGGTTTTAAAATAGAAAAATGCGTGGATATCCCCATTGGCCGGGGCTTCGTTATGGACGACTTTAAGATGGTGTGGCAAGCAGATACCAAACCCTAAGCCCCTCCGTGCTACCAGACAACCGTTCCGTACATCTTGTTTTGCTTTGTCATTTTAATCAGGTACTCAAGTCGTTTCATGCTGGTTTCCTGGTCTAGCGATTCCCCAATAAAACCAATGCGTACTTTTTGGTATACCACCGGGTAGGATTGAAAATTTTTCCACACTTCCATATCGGCGCGAAGAGCCACTTCCACGTCTGGAGGGATTACCAAGGGGGCATGTTCCTCACCCAGGAGGTGCTGGATTGGAGCAATGCCCGCATCCGTCATTTTTTCTTCCCGAATAAGGTTGAAAATCCGCTGTCGGTTCAATTCCGACAAAAAACTTTTGGGCCGCCGGGGCGTATATCGCTGAACTGCACTGTCGATGGTGTACTTCTTGGTGATGCCATCAATCCAGCCAAAACAAAGCGCTTCTTCCACCGCTGAATCGTAATCAATCCGCGGCTTACCACTTTTTACATGCGGCGTTTGAAGCCAGATATCCGGTTCCGACCGGTGGTTTTCCTCCAGCCAGGCACGCCATTCTTCTCGGGTATGTGGGTAAAAAACGAGTCCGATTTCCATAATTTAGTAGTCAGTGGTCAGAAATTGATGATTTGTTGATGCGCCCTTCGGGCTTGGATGATAAGTTGATGTTTATTCGGCCCTGCGGGCCTTGTTTAATCGGGACGCTGCGCTTTCCCTTGTTTATTTGTTTATATAGAAGTTGTAAGTAGTAAGTGGCAAGTGATAAGTTGACTTGTAACAAGTCAAAAATATACTTACTGCTAACTACTTCTGCATAAACAGAGCCTCGTAGAGGCGGATTAAACGAATAAACAATTTCAACAAATCATCCAAGCCCCGCCAGGGGCGCATCAACAAATCATCAATTTCAACAAACAAGTAAACAGAGCCTCGAAGAGGCGGACTAAACAAATAAACAACATACGCTTCTCCATTTATTTTACGAACTTCGCCAATCTGGTGAAAATGCAATTGAGGCGGCCTTCATTTAAATAAAATCGAAATTATGTTTTCTGCAAGTACGTATCAATCCCGTAGGGAAAAGTTAAAAAAATCAGTTGGATCCGGATTGTTGTTATTTCTTGGCAACAACGATGTTGGCATGAACTATTCCGGAAACACCTATCATTTCAGACAAGACAGCAATTTCCTGTATTTTTTTGGAATAGACAAGCCCGGACTTGCCGCAGTAATTGATATTGATAACGACAAAGAGATCATTTTTGGAGACGACCTCAGTATGGAGGATATTGTCTGGATGGGCGCCATGCCGAAGATGAAGGAGTTGGGAGCACAGGTTGGCATCCATGAAATTCTCCAGTCGCGCCGATTAAATGGATATGTAAAAAAAGCAAGAAGAGCGGGCGCGACAATCCACTATTTGCCCCCCTACCGGCACGACAATCAACTTCTGTTGAAGAAACTGCTCAATATCAACCCGGATCAGCAAAAAGCTGGGGCATCCGAGGCGTTTATCCGCGGCATTGTTGCGCAGCGCTCCTACAAAAGCGCGGAGGAAATCCAGGAAATGGAACACGCTGTGAATGTAACCGGAGCCATGCATATTGCTGCCATGCGTGAGGCACGTGAAGGGAAAGTAGAAGCGGAATTGGCAGGACTTGTAGAAGGCCTTGCGGTTGCCAACGGTGGCAACCTGTCCTATCCCGTTATCCTTTCCGTGAATGGCCAGATTCTCCACAATCACTACCACGGAAATACCATGGAAAACGGCCAGTTGGTGCTGGGTGATTTTGGAGCAGAAACCGCGATGCATTATGCCGGGGATATTACCCGGACATTCCCGGTCAGCTCAAAATTCACAACCAAACAAAAAGAAATTTATCAACTGGTTCTGAATGCTGAAGTCAATGCCATAAAAGCCTGCAAACCCGGAGTTACCTATCAGAGCATCCACCTCAACGCCGCACTTGAAATGGCAGAAGGCCTGAAAGCCCTTGGAATTATGAAGGGGGATATGAAGGAGGCCGTTGCCTTGGGCGCCCACGCTCTGTTTTTCCCGCACGGCCTCGGACACATGATTGGTCTGGACGTACACGATATGGAAGACCTCGGCGAAAACTTCGTCGGATACGACAACCAAACCCACCGCAGCGACTTGTTTGGCACCGCCTACCTCCGCCTGGGCCGCAAGCTTGAGCCTGGTTTTGTGCTCACCGTTGAGCCTGGACTATACTTCATTCCGGAACTCATCAACATGTGGCGCCGACAGAAAAAATTTGAGCAATTTATCAACTACGAATCGCTGAAAAAATACCGCAAGTTTGGCGGCATCCGTATTGAAGACAATGTCCTTATCACAGAAAACGGACACCGAATTCTTGGCGAGCCCATTCCGAAAACCATCCAAGAGGTAGAGGACCTTCGTGAAGGGATGTAGATCTGCCATGCCTGGCAGGGAACTGATGATTTGTTGATGCGCCCTTCGGGCTTGGATGATTTGTTGAGTTTGTTTATTCGTTTAGTTCGCCTCTGCGAGGCTCTGTTTATTTGTTTATCAAAATTAATCATCCATTTTACAATCAAAAATTTAATCGGAAATCGGATATCATGTAATCGGAAATCGGAAATTGTTTATTTGTTTATGTTTCTAGGGCAAGGGCAAGCCTTGCCCCTACATATGACTGCAATGGAATTTTGAACTTTTCGGATTCGGGATGAACTTCTTACTTTTGGCGCTGTTAAAAGAGGTAAAGCCCGGTGCCTGATTCCATACTATTTTGCACCTGGTTTATTCTGAATACCAAATCCCCATATTACCATTCCAACATTAGTAATTAAACCCAATATCATGTCTTTTACTCTTCCCAACCTTCCTTATGACTTTAATGCACTGGAACCACATGTAGATGCTCGCACCATGGAAATCCACCACGGCAAACACCATGCAGGTTATGTAAACAACCTGAATGCCGCAGTGGATGGCACGCCAAATGCCGGAAAGTCACTCGAAGAACTCCTGGCTAATGTATCCAGCCTGGGTGCTGCTGTTCGCAACAACGGTGGTGGCCACTACAACCACTCCCTGTTTTGGACTGTAATGAGCCCGAACGGAGGTGGCGCCCCAACAGGTGCGCTTGCTGCCCAGATTGATGCCGATTTTGGCTCACTAGACGCCATGCAACAAGAATTCAACAAAGCAGCAGCAACGCGCTTTGGTTCTGGCTGGGCCTGGCTGTGTGTAGGTGCTGATAAAAAACTGTTTGTAACTTCTACACCTAACCAAGACAATCCAATGATGGATGTTGCCGACAAAAAAGGTACACCTATCCTCGGTTTGGATGTTTGGGAGCATGCCTACTACCTCCACTACCAAAACCGCCGTCCAGATTACGTGTCTGCCTGGTGGAACGTTGTGAACTGGGACGAAGTAGCACGCCGCTACGCTGCCGCACAGTAATCAACAGACAGGGTTCACCCGTTGCGGGTGATCTAAAATAAATACGAAAAGCGTGTTTGGGATGTTCGTTTGTTTTGCCACAAACAGCATCACCAGGCACGCTTTTTTTATTGGTCAGAAAATGATGATTTGATGATGCGCCCTTCGGGCTTGGATGATTTGTTGAAATTGTTTATTCGTTTAGTTCGCCTCTGCGAGGCTCTGTTTATATAGAAGTTGTAAGTAGTAAGTGGCAAGTGATAAGTTGACTTGTAACAAGTCAAAAATATACTTACTGCTTATCACTTACTACTTACTACTTACTACTTCTATATAAACAAGGGAAAGCGCAGCGTCCCGAATAAACAAGGCCCGCAGGGCCGAATAAACAATTTCAACAAATCATCCAAGCCCGAAGGGCGCATCATCAAATCATCATTTTTCACTAACAAAAAAACCCCTTGCTCGGACGCAAGGGGTCTTGGGGGGAAACATGTTTTGAATCACTGAATCCGGGCTTGGATAGTTCAGTGCAAAAAACACTTGATATGCTTGCTCATAGAATGGGTTTTGTTCCAGCTTGTATGGAACTTGCTCATGGGATTAATCTAAAGAGTAAAATCGGTTATTGTGATGAGAGTACAAAGTTAACCTGGGTTGTGCTGGGAGACTATCCGGCAAAACCGCTATTTTTTTATCAGGGTTTTCCCTGAGTTTTTTGAATTGGATGTTCTTGAGAAGTAAGAAATCAGGTCAAACGCATCTCCTCCCGGAAAAACTGCAATCGTTTCCGCGCCATATTCAATACCCGTTGGCGCTGCAATTCGCCGTCTTTACTGATGCGTGTAGAAGCATTGACAACTGCATCCATGTATTGACGCACGTGGACATTAAAGCCCGTTTGGGAAGAGCTTAAGAAGTTGGGAATATCCAGCGGGAGGTGAACGGTTGTGCCGGATTCATTTTCAATAAAAATCATTTCACCGGAGAGAATGAGTTCATTCAGATAAAGTTGAACGCTTGCCCCCTGCGCTCCGTCCGGAGTTTGTTTGATGCCTGTATTCGCAACCTGGGCAATGAGGTTGAGCAGTTCCTGCATTTTATCCAGTAAAACCCGGGCGGCATCAACGCTAATTACATGCGCCTCCAGGGTTTTGTGTATTTGAATCAGCATATGTTCGGCAAACTGAGCGGGCCAAATCTCCGTAGTAGGGACCTGAATATACAGCTTGGCTATTTCCGAACGGATTGCATCCAGTTGCGGGTATTGCTCTGCAAACCGCTGCGGCTCAAAATCCTGTGCATCTCCTTGCACTCCCCGGCTTATATAGGACCAGATGAGTAGTTTGAAAGAACATATTTCAGGAAAAAAGAAGTACCAGAAAAACGGCAGGTCGTTGGTGATGTGCCACATCTGCGGGTTGCCTTCAGACAATAATTCCATTAACTGGACTTGAATACGACCCAGATATTCTTCCGGACTTTGCGGCTCGGGATTCCCATTGGAATACTGAAACAATTGATTGCCTCCGGCCTCAAATGCCAGCCGGTCCAGACTGATTCCAAACGAACGGGCGAGCTGCAACATTTCAGCAACAGAAAACGAGGCTTCTCCACGGATCTTCTTATAGACAGCACTCCGGGTCACCCCCAAACGGGATTCCAGTTCCTTCGCCAGCGAAAGGTTCTCTGGCAGTTGAGCCTCAATGGCTTCCAGAAGCGACTTTTCAAATTGTTTAGGCATATCCTGTTTGCAACCGCTTTTTGAATACACAATGTTAGGCAATTCAATCCAAACTTGGAAACACGAAAAGCCCCCAGCGCAATTACATGACCAAGGGTGCATTTTTTGAATTAAAAAAATCACTAAACCGGGCTATTTTCCTTCACCTTCTTCTCATTTGTGTCCAAAATGGACACAAACTCTGATGTTCAATCCGGATTTGTCTAAAACGGACACCAGGATATTTATGCTGTGCCCAAGAGCGCGAATACCCGATTTGCAAACCATTTTCAATTGCCAAACCTTTGTAGCAACACGATAAGAAACAGGCTTACGCCCCAAAAACAATTTTATGAACCCAACGATGAATTTGAGTAAAAAATGGCCCCGAGCAAGTTCCTGTAGATTTTATCTGCTAGCCATCCTGCTTTTTGCTTTTGCCGAAGGCTATTCTGTGAATACAACAAGCCAACAATACTCCAGGACAGAAACAAACGTGTTCCAGGCAAAACCCAATACAAAATCCAGCGCATCCAAACGATTGGACGCGAAAGTAAAGCGCTGGAAAAAGAAATTTGACAAACTGTGCAGGCCCTCTAAAATGAAACCTATACCAAAAGGAATAGTGGTCGCTTTGATTTTACTGACAACTGCGACATTAGGGTATTCTGGATATGAATTTGCAATAGCGCTTTTAGCTTGGCCATTTTGTTGGTTACCTGGGATTACCTATGCCTTGCTCGCTGTTTTCTGGGTTTTACTGTTAGTTGGCTGCATTCATTTCATCAATAAAACAATTTAATGAACACAACGATGAATTTGAGCAAAAAATGGCCCCGAGCAAGTTCCTGTAGATTTTATATGCTAGCCATCCTGCTTTTTGCTTTTACCGAAGGCTACTCTGTGAATACAACAAGCCAACAATATGCCAGGACAGAAACAAACGTGTTCCAGGCAAAACCCAATACAAAGTCCAGCGCATCCAAACGATTGGACGCGAAAGTAAAGCGCTGGAAAAAGAAATTAAACAAACTGCAAAACCCAAAAAGAAAAAAAAGCCCCTTAGAAAAAGGGCTTGTGATATTACTGATTCTGGGGGCAACAGTAGCAACTGGATACATCGCATTAATATTCTTTGCCTTTGCATCAATACCGTTATCAGCGTCTAGTGTGCTCTTTGTCGGTCTCATCGCGACCTGGACCCTAATGCTGATTGGTTGCTTCTATTTAATTGTTAAAACGATTAAGAGCTAGTAGTATAATAAAAAGACCAGCCTGTATAACCCAATTAACCCCAACAAACTCATTGCTAAAAATTCATTAACCATCATGAAACACATTGCAATCCTTTCATTTCTCCTGCTGTTTTGCAAGAGTTCCTGCACAATTCGGTAACAGTGCAGTGTATTCGTTTCACTGAGTTTATTCACCAGATCCTGGATGGCTCGCTCCAGGCCAACATGTTCCAGTGAAACGGGTTTAAGGTTCCGGGCAATGTGTCAGGCTTCCGCGAGGGTATTATCCTACAAACACTTCACTTACCCAGGGCATTTATGCTGTGCCTAATAGCGCGATTACCCGATTTGTAATCCATTTCCAATTGTCAAACCATTGTACCAACAAGATTGAAAACAGGCATATGCCCAAAAAATAACACAATGCACTCAAAAACCATCTGGAGTAACAATCGGCCATTTATCGACTTCGTACTGCTTCTGCTCTTTTTCATTTTTTCACAAAACACTGTTGCAAGTGCCCGGAATCTAAGTAGTTCCAACCAATTGTTGCCCGGCATCTCAGAAGAACACGTAGCAAAACGACACAAGCCGAAAAGACAGGCAATTAAATTTAGGTTTTTGAACAAAAAGTCAAATCTAAAACAAGCTCGGGAAAAAATCCACCCCTTGCTCAAAGGGGTATTACTCATGCTTGCCATCATGGCAGGTCTGCTGCTAATCCCATATGTTTTATTGCTTTTACTTTTCGCTACTCCACAGATAATTACGATAACTCTCTATATAATATTCCTTTCACTCATTCTTAGTTTTATCGTTTTCGCACTCATTCGATACCTAAAATACAGAAGCAAGTCTTCTGCAAAAATTCCCAGATAAAAATTAATTAACCATCATGAAACACATTGCAGTCCTTTCATTTCTCTTGCTGTTTTGTGCTGCTTTACAGGGCCAGACGCAAAACCTAAAACTTGGTAATGCAATCCAAAGAACGCCAATCCCCCAAAACCTAGATATCCACTACGAATACCGGTTTCACGATCGATTTTCTATCTCTTCGGGACTGACCTACCATTTTAAACAACGACTACAGGAAAAAGTGAATTACGAGGTAGGAGTAACGGATGAACTGCAGCAAGTTCGTCTTTCCGGAACGGACTACTTATTTTTGATTCCGATCTCTTCAAACCCAGGGGCACCTCCAAGTAAAGAGACAAAGGTCACCCATAATTTCATTCATGGTTTGGAGTTGGATTTGAGTATGCGGTATTATTTTGCCTACCTGCACAAATCAACCGATCACAGAAAAAAGGATGGGTTGTATATCGAAGTCAAAGGAGGAGGGATCAAAGGATGTTCAGATACGTATACCCAAAAAATACAGCGATACAAAGTGGGCTCTCAATACAGCTATTCTGATGGTATTATCCCATTTATTGGATCAAGCAGCACGTATCAGAATTACCAGGTTCGGACTGAAACCAAGCTTCAACGCAACAAGACCTTCGGGTTTTGGGGCATCAACGTAGGTATTCAACTGGTACCCAAAAACCATTTTACGGTGGATCTGTACGGCGGGATTCGTAAAGGGTTTAACCCATCCATGAACCGCTACACGACACTCAAAACCAGTCCTGATGTAGGACTAAGAGTTGGATATACCTTTTAGTATCCCACCCTGTATTACCCAATTAACCACCTACCGGAAACACAATATGTGTACTAACCCCACGACCGGGAGCCGCCTCAACGTTCAGTTCTCCATTCAGGAATTGCACGCGTTGGGCCAGGTTCCCAGTTCCCATTCCGGCCTGAACGGTGTCGGGGGCATAGCCCTTTCCATCGTCTTCAACCAGGATGGTCATTTCGGTATCGGAGCCTGTTAACTGAATGAGTATTTCAGATGCCTCCGCGTGTTTCAGGCTGTTTTGCAGGAGTTCCTGCACAATTCGGTAACAGTGGAGGGTATTGGTTTCGCTGAGTTTATCCAGCGGACCATAATGCTGGAAGGTAATACTTGGCGAACCATCGCCGCTGAGTTTATTCACCAAATCCTGAATAGCTCGCTCCAGACCAAAGTGCTCCAGCGAAACGGGTTGGAGGTTTCGGGCAATGTGCCGGGTTTCAGCAACGGTATCATCCAACAAGCTCTTCACCTTACCCAGGTCATCAGCCTGTGTGAGCTCCGGATTTTTGGCGGCGAGTTGTTCCAATTGCAGTTTGGTTGCAGAAAGCAGGCCACCAACGCTGTCGTGCAGGTCGTTGGCAATCCGGCGGCGCTCTTGTTCCTGGCCGTCGAGCATGCTCTGCATGGATTTGATCTGCATTTCGTTTTGGAGTTTGATGATCTCCTGTTGGTTCAGTGCCTCTTTTTGGATGGTAATCACCCGATTTGTTTGCAGGCGGTGGCGGTAATCACGAACAATAAAATAGCCGGCAAGTAAAACAGCAGCCAGCCCGACGACCAGGGCTGCAATCAACAGGTTTTGGTCTTTTGCGGTTTCTTTTGCCTCGGCCTTTTCTTCTTCCAGTATATCAATCGTCCGCTTTTTCTCGCCAAAATTGTATTGCATTGCGGCTTTTTGCAGCGCCGTAGTTCGGTCGCGGGCCAGGGTGGTATCCAGGGTGCCGACCAGTTTTTGGGAATATATAAATGCGGTATCCGTTTTGCCAGTCAGGTCAAAACTCTGCGCCATCAGACGGTACATGTTTTTCCGTTGCTGGAGATAGCCGGGATCCTGGTAGTACCCCTCGGCTTCTGTCAGGTATTTGGTTGCCGCCTCAAAATCCTGATCCTGCACACTGAGCAGGCCCAGGTTGTACAGGGATTGAGCAACAAAATCGGAGTTCTCGGTGGCACGTGCCAGGCTCAAGGTCCGCAAGGAAAGGTTAATGGCATCTCTGTATTTGGAAAGGCTTTGCAAGCGGGCTACCTCTTCCATGAGCACCCTGAGTTCCAGCAGGGTGTCTTTCAGAATCTGATTCCGTTCACGAAAAAGCCTCCGGCAGTTGAGTGCATCGGCTGTATCCTGAACAGCCAGGTAATTTCGGCTCATGCTTACGAGGGTGCGCGCCTCCAGCGACATCTCTTTGGTACGCTGAAAATAAGTCAGTGCCTCCTCTTGAATCTTTAGTGCTTCGTCGGGCAAGTCCCGCTGCGAAAGCCAGTCGGCCATTTCAATCTGGGCCCGGAAATAGGCCAGGGTATCGGAACTTTGGCGGAATTTCTCCACGCTACGGGCCAGATACAGAAAGGATGAATCCGAGCGGCCATAGGTTTTGTAGTTGTATTGCGCCCAATGATACCAGCCGAGCCCCTGCTGCCTCAAATCCCGATTGGTAATCCCGCTTTTGATCACCGTCTGGATTTCATCAAAGGTAAAAACCGTATCAAACCCCTCCTGTGCGCGACCGGGTGCAAGGAACAGTACCATCAGGATAAAAATGGATACAAAGCGCATGAATTCGGGATTTTTATTCATAAAAAAGGCGTACCGGAAAAATTAATCTTCCAAAATTTTCCACTGCAAGGCGGCTTTCACCATCCCGGCAGTATTGCGTGCACCAAGTTTGGTGAGGAGTGCGGCGCGGTGGCTTTCCACTGTTTTTTCAGAGACGAAAAGTTGGGCTGCAATTTCCTGGGTGGTACATTCATCCATAATCAGGCGGAGCACTTCCTTTTCGCGCCGGCTGATTTTTGGAGCGGTAGGCGCTTCAGCAGCTTTTCGGGCATTTACCAGTCCGCGGCGCATGGTATCGGCGGCTTCCTGGCAAATGTAGGTTTTCCCTTCCTGGATGGTTCGGATGGCGGTGACGAGTTCTTCCTTTCCCGTATTTTTCAGGAGGTAACCCTGCACACCCTGCCCAAGCATGGTGGTGATGTAGCTTTCATCGTTGTGCATGGTCAGCGCCATGATTTTCAGTTCGGGAAATTGCTTGTGCAGATCGGGCAGCAGGTCCATGCCGGAGCGGTCGGGCATATTGATATCGAGCAGCAGTACTTCCGGCTTGCAATCTGCCAGTTTTTCCAGGGTTTCAGCTGCGGTGCCGGCTTTCCCGCACACCTGCAGGTCCTCCTCTGTTTCCAAAAGGGTTTTCAGGCCTTCGGCAAACATGGCATGGTCATCGGCAATGAATATTTTTATCAAAACACTCCTTTTTTAGGTTCCGGAGAAAATGCGGCGGGGTTTTTATGCATCAAAAATAGGAAAAATGCGGGAGACGCAAAGGGGTTGATTTGATGATGTTGTTTATTCGGCGCTTTGCGCCTTGTTTAATCGGGACGCTGCGCTTACCCTTGTTTATTTGTTTATAAAATTGATGATTTGTTGAATTTGTTGATTGAAAAACAAGCTCACTGTTTACCAATCAAAAATCCAATCGTCAATCGGAAATCATGTAATCGTCAATCGGAAATTGATCCACCCGCCTCTGCGAGGCTCTGTTTATGCAGAAGTAGTACGTTGTAAGTGGCAAGTGATAAGTTGACTTGTAACATGTCAGAAATATACTTACTGCTTATCACTTACTACTTACAACTTCTAAATAAACAGTATTTAGCGAACAAGCGTAAATGAACCGGAAATCCATTTCTTATTGCCATCTATTCCGATCAAAACGACTTTATATACATATACGCCCGGGCTTGCAGGTATGCCTCTGCTGTATCCATCCCAAACTACGCGATTTGAGAAGCCGGGTTTGGATTCGAATAACAGATCTCCCCACCGGTCAAATACCTGAAACAGTTCTATTTCCTGATAAAAATCAGGATTTAAAAAAACGGCAAATTCATCATTCCAGCCATCGTCATTCGGCGAAAATACATTTGGGATATAATACCCCGATAGTTCTTTTTCTCTAATAACCAACACCTGGGTTTCGGCAAAACAACCTTGATTATCCATTGCGAGGATTTCATAAACCATTGAATCCTGGATGGCATAAACTATGGGGTCGGGGCAATTGGTACAAGAAAGCCCTTCGGCAGGAAACCATTGATAGTTTACACCAATGCCGGAACTGCTTGCCAGCAATTGCATTGATTGTCCTTCCAAAAGATACACTTCTGCCGGATCAATCGCTACATCCCACGCAGGTGGGTTCGGGAGATCAAAAGAAAAAGCATACTCGCATTCAACCGAATCACGGACGAGTACAGAGTAACTGCCGGGCGGCAAGCTGTCGAAGACCATTTGATCACTAAATCCGCCGCCGTTTAGTTGGTATAAAAAGGGTGCCAGGCCACTGTCCAATCCGGTGAGTACAATGGTGCCATCGTTTATTCCCGGGCAGGGAGGGGCTTGTGTTTCCCATTCAAATTGAGGTTCCGGAACCATTGTTACCTCAACCGTATTGTTTGACTCGCATCCGTTTGCATCCGTTACCGTCAGGCCGTAAACCCCTGCGGAGAGGACTTCGATCTGCTCCGTAGCAGCTCCTGTCGACCAGGAATAACCGGTATATCCGGAGGACGTAAGTGTCGTTGCTACACCCGGGCACAGGTAGCTGTTCCCCATAATAGCCGGTGGCGCGGGTTGCGGCCAGTTGCTCAGACTGAGGATGAGCACACTGTCACAGCCTGTTGCTGTGGTAAGGGTGTCAAAATACACGCCGGGTGTGTCCAGCAGCATTCCATTAAAATCATAGACCGTTCCCGGGCATACCTGAACGGACAGGGAGCCGGGTGGCGGGGATGGAATCACTTCCAAATCCAGGATGGCAAGCGTATCACAATTCCCGTTTGTGCCGGATAAAGACACCGTGTAGGTGCCTGATTGTGAAAAACTGCTTCCCCCCAATTGATAGGCATCTCCCTCACAAATTATAGCATCCAGCAGCAAACTATCCAGTGCCTGAAAACTCAAATCCAGGCACCGCACAGAATCGCAGCCCAATACCGAATTAAAGTTCAGACAAACAGCAGTATCTGCTGTAAAAAACTGGCCCTCCCATTCATAGGTGGTAAACGCACAGGGACTGGCCTGCTCGGTAATGAAAAAGGTATCGGCCGGTAAAACCCACATCGAATCCCGCCATTGACAGGCATTTCCATCCGTCGCTTCTGCCCAATACAGGCCCGGCTGCGTGGCATCCAAACTCCCCTGCTGGCTTCCGTCTTGCCACACATACGTGAAGCCCGAAACCGAAGGACTCAGCGTAAGCACATTTCCTGCGCACAAGTGGGTATCCGCCCCGAGGGTGAATGCCGGCAAGGGAAGCAGATCAATCGTAACCACGGCGGTATCTTCCGGGCACTGGCCATTATCCAGGGTATAAAAATATGCGCCGGAGGGGTCGGTAGTGGGGTCGAACACTCCGGCGCCACCCGCTGTAACGGGCCACCAATTGCCGCCCGTATCGGCATCGCTGCTCAGCAGCAGGTTTAAATCGGTAGCAGAAGCATCCATACAAAACTGAACCGTGGTATCCATTCCGGCATGGGCAAAAACGGGAACATTCAGATACGCATACGCAGTATCTGTACGAGCTCCAGAAGCATGGGCAATGAGTTCGATGGTACGCATCCCCGGACTGGGGTTGGGTGCATCGTTGTGCCAAAAGGTAGTCTGCAATGCAGCCTGGATGGCTGCATTCGTTGTTGTAATTTGAAATGGGTTGTTGGGGTAAAGGGTGAGTTGCTGGCTGCCCTGTCCGCTCAAAACAAGGGGGCTGTTACCGGCCACTTGCAGGTACTCCAAAGGGCCATCCGGGACAGCCGGGAGCAACCGGATGGTGATGGAGTCGGTGTAGTAGCCGGAATAAAACGACACATCCAAATCGGCCAATGCAACCGAATCCCCTCCAAAACAGAACAGGCCATCGGCATTAAAATCGCTGCCCGGCGCCCCGGAGGAATCATCGGAATCCAAATCCAGACTTACCGAACAATCCGAAGCTAAAAATTCATTGGGTGTGGTTGCTCCGTAAATTACAAACGGCGTTTCGCACACCAAGTCCGCTGTCTGGGCCACGGGGTCAATGCGGTAGATTTGGTTGATGGTATCGGGGGTGCCCGAAAAAAATGTGCTTGTTACTGTAATGTACATATCAGTTGAATCACATGAAACAACATTTGAAACTACGCCATAAGACGTTAATAATGGGTCAATTGGGTAATTAAATACCAATTCAGAGGCTGGAAGGTCATCTAGGGAGATATGAATCAAGTCATTATCTATGGTAGTTCCATACAATTCACCATTTAGGAAGGTCATATCTCCTGCCAAGGGCCAACCCAAAAAACCCAAAGATTGACTATCGCCTGTGTTTGTATCGTAAGTAAAAATACCAAATCCGCTACCTCCATACAATATTCCATTGGCATCACAGGTGAGTGAATTGGATGTGGTTGGTATCGGGCTAAGAAGTGTTAATGAGGAGTCCGACATATTAAGTTGGGCAAAATGACTTCCTCCAGAAAAAGAAGGTCCCGTAACATAGAAATTACCATCTGGGCAAACAGCAATATCATTGATTTTATATAATGTTCCAGAATTATCTATTTGAAAAATAGTAGAGTCCTGGCAAGTTTCCAGGTTAAACAAACCAAAATAGAATGTGTAGCTACCAATAGTATCCGGGCTTACATAATACAAGGATTGGCCAGATAAGAAGGCGCTACAAAAAAGCAAGCAAAGCAGTGAGACTGTTTTGGAAAACATGTGGTTTGGCGGTTTTGGATGATGAGGAAGTTGGGAAGTTTGGTGGCAGCATTCTTGCTCGAAACTTGGGGCTGAGATAACGGGAGGATGTCAGAAAAAGACGAATTACAAATATATAATTTTTATCGAGTTTTTTTTAACATTAACATTCCGCGTAAACATGCATTTTATCCCGTCAAAATCAGGCAAACATTCCGTAATTTTGCGGCGCCGGAATCAACCGGTGCCGCATTATTTTATCAAATAAAATCAACTCGATGGATTTCAGAATTGAAAAAGACACCATGGGAAAAGTCCAGGTGCCTGCCGATGCCTACTGGGGCGCACAAACCCAGCGTTCAATTGAGAACTTCAAAATTGCCCGCGAAACCAATAAAATGCCCATCGAAATTGTGCAGGCTTTTGCCTACCTGAAAAAAGCGGCTGCTATTACCAATTTTGAAGCAGGCACACTCCCGGAAGACAAATGCAAACTCATTGGCCAGGTATGCGATGAAATCCTGGAAGGAAAATGGAACGACCAGTTCCCGCTGGTTGTCTGGCAAACCGGTTCCGGTACGCAAAGCAATATGAATACCAACGAGGTGATCGCCTACCGCGCACACGTGCTCAACGGCGGACAACTCACCGACGAACAAAAATACATCCACCCCAATGACGATGTAAACAAATCCCAGTCCTCCAACGACACCTTCCCCACTGCCATGCACATCGCAGCGTACAAACTGCTCATGGAAGTGACCATCCCCGGTGTCAGCAAACTGCGCGATACCCTTAAAGCAAAAAGCGAGGCGTTTAAGGATGTTGTGAAAATCGGACGCACCCACTTTATGGATGCCACTCCGCTGACGCTTGGACAAGAATTTAGCGGCTATGCCGCACAGCTCGATCACGGGCTGCGTGCCATCAACAACAGCCTGGCTCACCTCAGCGAACTGGCCCTCGGTGGAACAGCAGTTGGTACCGGACTCAACACCCCGCCCAACTACGCTGAAAACGTAGCCAAAAACATCGCTAAACTCACCAACTACCCATTCATCACCGCCCCAAATAAATTTGAGGCCCTTGCTGCACACGATGCCATCGTGGAAGCCCACGGTGCATTGAAAACAGTGGCTGTGAGCCTGATGAAAATTGCAAACGACATCCGTATGCTTTCTTCCGGACCACGCTCCGGAATTGGTGAAATTTATATTCCCGACAACGAACCGGGATCATCCATTATGCCGGGCAAGGTGAACCCAACCCAATGCGAAGCACTGACTATGGTTGCTGCACAGGTGATGGGCAACGACGTGGCCATCAACATCGGTGGCGCAAACGGCCACTTTGAACTGAATGTGTTCAAACCAATGATGATTTACAACTTCCTGCACTCCGCCCGCTTGCTCGGTGAGGCTTGTGTTTCATTCAACGATAAATGCGCCATCGGCATTGAACCATTGCATGAAAACATCAAAAAGCACGTGAACAACTCTCTGATGCTCGTTACCGCCCTGAATACCAAAATCGGATATTACAAGGCTGCAGAAATTGCTCAAAAAGCACATAAGGAAGGATTGACTCTTAAGGAATCTGCCCTTGCGCTCGGTTATGTTACCGATGAGCAGTTTGAAGAATGGGTACGTCCGGAAGACATGACCAATTCGTAATTTCCAAACTCCGATTACATGAAATCCGATTGATTAGATCTGATTTTTGTCAAATCAGCAATCGGAATTCATGTAATCGGAAATCGGAAATCCCCTAATGATCGTGGTCCATTTCACCTCCTTGTGAAGCCACGTAGTAGGCGCCTTTTTTTACAATTTGTGCATTTTCCGGAAGTTGGGTTTTGGGCCGTACCAGCACCATTCCTTCGGTGGCGGGTTCGGTTTCAACCAGGACTTTGCGGAAATGAACGGCCTCCTTGCCTTCTTCTTCCACCACAAAAATATAGTGCCCGCCCAATTCGAGGATAACGGCTTCCTCCGGCAGGGCCGGTTGCCATTCAGAGCTTGTGTTGAGGTCAACCAATCCCTCGGCATAGGCCTGATCCACCAGGCGAGCGCCCCGGGGCTGATTGAATGTGGCATGAATGCGAACCGCTTTTTTATCTGCATCAAAGCCGGGATCCATGCTGCTTATTTTAGCAGGTACCGGACTCTCCACGCCCGGCAAAATGAGTTGTACGGATTGTCCGACACGCACCTTCCCGAGGTCTTTTTCAAATACAAACAAATCGGCGTGAATCTTATCGGTTTGCATCAGCTCACAAATCGGCGTTCCGGTGGATACTGCGCTTCCCAGGTTGACCATCGTATGCGAAACAACCCCTGAAAAGGGTGCACGCAACACGTAGTAATCCCGAACAGATTCGGTACTGAGCTGACTCGCATCAATTTTAAACAAAGCCAGTTTTGCTGCCAGTAATCGCATGTTGACCTTGGAGGTATTCAGGTCGGCCTTGGCCTTTTCATAGCTTTTGGAGGAGGTCGCATTGTCTTTTTTCAGGCTTTCATACCGCTCAAATTCAGACTGCAAAAAATCCAGCTGACTTTGAGTTGCGAGGTACTCCTGCTGCCAGTCCAGCAATTGCGGATGTTGGATTTTTGCCAACACATCTCCTTTTTTCACGACTTTATTGATTCCGGTATTCAGCGACTGAACAATACCATCGGCATAGGCGGAAACGGTGGCAGTGTACTCTTTATGGATGCGGAGCTCACCCGAAAGGCGGAGGTTGTTGGCTGCGCGCGCCTGTTCCATTTCCCCCCAGCCAATTTTGGCGGTTTCAATCTGGGCCGCAGTGAGTGTCAACTCATCAGCATGTGCCTCTGCATGGGTTTCGGCTGGTGCAGACTGGTTTTCAACCGGAGCGGTGCATGCGAGGGCTCCCAGAGAAAATGACAAAAATATAAGTGCTCTTTTATTGATAAACATGGTGTTTTTTATTTTTAGAAGATTCAAAATGCATCCGGAAACTGCCGGACTCAGCACACTCTTACTCACCCAACAAGGCTTTGATTTCAATGCTCGCCAGGTTGAAGCCATAGAGATTTTCCAGATAGTTCAATTCGATTTCGAGTGCCTGTTCGGCCTCAAATAAAAACCAGTTGTAGGTCGTTTCTCCCAATGCATAATTTTTGGTAGCATGGGTTAAAAGCGCTGCGGCCGTTTCTTTTCCCTCTGATTGGTAATACTGGATTACTACTTCATAGCGCTCCAGTTCATGCAGGAGGTGGCCCAGGTTCATTTGCTGTCGAAGCAGCACCTCATCGTATTTAGCGCGAGCAACTTCCACTGCCAATTGTGCCGATTCGTTCTGCGCCTTATATCCCTTGCGAAAAAGAGGTACCGATAAACCCAGTTGATAGCCCGGATACAGTGCACCGTTTCCGAGGTACTGCATGTTGAGTCCGCCCTCAAAACCAGGCGCGAGTTGGGCTTTTTGTTTTTGCAGTCCCGCCTCTGCCAATTGAATTTCCTGGCGACTTAAACTTGACATCGGGGAGGCTTCCAGACGATTCGTGTCTGCAAGGCTAAAATCCTCTTTCTCAAATGCCTTTACAATGGGCGTAACCGGAACATTCAGTCCCAACAATTGCCCCAAAATCTGCTGATCAAAAGCCGTTTCGTGTGAAATGGTTTCCAGTTCCATCCGGATTTGAGCCGACTTATTCCCAGCCATACGGGCATCGATGGGCGAAACATCACCGGCATCGGCCCGCGCCTGACTGATTCGGGCAGCCTCCCGATGCAGGGAGTCCAAACGCTGATACACCAATCGCTTTTTTTGCAAATAGCTCAAATGCTGATACAACACCCGCACCTCTTTTACCAATTCAGCAGCCTGATATGCTTTTTCGGAAACAGCTTTTGCACGCAAACTTTCTGACCAGGCTTTGTTGGCCCGCACCTCTTTCCCTTTGGGAAACGATTGGCTGAAGCCCAGGGTGTTCGTTCCAAACGCCCCTAAATCCGGGTCGGCAGAAATGTTGTTGAATAAATTGGTGGGCGCCCAAACGCGGGTAGCATTTTTCAATGCCTCCTGCTCCTGAATATGCAAGTTTGCCGCCTGAGCAGATGGATGCGATTCCAGCACCAGGCGAATGGCATCTTCTTCAGACATCAGGGTCTGCGCCTGACTATTCATGGCTCCCATTGAAAGACCGATCAGCAAAATAACTGCCATGTTTTTCCGAATCCGATGGAAAACCAGGGTATACAAAACGGGGAGTACCACCAGGGTGAGCAAGGTGGAACTCACCAAGCCTCCAATCACCACCGTCGCAAGTGGGCGCTGTACTTCTGCACCGGCTCCGTGCGACAGGGCCATGGGCAAAAATCCCAGAGAAGCTACCGATGCCGTCATCAATACCGGCCGCAAACGCACCAGCGCACCGCGGCGAACCCGTTCAAATACATTCGTAACACCCTCTTTTTCCAGCTGATTGAAATAGGAAATCAAAACAATGCCATTGAGCACTGCTACTCCAAAGAGGGCGATAAAGCCCACCCCGGCAGAAATTGAAAAGGGCATGTCGCGCAGCCAAAGTGCAATGATCCCGCCAATGGCCGACATCGGAATCGCTGTAAAAATCAAAAGCCCTTCCTTGAGTGAGTTGAATGCAAAATACAGCAGAATGAAAATCAGTACCAGCGCGATGGGTACTGCGATGGATAAACGGGCTTTGGCAGCCTCCAGGTTTTCAAACTGCCCGCCCAGTTTCATGTAATATCCGCTGGGGAGCTGCATTTTTTCATCCAGCGTATTTTGAATTTGGGTGATGGCGGTCTCTACGTCTGTGCCCCGCACGTTGGCACTGACTACGATGCGGCGTTGACCTTCCTCCCGACTGATCTGTGCCGCTCCGGGCACAAAGTCGACGCTGGCAACAGCCGACAGTGGAATGAGTGAGCCGTCGTGCGTGGTAATTGGCAAATTCCGCACATCGTAGATGTCTTTGCGCAGGGCTGTATCCATCCGAAGCACCAGATCAAACCGTTTTTCATCTTCGTAAATCAAGCCGGCGGAAGACCCTGCAAACCCGATGCGTACAATTTCGTTTACATCGCGGACGTGCAGGCCGTACCGGGCAATTTGCCGGTAATCGTATTTCACTACGATCTGTGGCAAGCCCTGCACCTGCTCTACTTTAACATCCACAATCCCGTTGATTCCACTGATCAGCGATCCGATGGCATCGCCTGCACGAGCCAGGGTATCCAGGTTTTCACCAAATACCTTTACGGCTACATCCGAACGAACCCCGGTCATCATTTCATCAAAACGCATTTTGATTGGTTGGGTAAATTCAAAGGCCATGCCCGGCACTTCTTTTACCTTTTCCTCTAGCAGTGCCACCAATTCTTCCTTTGTTTCTGCTTTGGTCCAGCCAGATTTATCTTTTAGCAAAATCACGTTATCGGCCGTTTCAATGGCCATCGGGTCGGTTGGTATCTCTGCTGATCCAATTTTTGAAATAACCTGCTCCACCTCATCCGGGAAGGCCTTGATCAGTTTATCCTGTACCAGGCGGTGACTTTCCAGCGTCTGGGTGAGCGAACTACCGGGAGTTAAAAACCCGTGCATCATTACATCTCCTTCGTCCAGGGTTGGAATGAACTCGCCACCCAATCTGGAGAACAAAATCATACTGCCTACAAAAATGGCAATGGTGAGAACCGCCACCGTTTTTTGCCAGTGAAATGCAAACTGCAGGGTGGGCTCATAAAGTCCTTCCAACCACTTGATAATGCGGTCGGCAAAGCTGGGTTGATCGCTGATTTTTTTGCTCAAACCCCAGGCTGAAATAGCAGGGACGTAGGTTGCAGAAAGCAGCAAGGCCCCAATAAGTGCAAAGGAAACCGTCTGCGCCATCGGACGGAACATTTTCCCTTCAATACCTGTAAGCGACAGGATCGGCAAGTAAACAATCAGAATGATGATCACCCCAAAAATGGATGAACGCATGATTCCGCTTGCTGCGGTGTTTACGCTTTCATTCATTTCTGATTTGCTCAAAACAGCAGGTGCCTTTTGTGTATGCAGATAATACAGGGTCGCCTCAACGATAATCACCGCGCCATCGACAATGAGTCCGAAGTCGATCGCACCAAGCGACATGAGGTTCGCTGAAACACCAAAAATGTACATCATGGAAAGTGCAAACAACATGGACAGCGGAATAACCGAGGCAATGATCAATCCTGCCCGAAAGTTACCTACCAGCATGACCAGCACGAAGATGACAATCAGGGCGCCCTCCAGCAGGTTGTTGGAAACCGTGTGAATGGTACGGTCGACCAGTTTTTCACGGTCCAGAAACGTCGTAATACCCACGCCTTCGGGCAGGGAAGCCTCCACTTGTACCAGGCGTTCTTTTACCCGTTTGATTACGCTTGCGGCGTTTTCGCCTTTTAGCATCATCACAATTCCGAGCACGATTTCTCCTTCGCCGTTGTGGCTTACCGCGCCGTAGCGGAGGGCTTTACCGTATTGTACATCGGCCAGATCGCCGATAAGCAGGGCTCCGCCGGCATGGCCATTTTCCGGCGAGCGCACTACGATGTTTTCAATGTCCTCCAGCGATTTGGCCAGGCCCTCGGTTCGGACAAAGTACATGTTGTTGGTTTTCTCGATGTAGCCGCCACCCGAATTTTCATTGGCGCGTTCGAGTGCCTGGAAAACCTCCAGCACACCGATGTCGTGGGCGCGAAGCCGTTCGGGCCGTATGGACACTTCATATTGCTTGAGGTCGCCGCCAAAACTATTTACCTCAACTACGCCTTGAATACCTGCCAATTGTTTTTTCACAATCCAATCTTGCATGGTTCGAAGTTCGGACGCGCTGTACCGATCCTCGTATCCGGGTTTGGGTTCGATCCGGTAGTGCAGGATCTCGCCCAATCCGGTTGAAATGGGGGCGAGTTCCGGGGTTCCGAGTCCGGGTGGAATTTCACCTGCCACTTCGCCCAGTTTTTCCTGAAGCAGTTGTCGGGCCAGGTACATATTAACGGATTCGTCAAACACTACGGTCACCACGCTCAGGCCAAAACGGGAAATGGAGCGCAGTTCGACCACGCCCGGAATAGACCGGACGGCCAGTTCGACCGGAGAGGTGACAAATTGCTCCACCTCCTGCGTTGCCAGCGTAGGAGCAACTGTGAGAATTTGAGATTGATTGTTTGTTATATCTGGTATGGCATCGATGGGGATGCGGCTAAACGCAAACACCCCTGCCAGGGCCATTGCCAGGGTCAGCAACACCACAATTATGGTGTTTTGGATGCTAAATTGAATGATTCTTTGCAGCATGTGCACAACTATGTTTGTGCCGGAGATACGTACATATTCCGACCATTGAATAAAAAATTCAAATACTGTTTAGGTACCTTAAAAAGGTTCTGGAAATTGCGTTTGAAAACAGTAGGGATGCACTCTTAGAGTACATGCAGGGTAGGGTCAAACACAGTTATGCTGCCTGAGGAGGTTGCCAGATGCGGCGGAGAGGATCAAATGCAAAACAAGCCGGGTCAACAAATGCACTTGCTGAATAAGAAAAAACCGGAGCAATCAGGACGATCTCCGGAACATGTACACTCAAAATGGGCGATGCCACAGCAAAGGCACAGCAAGGTTCATGATCTTGCTTTCCCGGAAGCTGCGAGTGGTTGTGGTCCGACTGGTGTTGCTTGTAATTTTTGCCGTAGTGGAGCGAGTAAAACTCCAGAAACGTAACATCCGGATTAGTTTCCCGGTGTTTCTTAAAATGCGAAACCAGGTTCGGGATACGCGCAATTTCCTCTTTGACGGCCTGTGGAAGCACCGTCGAAAAGACAAAAAAGAATAGCAATATGCCCGAAAATCGTTTCATGCGACAGCAAAGATATAAAAACTTTGAAATGAAAAAATTTTTTATCGTAAAAAAACGATGAAAGGCTTGGAAATCTCGTTTTGTTAATCGTATTTTTGCGATAAATAAAACATGCATGGCAAACAAAGACTTATTTGGAGCAGAAGAAAATGAATTGGCAGCTTATGCCAAAGCCCTCAGTCATCCGGCACGCATTGCTATACTAAAGGAACTAGCTTCCCGACAAACATGTATCTGTGGAGAGATCGTAGACGTGCTGCCCCTGGCGCAGAGCACCGTTTCGCAACACCTGAAGGAATTGCTCGCTGCCGGATTAATCAAAGGCACGGTTGAAGGTCCCCGTTCCTGTTACTGCATTGACCCTGAAACATTCAAAAAAATCGAATTGCTGTTCCGGAACTTCCTGAACACGAGCATTCAAACCTGCTGTTAGTCTTTACCAGCATGATAAACTTGCCCCACAAACCAGAATTTTTAACAACTAACAAATTAAGCTATGAACGAATTGAACAACATCAAAAACGAGGTGCGTGAAAAATACGCAGCCATTGCCAACCAAACGGTGGAGCAAAATGCTCAATCCTGCTGTGGTGCAGGCCCAACGGGTACCTACACCATCATGTCGGAAAGTTACAAAGACCTGCCCGGCTACAATCCGGATGCAGACCTCGCCCTGGGCTGTGGACTCCCCACTCAATTTGCCCAAATTGCTGAAGGCGACACAGTAATTGACCTGGGCTCAGGTGCAGGAAACGATTGCTTTGTAGCCCGTGCTGAAACGGGTCCGACCGGAAAAGTGCTGGGCATTGATTTCACACCAGCCATGGTTGAAAAAGCCCGAATCAATGCTGAAAAGCGCGGTTTCAACAACGTAGAGTTTCGGTTGGGCGACCTGGAAGACATGCCCGTTTCTGACAACCTCGCCGATGTAATTGTCAGCAACTGCGTACTAAACCTGGTTCCCAATAAAAAGCAGGTTTTTTCGGAAACATTCCGGGTATTGAAACCAGGCGGGCACTTCAGCATTTCCGATATTGTACTGGAAGGCGACTTACCGGAAGGCATCAAAGCCAGTGCCGAAATGTACGCAGGCTGCGTCGCAGGGGCAATTCAGAAAAACGACTACCTCGACTTTATCGAAAAAAGCGGATTCACCAACATCCAAATCCAAAAGCAAAAGCCCATCCTCATCCCGGATGAAATCCTGCTTGAATACCTCTCCGAGAGCGAACTCAAGGACTTTCTGGCTTCAGGAACCGGCATTTTCAGCATTACCGTTTATGCCGAAAAGCCCGGAGGTGAGCACACGGAGAAAAAGAAACTCAACTTGAAGGATTTGAAAACAGCCAGTACCGAGCCTTGCTGCGGCCCGGGCTGCTGCTAAACAGCCAATGAGACTCCGGTTCTCCACGATGGGGGGCCGGAGTCAAATCAATATACAATGAAAAAAATCCTGGTATTGTGTACCGGCAACTCCTGCCGAAGTCAACTTGCCGAAGCCTACTTACGGAAATTTACGGAAGGACGTGCAGAGGTGTACAGCGCGGGCATTGAAACGCATGGCGTTAACCCGCGGGCAATCGCTACCATGTTGGAAGATGGCATTGACATCCACGCCCACACCAGCAATCATGTTGATGAATATTTGGACATCGACTTCGACTACATCCTGACAGTTTGTGATCACGCACGGGAAAATTGTCCGTATATCCCGGGCAACGCAGAGCGTTCTCACCACAGTTTTCCAGATCCGGCCAAAGCAAGTGGAACAGAAGAAGCCATCCGGCAGGAATTTGCACAGGTTCGGGATGCAATAAAGGCCTATACAGCAGCCTGGGTAGCAGCACGCTTCTAAGGAATCCGAAGCAGCAAAAATTACAACCACGCAACGCGGCTTTTAGCAAAATCTGTCTTACCTTTGCTAATTACAACGATTTGTGGTAAATGAAAATTTCGCTGAACTGGATTCGAGACTTTCTCGATCTAAATAAAGAACCCTCTGAAATCGCCGATATACTCACCTCGCTGGGGCTCGAAGTAGAAGGAATGGAAGACGTAAAACCCTCTGAAGCCGATCTGGATCAAGTCCTGACCGGCTTAGTGGTAGAATGTGAACCCATTCCCGATACCGACCACCTTTCCGCGACCAAAGTAGATCTGGGCGATGGCACACATCATTCCATTGTATGTGGCGCCCCCAATGTTGCTGCCGGCCAAAAAGTATTGGTTGCGGTTCCCGGAGCACATGTATTTTCCCATGATGGTCAACTTTTCCAAATCGGAGAGCGTAAAGTTCGCGGGGTTCAATCCCGTGGCATGATCTGCGCCCAGGATGAACTGGGTATCGGACACGACCACTCCGGCATTATGGTTTTGCCTGAAGATACTCCGCTTGGAATCTCCGCAGCGCAATACCTTGGGATGAAGTCGGACCTGGTGTTTGAAATTGGCCTCACCCCCAACCGGGCTGATGCGACCAACCACCTGGGTTGCGCCCGCGATATTGCGGCATATTTGCGTGCCCGTGAAGGCGCTTCGATTGAGTTGTCAACCCCTGGAAGCAAGACTCCTTTACCCAAAGGAGATGGTTCTCTGGGAGGAACTGTTCAAATTAACAACACCGAGGCATGCCCACGGTATACGGGTGTTTGGTTGAACGGACTGGAAGTTAAGGAAAGTCCGGATTGGCTGAAAGACCGCCTGCTGGCTGTTGGCCAACGTCCGATCAACAACATCGTAGATGTTACCAATTACGTCCGTGTGGAAATGGGTCAGCCCCTCCACGCGTTTGATGCAGCTAAAATTGGTAAAAAAGAAATCCGTGTTCAGACTCTTGCAGAAGGCACCTTATTCCAGGCACTGGACGAGACGGAACGCAAACTGTTTGCGGAAGACCTCATGATTTGCGACGGAGACGACAAGCCCATGTGCATTGGCGGTGTCTTTGGAGGAATCGATTCCGGAGTTACGGATAGCACCACCTCCATTTTCCTGGAAAGCGCCTATTTCAACCCGAATTGGATTCGGCGTTCGATGATCCGGCACAACCTACGCACCGATGCAGCCTGGACCTTTGAAAAAGGCAGCGATCCGAACAACTGCATGTTGGCGCTTCAGCGTGCCGTGCAGTTAATTCTGGAACTTGCAGGTGGCACGGTCGCTTCCGAGCCCGTTGATATATATCCGGAACCGGTTGAGCCTGCACGTGTTGAGGTTTCATACAATCGAGTCAACCAACTGATCGGGCTCTCCCTGGAGCAGGCAGAAATCCGATCCATCCTGGAAGCCCTGGAAATTGGGATTGAAAATCCGAATGAAACCGGGTTCACTGCAATTATTCCGACCAACAAGCCGGATGTAACCCGTGAGGCCGATGTCATAGAAGAAATACTCCGTGTTTACGGACTCGACAATGTGCCTCTGCCCGGGCAGATTAAGAGCAGCATGGAAATTACGCCAAAACCGGATCCTCAAGCCATACAAAATATGGCTGCAAATTTGTTGGCGGCATGTGGCTTCAACGAATGCATGGCCCTTTCTCTGAGCAATTCGGATTTCTACACCGGAGAAAAAGCGCTTATGCCGATGGACAAGGCGGATCTGGTCTACGTCCACAACACCGCAAACCAGGGCCTTGATTGCCTCCGGCCCAGCCTGCTTTTGGGTGGACTGGAGACCATTCGCCACAACCAGAACCGGCAGAACCCCAATTTGCGCCTGTTTGAGTTTGGCAAAACCTACCAGGCAAAACCTGGAGAGGAACAGTGGAAACACAAAGAAACCTTCCGCCTTGGAATATGGCTTACCGGTCGACACAGCGCAGAGAGCTGGCAGCCGGCAAGCAAGAAGGCGGTCGACTTTTATACCTTAAAAGCCTATGTACATCAGGTCCTCGAACGCTTTGGCGTGCAGGGCTATCAGGTAAGTCAATTGGAGCCCGGAAGCGATGACGCGTTCCAGTTTGGCCTCCTCTACCACCGCGGTCCTCAGGAGTTGGTTCGCTTTGGGAAGGTGCGTCCGGCACTTTGCAAAGCAAGCGAAATCAAAAAGGACGTCTTTTACGCCGATTTCAATTTTGACAATATCATTAAAGCACTGAAAAACCACTCGGTTACGTACTCAGAGCTCAGCAAGTTCCCGGCAGTGCGCCGTGACCTGGCGCTCGTACTTGACCGCTCAGTGGACTTTTCTGCCATTCACCAAACTGCCAACAAGACGGTTAAGAAACTGTTGAAAGAGGTGAATTTGTTTGATGTGTTTGAAGACGAAAGCAAACTCGGAAAAGGCAAGAAATCCTATGCGGTGAGTTTTATTTTTGAAAACACTGAAAAGACACTTAAGGACAAAGAGATCGACGCGATGATGCAACAGCTTCAGGGCGCGTTCGAACAAAAATTGAATGCCTTAATCCGACAATAATCCAACACATCCTCTTCTTCGGGAATGACCGAAGGAAGCGCCCTGAAATGTCCGGGGTATTGCACGGGATCACACACATTAAAACAGACCATCCACAATGGAAATAGGAATAGAAGTAATCATTGGATTGATAGTAGATGGGTCATTGCAGTTGTTTTATCGCTTATTTCTAAAAAAGGCGACCAAAAAGCAATTGAAGAAAGCAATCGACAGGCCGATCTGACCATCCAGGAAGCGCGCCTCACGGCCCAGCGCCTCACCGACGAAGCAACTACCAAAGCCGAAAAAATAGTAGGCAAAGCAGAAGCGGAAAACGAGCGAATCAAACAGCAAAAGATCCAGGAAGCCAAGGAGCGCTACGCACAAATGCGCAGCAAGTTCGATACAGAAAAGGCAGAACACAAGATTCAACTGAAGGAAATGGAGGTGGATATCATCTCCAAGCAAAAAGACCTTCAAATTCAGTTGGACGCCTATGATGCAAAAGAAAAAGACCTCAAAAACCGCCTTTCCGATCTGGAAGGAAAAGAAAGCGAGTTGGTTGTTTTGCGCCAAAACCTGGAAAAACAACTAAAAATCGTTCAGCGAAAGAAAGAGGAACTCGACGCAGCCAATGAAGAGCGCATTAAAGCGCTTGAAAAATCGCTCAACTCAGTCAGCAGGATGCAAAAGACCAATTGCCAGAGGCCGTTCTGGCAAAGAGCGAGTCTGAAGCGATGGCCATAGTAAAAGATGCCGTTAGTCAGGCTAAAGTGACCGCCATCAAGGAAGCCAAGAAAATCGTCATCCAGACCATTCGCATGGATGGCTGGCGAGTTTACCATTGAAAACACCGTTTCATTTTCAACCTGAAAACGACGATATGAAGGGCCAGATCATCGGTTGAAGACGAAACATCCGCGCACTCGAAATACTGCAACTGGTGTTGAAATCATCGTCGACGATACCCCTGAAGCAATTGTTATTTCGCTTCTTTCGATCCGATTCGCCGGGAAGTTACCCGCCTTCGCTGCAACGCCTTTGTAGCTGATGGTCAATCCACCCTGCCCGCATCGAAGAGGTGGTTGCAAAAACGCGCAAACAACTCGAAGAACAGGTCATTGAAATCGGTGAACGCACCATCATTGAACTGACATCCACGGTCTGAACCCAGCCCTCAAAAGTGCATGGTAGGCCGGATGCGTTTCCGTTCTTCTTACGGACAAACCTGCTCAAGCACTCCATCGAAACAGCCGAAATCTGCTCCTTGATGGCTGCAGAGTTGGGGCTTAATCCGGAAGAATCGTGGTCGGCCAAGCGTGTAGGTCTCTACCGAGGACGGTAAAGTTGCGGAAGAAGAAAACCGAACTTTCACACGCACTCGTGGGAATGAAGATGTGTGAAGAATACAACGAACACCCAGTCATCTCCAACGCAGTTGGTGCCCACCACGACGAGATTGAAAGTCGAACAACATCACTACTGATCGTACAGGCATGTGACGCGATTTCCAGCACGTCCGGCGCCTGTCGGGAAATTTCGAGAACTACTCAAGCGTATCGGCGAACTCGAAGACCTCGCCATGGGCTATGAAGGCGTTGCCAAAGCATTCGCCATGCGCAAAGCTCGGTCGCGAACCCGCGCACGGAAGAAAAGCATTGACCAGTACGCCGACGATCTTCTTTTCATGATTGAAAATCCAGAAGAAATGCAGTACTACAAATTCGCGTCACCGTTATCATGAAAACGGGCCGTTGCTTTTGCAAGGTAATAATGGGTTGATGAGTTGATACGCCCTTCGATGATTTGTTGAAATTGTTTATTCGTTTAGTCCGCCTCTGCGAGGCTCAGTTTATACAGAAGTGGTAAGTTGTAAGTGATAAGTTGACTTGTAACATGTCAAAAATATACTTACTGCTTATCACTTACAACTTACCACTTCTACATAAACAAGGCCCGCAGGGCCGAATAAACGATTTCAACAAATCATCCTAGCCCGAAGGGCGCATCAACAAATCATCTTATTCTCACCCTCTATTCATTCCTTTTTCAATGGCGGGAACGCCCCGGTCCATCCACTCTGGTTTGGGACCGTCTTGGAGGTAGAAATTGAAAAAATCCAGCATTCGGGTTTGGAAGTCAATCCGGTTTTGAAGTTTGACCGGCCAGTGTGGTTCATCGTTGTAGTTGAGTAGCCAGCATGGGCGTCCCAAGCGACGCAGGCCGGTGAACAATTCGATGCCTTGATACCAGGGCACTGCACCGTCGGCATCGTTGTGCAGAATCAACAAGGGAGTTTCTACTTTATCCAGCGAAAACAAGGGTGAATTCTCGATGTAGCGATTGGGATACTCCCAAAGGGAGCCACCGATCCGGCTCTGGGTATGTTCGTATTGAAACTGTCGGTTTCGGCCACTGGCCCACCGAATTCCGCCGTATGCTGAAGTCATATTCGCCACCGGGGCGCCTGCTTCTGCACAGGCAAACATATTGGTCCGTGTAATGATGTACGCAGTCTGATAGCCTCCCCAGGAGTGGCCTTGTAAACCAACCCGGTTTTTATCCACAAATCCCAGATCAATTAGTTTAGATACACCGCTGGTGACGGCATCGTAGGCATCCTTTCCGGGAAAACCAACGGTATAGTGAATATCCGGGTAAAAAACCAAATATCCCTGACTCGCGTAGATCGTTGCATTTATAGATGAGCGGTGTACATCCGGAGCCTGATGCCTGTGCAGGCGGTCCGACAAGCGTTCATAAAAATACACCATCATCGGATACTGCTTTTCCGGATCAAAATCTTCGGGCTTTACCAGTAAGCCTTCCAGAGATTCTCCACTTGGAGAGGTCCAGTCTACCAACTCAATGGCTCCCCATTTATAGTCTTTCTGTTGTGGATTTGCATTGCTAATCCGCTTAAATTTTGGGTCTGCCATTTTAACTCCCGGCTGAAACTCCGAGTACAAAAGATCCGGAAATGTCTGAAAATTCTCACAGGTAAAGATCGCCACATTGGCTTTTTTAGCCTTGAGTACCCGACTGGTAAATGCAAACTCACCCTGATACCATGGGGTCAGTTTTCCGGTTGATAAATTGAGCCAGGCATAGCCTTCATCCCGGGTTGTCTCATTGAAAACGTGCAGGAAAAGTTCACCGGCCGGATCAATGTACTTTTCCTCCGGATCCAGTCGGATATACCGGTACACTACGTTTTTTGTCCGGCCTTTTGTCAAGCGGCGGGGTTGTACAGCCCCGTTTGGATCCACAACCCACAGGTCGTTTTTATCATAAATAATTAGCGCCTCTTCATTTTTTAGCCAACCGGCATATCCATATGGTGAAGGATAGTCTGGCACGTCGTTGCGTTCATCGTAGTAGGGGTAGATGTCGTTATTGGTCAGCTGATTTAAGCCTGTACTGCGGGTATTGTAGGAGAACCAGGCCGAATCCGGGTCGCTCCACCAGACCACATAGCCACCTCCCGGAGAAAGTGCCGGGCTGCCCCTCAAATTGAACCCAATGGGCGTTTGTGCCCCGGATTCGAGGTTGACAATGTACATGTCCTTATTAGCTTCCCCTTCCCATTGGCGAGCCACCCGGTAGGGTTCATCGGTGTAGGCGACTGCCCAATTGGCATTGCGATCCGGGGTGAACCGCCAGGAAGGAAGTTCCGGGCTCCCCAGCAATACGGTCTCATCTTTTTTGGTAAAGTATACTGCCGGAAAATGTTCCTGTCGTTTCGACTTGACTTGTACGTTTTGTTCGGTATATAAGTCCGGATCTTCCCAGGTCCACACCTCTACCATGACCTTCTCTTCAGGCAAAAGCGTGGTATCCTCAAGAATAGGGGGAGGGGCAACTCCGAAAAATAACTTGGTGCCGTCTTCGCTAAACTCCGGCGTGCCATACTCACTAATTACCCAGTTCCCATCTGCTTCGATGGGCAAAAAACTACTACCGGTTTGCGCCAATAGTTTGATCCCGCCAGTGCGGCTCCAATACCGGAGTTCCCAGGGCTTGATTCGGGCTTTAGTGGTATCCCGATTTACTAAAAAAGCGAGTTGGGAACCATCCTCTGAAAAGCGGAACCCTTTGTACTCTCCCTCGCTCTTCAGAAGGGGCAAATAAATACCGGAGGCAAAATTTAGTAAGTAGGCCCCTTCCGCCAGGCCATCGGGCTTTCCGGATGTATGAAACGCCATAAGCGGGTGCTTTTTAGCCAGGGTATAGCTGGTGGCAAAAAAAACAGTATCCATCCGATCCCGATTCAAATCAACCAGGAGCAGCCGGTAGCCATTTTCCTTTCCTTCCTTTTTAGGCTTTTCTTTGCTTGCAGCAGTGCTGTCTTTTTTAGGCTTGCTTTTATCTTCCTCCAATTTGCACACCAGCCAACCGCTCCATTCTTCCGGAACGGAAAAGGAGGAGACATCGGGTATTTTGCGCAATTTTCCAGTTGCCATCTGATAGATAAAGAGGCTATCCTTAGGCAAATCATCTTTTTTCACTTTTCGACGTCGCTGCTCTTTCAGGGTATCCAATGGGGCCTGTACCCGAAAAACCAAGGTGGAATCATTGGCCGTAAAATGCGCCTGGTCTGCACGTTCAAACCACCGGGTTTTCTGGGTTCTGGCATTCCACAATGCCAGTTGCGCGTCGCCCTCTGTATTTGGACTTAAAACATAGGCAACCCACTCGCCATTTGTTGTTACCTGCGTTTCTTTGATTTGCTTCCAAATATGGGCAGCTTCATGATCAAGGATTTTTTTGGTTCCGGGATTTTGGGCTGACACAACTCCAATACAAAAGCAGGCCAGGAGGATGGTAAAAATCGATTTCATAAAAGGCATAGGTATTAAAAGATTATAAAGCAACCGCTGTTTTCTGGTGGCAAACTCCACCCAAACAGCGTGAATTAATCGGGTCAAAAAGAGGGCAAGAGACTGCTAGACCGGTGGTGCAATTTTCCAGCGTTTATGGCTCCAAAGCCAATTGGCTGGCTGCTCCTGAATGTGTTTTTCAACCAATTGCGCATAGGCCCGGGTGACCTCCATGTTTTCAGCAGCAGCGGGGTTGGGATGCACCAATTCATAGGTAATTTGGTAATATCCTCTTTTAACGCGATCAACATGGAAATAATATACCGGGTATTGGAATTTGCGTGACAAAAAATCCAGTCCGGGTACAAATGCACTTTGAATACCCAGAAAATCCACCCAATGTGCACTTTTTTTGCTGGAAGGCGACTGGTCCGCTACCAGAATAAAAGTGCTTGCCACATCCTGATTTTTTCGAAAAGCCGCATAGGTATCCTGCATGCTAAACATCTGCATGCCGGTTCGCTCACGCCTTTGATTGTAATAGTCGTTCACCAACTGGTTAGACAAGGGCTTGTACGAACAAATAATGGGAACCTTCAGATCGATTGGAAATACCAACCCCGTCCACTCCCAGGTGTTGTAATGGCTACCAGCCAACAGAATGGATTGTCCACTATCCAGCGTAGATTTAACAAATTCAGGGTTTACAGAAACACAACGCTTCTGCACTTCCTCAATTGGCATGGTAAACCCTTTTATTGTCTCGAGCGTAATATCCGTCAGATTCCGGTAAGCACCTTTCATAATCGCTTTAATCTCCACATCTGTTTTCTCGGGGAAGGCGCGCTTCAGATTGGAATACATCACTTCTTTGCGATAGCCAACAACATAATGCATAAACCAGGCAAAGCCATCCGACAACACATAAAGTACAGAAAAGGGTATGGCTCGAAAAGCGAACACCAAAAGGCGCATAAAAAAATAAGAAACTCCTTGCATGAATTGGAAGCCTTTTAGGCTGTTGATACATTGATGCGCCCCTTACGGGGCTAGGATGATTTGTTGATGTTTATTCGGCCCTGCGGGCCTTGTTTATTTGGGACGCTGCGCTTTATAGTAGTCAGCGGGCAAGTGGTCAGTGGTCAGAAATTGTTTATTAAAATTGATGATTTGATGATGCGCCCTTCGGGCTTGGATGATTTGATGATCTTGTTTATTCGTTTAGAGAACCATCCATCCATAAAACAATCAAAAATTCATTCGGCACTCGGAAATCATGTAATCGGCACTCGTAAATTGTTTTCTAAGCGAGGGGCAATTTTACATTTTTTCCAACAAAATCCGACTGATTTCGGGCATGGCATACAACTGCTGCATGGATTCCGTACCGGAAGCGGTTAGTTCCTGGGCCATGGCCAGTCGGAGGTCATTGGGCAACAAATCGAGCAAAATAAATGCCTGCAGGTTTTTGAGTTGAGCCGGGCCGGGGGGATGTAATTGCACATAGTTGTTGATCCGGCTGATCAGAACAGAAAGTATATCGAGCCGTTTGGTAGCACCATCATTTACAAGTCGTTCGAGTCGGTTTTTTATTTTATCAAAATCTTCTGCATCCAGGATCATTTCGGGACTGGGTAAGTGATCCAGTTTCAAATGAATAAAATTCACAAAAGCCTGGGTGGTCGTTTCATCCAAACAGGCCTCGCCCAGTACTTTTACCAAACCCAAATTTGCTTCGAGGTCGTCTATGCTTGCAATAGAATTAAAAAACTGCACAAGTGAGCGAGGGGTGGTCCGATGGCCGTTCACCAGTTCCGGGTACGCCAACACAAAATTGATTCCACGCGCATCAATCCGATGCTTTTCAGCCCATTTAGCCCAGGCCTTCACATCAAACTTCATGGTAACATGCAACATCCGATTGAGCATGGCTTCATCCAATGGAGTAACTGAATAATCTCCACCATCGGGATTGGCGGTCAAAACGATCAGCCATTGTTCCGGCAACTGCCAGGACACCAACTCGTAGAACTGCAGCAGCTGCATGATTCCGCGCAAAATCCGGTCATCGGCCCGGTTGACATCGTCAATCAACAAGATGCCGGGCCCCTCAGAACGCGGCGCCCAATCCGGCGGGGCAAAACGTGTAACGGTCGTCTGGTCGTCTTCTGTTTGATCGATCATGGGCATTCCCAGCAAATCGCCCATTTCTTCAAACTGTGCCGGTGCGATGTATGAAAATCCAAATCCACGTTCCTGGGCCATCTCACGAACCAATTCTGTTTTCCCAATACCGTGCAGCCCCCAAATACAAACCGGAGTTGGACGCATTCCCGGCGACTGCCCCACTTTCATGTCGTTAAAAACATGATCGAGTAAATCGCGGACACCTTCCGCTGCCACTTTGGCGCCGTAGGTTTGATATTGAAAAGAATCAGGCATGAATAAAACTGGATTGATCGGTTGTAGGTCTGCTGGTATATTGTAGCATGTCAGTTATCTAGACAAAGAACACAATGCCGGAGGAGCAAAAAAGTTCATGCGTTTCTTCGCATCATTCGTCCGTGGAAGCGGATTCAGCGCGGCGCTTGGGCAGCATGAGCCAAAGCCGGGCATACCGATTGATCCGCCGGGCCTCCTCGAGGCCTTTTCGACCGATTCCACTATACAAATCAATGCGTTTGGTGGTTTTGATTGCCCCTCCCCGATCCTGTGCAAACAAGATGCGGTAGGTTGTTCCTATCTGCTTTCCACCGGGTTCGATGTCGGGCAATTCAGCCAACAAGGTTGCACCCAACGGAATAAAACGGGTATCGACAGCAATGGTGTACCTGGCTGTAACCGGGAAATAGCCAGCACCAAGCACCACTTCATCTACTTTTATAAAAAATACATAACTGCCACCACCGCCGCGAACAGAGCCGCCGAAGCCTAAAAACTGCCGTTTCCCATCCGGAAATTCAATCAGGCAGGAGCCTTGCAACTGGGCATTTTTCACTTCTTTTTTACTGCGTACCCAGGCCAGCTCCAGTCCGCGTCCGGCCAATGCACCAGCCCAAACTGCTGCCGGTCCGGGTAGATTAGTCTCCGGTTTTTTATACAAAGGCCATTGATAGGGCCCTTCTTGTGTTCTGCTGGCTTTTATTATTGGTGTGTAATAGCCGGTAACTCGCACCCGGTCGCTGCTCAAGTCGGTTTTTATCCGATAAAAATCAAAATTGCTGAGCATGGTGTGTGGGTCCAACAGCTGAAATGCCTGCAAACGATCAACGGTTTCCAGCATCTCTTCCTTTCCAATGCCCTTAACCGGGAATTTCTTTACATCCGGGCGGTGCAGGTAGGTAGCCTGTTCGAAGAGCGCTTTCAGCATATTGGGCTCAAATGCGATGGGAGGAAGGGTATCCGGGATTTCTGGTGAAAGAAATTCCGATAAATTCCGATCGTAGCTGTGCTGGTACAGGCTGCTGTCAATTACCTGCAGGGGGTTTTCGGTAAAAACAGGCTCTGGCTCCTCCGATTCTCCTTTCGTCATATAAATCATGCCCACCACTGCAATGAGCAATAGCAGGCTAAGTAAGGCTTTGACCGGCGTCGACAAGCGATTGAACACATTGCGCAGCCGGGCCCAGGTTAATTGCAATTGGTTTATCTGGCGATTTTGTGTAGCCAAATAGTTTTGATTTTTAACAAATGTAAAGAAGAAGTTTAATGTTTGCTTCTATCCCGGGATTTTTTGGCGGCAACAAACCGGATTTCACGCATTCAGTCCGTCAATTTTACCTGTCCCCGGCGCACCCATTCATGTGTTTTCAAGAGGGCTACCATCGACAATGCATCTGAAATTTCTCCACGCATAACCATTTCAACGGCTTCTGTAAACGGGAGTTTACGCACCTGCAGATCTTCCGTTTCCTCTGGCTGACTCGTTCCCTGTGTCAATCCTTTTGCAATAAAAGCCACGCCATATTCATCGGTTACGCTGTTTGATATGTGCAGGTCCAGCAAGGGAATCCACTCCTTGGCCTGCAAGCCTGTTTCTTCCAGCAACTCCCGTTGTGCAGACTCCAAAACGGAACTTCCAACCGGACCGCCTCCTTCCGGAATTTCCCAACTGTAGCGCTGCAAGGGGTAGCGGTACTGCCCCACCAGCCAAGTGTTCCCCTCTGAATCGATTGGTACAATGCCGATGGCTGTATTTTTAAAATGCACCACGCCATATATCCCCTTCCCTCCGGATGGATTCAAAACCTGTTCATGACGCACCCGAATCCAGGGGTTCTCATAGGCTGTCGTTTGGTCCAGTGTTTTCCAGGGATTTTCCGATGAATCAGGGCCGGAATTTGGGAAGCTATCCATAGATAAAAAGTAATTTTGCGTTTTATTTAAACTAAGAGCATGCTTGATAAAACAACGCATACACCTGCCCCAAACGTGCTTTAAGCAAACTAAACATACAATGAAAAAACTAGTTCTCTCCCTTTTATTGGGCATTTTGAGCCTGAGTATTACAGCCCAAATCACGCTCAATGTACAAACCATTCCAGCCAACACCCCAATGGGTGATCCCATTTATGTCGTTGGAAATTTCAACAACTGGGACCCGGCCGATCCAAATATGGTATTGACTGCAGCCGGAAATGGAAGTTATACCCTGGTTATTTATCCCGATCCGGGGCTTGTGGAATTTAAATTTACAAGAGGAAATTGGGATAAAGTAGAAGGCAACGCCAATGGGGGTTACCTACCCAACAGAACCTTTAACTACGATGGACAAGCCGTAAGTATTGACATCCACATTTTGAGTTGGGAAGACCTCAGTCCGGTTGGCGGTACTGCGGCCGACAATGTTTTTATCCTGGACCCCAATTTCTACATGCCGGAATTACAACGAAACCGCCGAATCTGGATTTATCTGCCGCCTGATTACCAAAGCAGCAACAAGTTTTATCCGGTTATGTACATGCACGACGGTCAAAACCTGTTTGATGCTTCTACCAGTGCTTTTGGTGAGTGGGAAGTGGATGAATCTCTCAATGAGCTGTTCGCCCAGGGCGATTACGGATGTATCGTCGTTGGGATTGACAATGGAGAAAGTCACCGATTGGACGAGTACTCCCCCTGGATTAATCCGGATTACGGTGGGGGCGAAGGCGAGGCCTACATCAATTTTGTGCTCAACACCCTGAAGCCGCACATTGATTCCAGTTTCCGGACACTGCCCGGTCGAAACACCACCGCCATCATGGGCAGCAGCATGGGTGGGCTTATTTCCATGTATGCACTTGCCGAACATCAGGATAAAATTTCCAAAGCGGGAATCTTCTCCCCGGCGTTTTGGTTTGCTGGCAGCGCACCTGCGGATCATGTGACCAGCTCCGGCAAACAAGCCGATGTGCGCGTCTTCTTTCTGGCGGGAGGAGACGAACCGGCATCTGTAACCACAAATCTGAATACCGTTGCCGATGCCATGCTGAGTGTTGGCTTTGGGACGGATGAGCAGTTTCGGCAACTACCTGCGGATGGGGAGCACTCCGAATGGTTCTGGCGGCGCGAGTTTCCGGCAGCATACCAATGGTTGTTTGCGGGTGGAATTAGTAAGAGCAAGCAGGCAACACCTTCGGCAAAATTGAGAATTATTCCCAATCCGGCTGGCGACTGGGTGCAGCTGGCAGGGCTCCCGGCCAATAAAAAAAGCCAGGTTCAGATTTATACTATGGATGGGAAACTCATGCAGGACACCACCATTTACGGAAATCAGGCGTTGAACACCAGCATGCTTCCTCCCGGGCAGTATAGCCTGCGTGCACGGCAAGGCAAGGGCAAGTGGATACAAGGCCGACTGGTCCGGAAGTAATGGCCATAAAATAAGAAGCCGCCGGACAGCTTACGCTGTCCGACGACTAATAAACCCCAAAAAACCAAATGAAAACTGTTGTATAGACAATCAACCGGGCAAAAAGTTGTACCCAGGACTGTCATTTTATTGTCAAATAGAATTTGCTAGGAATTGTTTATTCGTTTGGTCCGCCTCTTCGAGGCTCTGTTTATACAGAAGTGGTAAGTTGTAAGTGGCAAGTGATAAGTTGACTTGTAACATGTCAAAAATATACTTACTGCTTATCACTTACAACTTACCACTTCTATCTATATAAACAAATAAACAAGGAAAAGCGCAGCGTCCCGATTAAACATCATCAAATCAACCTAGCCCGAAAGGCGTATCAACAAATCAACAAAAAAAGCTACGCCTTTTTCTTCCCTACATAAATGGCATAGTGCCACAATCCAAAAAGGGCGGGTTTGATTTCCTTGGTGACGGTGTCAAAGGTCTGTTCCAGTTTTTGGATGAGGTGTCCGTCCATGCGGACGTGATTTTGTTTCATCCACCAGGTAAACAGGTGGAATTTGGAGCGGTGGAAGTCAACCAATGCAAATTGTCCGCCGGGAGCCAGGTCGTTCTCTGCACGTTCGATGGCCGCTTCCCATCCGGGATTGAACATACTCAGGGAGTAAGAGCAAACGATCCAGTTGACCTTGTTTTTAACTTCAAAACTTCCCGGGGCATATGCGCGCTCAAACAGGAATACCCGACGGTCATAAAACCGGGTTTTGAATCCGGCGCGTTTCAGCATGTCTTTTGAAAAATCTACCCCAATCAGGCGAATCTGTGGGTATTGCTTCGCCAGGCGAAGGAGGTTTCGGCCCGTTCCACAGCCGACTTCCAGGATGGTGTCGTGCTCCTGAATGGATAGGATTTGTAGCAGGCGGTCTCTGCCAAACAGAAAGGCCCAGCGGGTGGCATCGTAGATGTATGCGTGAAATTTGTAAAAGGAAACCACCGGGTTGCTTTGCGGGCGCTCAATGGTCTGGTTTTGATTGTGTATTTGTTCGGTAACGGGCATACAGATTAAATAATTTAGGAAAGACGCTGGTGTGTGGTGGAGGCAGAAACGGTGCCGATCAGGGCGCCGGCATAGGTTCCTACCCGGTCGGTTTCCTGGGATTGCTGGGCGGCTTCCGGGTCCCAGTCGATTTGCTGGTTTACAAAATCCGGGATAAAATCGGGTGTTTGAGCAGCAGAGCGCAGCAGAACTTTCGCTCCAGGCGCGGCGTGTTTCAGGATCAGTGCCCACTCTTCAATCAGGGCTTCTTTCTGGTTGGCAGCAAGCCAGTCCTGATGATCCAACAAAATAAAATGCGTATAAGTTTTCGGATTTTTTAATAAGAACCCGCTCAGGGTATCGGTGTAGGTTTGGATCCGGTTTGCTCGATTGCGAAGGGTCTCAAAATGCTCCGGCCGCAGGTAATTGGGGCGACAGGTTTCGGAGTATCTGCCGTGGTAATAAAGTTGCCAAAAATAATTGTCGCTGATGGGCAACTTGGTGAATACGTGGCGGAGGCAATTGCGGATGTATCCCGCCATCCCATCCGGATACAGGGTAGTTGCCAGGCGTTGTTGACTTTTCGGGACACCCAGCATGCTCTGTACCATGTGCTGTTTGAGAAACCAGCGCAAAAACGGGTTCAGGAAACGGGGTTCAAACAAGGTGTACCAGTGCGTTTGTTCCTCCAGTGTTTGGGATTGAAACAGATTCTCGGCAATGCGGCGGGTTTCCGGATTGCGGAATAGCCACTGCCGAACCATCCAGGCGATGGCTCCGCTGCTGCCCCGCCAGTAAAACGAGGGCCGAAGTCCTTTTCCGCTAAAATAATCCAGATGTTGCTGCCAATAGGTTTGGGCTTCCGGAGACAGGAATTTGTACAGTTTTTGTGAAAAAACCGCTTCAGCATTTGGGCAAACACCCGAGCCAAACAGGGCTTCAAGCAGCGCTTGCTCCCCACTCTCAAAACAGGCGGTCTTCAACTGCAATAAGGCATTTTGTCTGGGATTTACATCCACACAGTGCACCTCCGCAGGATTGTCTAACAGGTAATCCAGGGCATTGCAGCCGGCACTGGTTAATACCACCACCCGACTATCCGGGCCCATTTGCAGCATTTCCCGATCACAGCGTGGATCTTCCCAACAGGTGTTATACACCAGGCTTTTCCCATGGATTTGCCTGAAAATGCGCTCATTCAAGGTCTTAGATACTCCCATGGGGCAAAAGTAATTTGCCCATGCTAAGGGAATATTAACTCTATGTTATTTTAGGATAGTAGGCAGTGGTCAGTGGTCAGTCGTCAGTAATCAGTGGTCAGAATTATGTATTCTTAAAAACTGACGACTGACGACTGACGACTGACCACAACATTATAATTGTCCTTTAATCAATTCTGCAAAATCGGCGATTGACATAGAACCCTGATCGCCTTCGCCTTGCTTGCGGACGGAGATCTGGCCGGATTCCACTTCTTTCTCACCGACGATGAGCAGGTATGGAATGCGTTTGAGTTCGTTGTCGCGGATTTTCCGTCCGATGGTTTCGGCGCGGTCGTCCACAATGCCGCGCAGGTCGTCTACGGCCAATTGGTTTTTCACCGATTCGGCGTATTCGATAAAGCGGTCGGATACCGGCAAAATTGCGAATTGCTCCGGCGTGAGCCACAGTGGGAATTTACCGGCACAGTGCTCGATCAACACCGCTGTAAAGCGTTCCATGGATCCGAAGGGTGCCCGGTGGATCATAACCGGACGGTGCTCCTGGTTGTCGGCTCCAATGTATTTCAGGTCAAAGCGTTCGGGCAGGTTGTAGTCTACCTGAATGGTACCCAACTGCCAGGAACGGCCCAGGGCATCTTTTACCATGAAGTCCAGTTTTGGACCGTAGAAGGCTGCTTCGCCGAGTTCGGTGACGGTTTCCAGTCCCACCTCAGCGGCAGCATCGATGATGGCTTGTTCTGCTTTGTCCCAGTTTTCGTCGGTACCCACATATTTGGCTTTGTTTTCCGGATCGCGCAGACTGATTTGTGCGGTGAAGTCCTCAAAGCCCATTTTGGCCAGCACGTAGCGGGTCAGGTCGAGTACGTCCAGGAATTCATTTTTTACCTGGTCTTCGGTACAGAAGATGTGGGCATCATCCTGGGTAAATCCGCGCACGCGGGTAAGGCCGTGGAGCTCGCCCGATTGCTCGTAGCGGTACACGGTACCAAATTCTGCAAACCGGATGGGCAGTTCCTTATAGGAGCGTGGCCGGTGTCCGTAGATTTCGCAGTGGTGCGGGCAGTTCATTGGTTTGAGTAGGAAGAGTTCGTTTTCAGCCGGGGTATGGATGGGCTGGAAAGAGTCTTCTCCGTATTTATCCCAGTGACCGGAGGTCATGTACAGGCTTTTGGAGCCGATGTGTGGGGTAATGACCGGCTGGTAGCCGCGTTTGAGTTGCTCTTTTTTCAAAAACTCTTCCAGGCGGGTGCGCAGGGCCGTTCCTTTTGGAAGCCAGATCGGCAGGCCTTGTCCCACTTTTTCTGAAAACATAAAGAGCTCGAGTTCCTGGCCGAGTTTGCGGTGGTCGCGTTTTTTGGCTTCCTCCAGCATGTGCATGTAGTCGTCGAGTTCCTTTTGTTTTGGGAAGGTGATTCCGTACACGCGGGTGAGTTGCTTGCGCTTTTCATCACCACGCCAGTAAGCGCCGGCGAGGTTCAGGATTTTGAATGCCTTGATCGGGTCGGTGCTGGGGATGTGCGGGCCTTTGCAGAGGTCGGTAAAATTGCCTTGCTGGTAAAAGGTGATGTCGCCATCTTCCAGTCCGTCGATGAGTTCGAGTTTGTATTCGTCGCCTTTTTCGGTGAAGTACTTGATGGCATCTGCTTTGGACACTTCGCTGCGGGTGAAGGTTCGTTTGCTGCGTGCCAGTTCCATCACTTTCTGCTCGATTTTGGGCAGGTCGGCGGCGGTAAGTGGGGTGTCGCCGGTATCTACGTCGTAGTAGAACCCGTTTTCGATGGGCGGTCCGATCCCGAATTTGATACCGGGGTAGAGATCTTCGAGGGCTTCGGCGAGGAGGTGGGCGGAGGAGTGCCAGAAGGTGCGTTTTCCTTCTTTATCCTGCCATTTGTAGAAGACGATGTCGGCGTCTTCGTTGATGGGCCGGTCGAGGTCGCGGGTTTCGCCGTTGATACCGGCTGAGAGCACCTGTCGGGCCAGTCCTTCGCTGATGGATTTTGCGACATCCATCGCGGTTGTTCCTTTGGCATACTGACGAACGTTGCCGTCGGGAAAAGTAATATTGATCATAAAAAAAGAATTTGCCCGCCCATACAAGAGGCGGGTGCTCGTGCGTCCTACAAACGACGTGAGCGGTTTAAAGATAGGCCGCAAAGGTAGGGGTTTAGCCGATAAGATTCAATGGAGGCTGTGGAATTTGCCGGCTTTCAAATGCCATTTGGTATGTGGTGCACAAGGGCCGGGAAAAGTTGGTTAATAAAGTGGGTTTGGCAATAATTATTTTGGGAAAATGGTTCAATAATAAATTCAAACAAAATGAATGCGAACCTCAAATCCTTTGGCCTCTACTGGCTCTTTTTCCTCATCATGGGCATCGCCATCTATTGGCAGCATCGG
>JAWKLR010000033.1:0-44614 GCA_041392625.1 Saprospiraceae bacterium | reverse complement strand
TACGGCATGATGGTACTAACCGGACCGAAACACTCCATTTCATGGCTAATGGTTTCGGTTACCGGTGTTTCATTTCTGAGCAGTATGGGAGGTAGAAATGCGCCGGCATCTCTGCTGGCTCCGGTAACCTCAAAAGCATCCGGATTGCCCACCACAACCGGTGTTTTTCCAGCCAGTTTATCCAGGTTTTCACGCACGCGTTGCAATTGATTACGATTGATAAGCGCGCCCATCCGGACACCCTCTACGGAAGGATCGCCAATCGTCGTTTTTGTAAGGGCTTTTGCCAGTGCATTTTGAACATCGTCCAGCAATTTTTCCGGGACGATAATCCTGCGGACAGCGGTACATTTTTGTCCTGCCTTTGTGGTCATTTCTCGCCGAACCTCTTTGATAAATAAATCAAATTCCGGGGTTCCGGGTACGGCATCTTCTCCCAAAACGGCAGCATTTAGCGAATCGGCCTCCATGGTAAATGGAACAGAATGTGCAACCAGCGCCGGGTGTGTTTTTAATAATTTACCGGTGGTAGCCGACCCTGTGAACGTAACCACATCCTGGCTGGTAACATGGTCGATTATTCCCCGTCCTTGTCCTACGAGCAACTGGAGTGCTCCATCCGGCAGAATGCCGCTTGCTATAATATCGCGCACCATGGCTTCGGTGAGGTAGGAGGTTTGCTCGCTGGCTTTCACCACCGCGGGTACCCCGGCAAGTAAATTGACCGCTATTTTTTCAAGCATACCCCAAATTGGGAAGTTGAAGGCATTAATGTGCAGAGCAACACCTTGCTTGGGTACCAAAATGTGATGCCCCATAAAACTGCCCTCCTTACTTGCGCGTACAATTTCACCTTCGGTAAAAAAGGGCTCATCCGGAAATTTTCTTCGCAGGCTGCTATAAGCAAACAGATTGCCAATGCCACCTTCAATATCAACCCAGGAATCTGCTTTGGTTGCACCCGTCCAGTGACTTATCTGGTAGTACCGGTCTTTACGCTCAAGAAGATAAAAAGCAAGGGCTTTCAGCATGCGCCCCCGTTCGTGAAAGGTCATTTTACGCAAGGCCGGATTTCCGGTTTTGCGTCCATATTCTAAAATGCTGGCGTAATCTAATCCGGCATCGGAGGCAGTGGAAATAACCTCGCCGGTGTATGCATTAAATTGTTGCGTTCCTTCTCCATCTCCTGAGATCCATTTCCCCAGGACAAAATTTTCCAGTTGTTGCATTGAATTGTTTTATTGGTGAGCGCAACAAAGGTACACTTTTCACGGTGTTTCCCCGGATTTCCACCGCTCCAGATTCGGAATATTTCTGGACAAAAAATTTGCAAGAAACCCTGGAAATCCAAAGGTGCGTAGTTTAGAGCGGACAATCGCTTGCATCTCTTCCGCACGGATGTCGGGATGGGTAAAAGCGCCGTTTTGATAGCAGTGGCTGCAATACATGCCGGACAAGCTGCCGTCGGCATTGCTCCCGCCACCAAGTGGATCCCGTTTGAGGGGCATCCCGCAACTCTGACAGTTTTTGTACGTCTTTTGCATTGTTTAAGATGTTGTAAAAATTTGAAATTGAAACACGCTCCAAAAGATATTGGCCAAATTTACTTTTAGATAACATGGCAATACGTCAGATTCTTTTTCGTTTTTTTTAAGCACGATAAAAGAAGTGCCTGGATTTTAGCCCCAATATCAGATTTTATTCTGTTTTTATTTGAACCTAGATGGATATTCAACTGAAATCCCAAACATAAAGTCAACGCTACTTCGACCACTCAAATACACCTACTTATGAAACGAAACTACTTACTGCTTTTATTTTTGCTGATTGGCTTTTTTTCGTCCCGCGCTCAAGAGCCGGTGTTGACGCTTCATTTTGAAACAAACAAAGCGACGCTCGATGAACAAAGCAAACAGGACCTCCGGGAATTTTTGTCCGGAAATGTGCCACAGGGCGAGGCCATTCAAATAGAACTTACCGCACACACCGATAGTCGTGGATCGGATACGTTTAATGAACGGCTTTCAGAAAAAAGGGGAGAAACTGTACGCAATGCATTAATTGCACAGGGGATTTCCGCTCCCTCCATTAACATGAAGCCGTTTGGTGAAATTCATCCAACTGCAACCAATGAATCGGAAGAGGGCCGTGAACAAAATCGCCGGGTTGAAGTGCGCCTGATTTCAGCGAAGACTTTCCAGTGGGAGCAGTACAATAAGGTTCGAACAGCCAATTTGAAGTTCAAAGCAGAAAAAGGTTTTCGTTTTGAGAGCCCCAACAGCGGGACACAAATTGAAATTCCGGCAGGAAGCCTGGTGTATCCGGATGGCCGTCCTGTTCAGGGAGAGGTGGCTATTCAATTTCGGGAATACCGAACAATGGCAGATTACCTCGCCTCTGAAATTCCCATGCATTATGCCGATGAGCGGGGAGCATTCTTTTTTAATTCAGGCGGCATGTTTGAACTTGCGGTCAGCCAGAATGGGCAGGAATTGCAAATGGCGCCGGGAAAAGAATACACGGTTTCATTCATACCGACACACGAGCTGGCAGATGCCAGTTTGTATGCGTATGATGAAAATTCCCGCTCCTGGGAATTTGTAGCCCAGGAATCCATGGATGATCGAAAAATTAATGGCAAAGCATGGCAGGCCCCGGATCTCCCACCTGAAGTAAGTTCTACCGATGTGACCAGAGACAACCTCAATGCACAGGCTGAGCAATTTGCATGTTTGCCGACGATGATTCCACTGCCTGCAGAAGGGAGTCCTGTTGCAAGTGTAAAAAATGGTGTTTTGTTTGGGCGCCAGTTGGCGCATGGTGGAGAACTGATCCCAGAGTGGTTTTTACGCAATCAACGCAAAAGCGATGGGTTCTTTATCAATGGCTTTGATCGCAGCGATATTCGCCTGGTGCGACGTGTGGACAAAACCGAGCGATTCTATTTTGAAGACATGAACGAATTGTTCACTGAGCTCGAAGTCTTTAAGGATTGTTACTTCGAGCGCCTGCTTGTTCCGGTGCAACAGGAACAGGGCTTGGGTATTGAAGAATCTGTCGATGAGATTTTCCGCAACCCAAACCGGCGCTGGGTACGGGTGCGCATTTTTGCAATAGATGGAAATAAATGCACCATTGCCCTATCCGATGATGCAGAAGAAATCCGAATAAAGGCCAAGTTGTCACGTAGTGCGGAGAAGGAGTATGATCAGGCATTTGAACCGGAAGAAATTTTTAAAGAATACACCCGCCTGCGGCTTGAACGGCAGCAGAGCCTGTCGGAAAAAATAGCCAGTTGGCGCGATTTTTTGTTGATTGCTCCTTTGTTTAAAACTCCGGATGAGTGGTGCCTGGATGCGCGTACCTGGTTAGCTTTCTTTGATGCCAACCGGTCTATGATGCAAGAGCGCTATGATGGCCTGATTGAAGAGGGCATGGCTACAAATGACACCCTGATCATCAATACCCTAAAGCGGTATCGGGAACGCTTGGAACAATTGTATGCCAGTCAGAAAAGCAGAAGAGAAAAAATCAATAAGCCGGGGAGAGATCTGGAATTCACCGTTCGACTCAGCGGCTTTGGCTTGTACAACTGCGATCAGATTTTCAGGTTAAACACCCAGCCACTCATGGTGGATGCATTGTATAAATCTGCTGATGGAGAATTCATAAGTCCGGTACATATTCGGATTGTTGACAGAGAAACCGGTATGTTGTTTTCAAGATCCGGTGGAAGTCGGATGTATAAAATGCCAGGTCGAAAAATGGATATTGTCGCTACGACGTACAGTGGAGCAGTTTATCATTTGCCTGCGGATGAATATGCCGCTTTGGATTTTAAAAACGACCAATTGTTTACATTTACCATGAATGAAGTTACAAGCCAGGTTGCTAACCCGGATGGCTGGGAAACCCTGCTTGGATTATAGGATTTACAAAGATGAGCCAGGAATTATTGGACAATCCGAATGAGTGGAAAAAGAATTCTTCCCGCTCAGTTGTATTAATTTGGTGGATGCACGGTTTGGTGATGGGCGTTGCATTGCTGCTTGCAAACTTGTTGCGTGAGCAAGGATATCTCGGGGTGTTTTTTGATGAAGAAATTGTATTCCTGGCCACTGTTATAGGCGTTTATGTTGCAGGGCCATTGATCTTGGGCAGAAACCTTGATCAATCCAGATCAGAAATTGCGTTTTGGAAGTATGGCCTTTACGGTGCCAGCAGCGGGCTGCTGGCAACCGGGATTTTTATTTATTTAAAAATGATCGGGCCCTTTGCTTTCTTAAATGAATACAGCGGGCTGGTGCTTGGGTGCATCCTGGGTTTAGGGGCCGCATTTAGTGGGCTTGTTTGTCTTGCAAGGCCAGTTTTTTTACAAAAGAAAAACCTGGGTATTTGGATTGGACTGGTGGTATTGTGGTTGCTTTTCAGCCTGCTTTTTTTAGGTATGCCCAATGGAATTTAGCTGGTTGCCGTTAAAGCAATTTGGAGGAGGTGTTTTGCCGCCAGGATTGTATTTCATGAGGTGTCATAGTCTTAAAACTGCTAGGTGGCAGCAACGTGATAGTAAAAGGGAGAATCTGTTGCAATCGTATCGGGTGTAGTCACGTCATTGGCTTCGCCCTCTGGTATAAAAAGCCTAAACGACAAACTCTCGTTTAAAATCGAAGGAGGGCTTGGCCTTTTGGTACATAATTTGGAACTTCGCACCGCAAATTTCAGCAGAAAGGCTTTTTTACAGTGGTATCACTCTTTAAAAACAACCAGGTTTCAACCAGTATTTTTCTATTGGTTTATATCCTGTTACTCCGCTTGCCCGCAGTGTTGGGGTGGGTGTCAGTACCTGTTTGGGTAGGGAGTGAATTTGGTGGTCCGCTTTTTCGAGTGCTCCCTGACTGGCTCACTCAAGCTGGCTTGCCTTCCCAGATTTTTGCGACGGTGCTTGTTGCATTAATGGCATTTTCGGTTCACAATGTGGTGGGCCAGTATCGGATGACGGAAAATCGGGATTGGGTAGCAGGCATGACAACCGGTTTGGTTGGAAGCCTTTTTCCGGATTTGTTGTGGCTTAGCCCTGCCTTGTTGGCGGCTGTTTTTCTTCCGTTTGTATTTGCTCAGATCATGAGTATGTATAAGCGGCCACTTGCATTTGCTACAACATTTAATATTGGCTTTTGGGTTGGGATATCTACCCTGTTTTATCCTCCCTTTTTACTTTTTCTCGTACCGGCTATTTTTGGCGTTCGCCTCATCCGGTCGTACAGCATCCACGAGCGGTTGATTTTGCTTGTCGGGCTTTTTGTTCCCATGTTTTTAGTTTGGTCCTGGGCGTATTGGTTTGACCAGACAGAACTTTACTGGACTGCACTCAACGAGGCGGTTTCATTCCGTTGGATGATCCACATGCCGGAATCCGGGAGCGATTGGTGGCGGCTGATAACTGTTGTTATCGCAGTCTTGCTCGTGATTCTGAGTTCAGGAAGATTTTTACGGAAGCAATTAATGCAGACGAGAAAATACATTTCCGTAGTTTTGTGGTTTATTCCATTTGGCCTGCTTGGGATGTTGTTTTTTTCTCAACCAGGCTACATGCATTTTGGGATTCTTATCCCTGCTATTGGAGCCATGTTGGGTTTGAGTTTTTCCAGTATGAAAAACAACAGCCTGGCAGAATTGCTGCACTTGGTTTTGCTGGCATGTTTGTTTGGAATCCTGTTTTATCCGTTTTAAAATAAAAAACTGTACATATGAAATTTGGTGTCATTGTATTTCCCGGGTCGAATTGCGACGACGATATGGTTCACGTTGCAGGAGATGTGCTTGGGCGTGAGGTGGTCAAAATCTGGCATAAGGAAACGAGCCTTCCCGACTTTAAAAAGGGAGATTGTATTGTGTTGCCTGGCGGCTTCTCATATGGCGATTATGTTCGCGCTGGCGCCATTGCTCAGTTTTCTCCCATAATGCACGCAGTAAAGGCATTTGCTGAGCAGGGTGGGTTTGTATTTGGAATCTGTAATGGCTTTCAGGTGCTCTGTGAATCCGGATTACTTCCGGGTGTTTTGCTTCAAAATGCCAACCAGAAGTTTATTTGCAAGAATACCTTCCTGCGAACAGAAACGACTCAATCTCCGTTAACGGCAAATTTGGAAAAGGGGCAGGTGCTTTCAATTCCAATTGCGCATGCAGAGGGCCGGTACTATGCTGACCAGAAAACCCTGGATGCACTCGAAGCCAACGATCAGGTGTTGTTCCGCTATTGTTCTGAAACCGGAGAGTTGGGCGACGCGTTCAATCCCAACGGGGCAGAACGCCATATTGCCGGAATTTGCAATGCAGAACGCAATGTATTTGGAATGATGCCACACCCGGAGCGGGCTAGTGAAGACATTCTGGGTAATAAAGATGGTCTGGCTTTGTTCCTGTCGCTGTTGCAGACAACAGAAGCGATGGCCGTTTAAAATTTCGTCTTAAAATAGGACTTCTAGTTTTGTTTTCTTTCCTTCAAACAGGGCGAGGATAATATTTCCCATGTAAACACCCAGGGCTGTTTCCACGAAGGTGAGGAACATCGTCATATCCTGAAAATTCAGGATGTTGGGTGCAAACGCTTTAAGGGAGATTAATCCCATGACCGTTACAAAATGACCATGTACCAGCCATTTAACCAGGCTGTTCACCTGTCCCCCATTACCATTTCCAGTTTCCAGGGTTGGTTCCGTGATGCTTCTTCCTATAAATCGGAAGACAGCACCGCCATACAAGGCGGTTATGGGGCCCAGAATTCCCATAAGCGAGGTGAATTCTTCGAGGTCAAATCCGCGAAAAACATAGTATATACAGGCTGCGGCTATCAATGCAAAATGATAGACCAGAATCAGCCGGGCAATGCGGGCTCGGGGAGAAAGCGCTTGTGTGGCACTTTTTCCGGCTTGGTTTGCCTTTTGGTCGGCGGCGTGTAAGGCCATAGTACGAGAACTTGTTGGTGTCATTTGCGAAGGTAATCCAATAATTTTCTGAAAAGTATTTTTTGATAATCTTCTAATTCAGTTTTATAACGCACATCCAGGTCTTTGTAGTCGTTTTTTCTGGGAGGAAAAATAATTCCGGAGCCGTATTTGCCCTGAAATTCCCAGGATATCTCGACGTTTGGTCCTTGTTGCAGACCTTTTACATAAATGCGGTGGTACTCAAAAAATCCATCCGGACAAATCTCATAACTCATGTGCGACACTTCGAGCAGGAACTCATCTACAAATGTGTAGGAGTCATCCACTTGGGCACTCCACAGGATTGGCGTTCCCTTTTTTGAGTAATATGCCTTCAGGTATTTTCGTGCCTTCGAGCATACATCTGCAACCTGGCTGTTTGGGATGATGGCTTTGTTTTCCCCCGTGTTTGCGCCATCCAGGGTAGTGGGTGTCTGTACGGAAGTAAATTGAGCCGTTCGCATACTGAATCCATCAACCGGCATACGACCGTTTTCACTGCGTACATGCGCAGAAAAGTGTGCAGGATCGTGGCAGCGCACATACACTTCTGCCTGATCTACATGGATTTCCGCCAGGAATGCCCATTTATGCAAGAGTCGTTCGTGGAAATACTGGCCGTGTTGTTCCAGGTTTTGTTTTTCCAGCATATCCCAGGTCTGTTGGGTGCGTGCACAAACGCTGGCATCGTGATGGCTTGGTTCCAGGCAAAGGGTCACCCGATCCGGTTCAATAATCAGGCTGTCAGCCCGGAAATACTGATCCAGTTGGTTGCTGTGCAACCAAGTTTGATATTCCTTGAGTTTTTGCTCAAAGAATGGCTGGTCTTTTCGCAAATCAATACCCGAAGTTTGCGCTGCTAAGGAGCCGACCAGGAAAAGTAGCAGAGCCGAAAGGTAGGTTCGCCCGGAGGGGAGGGCCATATCTATGTGTTTTGTTTGTACTAAAACGCAGAATAAGATACGGTTGTCGGCGCCTGCTTATTTCAGGCAAATATTATTTTAACGTTTTGAAAACACGGTTGGGGAGGAAATACCTAAGAATAAGGATACCATTCCTCTACAATACGTTGGCGAGTTGTTCCTTGATTTTTTCCAGTTCATCTTTCATCGCCACTACCAGTTTTTGGAGGTCGGCATCGTAGGCTTTTGCTCCAAGGGTGTTGATTTCTCTGCCCATTTCCTGAGAGATAAATGCCATGGTTCTTCCAGAGGCCTGGTTTTGGTTGTTTACTTCGGTAAGGAAATGTTCGCAATGTTGCTTTAGGCGGACCTTTTCCTCAGTAATGTCCATCTTCTCCAGGTAATAAAGAATTTCCTGTTCAAAGCGGTTGGTATCAATCTTATTAGAACCCAGGAATTCTTCGAGGTTCCCCTGCAGGCGTTCACGCATGCGTTCGACGCGCGCTGCTTCCAGAGGTTTTACATCTTCCAGGAGTTGTAAAATATTCTGGGCGCGTTGCCCCAGGTCTTTGCCTAGTGCGTTTCCCTCTTTGATTCGGAATGCTTTCAGTTGTTCGAGGGCTTCGTGCACGGTGTCTTTCACATGCTGCCATTCGGCATCGTTCAGGTCTGAACTTGGAGTGGAGACAACATTGGGTATACGCAGGATGGTAGGGATGATATCGCCGGGGGTAGTACCTAATTCACCAGACAAGCGGTTGATGGCTTCAAAATAACCCCGAAAGAGTTGTTCGTTTATATTGACAGCCGCGGCTCCGCTAGCATTTTGTATATCCAGCGTGAGGTCAATTTTGCCTCGTTCGGCATGATTGACGATTTGCTTTCGCAGTTCGAGCTCTTTTTCTTTGTAATCACCGGGGAGCCTGAGTTTCAGGTCGGTAAGTTTAGAATTCAGTGTTCTGAGTTCTACAGTGATGGTTTTTTCACCGCTGTTTTTAGTTGCGCGGCCGTAGCCGGTCATGGACAAGAGCATAAAAGTCTGTTTAAAAGCTTTTTGACGTTCGGCAAATGTATAAAAATAGGGTGAAATTCTTTTTTATACGCTATCTTTGCCAACTCGCGTCAAAAACTACACACACTGTCAAGCTTCATTTTTCTCCAATCCTCTTGTTTTTCAAGTAAATAAGTGCTTGAAAAATAGAGTTAAATGTTTGTGTGTAACGAAAATTATGCGATCTTTGCGACTCGTTTTTTTGAACTAGTCTTTTTTTAACATAAACGGCTCAAAATCAACGACATAAACCATGAGAAAGGCAGACCTAGTAAATGCAATTTCTGAAAAGACCGGAGTTCCCAAGGTGGATGTACTGGTTTCTTTGGAAGCCCTTTTCAAAGAGATCAAGGGGTCTTTGGAAAACGGCGAAAATGTTTACATCCGTGGATTTGGCAGCTTCGTCATTAAGAAGCGGGCCAAAAAAGTAGGTCGCCACATCAAAAAAGGTGCTGCTATTGAGATTCCGGAACACTATATTCCGTCTTTCAAACCAGCAAAGATTTTTGTAGAGCATGTTAAGAGCAATGTAAATGCATTGCCAAAAGACGAGTCCGAATAAATTTAAGCATACACACTAACAAGCGGAAATGACCCGATTGCAACTGGCAAGTATTGCCGCATCCGTTCTTTTATTTCTGGGCTTGTACTTTGGATTTGATATCATTCCCCCAACCAAAGGAGCCGATGCTCCACCAATTGAAACAGCGAATGATGACCAGCGTGTACAGGATGCTTTGAATGGCCTGACTGAGGCTCAAAAAAGCAACTTGGAAGCCCTGGAGTCGGAACTAAACGAAACGAAAGACCCAGTCCAGAAACTTGCCTTATTAAAGCGGATTTCCGGATTTTGGTATGCCGCAGGAAAAATTCCTGTTGCTGGCATTTTTGCCGAAAAAGTGGCGGTTGAAGAAAAGTCTGATACTGCCTGGTCTGTTGCCGGAGCTACCTTTTATCAGGCGCTCGTCAACTCGATCAAACAAGATGAACGCGATTTTTGTACAGCACATGCTGTCGACGCGTTTGAAAAGGCCGCAGAACTGAATCCGGAACATCCGGAGCATCAAGTGAATCTGGCCTTGGTATATGCAGAAAATCCACCACCTGGAGAAGGCATGAAAGCCGTGCTGCTCTTGCGTGAACTGGAAGAAAAATATCCCGAAAATGCCTCTGTGTATAATGCACTGGGGCGATTGGCAATCAAAACCAATCAATGGGAACGGGCTGTACAGCGTTTGGAAAAAGCATACGAACTGGAGCCTGATAATCCGAATACCCCGTGTCTGCTTGCACGCGCTTATGAAGGAATAGGCGATGCGGACAAAGCAGCAGCATTTGCTGCAAAATGTAGGTAATAACGCCAACGTACCTCGGTACTCGGCGATATGAAATAAACACTATTTTTAACTTATAACTGTTTCAATATGCCTTGCGGAAAAAAACGCAAACGTCACAAGATTGCAACGCACAAGCGTAAAAAGCGCCTTCGTAAGAATCGCCACAAGAAGAAGAACCGCTAGTGATTGAACCAGGCAGGCGTTGGATTCCATTCGGAACCACAGCCTGTTGGGCTCAGTACTAGTGACAACCGTCATACCGAACTGTGGACTTTCCGGGAGCTGCATGCTTCCGGGAAGTCCTATCGGTGGTCGGTAGATACCTGTATATATACAGATGTATCACTGCTAGGTTGTTTTGAAGTACATCCCATGGTGTGTTTCAAAACAAGTTAGACAAGAACCGGTCCCGATATAGGCGTTTCTATGTGTGTCCAGGAGACCCCCCAAATGTGTTCCCTGCCAAATCAGCTGAATAAAATTTGACCCCTTATTCCAGAAGATACTCGATAAGCCAATTCGCTTCCTAGACACGACTCGTACTCCTTCCTCAGCGCTTACACACGGATTTTACAGACGGAACTTTTCTGATGCCCATGCCAACCGGTTTATGGATGGAAAGCGTATGCTTTCTACCAACCGGAAAAAGGTTGCCAATGCCTGTTTAAACCACATAATCCGTCGTGGAAAAAGAACTTATCATAAATTCCAGCTCAACAGGGGTGGATATGGCCTTATTGGAGGATGGTAAATTGGTTGAACTGCATTACCAAAAATCCAATAACAACTTTACAGTCGGTGACGTCCTTATCGGAAAGATCCGCAAACTTATGCCGGGCCTGAATGCGGCATTTGTTGACATTGGCTACAGAAAGGATGCTTTTTTGCATTATACCGATCTGGGACCCAACCTGAAATCCCTGATAAAATGGAGCAATGGGGTAATGAATGGCAACATCAATACCCACAAACTGGACAACTTCAAGTTTGAATCAGAGATTGTCAAAACGGGTAAAGTCGATCAGGTATTGAATAAGCGTTACCCGCTGCTGATACAAATTTTAAAAGAGCCTATCTCTACCAAAGGACCGCGTCTTTCCTGCGAAATTACCCTGCCCGGTAGGTATATGGTGCTTTCGCCATTCAACAACACAGTCTCCGTATCCAAAAAAATTAACAGCAACGATGAGCGCAAGCGCTTGCAAACGCTCACCGAAAGTATCCGCCCGAAGAATTTTGGACTGATCGTTCGAACGGCTGCGGAAGGCAAAAAGGTACAGGACCTGCACGAGGAACTTGAATACCTGATGGGTAAATGGGAGGATATTTTCAAGCAATTGAAAACCATTACCCCGCCTGCAAAACTGTTAAGCGAACTAGACAAGCCCGCCAGCGTTTTGCGCGATTTGCTGACTGATTCGTTCAGCAAAATCGTGGTCAACGACGAAGATATTTTCCGAGATATAAAATCCTACCTTCAGACGATTAGTCCGAAACTTGTGCACATTATCCAAATGCACAGTGGAAATAAATCGGTATTTGACAGCCACGGCGTTACCCGCCAGATCAAAGCATCTTTCGGGAAAACTGCAACCATGGCCAGCGGTGCATACCTGGTCATTGAGAAAACCGAGGCAATGCACGTGATTGATGTAAACAGTGGCCATAAGTTGTCTTCTGGAGAAGTCGATCAGGCCATTTTTAATGTCAACCTGGAAGCAGCAGAAGAAATTGCCCGGCAGATTCGTCTCCGCGATATCGGAGGTTTGATCGTGATCGATTTTATCGATATGAAGAACCCGGAACACCGCAGACAGCTGACCAAGGCTATGGAAGGCTTTATGCGCAAAGACCGGGCTCAGCATACCATTTTGCCTGTTTCAAAGTTCGGGTTGACGCAGATTACACGAGAACGAACCCGGCCTGAAGTAGCAGTAGATACCGCTGAAACTTGCCCTTCATGTAATGGAACCGGTAAGGTAAATGCTACAATTCTGCTGACCGATGATATTACCCGGGATTTGGAGTTCATCCTCCAATCACGACCAAAAATCAAGGTCAAACTCCGGGTCCACCCCTATCTGGAAGCATACATCCGGAAAGGGTTCCCCAGCATGCAAATGCGGTGGTTCCGGAAATATAAAAAGTGGGTTAAAATCCTGCCTGATAACGACTTCCCACTCGCTGAATATCGATTTTACGATGACAACGACGATGAAGTGAGAATGTAAAAAAAACGAGCCCGATCACACCAATGTGATCGGGCTCGTTTTTTTAGTATTCATATTGAAGTACAACTTTATGTATTTCAACGGTCTTGTTTTTGGAAGACAATACCTGTAGGAAGTACAGGCCGGAAGGCAATGCCTGCATATCAATGCACGATCCGCATGTTGGATATATTGAACGGAACGAGTTGTCCACAGGCATTCAATAGTTGATAGGAACATGGTTCGCTGCTGGGTAGTTTTAAAAATAGGACACCGGAACTTGGATTCGGTGAGGGCCCACGTGCTGTTATTTCTGATTTATTGACTGCGGAGGCTGTTGTTGGCATCAGAAGACCCGGCTTTTTCCATCCTGATCTTGGCAGCATTTAACTGGTCCCAAATAAAATCATTGGCGGCCATGTAGTTGCTCGCAATTATCGGGTGCAGAAGAAGACTGGATATCATGGTTACATCGATATGGTTACAGAATAACCATCGTCGCAAGAAAATAGCTGTTAATCGCCGTGATACCAATCTCTCGCATAAAAGAATCAACTGGTATCTGGTTGAATGGGTGTTGGTTCAGGGTATGGCACTGGATGATTGACCAATGGGCATCATACGTATGCAATGATCCGAAAAGGGCGTTTAACCCATCCTGGTACTCCAAAACCAATTGTGAAATCTTCCTGAAGATAACTGTTGTAACTATCCCATTTGTTCGTTGGGAGGGAACCCATTGGTCAAAATGGAGCCATATCCGGCCAGTTTTCATAAATTGTGAATCTGGAGGCTGTCTTCTTGCTGCAAACACCAGGAAAAATAGCTTGGCTTGCATCTAATGGAGAAATAGATTCTCCCGGATAGTTTTCAGATGGGCCTTGCCATTGGGATAAAATTGCCAGGTGTTATTAGGAATATGGCTAAAATCAGCCTGGCTAAATGGGGCTGTGTCAGAATCCCAAACACCTGGAACAGACCAACTCCCCCATTGGGCATGGGAGGCAGGGTTGCGTGTTGAGGCAGGAAGCCGTACTGCCCATCTACTTATTATGTATGGCCAGCCTTGGTTGGTTTTAAAAAATAAATCCAGTGTGGAATAGAAGTTTCTGGCTGGGGTTTCATTTAGTTGGTATTCGTGGTGAATCAGGCTGTGACCAAAAAACAGTTTCGGATGTCTTTTTGCGCAAGTATGGGCTTATTGCAAAAGAGTACTGGCGAAAAGAAGAAGGTAGAGGGCGGCTTAGATGGATGCAACTATTCATATACCTGGATTTATGGTCGTCAACTATAAAGCCCCTGGAGTATATTCCACTCAGGGGGCTTTCAGGCTACGCCTAAAATGAGCATTTGTTTATAAGATGAGGAATGGACCTTAAAGTCTGGGTCGCCCCCAGGATATAAATCTAGAAATGAGGGCAGTCACACCGCCGAAACATAAAAGGCAACTTTCCAAAACAATCATGCCAACCATCAGGCAAAAAGAAGGCAACGCGATATCAATTAATTTTTTTCATAAGCTAGATTTTATTTTTAAATTTACTACAAGGCTAATATAAGGCAAAAGCCCCATTGAACTCCTATTTTAACTTTTTTTGTGTCATCTCTTTATTGGGCGCTAAACCATACTCGCCAGTTCTTTGAATTCACCCAAAGGGTTGCCTTTGAAAAAATCTTAATTGCCTTGAATTGGGGCTTGTGTCACGCTTCGCGCTGCATTCCCATCATCCGTTACCTTGAATCTCAAGGCGCTGGAAGTATACTGGCCGGATGGGGGTTACTCGAATTATTGCAGGCTGAGTTTCCCATTTACAGTGTTTCTCTATCCCGTCTTACCAGATACACGGCATGATCATCCAAATATGCAGTGCGGCATGCCAGCCCAGGCACCACGCATACTGTATGCAATTTGGATCAGAGTATAAGACACTACGTGCCCTGCATCGAAAACACACATGGGATGCAGTTATTTCAGATAACGCCCGATATATTAAGAATAAAGGCGTCCCCTCCATTGTACTCACGCATCAATTATGTATACAAGCGAACAATCGATTCGTTCAATGGATTGCCAATAAACTAGTCGGACTGGGCTTGTCTGGATTTGATACGATCTGGGTTCCGGACGCTGCTCCGGACTTGAGTCTCGCAGGAGCTTTGTCGCACAACAGCCAAATTAAAGTGCCCAAAACCTATTTGGGTTTACTTACCCGGATGCATGGCGGAGAAAGCAGTTTCGAATATGATGTAGCGGTGGTGCTCTCAGGGCCGGAACCACAGCGCACGCGGCTGGAAAACCAGCTCCTGGAACAGGCCATGTCCTTGCCCCATAAATTCATATTTATTCAAGGGAAAACGCAGTCCCGGAAACACCATTTTGAAGCCGAAAACATAGAGGTAGTCTCCTACTATACATCTACCGAACTCAATGAGGTGCTTTTGGCAAGCAAGCTCATCGTTTGTCGATCCGGATACAGCAGTCTGATGGATTTAGCGGTGCTTGAAAAACCTGCCTTGCTGATTCCCACCCCGGGTCAGACCGAACAGGAGTATTTAAGTGAATATGTCCGGGGACAAGGTTGGTTGCACGCTGAACGTCAGGGAGGTTTTGACCTGGAGCAGGCAATTGAAGTGGCTGAAAAAAGTCAGGCCATTCCATCGGATTTATTTGATCCGGACCAGTTTAAAGTTCAAATTAAACAGTGGCTTCACGACCTGAATTCGGAGGGCGCAGGCACGTGATTATTTCGCAAGCACATTCATGGCACGTTGCAGACCCACGGTGGCAAAGGCCTTTATACCCTCCACACTGCGATCCAGAATATGGGGCAGTTCAGCGGCTTCGTCTTCAGTCCATTTACCCAATACATAATTTACCTGTTTCCCTTTGCCAAAATTGCTGCCGATTCCAATTCGCAAACGGGGGTAGTCGGCGGTTGCAAGTAAATCCTGAATGCTTTTCAAGCCATTGTGGCCGCCATCAGATCCCTTTGCCCGCATTCTCAATTTGCCAAAATCAAGATTCAGGTCGTCCAGCACAACCATGCTGTTTTCGATGGCAATCTTTTCCTTTTGCAGCCAATATCGAATGGCCTTCCCACTTAGGTTCATGTAGGTGCTGGGCTTGAGTAAAATCAGGGTACGGCCTTTAAATTTTACTGTTGCCAATTGCCCGTGGTGGTCACTGTTCCAACTTCCACCAAGATCTTTACACAGCGCATCAACCACCTCAAAGCCAATGTTGTGCCGGGTGTTATCGTATTCGTATCCGGGATTTCCGAGCCCGGTAATGAGGTACTTCATTTCAGTATCAGTTTTCGATGATGCCAATGGTTGCGCCGCTGCCCGTCGCCAAGGCCATTTGAATTTTATCATCTGTATATGTTTCACGTTTAACAATTGAAAAGCCGCAGGAGTTTCCTGTTCATTTCAAACTGTTTATAACAGGTTTAGTATTCAATCAAAGCGACCTTCCAAGAATGTAGTTGAGGTAAACTTCATCCTGATTGTTTATTCCCAGTCGATTGTTTGTAAGGTGAATCAGACTAGGCAGGGCCTTTTCGAGCGAGTCATCCCAATTTTCAAATATCAATTGGTTGCCTCGAAACCATCTGAGCCACTCTGGTTGGTTTTTATCAAATGAATCCTGTTGAAGAGCATCCCAGGTCTGGATATTGGCATTCATAAGAGTCTCTTTTTGCTTTTCAAAACTGGTCTCAAAATCCTGCAAAACTTCTGCCTCCAGGTCAATTTCATGTTCCGGATCGGGTGCAAAGAAAACCGGGATCCACTGCCTGCAAAGTGCTTCGAAATACCAGGCTGCTCGGGGACGTTCCATACCAATAGCAAACACCGTACTTAAGTGCATCCGAAGCCCGTCAAACAGGGCATCTCCATAGGTGTACGGACGGCTAAGTCGCTGTAAGACCACCTGTGTGGAAAGGTGGAAGTGCTCTTCTGCCAGGGCCAGCGCCTCCGGACTGCCGAAACGCGCTGTCTCCGCTTGGTAAGGCACTTCCTCAAATCGACCACGTTCCTCCATCCAGGATTTAAACGCCGGTTTGATAGTGTCCTCAAGGTAAGAAGCCTCAGCCTTTAACCTCAGCCGCAAATGCTGGCCGGAAGCGTCTTCGTAGCGAATGAAAAAGGCGCGAGCACCCTTTTGCTTCCAGATGTGTTGTTCCAGAAATGGCTTAAAGCCCCGGACCAGAAAAATGTCCGGCGTTTCCTCAGGAAAGAAGTGATACGATAACCATTGGCTCATAGGCGGGCAAAGGTCGTGAATTTAGGAGATTGGAAGGGTAGGGAAGCGGGGAAATTTGGTGTGATGAAATACAATTGCCCAATTCTGTGGTCAGAATTGGGCAATTGTATTTCATCAAATGAAACAAGTTGGACTGAATCCAATTACTCAGCTCATTGTTTTAATATTTGTCTACTGGCAATCCTATTATTCGAATCTGTAAACTGGAAAAAATAGGTTCCTGCAGGCCAGTCTTCGCAATGGATTTCTTGCTTTCCTTCTTGAAGTACACCACTGAATAGGGCTTGCCCCAAAACATTAATGGCCTTTAGCTGTATTTGATCAGCCCCATTCAAATAGATGTGGACAAGGTCTGTCATTGGATTAGGGTAAATATCAAGTGAAATATCCAAGTCTTCTTCTTTTGAACTGCTTAAAAAACAGCCTAATAAACCCGAACGAAGGTGCAGTAATTGCCCATCTGTGCTGAAGCAACGAACTCGGTCTCTTGGTCCATCGGGCAAGGAGCAGAACAGCTCCGTTTCAAATAAATAGCGCAGCTCCCCGGCTCCCTCAATCCAATATACAGTATCCATACACTCCGGACTGTAGAGGGCAAGCCTTTTTCTCGGGGTAATATCCATCAATTCAATGGTATCTACAGCAATAATTACACGACTCGCCTGACCAATTCCGGTATTGGGGACCATTGTGTCACCAACCTCGAAATTAAAATCGTATAAGAGCATTTCCTCAGATGCATTGGGAAATGTAAAAAAAACGCGACCAGCTTCTTCTCTGTAAAATCTACCGGTTGGGCTCCAGTTGTTTCCGGAAATACTGCTGCTGTAGATCAATTCTCTGTAATACTGGCTGTCGAGGAGTGTACTGTCTTCAGAAAATGTAAACCGCCAAATCTGATCCGGCATGAACGGTACAAACTGCTCATGGTCGGCAACCCACATGTTATGCGGGCTGACAATCGGGAGTGGAGAACTGCTTTGTAGGAAAGATCCATTGTTTTGCGACCATACTACTATGGGGGAAAGTAGCAGGATAAGTAGGTTAATCCTTTTCATAATTGCTGTGTTTGTTTGAGTTGGTAAATAACTTGTTCAAATCTAGATGGAAGCCAAACACATGTCAATAGCAATAAGAAGGGATTTTGGCAATTTTTAAGCTGCCAAAACTAAAAAAGCCCTGTTCTTTCGAACAAGGCTTTTATTGGTGGCGGAGACAGGACTTGAACCTGCGACCTTCGGGTTATGAGCCCGACGAGCTACCAACTGCTCCACTCCGCGATTTTGCGACTGCAAAGATAAGGGTATTTCTGCGCAATACCTAATGCTGTTTTAAATTAATGTAAAAAAACTATCGGTACCTTTGTGGTATGCCGTTCAAACAATTAAGTCATCAGGAAATTCAGAATGCTGAACGCCGTTTTCCAATCGTATTGGTATTGGATCGGTTTCAGTCACCGGAGAATGCCGGTATGGCTTTTCGGGTTGCAGAAGGGTTTGGTGTTGAGCGAATTTTGTCTGTTGGAACCGGTATTGAATTGGAGAATAAACGGCTTCAGCGCACTGCACGGGAAACTGCTTCGCGAATCCCCTCTGAATGGATGGTTGATGCAAAGCGTGTGGCGGCTCTTAAGGAGGATGGGTATGTATTGATTGGACTGGAAATTACCGACCAGAGTGTTGCACTTTCTGAGTTTGATTTTTCGCAGCACAAAAAAATCGCACTGGTACTGGGTTCGGAGCGACAGGGCATTGCGCCCGAACTACTGAAGCTGCTCGATTACGCCGTGGCCATTCCAATGTATGGGAAAAACTCCTCCTTGAATGTAATTTCTGCCCTGTCTATTGCCTTGTACGCGATTACGGAATCCATTAAATAAGTTTCCGCGCCCGGGTCATTTCCCGTTTGCCCGGAGGGCCTTTCAGACGCTCAACAGCAAACCCAACACTTTTAAGGATGCGCTTGAAAGCTCCTTGCGCGCAGTAGGTAACCAGGATGCCATCCGGTTTCAGTGCCTGATACATGCGCTGGAAAACTTCCTCGGTCCAGAGTTCTGGTTGAGCAAGTGGGGCAAAGGCATCAAAGTAAATTACATCAAATGCTTCCTTAGCCTCAAACTGCTCGATGGGGGTATGCTTCTTGGTAAACGTATATCTGGGACTTAACTCAACGGGCTTTTCCAATGCTGCCTGATGCATCGCCAGATACAATCCTTCTTTTTCCGGGATTTGAAGGGCTTGGGCATAGCCCATATCCGCAGCAAGTTCCTGGGAGATTGGGTGGATCTCCAAGCCAGTATAATGGACTGTCCGCTGTAAAATTTCCGCTTCGATGGCTGAGAGGAATGCGTTCAGCCCGGTACCAAACCCGGTTTCGAGTATGTGTATTTCCTCCTGGTCGAGCGCCTTGTCCCGCAAGCCCGCTCCAATAAAAACATGGGCAGATTCTGTGACCGCGCCAAACTTGGAATGATAGCTTACTCCATATTCTTTGGATACCAGGGATGCGGAGCCGTCGGAGGTTTCAATTTTTGAAAGCATAGTGTTTGTTGGGTTGTTAACAAGCACAGGTTATTATGAAAAAAGTCACCCTGGATTCAGGATGACTTTTAGAAAGTGCGGGAGGCGGGACTCGAACCCGCACGACCGAAATCACTGGTGTTTGAGACCAGCGCGTCTACCAATTCCGCCACTCCCGCGGACTGAGATCAGGACTGAAATTCAATGCCGTTTCTCAATTGGAGCCCGCAAATTTAGAGAGGTTTTCTCTAATCCGCAACAAATATCTTTTTTTTAAAAAAAAATCTCTCACACGCTCCAAAGATTCCATGCCTGGGGGCTCCGTACTCACAAGGTCTTTTTGTACAGAAGTGGCTATTTTTTCTTCAAAAACATCCAATTCCTGGCTTATTTGCTCGTGTAACCGGACATCAAAATCGAATTCCAGTTCCATCAATTTTTCATTTATTTCCATCATCTCCATCAAAAAATCCTGTGGAATAGAGGCTGGATTGGCCTCATCTCCAAGCAAGCCTTTAAGATCCAGGATGTATTTTATCCGTTTGTCCTGGTTGGAGAGAGTTTGGAACGCCTGATTGTTCAGGGTGCTTTTCTCTAGCATGGCTTCCTGTTCCTCCTCAGAAGATTGGGTGTGGAAGTCCGGATGGAAATTTTTGCTGTTTTTATAGAATTGCCGTTTGAGGGCCTCTTCGTCAATAGAGAAGGCCACAGGCATTTCAAAAAAATCAAAATAATTCATAGTGCGTGCATCAGAATAGTCCCGAGAAAACGTGTCTCCAAAGGTCTAAACCGAGTGCGTAAACCATCAGACCCAGAAGCAGGAAGAAACCAACGGTAACGGCTTTTTCCATGAAGGAGTCGCTAACCTTACGGCCGGTAATTACTTCCCAAAGCAAGAACAACACATATCCTCCATCCAGTGCAGGGATTGGCAAGAGGTTCATAAATGCAAGCAGAATACTGAGGCTGGCAGTGAGGGTCCAGAAGCGCTCCCAGTCCCAGGATGTTCCATAAAGTTTACCAATGCTAATCAGACTGCCAAGATTGTCTTGTACAGAGATTTTACCCCGAAACATCTGGCCAAAGGCTTTCAATTGTTTGTCGAGAAAATCCATTCCCATTACAACGCCTTCGGGCATGGCTTCTGCCAATCCGAACATCTCACGTTCAATATTGTAATACCCATCAGTTTTACAAAACACACCGATGGTTCCCTGCTCACTCACTTGAACAGGGAGTTGCAGGGTATCCTGTTTTCGGATGAGCCGAATAGACACTTCCTTGTCTTTGTATTTCTGAATATTGGCAGTGAATTCATCGTAATAGAAGGTCGGGGTTTCATTGATTCCGATGAGTTGGTCACCAACTTTTATCCCTGCTTTTTGTCGCACCTTTTCCCGGAGCAAGTTCTTCAATAAAGAAGGGGTACGTGGGGCCATCAGGAGTGATTTCGAAACCTTATTTTCCGACATGGTATTGGCCATGTCACTTGGTAAGGTAATTGTCTGCGCTTCTCCATTGCGCTCTACTGTGATCTCACGCACATCATTCAAAACAATGCCCTCAACGAGTTTCTCAGGCTGTACACGAGGGAAATCCTCCTTGCCGATTTTCAGGATTTTATCTCCTTGTTGAAAGCCATTTTTAATGAGGATAGAATCATATGCAAGGCCGTAGGACAGGCTGTCTGTTGGAACATAGGCGCGGCCAAATGCAAACAAAATCATTGCAAACAGAAAGAAGCCCAATATGAAGTTAACTGTTACGCCACCCAGCATGATAATCAGGCGTTGCCATGCTGGTTTTGAGCGAAACTCCCAGGGCTGAGGCTCTTGCTGGAGCGCTTCAGTGTCCATGCTTTCATCTACCATGCCAGCAATCTTAACATAACCGCCAAGTGGCAGCCAGCCGATTCCGTATTCGGTTTCTCCTTTTTGAATTTTCCAAAGGGAGTTAAATGGGGCAAAATCAAAAAACAGGTAGAATTTTTCTACACGAGTTTTAAATGCTTTTGCAGGAAGGAAGTGCCCCATTTCGTGCAAAATAATCAGCAACGAAAGGCTGAGCAGGAATTGGCTAATGTTTACTATGGTATCCATGTAAGGAGTTAAGTGCTAATGGTTTGTTTTACGGTAGGAGGTATTTCAAATCCACTTAGGGATAGGACCGAAGTATTAACTAAGGTGCTTAAACAAAAAAAGACCTCCATAGTTGCGGCCGCAAACTTACGGAAGTCTTTTTTGGATTTGGGTTTCAACAGGGGATTTTGATAAGGAATCTTATAGATTTCGTCTAATAGCCCGTTCTAAACACCCATTTCCTTGTAGCGTTGGGTATTTGCAGGGTCAATTTTTACCATAATCTGGAAAATACGCTCTTTGATTTGCTTGTCACCAATCTTCCACATCTCTACAATCTCATCCCGTTTGGCATTGGCAAACATCTGTACAATCATGGAGTTGATGTAGGCGGTACTCACTTTGTCAACTTCTTCAAGTGCCTGCAGGATGCCCTCTTTTCCGGATGTCATATCGGCGGAAAGGAGATCCAGCCCTTTGCGGTGGTAGGTGTACATTGCTGCGCGGAAAGGCTTGATGCGTGGGTTCAGGAGGTTTTCCATGATCCAATACCGATTTCTGTTTTTACCGCCATCAGCAGGGCGCCAGCCAGAACTTCCATTGGTAGTTGAGTTCTGAATATTTGTTACAATCTGCTGGGCGATCAGAAAGTATGGGTCGCCACCGTACACGCTGTACGAGTCGTAATCCATACCCAGAATCACATTGGCATAGAAAGCAAAAACCGCAGCCAGATTTTGGTTGTCGGCTACATCTCTCAAGAATTCAATGGGTTGGTTTTGCTGATACTGGAAGGTGAAATCCTTATCCAGGTGCGACAGCAATGGCGTTTCATATCCACTTCCGAAGGCTGGTCGAACGGCCTGTATAGCCAATTCACCTTCGAAGGTATTGTTATCAATTTCAGTTTTGATGGTCAAAATGAAATTGCATTTGATGCGTTCTTCGGGTTCAAAAAGGTCGTTGGTCCATTTGGTGTTGTTCATGAACTCGCGAATGGCAACCTCCAACTGATCAAAAACTTTTCGGTCTACATTCTGCAACTGTGGGGTAGAGACGCGCACGGTGCAGTTCAACTCTCCCTGTGCAAAGATCGGCAGGCTAGTGGCGATCAATAAAAGACTGAAAAAAATGCGTTTAAACATGGTATGTATTTTTCTAACTGTAGTAAAGAACCCGAATGCTCGATTGCGTTCGTTTCAAGGCTCTGGTATTTGACGCAGATACGCGGTGTCCGGTTGTCTGAACGAAGGAAATGCCCCTTTATTTCTCTGAAATTCGTATAATCTCGGAAACAATATCTTCGGCCACGGCGGTTTTGCTTTTTAGATCAAATGCCGTGCCGGAACCATCTGCATGCAGAATGGTAATCTTGTTGGTATCGTGTCCAAACCCGGCTCCTTTATCCCGAAGGGAGTTCAATACGATGAAATCAAAATTCTTTCGCTCCAGTTTGGATTTGGCATGTGCCACTTCCTGATCAGTTTCCAGTGCGAAACCAATATTGATCTGGCCAGTTTTTTTCAGTTTGCCTAACTCCGCTGCAATGTCCACGGTTTTCGACAAGCTGATTTGCATGTCATCCGATTTCTTTTTGATCTTTTTGTCGGATACATGTTCAGGGCGGTAATCCGCAACGGCTGCTGCCAGAATGGTTATGTCGGTCTGAGCATATTGTGCCAGACAGGCCTGATACATTTGTTCGGCAGACTGCACACTGTGAACACGAATTTGATCGAGGGAGGGGCGCAAGTGGGTAGGACCCAAAACGAGGTCTACTTCCGCACCCTGACGAGCAAGTGATTCGGCGAGTGCAATGCCCATTTTGCCGGTAGAGTGGTTGCCAATAAATCGAACCGGATCAATGGCTTCGTGTGTGGGGCCGGCAGTGATAAGTGCCCGTTTCCCTTTTAAGGGGGCATCGGCGTACAGATGCTTTTCCAGAAAGGCAACAATGTCTTCCGGCTCTGCCATTCGGCCGTCGCCATGAAGCCCGCTAGCCAATTCACCATGGCCTACAGGAATGATGGAGACTCCGTGATCGCGTAGGGTTTGAATATTGGCCTGGGTTGCTGGATGCTTCCACATATCCAAATCCATAGCCGGAGCTACGAATACCGGACATCTGGCCGACAAATACACCGCCGTAAGCATAGAATCACAAATACCCTGGGCCATCTTGGCCAGGGTATTTGCGGTTGCCGGGGCAATGATCAATGCATCTGCCCAAAGGCCCAGTTCTACATGGTTGTTCCAGGACTCCTCGGAAGAAACCTGGCTGTGAACCGGATGCTTGGAAAGGGTAGACAAGGTGAGGGGAGAAATAAAGCCCGTGGCCGAGTCGGTCATAACAACCTGTACTTCAGCGCCTTTTTTCACCAGCAAGCGGGTCAAAAAAGCTGATTTGTAAGCAGCAATGGAGCCGCTTATCCCCAAAATAATGTTACCCGTTTTTGGCATAAGGGTTTAGTCCTGCGGCTGATCTTCCTTGTAGCGCCACTGGATTTCATTCTGAAGAAATTCGTGGGCAGCAATAATTGGAGTGTTTGGAAGGCGCTCGTAGAATTTGGAAATTTCTATTTGCTCTTTGTTTTCCTGGATTTCTTCGATGGTATCGGAGTTTACAGCAAATTCTTCCAGTTTGCGCTGAATTTCCCACTTCAGGTCTGTGGAAATCTGACGGGCGCGCTTGGAAATAATCGCAATGCTTTCGTAGATGTTGTCGGTTTTTTCAACCAATTCCAACACATTGCGTGGCTGCACGTTGGCATCCAGGCCTTGTGCTTTGCTTTTGATATCACTCATAGTAGCTACTCTATAAAATTGTGATCAGGTGATCTTTAATAATTTTTTCACTTCGCGGATCGAATCATTGGATTCTTTCAGCATTTCATTGACTTCCTTGGCATACTTGCTTTCGCCGTATTTTTGAATGAAGTCATTGCATCGAACAACGGTTTGTTCATATCGTTCAATCTTTTTTTCTACAACACTGTTTTTACTCAGCAGAAAAGAAGACTTGGCAATCAGAAACAGTACGCGTTCTTCATCCGGAGTTTCCGGATAATCACGCAACAGATTGTCAAACGAAATAACGGAGGATTGATATTGCCTCAGATTAAAATAAAGTTCGCCTTCGGCAAAGGCTTTTTTCTCCAGTTTTCTTCGAAGTTCATCAATCAATTCATTGCACTGCTCCACCCGGGTGCTTTGAGGAAACAGGTTCACGAACAACTGGAACTCGTCAATTGCATCCTGAGTACTTGATTGCTCCAAACGGTATATGGGAGAAATCTTATAGTTGGAATAAGCCGACATAAATGCAGCCTCTTCCCGGTATTGCGAATTCAGGAAAGTATTTGAAAAGTTCTTGAAGTAATAGGCTGAAAGCAGGTATTGATTGAGGTAATAATGCGTGTATGCATATTTATAATAAACTTCTTCTGCTTCCGGACGGCCCCTTAAGTTGTTGAGAACCAAGTCAAACAGCGATTGTGCCCGCTGGTATTCTTCGGCTTCATAATACTCAAATGCCTTTTTCAGAATCAACTCCGGATCGCCGCTTACCCGCACTTTTTCGTATTCACTTTTACAGGAATTTCCAAGAAAAATGAATCCGGCGAGAAACAGCCATAGGGTGGCTTTTTTCATAGCCCGCAAAGATATAGTTTTTGTTTGTAGGAATTAAGGAATTTTTTCACAAGTTCTACGGAATCGTCTGTTTTTGACCCATTATCGTAAAAACTGCACGCGAACCATGAACGAATGAGCAGGCCCGATTGTTACCCTCCAAAGATTAAAAAAGTTTTAAGTCTCTAAAAAAACCTGTGAACAAATGATCTACATGTCATTTTTTGCAGATTGATTTCATTCCTGTTTGTCAGGCGGTAAATCCTGTTCTAGTTGTAAATATTACCGATGCAAACAGGTTCAAAGGAGAATAATGTGTAAATTTGCCACACACCACACGAATAAAACGACATGAGTAAGGTACATTCTTTAGAAGAGCAGTTTCAAGATAAAATCGACCGGGAAATCCGTATTGAACCAAAAGACTGGATGCCCGAAGAATACCGCAAAACCCTGGTCCGCCAAATAAGCCAGCATGCACACAGCGAAGTTGTGGGAATGCTGCCCGAAGGAAACTGGGTTACCCGCGCCCCATCTCTCAAGCGCAAGCAAATATTGCTGGCAAAAATCCAGGATGAAGCCGGTCACGGCCTCTACCTGTATTCCGCAGCCGAAACCCTGGGCGTTGACCGTGAAACCATGATCAACGAACTTCACAGTGGAAAAGCAAAATATTCCTCCATCTTCAATTACCCTACGTTGAACTGGGCGGATATTGGAGCAATTGGCTGGTTGGTCGACGGAGCCGCCATCATGAACCAGGTACCTTTGTGCCGGTGTTCATACGGCCCCTACGCCCGTGCCATGATGCGTGTTTGTAAAGAAGAGAGTTTTCACCAGCGTCAAGGCTATGATATTCTGTTGAGCCTCTCACGCGGTACAGATTCCCAGCGTGCTATGGCACAGGATGCTATTGATCGTTGGTACTGGCCATCCGTTATGATGTTCGGCCCTTCCGACTCCGATTCAACACACTCTGCTCAAAGCATGAAGTGGAAAATCAAGCGATTTAGCAACGACGATCTCCGCCAGCGTTTCGTGGATATGATTGCAGAACAAATCAAGCCGCTGGGTCTGGTTGTTCCGGATCCTGAATTGAAATGGAATGAAGAGCGTGGTCATTACGATTTTGGCCCCATAAACTGGGATGAATTTTGGAATGTGGTTAAAGGAAATGGCCCGTGCAACAAGCAACGCCTGAAAGCCCGGGTAGAAGCATGGGATAAAGGCGCGTGGGTGCGTGAAGCAGCCGCTGCGTATGCCGAAAAACAAGCTGCGCGGGCAAAGAAAGAGACGCAGGCAGCCTGATTTATCACAACTTTACAGCAGTTTACTCAGGCTCTTGAATGGGTCGTTGCGAAACAGAAATCGCAGCGACCCATTTTATTTTAACACTTGTCTATCTGAATCGGTTTTTTGTCGTAAAAAAATGCATCTCAATACGGCTTCCGGCAACTTTGTATCACAACTGGCCGGTAGTCTGTCTACCGACCCAATTTTCAAAACCATGTTAATTCGACGCATATTGTATATCCAAAATGCCTGGGAACTTTTCCATCTCGAAAAATCAATATCTAAAGCACACCAGATGACCATAGACGAAAAGAAAATCAAAGCAAATGAAATCATTCGGAACCATGTTGGTTTCTCCATGGGAGCGGCCTTGGTACCATTTCCGGCTGCAGATTTGCTTGCAGTGAGCGCTGTGCAATTGAACATGCTCCGGCAACTTGCCAAATTGTATCATGTAGGTTTTGTCGACGCACTTGGGAAGAACGTTATATCTGCAATTGTAGGTAGCAGCGCTGCCCGCCTCGGTGCCAGTCTGGTAAAACTGATACCCGGAGTGGGTACGGTCATCGGTGAACTGAGTATGCCCGCGCTGTCCGGTGCATCAACCTATGCATTGGGTAAAGTAGTAGCCCCGCATTTTGCCAGCGGTGGTACCCTGGAGAATCTGGATTTAAGCCTGGCTCGCAAGGGATATCAAAACGAGGTTGAGGAAGGCAAGGATGTGGCTGATCAAATCAGTAAGGAAGGTACTAAAGCCAAAAGCAGTACCGATTCAACCATTGATAAAATCAAGCAGTTGGCTGAACTTCGGGATGCAGGTGTCATTTCTGAAGAAGAATTTACACAAATGAAAAGCCGGTTGCTGGCGGAGTTTTAATACTCGGCACCCAGAAATGATAAAGTAATAAACGTGTTCATAGAAGAGGAAGGGCTGACTCATTGAGTTGGCTCTTTTTTTTGTTGCGTTGATCAGAAATAGGCACCTTTGCTTCTGCGAGTATTTTTAAACGTATACTCAATACGATTTTGATTTTGAAGCAATTTTTCGCCGCTCTTTTATCATTGAGTACTACCCGTGCCCTGCAGTATTTTCAATTGCTGCGACAGGGGAGTGTATTGCTGGTCAGTGTTATCTTGGCCAAATCGGGACTGAGTACTGCGGATATTGGGGCCTACGAAATGCTTTTTTATCTGGGAACAGTACTGAGTTTTTTCTGGATAAATGGGTTGCTTCAGGGCATTACCCCGGTTTTTTCCAACTTAGAAGAAAAGGAGCGATCCGGATTCTTTTTCAACAATTTTCTGGTATTTGCTGCGCTGGGACTGGGTGTTGGCTTGTTGTTATACCTCGGATCACCCTGGCTTTTGCCCGCCTTGCTAGGCAAGGCGGAGTTGCCCTATTTTGAATTATACTGCCTCTACCTCACCCTTCACATTCCCAGTTTTCCGGTTGAATACATTTATCTGCTTCAAAAAAAGCCCGGTGCCATCGTGGCTTGGGGTGTGTTTTCATTTGGTCTGTTTCTCCTGGCTGTTGGACTTCCATTGTGGCTGGGAATGGGCTTGGAATTCAGTTTTAAGTTTCTGATTATTTTGGCAGCACTTAGATTGGTCTGGACCCTCTGGTTGGTTTTTAAGGAAAGCACATGGACCTGGAACCCCGATCTGCTTAAACGCTACCTCCGATTTTCCGGGCCGCTTATGGGTAATGTACTGGTTGGTAATTTTATCCTCTTGTTTGATGCCTGGCTTGTTGCATGGTGGTACAAAGACGAGGCGGTCTTTGCTGTGTTTCGATATGGAGCCAGGGAACTGCCCTTGGCACAGGCCCTGGCTGGTGCTCTTGGTGTCGCCATCATACCCCGGCTCACTGAAAACTGGACAGCGGGCTTGTCGGAATTGAAGCAAATGAGCACCCGCCTTTTTCACCTGCTATTTCCCATTACGGCCTTGCTCATTGTTTTGAGCCCCTACCTCTTTCCTGTGGTGTTTAATCCGGAGTTTATGGAAAGTGTACCGGTTTTTCAGATCTATCTCCTGCTCACATTTAGTCGGGTGTTATTGCCTAATTCACTAGTATTGGCGAAGGGGCATCCCGGTGTAATTTTTCAGGTTGGTTTGATGGAGTTGGGCGTGAAAGTCCTCCTCGGATTTTTAGGTATATATTATGGTGGGTTGGTTGGCCTGGCCTGGTCTGCCGTTGCTGCTTTTTGGTTTGAGAAAATTGCCTTGATGGCCTATCTGGTTTTCACACACCAGGTACGCATCTCTCAATGGCTGAATGAGCGTATTTACCTGGCTTATCTGTTGCTCACGCTGTTGGTTTTCTTTTTGAGTACGCATTAATTCGAGTTTATTCGTGTCGAATGGCTTCTACTGGTGTCAGTTTGGATGCTTTTAAGGCAGGATAAGTGCCAAAAATTAATCCTACCAGAACCGCTACAATTAAAATTACCAGACTGGATCCCATTGAAATTGAGGCAGAAAAGGGCACATCAGCAAAGTGCCTGACAATGGGTACAGCCACTGCCATAAAGCCCATACCAACCAGGAATCCCATCAGGCAGCCAGCCATTGAAATAACAAGGGCTTCAGCCAGGAATTGCATGGCAATGGTGCTGCGCTTGGCGCCGAGTGCCTTGCGGATTCCGATTTCGCGTGTTCGTTCTGTGATCGACATGAGCAAGACATTCATTACGCCAATACCTCCGACCAGTACGGCTATTCCGGTAATCATACCCATGATAATTTTAAAAACAGTAATGGCTTTGGTAAACTGATCGAGTCGGAACTCATTGGATTGTACGGTGAATTCCTCCTTTCCGCCGGGGATGTTTTCATCCAGCCATTTTTCTGTTTCCTCTTTGATTTTACCGGCCTCCTCCAATTGATTTACATTGATAATCAATTGAGGAGGTGCCTCCTGAAGTTTATCATCCGAAACTAAGTACATAGGAATAACCAGGGTAGGGGGCTGATCTTCTTCTTGTTGATCCACCACACCGGTAATGGAATAGGCAAGTTCATCATAAATGATTTTTTGCCCTACCAGTTCTTCCACCTTATTAGAATCAATGAGGTTTTTGGCAAGATTCCAGGTGAGAACAGCCACGGTATCTTTTCGAAAATAGGATGCGCTATCGAACACCGTTCCGCATTTTAATTTGATCGTGTCCGGGAAGCTATTGGGGCGAGTGCCCAATACGAGTGAGGGCTTTCGCAGGGTGTCGTTTTCAATATGCACCCAACCGCGGTGGTTGGTTGCCATTTGCACCTGTGCCCGGTCGGCAAGGATGCTGTCCAGAATACTGACCTTCTCCTCTTCAATTATCGGTACTGTTTGTTTCCGAAGGTGGATACCATCTACACTTTCTGAGGTAATGGAATTGACGTAAACAGAAGACAGATTGGTCGTTGAAGATATTTGCTCCCGTCCGAACTTTTCCATACCGTCTCCCAGGGACAAAATGGCTACAAGTGCAGCAACCCCGATGATAATTCCCAAGGTTGATAGCAGGGTATGAAAAAAGTTATTGCGCAGTGTCTTGACTGCCTCGGTTAGGGCAATGCGGAAAATCTGGATCATGGTGATTATTGCTTTTCGGCCAAATTCGGCTCGAATTGTTGAGCGTGCTAATAAAATGGATGGTTGAATTGAAATTCTAGACAATTTAAGGCAATTGGCCGATGGCTTGTTGAATTTTGATGATATTTTCTTCAGCAGATGCCCAAAAACCTGGATCCAGTCCCTGGATGGTGCGTTGGCCGGACTCCTCTTGTCTAACCCATGCCCGCGCACTAAAATGAAACTCGCTTGCACCCGTGTATTGGGCTAATTCAAGGATGTTCTCTGCATTTATACCCGCTCCTGGCATAATCGACAATTTGCCTTTGGTATGCTCCACCATTTGTTTCAGCATATCCTTTCCCAGGAGTGCTGAATTTGATTGTCCGGAGCTCAACACCCGGTTGAATCCTGCAGCAACCAACCAGTCTAACGCCTGCATAGGATTTTGTACGAAGTCAAAAGCCCTGTGAAATGTGCGGTCCATGCCTGTTGACGCCTCCACCAAGCGTTCCAGTGCGGCATGATCCAGATCCCTGTTGCTGTTTAGGGCTCCGATGACCACACCGTTCGCTCCGAGTGCTTTGGCATGGAGAATGTCTTCTACCATCAGGTCAACTTCCTGACTGGTGTAGGTGAAGTTGCCTGCCCTTGGTCGGATAAGCACATTTACCGGAATTTTGATCGCTTGAATACTTGATTTAATTAATCCGGCGGAGGGCGTGAGCCCGCCTTCATTTAAAGCCGCACAAAGTTCGATTCGATGTGCTCCGGCTGTGTATGCTGCGAGGGCAGATTGAAAATTTCCGGCGCAAACTTCCAGTGTCATATGGGCAGTGTTTTGTTAGGAATCTGCAAAAATGCATATTTGGTCTTGGATTGGGTGCTTGGTTTAGTACCTTGCATAAAAATAAGGCTGGATTTTAAGAATGGAGTTTCATTTTTTGAACTACTTCAAAGTCGCCTGGCCACTCAAAAAATGCCTTGCTATGTTTCCGCGTTTGCTTACCCTGTTGTTCCTTTTTGCTGCTACCCATTTGTGGGCGCAAGACCTGCATCATTCGCAGCACTATTTAATACCTCAACAATATAGTCTGGCCAACAGTGCCAGCCTTGAAGGGCCCTGGCGCGTGGGGGGAGTGTATCGTTCGCAATGGGCATCAGTTCCAGTAGATTACCGGACTATTTCTGCTATATTTGACTGGAAGGCGCTGGATCGAGATAATTTTGGGTTGACACTCGGTGCGATTTTGCATTCTGATCAGGCAGGCGATGCCAGTCTGAAATGGACTCAAGTAGGATTGCGTGCAGTGGTCGACCGCAAGCTGAGCAAAACGCAGGCCCTTTATGGAGGCTTTGGTGTTGATTTTCAGCAACGGAGTTTTGATATATCTGGCCTTACTTTTAACCGGCAGTGGGATGGGGACTTGTTTAATGCTTCGTTGCCTACAATGGAAAATTTGAATGCACAGTCGGGTATGGTTCCTTCTTTTTCTGCCGGAATCGGCTGGCGTATTCGCTCGGACCGGGAGCCTCGGAGTTTTGTAATTGTCGGACTCGGGCTTCAACACCTGAACAAACCCAAAATGAATTTTACGGATGATGTTGCCTGGGCTTTGCCCATGCGACAAAGTTTGGTAGGTCAGGGCTCGCTTTATTTAAATGATCTGATGGATTGGCGGGTTATGACCTTATTCCAACACATGGGAAGTAGCAATGAGCTGGTATTGGGCACCGGATTGCGGTATTGGCTGGAGGAAACGGCTTTGCAGTTTAATGTCAGTCACAGACTGGGCGATGCCTGGATTCCGGCGATACTTGTCGAACGCAGTGGCTGGCAAGTAGGTATTAGTTATGATGTCAATGTATCTGACTTTAAAGTTGCAACCAATCGGCAAGGTGCGTTTGAAGTGGGCGTTGTGTTTACCTCCCTCCCTGTTCCTCCGGTAAAGGCACTAAAGGTTTGTCCGATTTTTTAAACCATAAAAGACCTATTGCATAAAACAAGGTTAGGAAATGGTACTTTATGTATGCATCCTGCCATTGAATAATCAGTTGGATTTATGAACAAATACATCATCCTGTTTTTCTTTTCATTTTGTATTCACATATCCATGGATGCGCAAACCATCCGGTCGTATGAACGAGCGGGTGAAAAAGCATTTCAAGAGGCGAACTACCATGCTGCCATGGAGTATTATGCTAAAGTCTTAACCAAAAAGCCAGGCAATCAAAAAGCTCAGTACAAGTATGCGGAGTGTGCACGGCTCTTTTATGCATATGATTTGGCTGAAAAACAATACCTGGGTCTATTAAAAGATGCTGAAGAAGACTTTCCGTTGTTGCGCCTTCGTTTGGGACAGGTGAATTTTGGGCAGGGCGATTACGTCGCTGCAAAAACTTATCTGGAGCAATTTACCAGTCAATACACCGGATCCGATGCTGCGGCAAAAGAGGAGGCCACGACGCTATTAAATGCCTGTAGTTGGGCAAGTGAGCATTTGAATGACCGGCGAATTCAATCGATTGCTCCATTACCAAAATCCATCAACAGTCCGTATTCTGATTTTGCACCGCACATAAAGGGGGATACCTTGTTTTTTTCTTCTTACCGTTTTGACAAAAAAGGGGATCGAAGTAAACCCAAAAAGAAAATTACCAAACCGATGTTGTCTATAAGCGGGCGTAGAGCAAGGCCGGCTTTAGGCCGTGGATTTCCTACTTCGGACACCAGCCATACCGCACACATTGCTTTTAGCCGGGATGGGAATTACCTGTTTTTCAATAAATGCACGGAGACAACCAATAAACAAATTCGTTGCGATATCTGGATGACCGTAAGGAACATTCGCGGGCGCTGGAATGATCCGGTAAAATTGCCTGAACCTGTGAATATGCCAGGATACACTTCAACGCAGGTTTCGGTTGGATTTGATTCACTCAGCATGACACAGCAATTGTGGTTTGCAAGTGATCGTCCCGGAGGAAAGGGGGGCATGGATATCTGGTCGGTACCATTGGATACCACATTTTTTTGTCCCTGTAACCGACCCCTTGCCGGTAAAAAGTTTCGAATGCCGGCCTTCCCTGATCCGAAAAACGAAGTACGGGTGAATTCCGCTTCAAACGAGATGACTCCGTTTTTCTTCGAGAAAGATCAGAGCCTGTATTACAGCAGCGATGCCTTGCCTGGCTTTGGTGCGCAGGATGTTTATGTTGCAGCGCCCGGTGAAGGTGGTGAAAACATGGGGCCCGGAATTAATACCAGTTACAACGATGTGTACCTGGTTCTGTATCCGGATGGACAGCAGGGTTTGCTTAGTAGCAACCGGCCGGGAGCCTTGTACCTGGACCCTGCCAGTAAGGCCTGTTGCAATGATTTGTTCCGATTTGACTTTCCAGTCCAGGATACAACCAGCCTGACCGAGGCACCCGAAATTATCCCACAAGACAGCTTGCCCGTGGTGCCGGAACCCGTTCCGACTCCGGAGCCTAAACTCCGGGATTTTGTAGGGCTTACCTTATACTTTGACAACGATGAGCCCGACAAACGAACCAAGCGCACCACGACTAAAAAAAGTTACGAAGAAACAGTGCGTTTGTATCTGGAACAGCAAGAATTGTATATGAGTGCCTACTCTAAAAATTTGGCGGGAGAGAAAAAGACAGAAGCCGAACAGGAAATTGAAGCCATGTTTCAGGATGAAATCCTTGCTGGTTTCGAACGGCTCGATGAACTGTGTGAATTGCTGGTGTTCCGGATGAATGAAGGAGAAACGGTTGAAATAATCCTGAAGGGCTTTACCAGTCCACGTGCCAAAAGTGACTACAACCTGAACTTGGGCAAACGCAGGATCAGCAGTGTGCGAAACCAATTTGACAGCTACAACGGAGGGGTGTTAAAGGAATTTATTGACCGGGGGCAGTTGCGTATTAGTGAGACCAGTTTCGGGGAGACCACAGTGCGGAGTGGGGTGAGTGATTCATTGAAAGATGAGCGCAATTCCATTTACCATCCGGCTGCAGCCCGGGAGCGCCGGGTGGAAATTGTGGAGATCCATTCAGAAAACTAGTGTACAACTCATGACTGAAGGGTTTCATTATGTTAATTCCTAAGGCAGATGAATCGAAATCACTTGTTTTTTAATAAGTTTTCATAGATTTTTGTAGACAGGGGCCTCTGGGGTTTGCCTATTTAAATCCTTGCTGTATTTTGTGGTCAGGTTTTGAAATTGCGCTTTGAAATTTTTTTTGTATTTTATTGGATACTTCATTGAAAAAAAATTGACCTTTAGCCCTTCAGACCGACTGGTGTTGGGATACACGAATTTTAGTGAACCCTTGCACAGCATGAATAATCCAGAATGAATCATGTGCTCAGGATCGTGTAAATGTGTATAATCCTGGATACAAACAAACCGCCAACTTTATACCAAATTTCGTAACCGTGTCTAAAAAACGAGTTGTAAAAGATTACGATGCATTGCCGGAAGAAATCATCCGCGATATCAAACTTGCTTACCCAACAGGTTTTGCAAGCAACCTTGTTAGCTACCTGAATAAGGATGGGAAGAAGGTGTCTGCACTTCCCTTCGAAACAGAAGAGGTGTACTACCTTATTCGTATGACGGTTTTGGAAGCTGAACAGTTGATCCAGGATGATGACGATTACGATGACGATGGCGTACTCCGGGAAGACTTCGAAGACATCAATCTGGTAGATGAGTATCAAGGCACTGTAGATGAGGACGACGATGGGAGCACCGTAGATGAAGACGACCACATCATCGAAACGGGGGATCGGGATGACGATGATGAAGCCGCCGATGTTCCGGATGACTCTAAGTATTGATTTCTACAAGTAAAATATATTAGTTCTGTGAAAAGCCCGGCTTTGTTGGATACAAAGCCGGGCTTTTTATTTGCGGGCTGTCCCGTCAAACGAAGGGCGTTCTCCCATGCCGAAGGGTAGGAGAATTATTTCAGTTTACAATGTGGAAATATGAATTATTGCAAAACAAAATTTTATTGTTTTGCAAGCCTGCCAAATTCGTGTGCAAGTTCTAAGATTTTTTTCATCTTTGCCTTGGATGTCTTTTAATGGTGATCGGGGAATTAAATTCTCGGAATGCCAGTTAACCAGGGAGGCAGGCCATTCCGCTGGGTTGAGTAATCCAGGATACGCTGACTAATTTATATTGAAAAACAATCTATGAGCATGACGAATGGAGCCGCCACTTCCGGGTCGGTGGATAAGCCCAAATTGCGGGTTATTGATATTTGGAATATGAGCATTGGTTTCCTTGGAATCCAGGCTGGGTTTGCTTTGCAAAACGGAAATGCGAGCGGTATTTTACAACGCTATGGTGCCGATATACATGAACTTCCAAATTTTTGGCTGGTCGCTCCAATTGTAGGCATGATTGTTCAGCCTATTATTGGACATTATTCTGATCACACATGGACCCGGCTGGGACGTAGAAAGCCCTTCTTCCTCGCTGGAGCAATTGCTGCCTGTTTTGGAATGATGCTGATGCCAAATGCGGGTTTGTTGACCCTGGCATTGCCGCCGGTATTACTCGGGGCGGGTATGCTTATGATTATGGATGCTTCATTCAATGTGGCCATGGAGCCATTTCGGGCACTCGTAGCAGATAAATTGCCTTCCGACCAGCGTACGCTTGGCTTTTCAGTGCAAACGGCCTTGATTGGGGTTGGTGCTGTAATTGGCTCCTGGCTGCCCTGGTTTTTAGCCAACAAGGCTGGTGTTGCCGACACCGCAGCCGAGGGGTTGATTCCAGACAACATCAAATGGGCTTTTTATTTTGGTGCTGCCTTGTTTCTGGTTGCCATCTTGTGGACGGTATTCACTACCAAGGAATATCCACCTGAACTGCACGAAAAATATGGAGGCGCTGAACCGGAGCCTGTTTCTGATAAAAAACAAAGTGGGTTTGCAGCGATCCTAAGTGATTTGAAAGGGATGCCAACTACCATGAAACAGCTTGGTGCAGTCCAGTTTTTCTCCTGGTTCGGTTTGTTCTCCATGTGGGTGTTTACTACTCCAGCCATTGCCAATCATGTATACGGAACAGCGATTGAAGACACATCCTCTCAATTGTACAGCGATGCGCAAAACTGGACCGGAATCATTTTTGGGGTATATAATGCGGTTTCCGCGATCGTTGCGTTGTTGCTTCCTGCCATCGCCTTGCGACTCGGACGTCGGCGCACACATGCCTTTACCTTGCTTTGTGGTGGAATAGGTTTGATTTCCATGTACTTTGCAAGTACGCCCAATCACTTGTTGTTTTCAATGATTGGTGTCGGAATTGCCTGGGCTGGAATTCTGGCTATGCCGTATGCCATGCTGGCCGGGGCGCTGCCAGCCCGCAAAATGGGTGTGTATATGGGGATTTTTAATTTCTTTATCACGATTCCCCAAATTATCAGTGGCATTATCAACCGACCTATTGTGCACAATCTTTTTGGAAATAAAGCCATTTATGCGATTGTGATGGCCGGGGTTTTATTCCTAGTGGCTGCCGTTTCGGTGACGTTTGTAGGGGAGGAAGCAGAGGACTAAAACTAATTGGAGATATAGAAAAAGGGCCATGCCGTATTTGATTGAAATATAGCATGGCCCTTTTTCTATTATTCAGCCGATGTGTCCTGATCTTCGTCTTGTTCAAAACGGCTCCGCCAGTCATTGTTCTCGCCACTCATGATCGCTTCGCAGGTATCCACAAACAATTGAAATGGCTTCTCCGCGGTAGCATAATGACCTGAATTGGTTATGAAAATGAATTTTTCCCGGTTCAAGGCTTCGCGGGTCATGCGGTATTGAATGAAGGTATCCTTATCCTTTAACATGCCAGAGATTCCCTCCAGTGCAGATATGGCAGCACCGAGAAATGCAGCGGTGTAATTGGCAAAATCTCCCAACTCTTTGTTCAGGCTGATTGCCACCGGGATAAGAACACCAAAGACAATGGTGGTAAACTTCATTCGGCGGTACCGCTTTTTCAATCGAACACTTTTGCGATCATACCAGTCAATTTGATCCTGAATTCGATTTTTGAGGTAATCTTCTACGGAAAGCTTGATTTGACTCATGTTGATTCAATTTGGTAAGTTTCGTGAAACTCCTGGTTTCCAATCTTGTAAATTTCTGAATAATCAGGAGGGCAAACAAGAAAGTCTTCAGCGTCAGCTGTCATTGGGCTTCCCCAGGCAGCCATAAACTCAAATGGCAAATCCAGGTCCAAGTCGCTTGAAAGTTCTGAGGTGAGCTCGATGGCAAATACTTTACCAATAGGAGTATAGGTTTTCCATTCGGCATTCTGGTTTGAATCCAGCAATTCATATCGGTTTGGAAATTTTTCCGCCTTGATAACATAGCACTCTTTGGCCTGTGTTGGATTTTGAACGATAAAATCACCAGGCTGAGCGGTATTGGTGGTCTCTATACCCTCGCTCGTTACCGTAAGTACTTCCTCCTCGGTTTCTGCTTTTCGGGCAAGAACTTGCTTGTATTTTTGAAAGAGCTGGCCTTTGGCCTTTAAAACAGGGATGGCAATGGCCATCAATTCATCTTGGCTTAGTATGTTTGTCTTTTCCACAGTTTTCAGTGTAGGTTAATCTATTGCCAAATGTAGGATTTGAGCAGGCAATTTCCAAACACAGTTTGAAATCCAATATTCGTAACTCCAATTTTTGTGATATGCATCCTAGTTTTAAAAAATCCCATGTTATGCGTTCGCTCATTCTCTTGTTTTGGCTTTCCGGGCTTCTAAATATAAGTCTGCATGCGCAATCCACCGATTCGGTTGGGTTTCAATATCCAAGCCAGAAGGTCTTGGTTGCCGACAGTGCCATGGTGGTGTGTGCACACCCTCTTGCCTCAGAAGTAGGGCTGGCAGTTTTAAAAAAGGGTGGAAATGCTGTGGATGCAGCAGTTGCAGTGGGCTTTGCACTGGCTGTTGTTTATCCGCAAGCAGGAAATATTGGCGGAGGTGGATTTATGATTTATCGGGGATCGAATGGCGAAGTGAGTGCCTTAGATTTTCGGGAAAAAGCCCCGGCAGCGGCCTATGAAACGATGTACCAGGATTCGCTTGGCCGGGTGTTGACCAACAAGAGTCGATTCGGAATTTTTGCCTGCGGAGTTCCCGGTACGGTTGATGGTCTTTGGGAGGCCCACCAAAAATACGGAAGCCTCCCTTGGGGGCAATTGGTCATGCCCGCTGTTGATCTTGCCGAGAAGGGATACCAAATCAGTGATAACGAAGCAGAATCTCTAAATGCAGAGCGCATCAACTTTTTTCGACAGAGCAATATTGTTCCGGCTTTTGTAAAAATGACTGGATGGAGTGGGGGCGACTGGCTGATTCAAACCGACCTTGGAAAAACCCTGCGACGCATTGCCAGCGAAGGGAGGGGTGGTTTTTACGATCGGGCCACAGCTGCCTTGATTCTGCATGAAATGAAGCAGCAAAATGGCCTCATCACAGCAGATGATCTAAGGAATTACAAAAGCGTTTGGAGAGAGCCAATTGTATTTGATTGGAATGGGCTTCAGATCATCAGTATGCCACCGCCAAGTAGTGGAGGGTTGTTGATCCAACAAATGTTGGGTATGACGGATTTGACCAATCTGGCCCAGCAAACATTCCATTCCCCGGAAGCTGTCCACATAATGACGGAGGTAGAGCGGCGGGCTTTTGCTGATCGGGCGAAGCACATGGGAGATCCGGATTTTTGGCCAGTGCCTTCGGATACACTCGGCTCAAAAGCCTATTTGACGGCTCGTATGCAGGATTTTAATCCGCAGAAGGCCTCCCCAAGCAGTACCGTTGAGGCCGGAGCCCTCAAAGAAAGCGAAGAAACTACCCATTTCAGCATAGTAGATCGGAGTGGGAATGCCGTCTCAATTACAACTACCCTCAACGACAGCTACGGCAGCCGTACGGTTGTAGGTGGTGCCGGATTTATCCTGAATAATGAGATGGATGATTTCAGTTCAAAACCTGGTGCACCCAATTTATATGGGGCAATCGGCGGCAAGGCAAATGCAGTCGCAGGCAACAAGCGCCCCTTGAGCAGCATGACCCCAACGATTGTTACACGCGAAGGAAAATTGTCCATGGTGGTCGGTACCCCAGGAGGAACTACCATACCAACTTCTGTATTTCAGGTCATTTTAAATGTCTATTTATTCGATCTTGATTTGGAACAGGCTGTACACAACGGCCGTTTCCATCATCAATGGCTACCCGATAAAATTTTTGTTGAGGAAATACCTTCCCGGAAGCACTCACTCAGGCCTTAACCCAAATGGGCCATACCGTAGAAGTGCGCAGTGCAATTGGTCGGGTTGAAGCCATCCTTATCCAGGAAGATGGAACGCTGAAAGGAGTGGCTGACAACCGGGGTGCAGACGATGTAAAAGGATACTAAATTTAGTGGTCAGTGGTCAGTAGTCAGTGGTCAGTGGTCAGTAGTCAGTAGTCAGTGGTGCCAAGTCCCAATAAATCGTACTAGGCAATGTTTGAAAAAGTCCTATTAACTTATATCCCTTAAGTGGGATAAAAAATATGACATGACAAGTTTGGAACAGAGAGAGTATATTAAGCAATGCTTGCAACAAGGGTTAAAAGCACATTTGATTGGGACGCGCAAAAATTAATACGACTTTTTCGGACTTTTCTTAGTACGACTTAGTTGGATTTAGCAGTAGTCAGCGGTCAGAAAATTATCAGATTTTTTTATAAAACTGACTACTGACCACTGACTACAGACCAATATTTATCAACTCATCAATAATTTCTAACAATGAACAGCACACCTAAGATAGTATTGGTTGGAGCCGGTCGGATTGGGATGCACCTGGGACGTAGATTAAAAAGCAAGGGCTTACGGGTGCAGCAGATACTTAACCGTACGTCGGAACGAGCAGAGGAATTGGCTCAGATGCTGGATTGTGACTGGTCGGTTAATTGGGAGGATGTCTTGCCGGATGCAGATTGGGTGATTCTTGCTGTTCGTGATGATGCCATTGAATCGGTTGCAGAGGCATTAAAGCCATATTGCCCGGATGCTTTGGTGACGCATACTTCAGGGGCAACTCCTGGACTGGTCATTAAAAAAAGTTTCAGGCGCTTTGGGGTGTTTTATCCGTTGCAGTCATTCTCAATGGACCGGATGCCGGTTTGGAGCAAAGTCTCATTTTGTGTAGATGCCGGTTCTGCAGAGGATGTGGTGTTTTTAAAAAAAATAGCAAAGCGGATAGGAAATTTGGTTTATCAGGTGGATGATAAGCAACGGGCCGTCCTACACATTGCTGCTGTATTTGCCAATAATTTTTCCAACCATTGCTATACCATTTCCGAGCGGATTTTAGACGAAGCGAACTTGCCTTTTGAATTAATGCATCCGCTGATAGAAGAAACGGTTTCCAAGGCCTTGTTGGAGTCGCCGGCGCGGATGCAGACCGGACCAGCCATTCGAGGTGATCAGGAAACCATTGATTCACACATGAAGTTGTTGAAAACACACCCTGATTTACAAACCCTGTATCTGCTTTTTTCCAAGAACATTAATCCGGATTTGAAGTAGTGCTATTTTCGCATTAAGATTTAGGAAGAACCTGCTCCCAAACAGCGAGCAATGTTTGTTTCTCTGTTTCCCAATTCCATTTTTTTCGGGCTATCAGACAGTTTTCCTGCAGGCGTTGGTATGCGTCCGGGTTTGAATGCAGGAGGAGAATTGATTCGGCAATTTGTTTGGGTTCCAGGCTTGCGACCAGAACGGCCACCTCATGTTCGGTGTTCAGGGCTTCGTACTCAGGGAATTGTATGCATAAAGTGGGCACTGCCGCCTGCACATAATCAAAAAACTTGTTGGCAAGCGAGAAATAGTACGATAGGCCTTTGTTCTCCAAAAGGTTGATTCCCAGCCAGGCTTGCTGCGTCAGCACCTTCAACGCATCTGGGCGCACCAGGCCTTTGAATTCAACCTGATGTTCCAGGTTCATGGTCTTTACCTGCTCCCGCAATTGTTGGGACAGGTCGCCTTCGCCTGCCAGCCAAAGTTTGAAATCTGGGAGGTACTGCATGGCTTCAATCAGTGCTTCCAGTCCGCGCCCTTCATTCAATGCGCCCTGATAGAGTAGAACCTTTTCTTTGGTTTTTAATTCCGGTGCTTCTGTGGAGCGAAAGGGTACATTGCGAACCACCGCAAATGGGGTTTTGTATTTCCTGGAAAAAATCCGGGCAAGGGAAGGCCCTACGGTATAGGCATATTTATAAAAAGGCAAAATGGTCGCCCCCAGCACAGCCCAAACCGCTCGTACCAATGGCTTGTTTACAAGTTCCGGAACCTCCGTAAAATACTCATGCGCATCAAATACCCGTTTTTTCCCGCGCAGCACACTGGCCAGAAAACCTGCTTTCAAGGTATCCAGATCAATGGAACAAACAGCATCAAAAGGGGCGGTTAATAAGAAAAAAAACAAGCGCACATTCAACTCTGCATAAAACAAGGGCCCTTTGTTCCAGATACAGCGCAATCGGTGCTGTTCAAATTTTTGCGGGCTTAGCGGGAGCGAGTCAGAACGAACTCTTCCTACCAGCAACACAGAATATTCTGCATCTGCAAGTGTGGTACAAATGCGTTGCATACGCTGGTCGAAATTCAGGTCATTGCTAACCGTGCAAATGATTCGCTTGCCCATGCTATTTCAGATCTGCATAAAAATCAAAGTCCTTGAGCGCTTCATAGACCAAATTAACAGGCAGCCCCATCACATTGGGATAGGTGCCCTGCATGCGGTTGATCTTGCACAATCCAATCCATTCCTGGGCTCCATACCCGCCGGCTTTGTCGGTAGGCATGTAGGTGTCTACATAAAACCGGATTTCTTCCGGACTCATTTCCTCCATCCAAACCTGAGTGACTCCTGAAAATACGGCCTGCTTTTCTTCAGCCAACAGACACACACCGGTAACCACCGTATGCTGCGCCCCGGCAAGCTCCTCAATCATCTGATATGCTTCCTCGGCATCTGCAGGTTTGTTGTAAACAACCCCGCCCTTGATCACAACACTGTCTGCGGTGAGTAAAATTGCCCGGTTTGTCAGCAGGTGTTTGCCTGCAAGCGCTTTCTTTTCAGCAAGGTAGGGTGCTACGGATTCCGGAGCCATCGTTTCCGGGAAGGATTCGTCTACATCAAGTGGACAAACCTGAAACTGAAAGCCGGATTCGCGAAGCAATTGACTGCGTCTAGGGCTTTGTGAAGCAAGGATTAAAGGGCGTTTTTGGTTCATAAATGAATGGAACTTAAATCAAAATGGGAAGGCCAGGAGCGTACCAGCAGAAATAAGCCGCTGATCATGACCACTTTTATCAAAACACTCGCTATGGTGTGGTGTTTTCTGGCCTTGGCAAAAAAGACAAATGCAGCTGCCACCAAAGAGGGGAGCAGCAATAACAGGTAGCCGGCAATGATTTGCCAGGAAGGGGCCAGTGTTTCCGACCAGAACAGGATCAAAAACAGGGTCATTATGCTGGCAAAAAGCCCGGTAAACCCAGCCGGAACTCTTGCAGCACGAGGCCCTTTTACTACAGGCAAAGTCGCGCACTTGCAGGCCGCATCACCGGGGAAGTCTTCCAGGTCCTTGACCTGTTCCCTCCACAAGTTTGTTATAAAAGCGAACAGGGCATACAACCAAACCAACCCCACTGCCTGATGGATTTCACCCGGATCCCGAAATGAGCCAAGCCAGATAGGGCGGTCTTCCGGAATCAACAGGATCACAGGTACCACCGCGCAGAGGATCGCAACCACCAGATTGCCCATCAAGGGCGTGCATTTTAAAAATGCTGCATACAAAAAAAGACAACCGGAGACTAGTGGGAAAACCCAGAGGGGCCAATACATTCCGGGACCGGGAAGTAGATTGTAAATCCGGATTGAAAGCAGGGTGGTGGCAAATAAAATCAGCCAATAAAAATATAAAAAGAATACCGCCGGAATCAACCGACCTGCGATGACCCGATCGGGATCATTTACTGCGTCAATGTCTTTGTCAAAATAGTCGTTGATCAGGTACCCCCCTAAGGTGATCAGTACCGTATTTAATGTGATGAGGGTAAAGCTGTCTTCTGTCAGAACCGGAATCGCTCCTGATTTAAGGATGGCCGGGCGGAGAACAATCCAATACGGAATCCACTGTGTCAGGAAGACAATCAGCAGGTTGGGGAGGCGAAATAGGCGGGGGATAGCCAAAATGAACTCCATGACCGAAAGATGCAAAAAAAATCAGGACCGAGCAGCACACCGACTTTTTTTTTCGCCAAAGTTCCTAAAAAGCGCTTAATCAGTATTCAGGCCATTTTTCCTGAATCTTCATGACCTTCTCTATGATGTCGCGGACACAACCTGCGCCTCCTTTGATCGGAGAAATATAGCCTGCAGCATCAATTACTTCGGGCACGGCATCATTTGGACAGGCAGGTAATCCTACCTTACGCATAACAGGCAAATCCGGGAGGTCATCACCCATGTAGCAAACCTGAGTAGCATCCAGTTGATAGGTTTGTAAAAATTGAAGATAGGGCGCATGTTTTTCATGCCTGCCGGTATAAATCTGCTCAATGCCCAGGCCAGCAAGGCGTTCGACAACTCCGGTAGATCGGCCGCCTGTAATGATGCCAATGTGGTAACCAGCCTGAACGGCCCATTTGATCGCCTGTCCGTCGCGAATGTGCATCGTACGCAAAAACTCGTTTTGTTCCGTCACTAAAACGGTATTATTCGTAAGCACACCATCCACATCAAAAATAAAGGCTTTGATTGCGGCCAGTTTATCAAAAAGATGAACGAGTTCGAGCGATTTGTTTTCCATAATTGGTTTGGCTAAAAGGCTTATTGGTTGTCGCGCCATTCATAGACCCAGGCAGCCTGAATTTGTTCGAGGTGCCCTTCGTTGCAGTCTTCTTTTTTACCCTCAAAATTTGGAATTTCCAGGATCCATTCAAGCAATTCGGTGAACCGAATGCGGTATATTTTTCCTTCAGTAAATTCATCGCCAAACCGCTCATACAGTTTCATTGCGATGTCTTCATGATCCTCCCAATTGATGGGCATATTGTCTATATCAGAAAAAGGCATGGTTGGTAATTTGAAATTTCAAGGTAAGAAATCAAAATAGAGTGGGTTCCGGCTTAGTGCTCGTGACCAATGATTTGACTTTGGTCTGGAATAGTGACTGTAATTTCGGCGTCTTCTTCCAATAATATACACTGACAGCCCAGACGGCTTTCCAGCCGGGGATTGATGGCGCGATCAATGAAATCTTCTTCTTTGTCCGAGATTTCTTCCAGAAAATCTTCGCCGGATTCAACATACACGTGGCAGGTTGAACAGGCACATACACCACCGCAGTTGTGGTTTAGGTGCACATCATGATCTTCGGCAATTTCCAGGATAGATTGATCAAGGAATTCACCTTCTACCCGTTTGGGTTCAATGGATTTGTCTTCAAAATTGAAGTGTATAATAGCCATAACAGGATTTAATAGATTTGGGAGCGCAAATGTACGTTTTGTTTTTTAATGTTCGGCCCACCCAGGAACTCCCACAATAGAGTAGTAGACTTGCACTTCCAAACAAGCAAATCCCGAAAGGGTTTCTGATTTTAGGCGAAAATTGGAATTCCATGGTACAATTAGTTTTTGTTAAAAGGACAAGCCCCCTTTGCTGGAATTGTGAATTTAC
>JAWKLR010000032.1:0-44786 GCA_041392625.1 Saprospiraceae bacterium | reverse complement strand
AAATTGAATTTTAGACATCCTCTTAAGCCCTATTTTAACAACACAAAATAAACTATGAAACTTAGCAGCCTACTTATTTCCCTGTTCATTTTAGCCTGTCAATCTGGTGATCCGGAAGCAACTCAACAAGCCGAACAGCAATCAAGTCCAACAACCTACCAAGAGGTAGCAAATACCGTTGAAGCGCCGAAAGAAAATGCTACAGAACCGGCCCCGGTTCCAACGGCTTCAACTCCGGTAAAGGAGCAAAAACAAACGGCTCAAAAATCAACGACCACACCCGATGTAAAGACTGCACCTGAGGCACCTGCTCCAACAGCAGAGGTAACACAAACCGTTGAAGAAACACCTCCTCCCCCACCCGCTGTACAGCCTGAAATACAAGCACTATCGCATACCGACTGGAACATACTTCTTCAGAAGCATGTAAGCACGAGTGGGAAGGTGAATTACGCCGGTTTTAAGGCCGATAAAAGAGCACTGGAACACTACCTGGCACTCCTTGCTGATAACCCACCGCAATCCGATTGGTCACGAAAAGAAAAAATGGCCTACTGGATCAATACCTACAATGCATTTACCATCCAGCTGATCACAGAAAACTACCCGGTGAGCAGCATCATGAAATTGGATGGAGGCAAAACCTGGGATGTAAAACGCATTGTATTGGGTGGCAAATCCTACAGTCTGAATCAAATTGAAAATGAGATTCTGCGCCCACAGTTTAAAGATGCGCGGATCCACTTCGCGGTAAACTGCGCAGCAAAATCCTGCCCGCCCCTCTGGAACCAGGCATTTACTGCAGAAAATCTGAACAGCGCGCTGGATCGCCGAGCTCGGCAATTCATCAACAACAGTCAGTACAATAAACTAAGCGGAAGCAGTATTTCCGTCAGCAAAATATTCGAGTGGTATGCTGGCGATTTCGGTGATCTGATCGCCTATCTAAACACCTATGCATCTACCCCGGTTGACTCAAATGCCCGTATCCAATACATGGAATACAATTGGGATTTGAATAACTAAAAACCTGCTTGGATCAAAAAGAGAAGCGCCCTCCCGAAACATACTATCCGGGAGGGCGCTTGCTTTATAGCTGGTAAGAATGACTTATTTCAGGTAGCGTTCAAACATTACCTCCAATTGGTTGGCATGCAGGTTCTTTCCAACGATGGTCCGATCCTGATCGAGCAAATACAGTTCGGGGGTATTATCGACATAATACTTGGCATAAATGGCCTTATTGGTAGGGTCAAATACATTGGTAAAACTGAAACGGAATCGCTTTAGGAGAAGCCTGCCATTCCTCATCGGTAGTGTGACTGAAATCCCGTAAATCCAGCCTTTGTCTTTCCACTTCTGATACAGCTTTTTCAATTTCGGGCGCTTGTTTCTGACAGTGCTCACAATGTGGGCTAAGCATAAACACCACGATCAGTTGGGCATCCTTTTCGTAGATGCTCTGCATTTTTCCATACTGGTCGGGAGCATTCACGTCCGGGCCTTTTTTCCAAAGCAGACTTGCCTCCATTTCCCAGGCATGTTTCCGCAACTTCTCCAGATTCTCTTCGGTATCCCAAAATGCCAATTCTGGTGTGAAGTACTTTTGAATAATGTGCACATACACCACTTCACCATCCATTACCGTGGTTTTTCCATTTTCATACTGCAAGGCAATCCAGTTGGGAAAAGAACTGAAAGTAAGGCTTGTAGGGAAGTACCTTTTGAATCAGGGCATCTGCCACATTCAACAGGGAATCCCGGTTTTGCGGTGTCAGGTCTTTGATGTAACGCTTTAGTTTATTTTCCGGGCACCGACGTGTACAACAAGCGCTCATCCTCAAAATCAAAACCATCCCAGAATCGATTTCATAATCCACTACCTGCCGCAGGGTATCCATATCCCCATTGGGTTTGTAGTAATTGACAAAGTCCGGATTTTGCCCTGAACGTTTAAACGTAGTAAAAAATGCATCTGGATATTTTCGAAAGATTTCTTCCAGGTGCGCCTTTCGTTCATCCAGCAGTTCTGTTTGTCTGGCCTTTGCTTGCTCAAACTGCGGAGAATCTGCGGGGCTGTTGCGCATAACTGCACTCACTTGCCGCAATTCCGGCTCCTGCGCTGATTGAAACCGCATATTTTTATAAAACAATTCGGGTTCAGGTGCACCTTCTATCTCTACTGTTCCCATAATGTCGTTGACCTTGGCCCGAATCTGGAATTCCTGATCTTCTCCCATCAGATATGGAAAAGTTCTTCATACCGGGCAGGAAAAGGTATAAAAACCCGCAGGCAAAGCCTCTTCCCGCTTCGAAAACCAAAATGTGCATTTGCATCTACAGGCAGGAATCCGCCCGGGTAATTTCGATCGCCGTATACACCAACCAGTTTCATTGTACCTGCTGAAAGCCCTTCAATATCTGCAACGATTTGAGAGCCGGATGAGGCGGATTGTGCACCGAGTGAACCGAAAATCAGAAAACAGAAAATAAACGTTTGAATAAATCGCATGCTTTTAATTCTTGGTTTATAGATTTTTTTTGACTGTTGAACTTTTAGACCCAAAAAAATAAGGCCGAAACCAGAGTTCCTTCCCCATTAAACTTTCATTGACAAAAAATAAACAGATTGGAATGTGTTTGTTTAAAAATCAGCTTAAACACAGTTTCCCAAACAGGCTTTTAGTCTTTTACCCGGGTCATTCCGAGAGCGAAAAAGCGGGGCAAAGGGCTTCTCCGGATCAGGGCGCTTCCGCAAGTTGAGATACCAACCGATTTTCCAAAATTTGATTTTTATGCGTTTCCACAAGCTCGATCAAGGCACCATCCGGATCTTCGATGTAGGAAAAGTATCCTGCTGCCTCACCCATATCAAAACTGCCACTTGAGTCCACTGTGAACGGATGCCCCAGGGCTTCGCAATGGGCTTTCATTTCCTCCATGCCAGTGATATCAAAACAGAGGTGAATAGAAGCCAAGATCACCCCAAGAAACGGTTCTCATAAATTTTTCGCGGACTGTAGTCGATGGCCTGTACCAACTCAATTTCAGTTTGTCCAAACAAATCACTGAAAGGTCTTTCCGGGCCTGGCTGTGCCCGAGTAAAACACGACGGTAGGCACGCTCGCCACCGGGCAACCCCTGGAAATCATCAAAGGTTCCGGTCTCGTCGTAGAGCACCTTGTCGTAGCCAAGCACGTTATTGTAAAAAGCCACGGAAGTATCCATGTCGGATACGCCAATAGTGGCACCATACATTCCACCCGTGTAAGCAGACAGGTCGCTGCGGTACCAGCTTTCGCTCTCTACAATTTCGAATGGATTGCCCCAGGGATCACGTACATAAAAATGCAGGGTTCCATCTGGTCGCTCTGCGATGGGGGCAAGCATTTCTACGCCTTTTTTTTCCAAATCCAGGAAACATGCAGTAACCTCTTTGCATTTGATTTTACCCAGGTAAATTCCCAGGTCACCCAATTGAGGTTCAAATGCAGGGGCTTCTGGTGTCCGTCCGGTATACTGCCAGATTTCCATTCCGCCACCGCCTTGCAGGTTGATTGCCAGAATCGCGTGCCGATCCTGTGGCTGACCTCCGGTGTATGGCAGCATAAGGGCTGCAGTAGCGGCCTCCTCAAAAATCGGCAAATCCATACCGAAATGCTGCCGATACCATTTAAATGCCGCATGTACATCTGCGACACCAATTCCTACTTGTTGTATACCTGATATAAACATATAATGCTCTTTGTTGGAAAAATGCAAAAGTAGTGAAACGACCTGGCAATTCCATTAAATAACCGACCTACCCGAACAGACGCGATGAATCACGTCTCTATAATGGGGGCAAAATTTCATCATCGCAAACCTGCATTCGTAACAGGTTTCAGCCCTTGTCCCGAAACCCAGTGAGAAACCACGACAAACAGGCAATGGATTTTCTAATTTTTCGTTATTGGGAACAATTGGATTCTTGTTAATTTTACTGGCGCCTCCCAGATATAGGAGGCCGAGAATCCAGGATGTTTTGAAGGGGAAATTCACTCTGTATTATTCAGACTGACAATCAACGCACCCGTAATTAATTTTGCCGCCGCACATGAAAAAAACGATCTTCCTGCTCGCTCTGGCCCTGGGCCTGGGCCTCTCGCCTGTTCAGGCACAATATTCCAGAAAAATAAAACTCAGTTCGGTAAAACTGGGCTTCGATCTTCCTGCTTCTTATAAAAGCCGGACCTTTATCAAAGGCCTGGCCGGATTTGTCAATAACATCGACCAACTAGTGGGTTCCATGGTAATCATTGACGACAACAAAACTTCCGTCCTCACCCGGTTTGTAAAAGAGGGCAAGCCGCCCATCATCACCACGTCCACCTCGGATGTCATTTACAGTTCTAAGGTCAATTCCAAATTCCGATTCAATGGTGCCTATTGCATCGCCTCCACAAAAATTGGGCGTGATGCCATTTACGAACTGGTGATTACAGACATTGCTGTCGCTTTTCTGCCTGAGGACTATATCCCATACATCGAAATTTGCAAGGCATCCAACAATGTATCGGATGAGGTCAAGCAAAAAACACACTATATTCGCTCAGCCAAACTAACGACGGTTTATACCAGAGCCTACCAGAAAGTTGACGCTGAAACCAATATCAGTGGTGTCGCTTTTAGCGTAGATGGCGAAGTCTATGCCAGCTCCGATCAATTCAAAGTCGACTACATCGTTTCAGTGGACATCGTCAGCCTGGAAAAACTGTTGTCGCTCCACAATTGCCAGCAGTTGGTTGCAAGCGATGAGCTGGCTCGCCGGGAACAAGCCGAGCGGGCTCGCCTCGAAGCCCAAAAAGCAGAGGAGTCAAAAAAAAGCAAGGAAAATGAACTTGCTGCCGCGAAAGCACAGGTAGAAGAACTCCGCCGCCTGCTGGGCCAGTCGGTTGAAACCAATGCCGAACTGCAACGCGAAATCGGCGAAGCACAGGAAAAGGAGCGTCGGGCGCTCGAACAGTACGAACAAGCACAAAGAGAAGCAGCACGGCTTGCGCTGCAGGCAGATCGGGATCAGGCTGCTTCCGACCAGCAGGAGAATATGATTGTGACATTTAAAAACAAAGAGGGAAAAGTCCTGGAAATTAAAAGCCTGGAAGAACTCAGCAATGACAAACTCCAGGAACTGGGCTTTGATGTGGAAGTTCTAAAAAAAGATAGCAACGGCGGAGAGGAGTAAGAACAACCACGCTCTATAAAATAGCGCATCCATGCAACAACAAATTATCAACAAGATCAACGAAGGCATTGAACTGTTAAAACCTCAGGTCCACTCCATTCCGGAAGCCCATTGGTTGTATCGCCGGGCCGCAGGCAAATGGTCAAAAAAAGAAGAACTCGGCCACCTCGTTGATTCCGCTCTCAACAACCTCAAACGCTTTTCCGAAATTTCTGCCGGAGAAGTCATGCATACCATCAGCAGCTATCCGCAGGATGGACTTGTAATCGCCAACGACTACCAGGAAATGAATATCGATCAACTGGTGCAACTTTGGGAATTGCTCAACCTGCAAATCTGCCGGGTCATCGAGCGTATGCCGGAAAACCTGCTTGGTAACAAAATTCTGCTCCCCGACGGAACCGGCCAGACCGTTCATTGGCTCCTGGAAGACTATGCCGTCCACCTACACCATCACTTGAAAGTAATTACCGAAATGCCTGTTGAGGCAGAATAAGCATAATCCAGGCACCCTGCCTATGCACCGTTCTTGTTGATTTGTTGATACGCCCTTCGGGCTAGGATGATTTGTTGATGTTTATTTGGCCCTGCGGGCCTTGTTTATTCGAGACGCTGTGCTTTCCCTTGTTTATTTGTTTACCATTCTTGAGCAAGGGCAAGCCTTGCCCCTACAAACCACCAACATAAACAAATAAACAGAGCCTCGCAGAGGCGAACGAAACGAATAAACAACATCAACAAATCATCCTAGCCCGAAGGGCGTATCAACAAATCATCAATTTCAATTAACAAATAAACAAGGGCAAGCGCAGCGGCCCGAATAAACAAGGCTCGGAGAGCCGATTAAACAATTTCTAACCACTGACTACTACCCCGCTGACCACTAAACTTTACCTTTGTTGAAAAGAACTCAATATGGCATCCTTGGCAACCCTGCTTGATCGAATTAGTGCGTATGGCGCAGCGAATCCATTTCCTGCTCAACCGGCTCGGCTTTATGAGCCCTGCTCCTATATTCTTTCGCTTGGGGGAAAGCGCATGCGCCCGGCGTTGGCCTTGTTGGGTTGCGGCTTGTTTGAAGACGATACTGACCGGGCCCTGCCGGTCGCCTGGGCAGTGGAATTGTTCCATAATTTTTCACTCATTCACGATGATATTATGGATGAGGCACCACTGCGGCGGGGACAAGCTACTGTACACACGAAATGGGACAATACAACCGGAATCCTGAGCGGCGATGTGATGTTGATTTATGCCTACAAAGCCCTGGCTTCTGTTTCAGATAAATCCGTTGTTCCTGAGCTGTTGGACCAATTCAACCAGGTGGCAATGGAGGTATGTGAAGGCCAGCAATTAGACATTGATTTTGAATCGAGAAGTGAGGTGTCAATTCCGGAATATCTGAAAATGATCGAACTCAAAACGGCGGTTTTGTTGGGAGCATCCCTGCAAATGGGCGCAGTCTGTGGCGGCGCATCCCGTACCGATGCCGAACGCTTGTACGAATTCGGCAAAATGGCTGGTGTTGCCTTTCAAATCCAGGATGATTTGCTGGATACTTATGGCGATCCGGAGAAGTTTGGGAAGCAGGTTGGAGGCGATATTTTGCAAAATAAAAAGACCCTGCTGGTCTTGAAAACCCTGGAAGTTGCCTCGGAGGCCGACCGCAAGGAGCTGGCACAGTGGATGCAAAGCGGTTCTGAAAATCCGGAAGAGAAGGTCGCCGCTGTCCGCGAGCTATTCAACCGAAACCGCATCCCTGAACTCATTGCTGAGGAACAAATGCGATTCCAACAAGCGGCATTTGCACAATTGGATGCCGTTGAAGTGGCTGCAGAACGAAAGACGCTCCTGCGGGATACCATTCAGGCGCTTTTTGTTCGGGAGCGGTAGGTGGGGTAAGCAAGTAAACCAGAAACCTGACAACCATATACCTGTCAATTGGGCAGTTTAAACGGGATTTCCAACACAACTGTTTGTGATTTTTGCGGCGTACCACTGCTGTCTTTTTGTGGCTTCCAGTTTGGCATGTTTTTAACCAGGTTCAATGCAGCCTTGTCGCACGGTGGGTAAAACCCTTTATCTAACTGAACCGATCGTGGTTTACCTTCCGAATCAATGTACAAGCGAATACGAACAACTCCTTCCTTTTTCTTTTTGATTGCCTTTTTGGGATATTTTATGTTTGTCTGAATGTAGGATTCCAGATCGGTTTGGTTCTCTCCAAACTGAGCAGGAGTGATGCCGGGACTGGATGCACCTCCGCCAAGATAAAACCGTACGGGCAATACTACACTACTGCGTACGGCCTCTCCGTTCAGCATTCCCGGACTCCATTTAGGCATCTCGGAAATTGCCTTAACTGCGGACTTCCCACAACCACCGCCAATATCCCGTTTGATGGTTGTGGATGAAGTTTTACCGTCGGGCTCCACAATAAAACTAACAACAACCATTCCCTGAATGGCATTTTCTCGTGCCAATGGTGGATAATAAATGTGCTCGGCAAGAAACTTTAGCATGGCTTGCTCACCGCCGGGAAACTCCGGCTTTTTATCCAATGCATGCTCGTTGTACACCTCCGTGTTTGCCTTGCTTTCCTGTGCTGGTGGCGTTCCTTCCTGGGCAAATAAGAAGTAGCTGCAAAATGAAAAGGTGGCAGTGAGGATGATTTGTCTGGTTTTCATATTAGGATTTGGATTTTGGGAGACTCAGGTGTTTTGCCCGGCCTTGGCCCTGGGTTGAGGATGTGTTTTTAAGGGCGCCCTTGGATACTGGGGCGCCCTTAGTTTTTTTTATTTGCATTCGTTGGAGACGCCCTAGTAGGGCGTCTGTACGGGTGTTTAGGAGAAGGCCTGGTCGACGATTTCTTCTTGCTGCTTGATGTGGAGTTTTGGATAGCCTGTGGCAGGGGATGCTGCGGCCTTGCGGCTGATGCATTTCCATCCGAATTCTCCGGCCTCCTGAATCAGATATCCCCAGGCGCCCATGTTGCGCGGTTCTTCCTGAACCCATACCAATTCAGCTTTGCTGTACTTTTTGCGCAGCTGCTCGAATTGCTTGCGTGGGAATGGGTAAATCTGTTCGAGGCGTACAATTGCAACGTCGTCGCGCTTATCGTCTTGCTGGCGTTTGAGCAAGTCATAGTACACCTTGCCTGTACATACCAACAGTCGTTTTACCTTGCTTGCTTTTGCCTGTTCGTCGTCGTACAGTTCGTGGAACTTGTTTCCGGTCTCCAAATCGCTCAGGTTGCCCAGGTTGTAGGGCGCGCGAAGTGCAGATTTTGGGGACATGATCACCAGTGGCTTCCGGAACGGACGAGCCAATTGGCGACGCAGAATGTGGAACAGGTTGCTGGCAGTTGTGAGGTTGGCAACGGTGATGTTGTTCTCCGCACAGCCCTGGAGGAATCGCTCCAGGCGTGCGCTGGAGTGCTCCGGTCCCTGTCCTTCGTATCCGTGAGGAAGCAACATGACCAATCCGTTCATCCGGCGCCATTTTTCTTCACCTGCAAAAACAAACTGGTCGATAATGGTACCAGCGCCGTTGGCAAAGTCGCCAAACTGCGCCTCCCAGATCACCAGATTTTCAGGCGAAGCGAGGGCGTATCCATATTCAAATCCGAGCACAGCGTATTCGGAAAGCAGGGAGTTGTAAATTAAAAAACGGCCCTGGTTTTCAGTGATTCCGTTCAATCGGTTGATCTGGTGGTTGGTCTCCAAATCTACCGGACAGGAGTGGCGGTGGCTGAAGGTTCCGCGTTTTACGTCCTGACCACTCATGCGCACATCTTTTCCTTCCATCAAAATTGAGCCATATGCTGCCAGTTCGGCCAGTGCCCAGTCAATTTTGCCTTCGGATACAAGGCTGCGCTGGTTCTCCATGACCTTAGAAATTTGTGGCAAAGGCTTGAAATCTTCCGGCAACTGCAACAGGTGATCGATGAGTTTATCAAGGTCTTTTTTGTCGATGCCGGTTGCTGGTGATTCCTGGAAGAATGCATCGTCGCGGGCAAATTCCAACTGCCGCCATGCCTGGTCTGTTTCCTGGTACTGGTGAGGTAGTGGTTTCTGACGAACTTCGTCGAGGCGAGCCTGCAAGTTGGCACGGAATTCCTTTTCCATCACCTTTGCAAGTTTGCCGTCAACTTCTCCGCGCTTCACCAAAATGTTGTTGTACACCTCCCGTGGATTGGGATGCTTGTTGATGAGTTTGTACAAATCCGGGTTTGTAAAGCGAGGTTCGTCGCTTTCGTTGTGTCCGTATTTGCGGTAGCACACCATATCAATAAACACATCAGAGTTGAAGTGCTGGCGGTATTCGGTTGCCAGTTCCACCGCAAAAATCACGGCCTCTGGGTCGTCACCATTAACGTGGAAAACGGGTGCCTGTACAACCTCCGCTACCTGCGTACAGTAGGAACTGGAACGCGCGTCAGACCAACTGGTGGTGAAGCCAATCTGGTTGTTCACTACGAAATGGATGGTTCCACCTGTATAGTAGCCTTCAAGCTGGCTCATTTGAATGAGTTCGTATACGATACCTTGTCCGGCCAGCGCTGCATCTCCGTGAATCAGGATAGGAAGGATTTTGTCGTATTCTGAATCCAACAGTGCATCGGCTTTCGCCCGAGCGTAACCCTGTACAACGGGGTCAACCGCTTCGAGGTGCGAAGGGTTGGGCAACAGTTTGAGGTACACATTGTGGCCGTTGAGGGTTTGGATTTGGGAAGAAAACCCGAGGTGGTATTTTACGTCGCCCGATCCAAAACTCTGGTCTGGGATGGTTTTTCCGTCAAACTCCGAGAAGATTTGCTCGTAGGTTTTGCCCAGGGTATTGGCCAATACATTGAGTCGGCCGCGGTGTGCCATACCGATTACCACTTCATCCACAGGGATTTCCGTTTCAGTTGCCCGGTTCACGATGGCATCAAGTGCAGGAATCAGGGATTCGCCGCCTTCGAGGGAGAATCGCTTTTGGCCCACGAACTTGGTGTGCAAAAACTGCTCAAATCCAACAGCGTCGTTCAATTTGCTGAGGATGCGTTTTTTCTTTTCTACGGGAAAGCCATAGTCGTCGGCAAGGTTGCGGCCTTCAACTTTTTCGCGCAGCCACATTTTCCGCTCCTGTTGGTGGATGTGCATGCTTTCAAAGCCAATGTTTCCACAGTATAATTTTTTTAGTCGGGCCAAAATATCACGCAGGGGTGCGTTGGGCATGCCGAGGGTGCTGCCAGCAGCAAAGGGTGTGTCGAGGTCCGCTTCGGTGAGGTTAAAATCGGCCAGATCCAAATGGGGCTTGCGGTCTTTCCGGGGGCGGAGTGGGTTGGTGGTGGAAAGCAGGTGCCCGCGGGAACGGTATCCGTGGATGAGGGCGATTACTGCAAATTCCTTTTGAAGGTCGGAGGAAGAACCGGTGCTTCCGGAGGTGGCATGTCCGTTGCCGGATTGCATGGCGAAATCAAAACCTTTGAAAAAGGCGTGCCAGTCGGCTTCTACGGATGCTGGATCCTGGAGCCAACTTTGATACATGTTCTCGATGTACTGTGGATGTGCGTTTGAAACGGCCGAAAAATCTTTCATTTCTTGAATGTGTATATACTGCTTGGTTTGCTTTTTTAGAATATCATTTGGCAGAAAAAATCTGACTCAATTTTTATTTGGAAAGAATGGGGCTTGTCGCATTGTTATTTTAAAATTACAACTTGGGCCTCGTTCTTAGTTGCCTAGTAATCAATAGGTTAAGGCAAATTCCTGCAAAAATAGGACAAAAAGGGATGCATGGTATGCAGGAGCCGATAATAAATTGAAGAAAAAATCAACTTTTTATATGGGACTGTCCGGTTTTGTCCTTCGATAAATTCGTTGAACCCCGTTTTTGTGCAAAACGGCATTTGGGTGAAAAAGTTTTTAGAATAAAAAATGAACTTGTTTTTATTTTTTTGACAAAAAGCAATACCTTTGCCGCCCCGAAAAAACTGGAATTATTTTTTTATCATTTTTAGTTATCATTAGCGTAATATGGCTCACCACCGTTCCGCATTAAAACGAATCCGTCAGACGAACAAGCGTCGCCTGCAAAATCGTTACTACAAGAAGTCTACCCGTACGGCAATCAAAAACTTCCGTGACCTCACTTCTCAGAAAGAGGCTGCTGAGTTTTTGCCAAAAGTGGTAAGCATGATCGACAAATTGGCTAAGCGTGGCAGCATCCACCGCAACAAAGCAGCCAACTTGAAGAGCGGCTTGTCTCGTTTTGTCAACGGCCTGTCCTAATCGGTATCACCGTTAGGCAGTAAACATACAGTGACTTGCCTTCGGGCTGGTCCTGAGGTGAAGGCATGAGTGCGTCTCGTGCCTTCACCTTTTTTTGTTTCCATAAGGCAGTTGTGCATCATTTTTTTCAAAATAAGCAGCTTGCTCACGGTTTCCTTGCTACCTTTGAGCCCGGAAACAATTCCTGCATACAAAAGCCCCTTTTTGTATTCGGAAACTCCACAACTTTTTGATGCATGTCAGCCACAACCAAATTTTATCCCCTTACTGTTCGCGCTTGTACCCGTGAGACCGTCGACACCGTTTCTGTCTCATTTGATGTTCCTGAAGAACTGAAAACTCTTTTTCAGTTTACTCAGGGCCAGTACCTGACGCTCCGCACCCAGATACAAGGCGAAGATACCCGCCGCTCCTACTCCATTTGCACCGGCGTTCATGAGAACGAACTGCGTGTAGCGATAAAGAAAGTTCCGGGTGGATTGTTTAGCACCTTTGCCAACGAGCAACTCAAACCTGGCGATACGCTGGATGTCATGCCACCACAAGGACGGTTTTTTACGGAACTGGACCCGGCACAATCCAGAATGTATGTCGCATTTGCAGCGGGAAGCGGGATCACTCCGGTGATGTCTATTTTAAAAACCACGCTGCACCAGGAGCCGAATAGCCGCTTTGTACTTTTTTATGGCAATCGGAGTTTTGACCGCATCATTTTTCATGAACAACTGGAGGAACTCAAGAATCTGTACCCATCCCGTTTGTCGGTTCACCATGTTTTGAGCCGGGAAATGTTGGGGAGCGACTTGTTTTATGGGCGCATCAATGGTGAAAAATGCCAGGCCTACGGCAAGGTGTTTTTCCAGCCAGATGAAGTGGATGCCTACTTCCTGTGTGGACCGGAGGAAATGATTTTTGATGTAAAAGAAACGCTGGAAGGACTGGATGTTCCGGCGTCAAAAATCCATTTTGAGCTCTTTACCACGCCTGGTTCTAAGAAAAAAGTTGATCCGATGGCCAGCACGCGTTCTGCCAATTCGGTAGATGCCTCCGTTACGGTTATTCAGGATGATATGCAGTTTGATTTCCAACTTCCTTCAGACGGAAGCACCATTCTGGATGCGGCCATGCGTGCCGGGGCCGATTTGCCCTTCTCATGCAAAGGTGGCGTTTGCAGTACCTGCAAAGCCAAGGTCCTCGAAGGAGAAGTGGAAATGGAAGTTTGCTACGCACTTGAACCCGACGAACTCGAAGCGGGTTATGTGCTTACCTGCCAGTCACACCCGAAATCCAAGCGGATTGTGGTGAGCTTCGACGCATAAAGCCGTTTTTTAAATTAATTTCATTGGAAAAATAACCGGTTTGGATGGACTTGCATCCAGCCGGAAGGAGGCTGTCTGAATATTCAGAAGATACAGGCCGTCCTTGATGTCATCAGCGGCATAAATCATTTCGGTAATGGTGCAGTTTCTGCGTGCAGGGTCGGGATTGTCACCCGCTTCTGGCAGCATCCAGAAAGCCCGGTGTGCGCTGAGTGCCCCGCCATCTTCTTCTCTGTCGACTGAAGGGAGGTCTATCAGCAGGTGTTTTATCCCGTTTTCGACGAGGTATTCAATGGCCGCGGCCTCAAAATACGGCGGATTGGTTCCTGAATAGCTGTGCGTTTTTTTCCAGCTTCCATTGGGCAGGCTTCGCACAATCAGGGTTTCCACCAGGTGTAAATCTTCAATTTCCTCAAAGCGTTTTTTATAGAAAATTCGGTCCCCGTTTTCAGATTTTTCCGGGAACAAACTAACAAGCAGGGTTGGGAAGTGAAATTGTTTGAGGGTATTTACGATGGTTTGCCCTTCGTTTGAAATGTGGCCCATACACTCGGTATGGGTTCCGTTGCCATGTGGGTTAAAGGCGACGTTGTAAAAATTCAACGGGCCTCCCTCTGCGGTGCTGCCCACAAAATCGCCAGCCCGGACCGGAGAAAAAACAGGCATGGGTGCCCAAAAGCAATTGGGATTCTCGGTTCCATTGCTGATGGGGATTGAAAGGTCGCGGCCTTTGCTCAGGTCGGCCTCATAGCGTTTGTCTCTATGTTCAAACTCAATTCTCATGGCTTAAATATAGAGAATAGTGGCCAGAAATTGTTTAGTCGGCCCTTCGGGCCTTGTTTATTCGGGCCGCTGCGCTTGCCCTTGTTTATTTGTTTATTGGAATTGATGATTTGATGATACGCCCCTGGCGGGGCTAGGATGATTTGTTGAAACTAGTTGTCAGTGGTCAGTTTTAAGAATAAACAATTTCTGACCACTGACCACTTGCCCGCTGACAACTAGTTTCAACGTATCATCCTAGGGTTTTTATTCCTTACTGTCCATTTGCTTTTATCAAAGGCAGGGTCGTAAATGATTCTTTAGTCCAAACACGCAGGTAATACATCCCCATGGGCAAGTCTGGGTTGATCTCATAGTGTTGGCTTCCGGATTGGACGCCGACTTGATTCATTACGAGAACCTGAACGATTCTGCCCGCCTGATCGAGCAATTCGACACGCTCAAGTTGATCGATTTCTTCGGAAAAATTCAGGGTAAAGTGGCTGGAAACCGGATTGGGTTGAATTTGAATATCCACGGATTGAGCTAAGAGATTATCAGCCTGAGATTTGGCCTCTATAATCACTTTACACAGCACATTGATGCTTTCGTCATTTTCATCGATGGCAAATCCAGCAACCAAGAAGCGTGAGTCATCTATTTTACAAAATGCCTGCGGTTCTGTAGCGTTGCCACCATAATCAAATTGCGCATAACCGCCGTCACCAAAGTCCGAGTCCAGTTGGCCATGTGCCGTTACCTGAATAAGTGCTATGGAGTACAGTAGATTCTCCTGGGTTGCAGTGATCAATATTTCTCCATCATCCAGTACCGTAAGTGCAACCGGAATTAAACCGGAATCTGTCGTAGAGTCATAGTAGAAACCACCTGTTCCAAAAGTCTCATCCAGGCTTCCGTCTGTTTCAAACCGAGCCACTTTGAAGCGGAGTTCTTCATCAACCATCCCTACAACCATCTTTCCATCAGCTTGCATAGCAGAGCAAAGTCCAAAAGTTGCCTGGCTAAAAGTATCAATCGCTACATTGCCTGTATCTCCATAATTTACATCATGCTCACCATAAAAATCCAGGCGAGAAAGCAGCATTTTTACTGGCCACTCGCCTTCGGCAAACGTCGCATTCATAAGAATGGTCAGGCTGCCATCATCTTCTATTTCAAATGAACTAGCCTGAGTGATTGGATCCGTTCCAATCATTGTTCCAATCGGATCACTCCCATAAAGTACACTGACAGTTCCAAATTCAACATCTAAACTGCAAATATAAACTTGCTTTTTTACTGTAGTTGTATCCAATGGAACCACATCGTTGAGAACAAGCACTTCTCCATTGGGGTGCTTTTTTAAATCAACCGCTACTCCCGAGGAAAAAGCAGAATGGATACTAATATCCTGAAACCCCATATCATAATAACCAAAGCCGAGATCGAGGGATCCGTCGGGTAATAGATTGATAACCAGTGGCCGCTCGATTTCCAGCGAATCGAGGAAAACTCCTGACAATAGAATGTTTCCGTTGTCTTGAATGATTAGGCCTTTTGTTAGAAGGGTAATCGGAAATGGTAGATCCAACACTGCAACACCATTTGTTCCAAATGCCAAATCCGGTGCGCCATTCGGCAAAAAAGCCCAGACTACTGGCTGAATTTGAAAGCCACCATTGGAGGAAATTCGGTTTCCACTCACAATGATGCCTCCATCGGCTTTTGTAGCCACAGCCTGAACCAACTGGCCCGAACCAGGTTGTTGAGGGCATTGAACCCAGCCTGACTGACCAAAAGACAGGTCGACTTCTGGGGTCTGTGAAAAGAGTGTACTTACAAGTTGAAAGAAGCAAAAAACAAGAAAGATTTTTTTCATGATAAAAAAATTAAGGTTTGACGATAGCACAAATCTATAGCCCCAAACCCTCTGCTTTTTGCTGATTAACCTGCCCCTAACAGAGATTAACCAGACTTAACTAGTCCAACATACCGAAAGCATTTTTTTAACAAAATGAAACCAAAATATTTTGCCAGCTACGGAGTGGTTTTATTCCCCAATGCCAATTATATGACATCCGGTTTCAGATTTGATTTTTGATTGATAAACAGTGGGATTGTTTTCAACAAAAAAACTCAACAAATCATCCAAGCCCAAAGGGCGCATCAACAAATCAACAAGGGTAAGCGCAGCGCCCCGATTAAACAAACTCTGACTAATAAAAAAGCCCCCACACGAAAACGCATGGAGGCTTTGTTGCTAATCAATAAATTTTCACTACCGGATCACGCTCAGGCGAACAGCGGCTACGCCGTGTTTGCTGCGGATACGTAAGGTATAGTTGCCTTGAGGCAGGTTCGAAAGATCGATGTTTTGCTGGATGTTGGTACCTGTCCAGATTTGTGTATTAAGCAGGCGCCCGGTAGCGTCCAGAACATCTGCCTGAAGGTCGCCTCCTGGTGCTTGCGTCATATGGATGCGGAACAATCCTGCGCTAGGGTTTGGCATTATTACCAGGCCCCATTCGCTGGCGAGATTTTGAGTGCCATCTACGACCACCATAACATTTTCAATAACAAATGTACATCCGTTGGCATCCATGACTGTCACATCATAGCTTCCGTTTGCCAGGTCGGCAAAGACCTCTGAAGCCTGGAAGTCGGTGCCATTGATGCTGTACATCAGTGGTGCTGTACCGCCGTTGGCTGTAACCGTGATGGTATTCATAACAACATCGGCGGTAGCGTTGATAGCGACTGGCTCTGTAAGCGTAACATTCACAGTGAATTCATCGCCAATTGCATCCTGGATAGTAATGGTGTACATTCCAGCACCAAGTCCGGTGAAGGTACCATCGGCCTGGAATGCTCCGCCATCCAATGCATATTGGTAAGGAGCGGTTCCATTGGCACCAGCAGCAGTAATTACACCACTTGCATCGCCATTGCAGAGAAGGTTAGTTCCACTTGCAGTACCTGAAACCACGGTGTAGTCGATGGTGAATTCAAGATCATAGGTACATCCGTTGGCATCAGTTACCATAATGGTGTAGGTGCCATTTGGAATATCCATGAGGTCGGTAGGCAAGGCTGGATCCAGTACATACGTGTACGGAGGAGTTCCCCCGGCAGCGGTCAGTGCGTCAATGTCATTTCCAACGATATTGACAGCAGCAGTAAGTGCTGTTGGTTCTGAGATTGTCAGGTCAACAGATACTTCTGTCCCAACGGCATCCTTGATAGTGAGGGTATGCAACCCTGCCCCTACTCCGGTAAACTCATTGCTGCTCTGGAAAGCACCGCCATCAATGCTGTACTCATACGGTGGGATACCACCTTGTCCTTCCAGTGTCACGGTTGTAGTGCCGCCGAAACACAGGATTTGGTCGGCAGTGAATCCGGAAAATGCGAGAGCGGCTACGTTTACCGTTGCATCAAGCGTAATGGTACAACCATTTGCATCCTGGATTTCAATGGAATAGGTTCCATTGGCCAGACCCGGGAAGACATTTACATCGCTAAATGCCCCACCTTCAAAACTGTATTCATACGGTGCGGTACCACCCATTCCATCAACGGTAATAACGTTGAGCGTTACGCTGGTGGTTCCGTTCAGAAGGGTAGGTTCGCTTACATCTACCGGATTTGAAGTCGAGGTAGTTCCGACTGCATCCATTACCGTAACGGTATAGCTGCCTGCTGGGAGGTTTTCAAAAAGCGGGTCACTTTGGAAATCCACTCCGTTTATGCTGTATTGCAGTGGAGCGATACCGCCCGCTGCTGTTACGCTGATGGAGCCATCGCTCAATCCATTACAACTTACATTGGATTCAACTGAAGTAGTAGCCACGATAGCATCGACCGCTACGATCACTTCGGTTGTGGCTGTACAGCCATTTTCATCCATTACCGTCAGGGTGTAAATTCCATTTGATACATTGGTGAATTCATTGCCCGATTGGAAATCCACGCCATTCAGGCTGTACTCCAGGTTGCCGGTACCGCCCATTCCTGTAGCAGTAACAACTGCAGCATCTACAGAACCGCTCACAGTCAATTCATCCGGAGAGGCAATGGTAATGACTCCTGTTTCGGCAGTGAACCCAAAATTGTCGGTGATCACAACAGTGTAATCGCCCGCAGGCAGGTTTTCAAACAATGGAGAAGACTGATCTGCCCCACCATTCAAACTGTATGTAAATGGATCGTAGCCTCCGGTGAGACTAACCTCGATCTGTCCGTCGCTATCACCAAAACAATCCAGTTCCTGTACAACAGCAGCAGTAGCTGCCAGTGTGTTTGTCAATATTTCAATTTGGAAAACGCCGTTTTGGAACCAGGCGCCGTTGTTTTGATCCAAACAGTGGAAGGTGAAGTTATCGCTAATGGAAGCATTTCCATTGTGCTCGTAACTCAGGTTGCCATTGTCGATATCAGCCTGCGTAAAGCTGTCGCCAAGCCCAAGTGCCATTCCAGACAGCATCAACGTTCCGTTTTGTGGAACTACCATGATGGTATAAAGGCCCTGATCGCTTGTTCCTGTGAGTTGGGCCTCCAGCAAGGCTGTAGTTATAGTTCCAGTGCCTGCAGTTGGTACTTGAAGAACATTGTTGTTGATCAAAGCGGCATCTGGAGTGGCTACCACGTAGCAGAATTCAAGGCTCCATGCATCCAGACTTCCACCATCTTCTGCATAGCTATCTGAAACCTGTAGGGTCCATGTTCCGCTTAGTTGCGTACCGTTGAATGCTGCCAGCGATCCAATTGGCTGGAAACTTCCGTTGAGTGCCGGAGGGACAGGGTTACAGGCATCTTCCAGTTGTGCAGCGGTTTGGAATGCATCGTCGTCAAATGTCAGCGATGCATCATCTCCGTTACAGCCAAACTGGTCGGCAGGAACACCTGGTTGGTCAAAGAGTATGCTGGAGTCTCCGGATGGAGAGATCAGCAATGCGCCTAGGTCACCCACCCAGCTGTGGCTTGCACTGAGGCTCACATTTACATCACCAACGATAGCCGCGTCGGTAATTTCCAAAGTAGAAACTGCTGTATTTACGGCTACATCATCAATTGTCTGCGGAATATCTGCACTTTCAAAAACATGGCCACAATCCAGGGTGCCTGTTTGGAAAGCCCAAATGGCCGAAACATCGCTGTTTCCACACAGGTTGCCAGCTTGTACCTGCCAGTAATAAATGGTTTCAGCATCCGGAGTAGATACCGATGCAAATGTGTCGGCCAGTACCATGTCAGCAATCAGACTGCCCACAGAAAACGTAGGACTGGTTGCTACCTGCAAGTGGTATTCTGCTGCAAAAGGAACTGCGCCCCAACTTAATACAGCCATTGAGCTTGCACCCAGTTCGCCGTTCAACGGGGATACCTGCGTAGCTGTTACTGCGGGAGCACCAGGATAAACAGTCAGGTTGGCACTGCCCGTGCGGGTGATGGCACCTGAAATTGCTGAAAACTCCAGGGTATAATCCCCTGCCATATCGGTAGTCAGACCACTGATGGTAACGGTCACCTCTCCGTCGGGAGTAATGACCACCGGGCTGACATTCACAGTAGCGCCTGCGGGGGCTCCTGTTACACTAAAATCAACCGGGTCAGCGAAGCCGAGAATGGCAGTCGCCTGAATGGTGAAGTTAACAGAATCGCCAGCACAAACTGCATCAGAGGCTGGATCTGTAGTAATCACAAATGTTGGCACAGGCGGCAACTCAATCGTGAAATTTTCATCTGAAATGTCAAAGAAAATATTGCCCGCACCTTTTACCATGATGCGGCACTGGGTAGACTCTACGTTTGGAACATTGATCAAAGCCGTTCCAATATTTGGTACGTTATCAGCTACCAGAATCGGATAGGTAAAGCCGCCGTCTGTCGACAGGTAAATTTGTACGTTGGCACAGCTTACCGGAGCCATGTCGGTATCTGCCACATCCCAGGTAATGGTTTCTGGAGAACCAACCAACCAGGTCAACAAGGTGTTTGGAGCGGTAACTACAAACGGACCTGAACTGGCCGTTACCGTTACTACCATATCGTCTTCGTCCGTACAGCCTGCTCCTGCATAGTTGTCGCGAACGGTAACACGGAAATTCATATTTCGTGCAACGCTGGGCAATTCCTCCCACTGGAAGTTGGTATTGTTCACCAAATCCGAAAGACGTGGGAAGTAACGGGTCGGACTGTCAACCGCCTTAAAGGAACGGAACATCGGGCCTCCTGTATTGGAAGAAACGGGAGGCATGGTTGCAAACTCCGGGTCCATTTGCTCCCAGTTGTACGTGATTGCATCGCCGTCGGCATCGCTTGCGTCTGCAGTCAGTGCAAACGGTGTCGAACGCGGAATGGTATAATTTGCTCCTGCATTTACCACTGGTGCATTGTTGCCGGTAACAGTTTTTACCGGACAGTTGTTGCCGCTGTTGTTGGTAATGTAGTTGCCAATTTCCTGCATGCTGATGGCATGGAAATAATCGTCGCTATTGCTTTGTACGTTAGGGTTGCAGATACCTGCATATCCCATAATGGTCGATGCACTTCCGGGTTCCATAGATGCGGAAGCTACCCGGTTGCAGTTGTTGTTTTGTGTGTGGTTGCCTCCAAACTGGTGCCCCATTTCATGTGCCACATAATCTACGTCAAATGGATCCCCAACCGGAGAACCTCCACCGGTTACACCGCGAGCCTTATTGGATGTACATACTACCCGAAGGCCGGCGATACCACCACCACCAGTGCTGAATACGTGGCCAATATCGTAGTTTGCCGAACCGATTACGGAGTTGAGGTTGCTCACGTTTTGTCCCAACATGGTGCTACCGCTGTTGTTGGTATACGGGTCGGTTCCGGCATCCAGATAAACGATCTCATCGTTGTTGGCAATAATTTCCATTGTAACGGCAAAATCATTTTCATAAATCCCGTTAACCCGGTTCATCGTTGTATTCATGGCTGCCAACACAGAAGGAACAGATCCACCGTGAAATTGTGCATACTCGCCGGTACAAGCCAACGCAAGGCGGTAGGTGCGCAATTGACAATCACTCACCCATTCTGCCTGCTCATCTGCAGGGTGGGTACTTACGCCTTCCTTGATCTCGATGCCTGCTTCCGGCTCAGCCAAACAAGCAAAAGAATCGCTTTTCTTGGGGAGGTAGTCTTTTTTATTATAGACTACATAGTATTCCTGATTTCCATTTGCATAAGGATCAATGTAAACGGTTCCTTCTGTTTTTGAAAGGATCATTGCATGGAATCCACGCTGTGTAAAATCTACTTTTACAACGGAACCCGGGTCGTCAATTCCAACTCCGGTATAGCAGCGAATTTCAGGATATTTTGCCTGAAGTGCCGGTGCCATTACCGGCGTTTCAAAAAGCCGGAATGCCGACGTGGACCCGTCGGGCATTGGAATTTGAAGTGTAGGGCTGTTCTCCTGGGCATTTGGTGTGTTCCGGCCAGGTGCAGCCTGTAAAACTGTTTGTAAATTCGGAATGTGCAACTGTACCATTCGGTACGTTGAGGGAACAATTTGCCGTTCTCCTGAAACCTGAACAGATGCTTCTGATACATCGCTCCAGAGGGATTGAGCATCAAGTACCCCCACCTGCAGTGCAAGTGCGAATAGAATTAGATAGCGCAACATAGGAAGTAATGGTTTGGTAATACGAGAATTAGATTATTTAATATTGTTAGGTGTCACAGACACACGTCTGTCTAATAGGATTAAATCGAATCGCAAAAGGGGCTTATGCGGTTCTAGTTGGACAAAAAGCCTTGCTTGGGCCGATGGCACAAAGTATCCATTTCTATTAAATGATGATCAATAATTTTAATACTTTAGACAGCAGGCTGCAAAAAAACCGGTTTTCTAATCCCTGATCCCCAGCCTGGATCCTGGAATTTTAACAAATCCTTCCCTACATACCGAATTTGATGTAACCAATAATCCCACACAAACCCTACCTTTGAGTGTCCGCTTGAATCGAAATGATCCGGATAACGTTCTACTACATAGTTATCAACCCGTTATGAGAAAAAGAAAAAACTGGCTAATCGCAATCGTTGTCCTGTTATTGGGAATGCAGTTCATCCGAATAGATAAAACAAATCCTCCGGTCGATGCTTCGGTGGATTATATTGCACTTACCAATCCACCAGAAGATGTGATTCAGATGCTCCGTTCCGCCTGCTATGACTGCCACTCCCACGAAACACAATACCCCTGGTACAGCAATGTCGCTCCGGTATCCTGGATGCTGGGAAATCACATTCGGGAAGGGCGTAAGCACCTCAACTTTTCTACCATGGGCAATCTTCCGGTAAAAGTATTTGCCCATAAAATGGAGGAAGCCCAAGAAGAAGTTCTTGAGAAGAAAATGCCAATGAAATCCTACACCTTTGCGCACAGTGATTCAAAGTTGACGGATGAGCAGCGTAAACGCCTGGCGCAGTGGTTTGCCGACAGCACCCCCGACGCTTCAATTGAAGAAGAGGATTAAACATGTACATGTACACGGGACCTGCTGCTCCAACCAGAGAACCTATCCTGACCTGTATCTTTGGACGGTAATAGCCGTCCAAACCAATCCGTTTATGTTATGAGGCATACACGAATCAGCATTGTAATTCCGACCAGGAATGAAGCGCGGTATGTAGGGCCTACCATCGATCAGTTTGCTGACGATTTTGATACGTATGGGCTTGAAATTATCGTCTCTGATGCGAATAGCACCGATGATACCGAAGCAGAAGTGGCTAAGCGCATCGCCCGGTTTGGTGCCGATCGCGTCCGGCTGGTTCAGCCCACACCTGGCGAACCACAGAACATTGCCAAAGGCCGCAATCTGGGTGCGTCTTTGGCAACGGGTGACATCCTCTTTCATATGGATGCAGATGTGGTGATCCCCAACAAGGAGGTCTTTTTTGCAGAAATATTCAAGGCTTTTGAAAAAGAAAAAGTCGTAGCAGCCACAGTTCCTCTGTGGGTCTACCCGGATGAAGTCCGAATTTCCGACCGTTTGTTTCACATTTTAATGAATGCCACCATTCGTCTATCCTTCTCCCTCGGGGTCTACCTCGCCAAAGGAGAATGCCAGATTGTCCGCCGAAGTGTTTTTGAAAAAATCGGAGGATATAATGAGTCAATCGTGGCCGGCGAAGATTGCAATTTGTTTTTCCGACTGCACAAAGAAGGGAAAATAGCCTACAAGTACCGACTGAAAATATACCACTCACCTCGGCGCTTCCGGGAGTACGGATACATTCGGCTTACCCTGATCTATCTCCGGGAAGGACTTTCGCTCCTGTTTCGCAGAAAATCCTATTCAAAGGAGTGGACGCCTATTCGGTAACAACGAATCATCCATTCAATCTCCCCAAACCGTCCTGAGTACGGCTACCAGGACATCGTTGATGGGTAGGGCGACTCCATTGCTGATGTAGCATATTGAAAAATGACTATCTGGAAAGTAGGCGATAGTCGACTCAAATCCATCGATGCGGCCCGAATGCCCGAATGCTTTTCGGGTATTGAACTGCATAGGCATTAAGCCAATTCCTATGCCATCTACTGTGGTTTTCATTTCATTCAGGCTTTTCTCTGAAAGTAGCTTGCCCGAAAATAAGTGCGCATAAAAGCGATTTACATCCCCAGGTGTAGCTATGATACTTCCGGCGCCATGCGGCTGACTTAAATCGCTTGGAGAAACTCGTTGCCATCCATTTTTCCATCGGTATGAAAAAGCCTCGTGTGGTGGAAGCGAATCGCTTTTTTCACCATAATGGCTGTGGTTGAGCGAACAGGGTTCGAAAACCCGCTCGTGCAAAATCTGTGCAAAGGGTTTATCCTCCAGTTGTTCTGCAATTTCGGCAAGAAGCACGTAATTGGTGTTGGCGTAGACCGCCTTTTTTCGAAGTTTAAATGATTTACCCTTGTACTTCCATTGTAAAAAATCGGGATCACTCAAACCACTGTGGTGTCGCAACATAGATTCGATGGTGATTTGCCCGGCATATGGGATTTTTGGAAAAAACTGAGCCAACTTGTCATTGATCTGCAACCGGTCTTCTTCAATTAATTGCATAATCACGACGGCAGTAAATGTCTTGGTGATTGACCCGATCCGGTAGGTAGTTTCCGGGCCGGGTTTTTGTCTGGACTTAAGGCGCGCAAATCCCGTTGAATTGAAATAAATCTCTTCATCGTTTTCGTAGAGTGAGAGCGAGCCCATGATCTGCTTGTTTCTTCCCAACACCTCAAAGAGACTGTCGAGCGGTGCTTGCAGTTTGTTTTGTCCCGATAGCCCGAAACAGAATATGGTAAAAAACAAGGTGGTAGCAAGCGATTTCATGGGCAGTTTATTCGTGCAGGGTTTTTACCAAATCCATCAATGAAGTATGAGCCTGAAATGTTTTTTTGAAATCATCCAGGTCGCGTGCGGTGTTTTCAAGGACCACGAGCGAGTAACCCGATTGAGGATAAAAGTACAGAGCCGATGCAAAGCCGGGGGCATAACCCAGGGCACCGATTTGGTGCTTTGCTTCACCCTTGGCAAACAACAAGCCGTAGCCATACACCACCGAATCGAAAACCGGATGTGCCCGGGTTGCATACGGCGTTTGCATGCGTACGAACGATTCTTTTTTCAGGAGTTGGCCGGAATGCAGCAGCTGGTTCCAGCGGTTTAGGTCTCTGGCAGTGGAAATGAACGACCCCGCTGCGGCATAGTTTTGCAGGCTGCTAGTCTGGTATTCGAATTGCCCATTTTCCAGCATTTCATATCCTTTTACGAGTGCTTTATAACTCGTGTCGTTCGGGTGAAAACTGTGGTTTAAGCCGTGTTTTGCAAACAGGTTCTGCGCCAGATTTTGAAAGGGTTGGCCACGTACATTTTCCAGGATTTCGGCGAGCAGCTGGTAACCCAACTGGGAGTATTGAAACTGCTCGCCGGGCTGAAAAGCCAGGGCTGTATCCAGGGCGGTAATGCCATGGGTGTGCGTCAGCAGCTGGTGCACGGTAATGCTGTCCTTCCAGGGGGCGCTCAGTTCCGGGAGGTAGGTGCTGATCGGATTTTTAAGGTCCAACATGCCCTGCTCCACGGCCTGCAATACCAGCACGGCAGTTATTTGTTTGCTGATCGAACCAATGATAAACTGGCTCTCCCATTTCAGTGGCTTTTTTTCTTCCAGATCGGCATAGCCCCAGGTTTTTGCGTACACAGTGCTGTCGCCTTTTGAAATTAAAACCAGGCCGTTGAATTTGGATTCCGTCAGGATAGAATCCACCTGCTGGTGGAAGGTCTTTTTACTGGAATGCTGATCGATGCGGGCACATGAGGAAAGCAAAAAAGCCAGCAGGATAAAAATGGGATTGAGTTGCATGAAAGGGGATGAGTTGAATTCGATAAACAGGTCTGAAATGATTAATCAACCCAAAACACGAAAGGCCTGGAAACGGTGTGGGCAGCGCCGTTGACTGTCCAGAATAATTGATACATTGTTTTGGGGGCAAAAACAAATGTTTCGGTGATGGGCTGGTCGTCGGCATCCTTGTAGGATTTGCTAAACCCATCCAGTCGCTGCAGGTCTATTTTGAACGCATTGACCGTGTCGCCCGCTGCCATGCGCAAATTGGTAGCCTCTCCGCTCAGCATAGCATTTGCCTGTTGCAGATGGAAATCTGAAAACAGAAACTGCTCCTGCGTTTGCAGGTTTTGGAGGGTGAAAATCAGGTTGTGAAGTTCACCGCCCGGTACCATCACAAAGGGGCTTTCCTTGGATTTGGAGTGGTTGACAGCACGGCCTTTTATTTCCATTGGCTGCCCGAGCCGAAATTGGTCTTTGTCGGCAGTCAACTCGAGGGTCATGCGTTCACTCAACTCAAACAAGTCGGGCTCGTGAGCGGCCGCTGGTGTATCTACCTTGTTTTCGATACAGGAACCAAGTAATAGGATAAATAAAGCAAAAATCGGAAGGGATGTTTTCATGTTGTTTAGTATCTAAATTAAAAAATTTAATCTGAATCTTGGTTGTAGTTTCATTCTAAGTGCGAGTTTTAGATTTTATTTTTGGGGTGCAGTGTGCAAATGTCCTACTGTTTGAAAAATGAAATAAAGCACATGGATGGCGTATCGATTAGTTTAAACTAAACTCTTTTTATCTTCAATTATTTTGTTCAAATTGTCAAAACACAAAGATAAAAAAGTACGAAATATACACTTTGACAACCAAGACGATTTGGAAATACCCCGGTTGAATTGTCAATAAAACACGTTCATTTTCGATGAGTAAAAACGCTCCTAGATACTAGTAAATATTTCTGACTTTGAGTTTTTTTACCTACTCTGCCATGGACACTTTTTCTAACAAGCCCTGATCTTACCTGTCCTATGAAACATTTATTATCCTTTTGGCTCACAATACTTTTTTTAAACTCATCATTTGCCCAAAAGCATGACTTTAACTGGTCTATGGGCTACGGGCTTTCTCCTACGGACAGTACACATGGCGGATTAGGAGTTGATTTTAACTACAGCCCTCCTCAATTTAAAAAGGTAAATAAAAACCTTAACTTTTATCTTACTAGTTCTACCTGTTCAGACTCCCTGGGCTCCTTGCTTTTTTATACCAATGGGATAGAAATTCGAAACAGAAACGGAAACCCCATGCCAAATGGCCAGGGACTTAATTCCGGTTATTTTGTTACTCCTTCTACGATGGAATCCGGGTATGGGGCTGCAAATGGAGCAGTTTCAATTCCTGACCCATCCGGAAACAACCAATATTATTTGTTTCACTATTCAATGGATTTAAATTTTTTGCCAGACAGTGTCGACATCTTTGTTTACAGGATGTATTACACCACCATTGATATGAATGCATACAATACCTATGGGCAGGTGCTTACAAAAAACCAGCTACTACAGGAAGGTCGGTTTACTCTCCCTGCCTTAACCAAACATGCAAATGGAAGAGATTGGTGGCTTTTGTTTGCCAGGGAAAATGAGCCAGTATACTATACGTACCTGATCCATCCAGATGGAATCTCCGGGCCCTTTATTCAGGAAACAGGTCCACCGTTTGATGAAGAGGAGTGGCTTGGCGGTTGCAATTTTTCGCTGGATGGCAGCAGCTATATTCGCCATGATTCAAAGGGACCCAGAATTTTTGACTTTGACCGGTGTACCGGTACGCTGTCGAATGAGCGCATATTGGAATACCCGGACGGCATAATCACTTGGTATGCTGTGAGTTCTCCAGACTCAAAAACCTGGTATATTAATTACCCCGGTGAAGTATATTCTGTGCCTCTTGAATCACCCGACCTTAGCGCTTCTTTTGATTCAGTTGCGGTTTTTGACGGGCATGGCTGTCCTATAGATTTTTGGTATTCCACCTTTGGTCTGCCGGCAAACGGGCCCGACGGAAAAATTTACTATGCTTCATTAGGCACCACTCGTTGCCTGGGAATAATGCATGCCCCCGATTTACCCGGCTGGGCTTGTGATATGGAACAGCATACCTTATTACCCAGATGGAATTATGCAAGCATGAATTTTGCGCCCAATTACCGTCTTGGTGCTCTTGCGGGCTCGCCGTGCGATACCTTGGGCAATTACAATCCTCCTGGTTTTGTAAATACTATTTACGAACCCAAAGAAGAAAGAAAAGGAGATGACACTCAATATATTCACATCCCTCCCAGGCAAATACCGGAAAAGAAACGCATATCACTTTTGCAACATGTCTATGTGGAGCACCTGAAACATGAAGAAGCATATAAAAATAAGAAAAAATGAAAACGATTGGTCTTTTGCTTGTTTCGTTATTAAGTTTTCAGAGCGCCATCCTTGGTCAAGATTATTTGATGAACAACTGGCCGTTTGGCACCAATGAGTATCCGGGAGTTGATGGATATGGAAATGGATTGGTTCGGTTTGACGGCAATACAGCCTGGGTGGAATATCCAATAGAATTAAATATGAACTTCGAAACAACTGTTGGAGTAATTAATGATTCGATTGGAAATCTTATTGCGTATACAAATGGGTGTTATATAGCCAATGGCTTTGGAGATACTATTCCCAATAGTGCAGGGCTAAATCCGGGTGAAGTCAATGCGTTAAGTTGTCCCAACCATGGTTATATTAGTCCTAAAGGCGCAGTATTTATTCCGTTCCCAGATCAATCAACCCAGTATTACCTGATTCATATGGGAATGCATTTTGATTCGTTGCGTAAAGTAATGCCTGGCCCTTTATACTATTCTGTTCTGGATATGAATGCAAACATGGGCACAGGAGCACTAACAACTAAGAACACGGTACTTCTGGAAGGAGAACTAGAAAATTTTGAAATTGTACGACATGGAAATGGAAGGGACTGGTGGCTGCTTGTTCCAGAACAAAATTCCAACAGGTACAACCGTTTCCTCATTGCTCCAAATGGTATTGAAGAAATTGGTGCACAAGAAATTGGCCCTGTTTTGATATGCCCCAGAGAAGGAGGGAGCGCATTTAGCCAGGATGGCTCCCGATATGCCCGTGCCCGAAATTGTTCAGCGCTGGTATTTGGGTTTGATCGATGTAGCGGGGTGTTGAGTTATGAACAGGAAATCAAGTCTCTTAATCACCATTGGGGCGGTGGAGGAATTGCGTTTTCTCCGGATGGAAGTATTTTGTTTGGGAGCTCATTGCATGTGCTTTGGGCAACCGACTTAACTGTTCCCAACCCGGTACCGGACACTTTTCAATTTTTTGAGTATGCCTGGGGCACCAATATCCATCAAATGCAATATGGCCCAGACCACCAACTTTATACAAACTCGATGAACCGAACACATTACTATAACCAGATTAATTTTTCCGGAACCAGTCTTGACAGTGTAGATTTTGTATTTAACGGCCTGCCTTTACCCGCTTATACCATTAGAACCTTGCCCTACTTCCCAAATTTCAAATTGTATGACTTAGAAGGTTCAGTATGTGATACGCTGAATATTAATACCCATACATCGAACCTTGCTGAAAAAGCCATTGAATTAAGGGCCAGCCCTAATCCTGTTCAAGATGTTCTATCCATTTCAATTCATGGGGTTGAACACCTTGAACAATCTGTCATCGTTCTGAAAAATATAAATGGTTTAGCCCTTGAACAGATACCCCTGAAACAGAAAGCGATGCCAATTGAATTTAATATGAAGAAATACCCTGCCGGAGTGTACTTCTTAAGTGTCTACAGTAGATCGGGACATCAGACTATTAAAATTGTAAAAGTCTAAAGCACAATTCCGTCGCGTTTCAAATCCTTGCGCAGTTGTTTTTCTTCTTTTTCCAGTTTCTTTTGGGCGGGTTCATCCTGAACGGTTTCCAGGAGCTGGCGGGCTGCTTCGAAGTAGCTCAGGAGGGGAATGTAATGCACATCAATTGTTGAACGAATGCCTTCGTTGATTTCAAATCGAGCCAGGGCTTCCTCGGTTTTATCTTGTTTGGTCAGTACGCGCATGGCCAGGGTGTTGTTGATAAACATGCGTTCCTGATTGCCCTGTTGTTCCCAAATATTTTGTGAGGCTTCAATAAAATACAAACTGGAATCGGGCTGATCGGCCATATCGAGAATGCAGGCCATGTCGTAATAGGATACCGCCAATCCGGGCCGGTGTTCGGTTTCGCGAAACAGATCGATGGCTTCCTGTGCGTGTTTTTTGGCATCATCCAACCGGCCTATTTTCCCTTCAAGCACCCCCTGGTATTTAAGCACATTGGCCTTCCCGTTTTTATTTCCTGTTTTTTCCCAAAATGGAATGGAAGCCTGGAGAAAGTAAAGGGCTGAGTCGGCTAAATGCAGGCGCTCATCGTAGATGCATCCGGCATTGAGCAGGCAACTCGCTGCTTTTTCATTTGCCTTTGATTCTTTATAAAACTCTGCCGCCTGTTGCAGGTAGGAAACGGTTTGCCCCGGATAGCGCTCGTAGGCAAGCATTGCGATCTCCTCATAGGTCTCCGCCTTTTTCAAGGCATCTGCGGGCGGTTCTTCCAAAGTGGCCAGTAAGTTTGCTTTCTGACTAACAAAACTGGTGTCCGATGCACCGGGGTTTGCTTCGGAGCTGCCAAATTGCCCACAGGCAGATACTAAAAGCATGAGCCAAAGCGTGTGGATCAAGCCATCCGGGTACATACGGTACTTCATGTTTCAATCGGGTTGGTTATCTTATTCTTATGTTGAAGTGCACGTTCAGCACATCATACTATAAAGGATTTGAAGCAAAAAAATTGCCCGCATGTCATTCTTGCTCACATTCCAGACACCTCGGATTGGATTCAATCCGGCTTATGCCCCTTTAGAGGATGTCTAAAATTCAATTTCTGGGCTACATTCGGCAAATTTGGTTTTTTTCTACGTTAAATTTTTCGCCGAATTACCCGTATGCGACTGCAAAATTTGCCTTAATAAAAACAAAATTTGCTCGACTTCGCCTCAGAATTGAAATTTAGACATCCTCTTAGTACCCTCTTCCGCTGGCTACTATGTGGCCACGAATCCGTCCGTTGAAATTGCTTTCTTTTTGCAGGTCTTCCAGACTGATGTGCATCCGATATCGCCAGTAATGCTTGGGGTTGGCAGGCACATTGATGCGCTCCTCTTCAGGCGACTCGCGGCGCAACAGGCCATCGATGCCCATTAAATCCTGCAACTGGAAAATGGCCCACATGGATGGTGCATGCAAATGCTGCAGTACAACAAGTTCGTTGATCCAGGGTTCACAGAAATAGGGTGCTCCTCCCCATTGGCCGAGGACTTCGTTGTAAAAGCGCTGGGATAAATCCCGGTCTTCTTCCCACCAACCGCGAACGGTGCTCATGTCGTGTGTTGAGGGAGTTACTACGCTCAGGTAGGGTGCGTTGCGCGGCTCAAAAAAGGTGATGCCCGGTTCCTTGGGCATGCGCTGAATTTCCAGACTGAGGAAGCCGAGTTTTTGCATTACACCCGGCACACAGTCGGGTACCATCCCGAGGTCTTCGCCGCAAATGAGCATGTTGGTCGCCCGTTTCAATGCCGGCAATTTTTCCATGGCCTTTCCTTCCCAAAAATCATCCTGTCGTTTGTAAAAATAGTTGAGGTACATGCCCTTGAGCACCTGCCGTACTTGTGGGTCCAGGTGCTGGTACGAGCTGGTTTTTTCCATTCCAATGGCAAATGCATATTCGACTGGCCGATCGTTTACCGGCAACAAAATAACATTGGCAATCAGTTGGTATAATCCTTCACGTAAGGTCGTGTGCTCTTCGGTTTGTGGCCGCTCAGCAAAGTAGGTTTCCACCTGGCGCTGACTGGCAAACTCCTTGCGCAGCGTGTATCTACCTGCCTGCCCGGCATTCAAGAAATGGTGTTTAACGGCTTCTGCCTGATCGCCGAACACATCCCATAAAACCTGGTCGCTTATCCATGGAGTGCAGAGGCGTTCGTAATCGAAGCCCAGGCCTGCATTCCGGAATTCCTGTTCGGTAACGGGGATGGCCGGCACAAACTGGCCCAAAATTCCCTGCACTGCATCCAGCGGGATACTCCAAATCCGGAAAAAGCCCAGGATGTGGTCGATGCGAAATGCATCAAAATACAGGCTCATTTGCTCAAAGCGTTGCTGCCACCACTTAAACCCATCTTCCTGCATGCGCTCCCAATTGTAGGTTGGGAATCCCCAGTTTTGACCATTCACTGCAAAATCGTCGGGCGGTGCACCGGCTTGCTGGTCCATGTTGTACAGCTCCGGAGCAAACCAGGCATCGCAACTGTACCGATAAATACCGATGGGGATATCGCCTTTTAGGGCCAATCCCTTTTTATGGATGTAATCAACGGCTTCTTTCAACTGACAATGCAAATGCCACTGAACAAAAATATGGATGCTGATGGATTCAAAATCCGGGCTTTTGGCATCTAATAAAGCCTCTACGGTTTTTGAATGGAATTGCTTGTTTTCAGGCCATTTGAAAAAATCAACACCGCCGTATTTTTCTTTGAAAAAACAAAATGCGGCGTAGGGGGCCAGCCAGTGTTTGTTTTCTTTGTAATAGGATTGAAAACCGGCATCGCTCCAAAAGGCTGTCCCTTCTTTTGCATATACTTTCCGGATGATCTCCCATTTGAGTTTGAGACTGGCCTCGTAGTCTACGGCCTCCAATTCATTCAGTTTTTGAGCCTGCGCACGGTATTTTGTAAGGATTCCGGCGTGGGTTTTTCCCGCGAGTTTTACCACGTTGAGGTAGAGCGGGTGCAGGGCAAATGCCGAAATGGCTGCATAGGGGTAACTGTCAGTCCAGGTATCGGTGGCAGAGGTGTCGTTGATAGGCAACAATTGGATGAGGCGCATTTCGCAGGAGTGGGCCCAATCGGCAAGAGCTGGCAAATCGGTAAACTCTCCGACACCCCAGCTGTTTTTGCTCCGCAAACTGAACACCGGAATGGCAATCCCGGCTCCGCGCCAGGAAATCTGGGTAAACTGGGCAAACCCATCGTGCAAAATGGTCGTTTCTTCTGCGCCTGAGCCTGCATGCAAAATGCGGTTGCTTCCATCCTCGAATGCGGTAAGTTGCTTTTGCTTGCTGTCCCACAGGGCGTACTTATATCCAATTGGGTATTCGCTGGCGGCAATGTCCACTTCGGTCTCCCACCATTTCCCGTTTTTCTTCATCGGGATGGGATTCGCGGCATCCCAGTTGTTCAGGGCCTTGCCTTGTCCCAACAAACACAATTGTGCATCGGCAGAAATTGCAGGGGCCATCACCCGAAACACATGGGAGGATTTCACCGTTTTAGCCCGGACTGCCGCGTCTTTTCTTTTTAAAAATACCTCTTCAAAAGCCTGGGTAAAAAATGCATTATCCACCGTGCCCGGATTGTTCCAATAATCCACTACCCGAAGCTGCTTTTTGCCAAATTGCTTGAGTTTAATCTGCCGTCCTGAATCCCATTCGGTCTCTGTTTTTCCGTGCCGATCTTGAAATACATACTGGTAGTGCAATTCACCTGCACTGCTTTTGGGCAGTTCCAGACTGAGTTGCCAGTATTCTTCATTCAGGTAATGCATCCGCACCGGCTCATCGGCGAGGTTGGTTTGCAGCAACAGGGATTCACCAAATTGGGTAGAATATCGAATCAGAAATTGAACTTTCATGGTATCGTGCACGCTTTTTCAAAGGAGTCGGAAATTTAGGGTTTAATTCTCAAATCAATCCACTATTGATGGTGATGATTTGTTGATACGCCCTTCGGGCTAGGATGATAAGTTGATGTTTATTCGGCTCTCCGAGCCTTGTTTATTCGGGACGCTGCGCTTTCCCTTGTTTATTTGTTTATATTGGTTGTCTGTAGGGGCAAGGCTTGCCCTTGCCCTCCTACCCTAAACATAAACAAATAAACAGAGCCTCGCAGAGGCGGATTAAACGAATAAACAATTTCAACAAATCAACTAGCCCCGCCAGGGGCGTATCATCAAATCATCTACCCTGGGGCTTTCTCAACTTCAATCCAGCAAGCTCCACCTTTCGGCCGTACATGGTGTTGATGCGGAGGTAATTGCAAGGGGTGCTGCGTTCGTTCCATTCCGTGGAATAAAGGTGTTGGGCCAGCAATTGGCCGTTGAGCCACCATTCGATGTGGCCGTGATCTACTACCAGGCGGCCGTGGTTCCAGTGTTCGTTGCCGTAGTAAACGGGTGTTTTGGGTTCCTGGGTGTTTAGCCCTGTTTTTGTTTGTACGACAAACCTGCTGGCGAAAATCCCGTTTTGCTGTCGGAGTCGGAGTGAAAGGGAGGTGCAGTTGTCGCCAGACAAGGCAGGTAAGCTTGCATCGATGACAGTCAGGCTGTCGCTGTGCATTTTAAAATGAAAAGACAATTCATAAGCGCCGGATGGCAGACTGTATTTTTCAAATGTTTCGATGGGGTTCGGGAGGGCCTCCCAACCTTCGGCTGCTTCGTGTTGGCTCAAAAATCCGGGGGTCAGGTTGGTTGGTGTCACATGCTGCTGATTGTGCCAGCTAGCTTCATCCAGGGCCTCGGTTCGGATGCGCAGGCCTCTCCATCGGATGGATTTTCCTGCCAACTCCGCCTGACCAATGCTGTGCACCTGAAAGGCGATGAAACCACGTGCATCCAGGCTGTCGTAAAGCCAGGCACATTGAATGCCGTTTACCCAGGTTTTTAGTTCGTTTCCTCTGGCTTCAATATGGTAGTGGTTCCAACGGCCATTCACGAAGGCTGATCTGGAAAGAGGACTTCGTGTCAGCGGGTACAGCCAACCACGGCGCCCTTCTTCGTAAATGCCACCGCTCCAGGCCCGCGTACTCGGGTCGATTTCTACTTGATATCCATGCACTCTCCCTTGTTGGTAATCCGGCTTCGAAGCCGAGCGGATTTGTACGCCAGAGTTCAGACTGGAATCTACCAGAACAGAAAATTCCAGGATAAAATCACCGAATTGTGTTTCGCTACACAGAAAGGTATTGGGTGTTCCGGCCGTGCTGATTCCTATTAGATCAAACTGATCAAAGGAGTTGCTTGCCTCGGGATTTTTTTCCAAATACATCCTGGCTTTCCCATTTAATAGTTGATAGCCGTTGAGGCTGGAGTCGGGAAATAATGGTTTCCAATGTTCGGTATCGCCCTGCCCGATTAAGGCAGTAGCGTAGCTAAAAAGCGATATAAAAATCAGAATGCGTAGCATGGCTTGATTGTTACTGCGGATCGAATTTTGATAAGAGGCTGTTTTCGGTCGGTGTTTTTCCGTTTGGAGGCCCCTGTTTACGCCACCGGGCGATGTCCTCCAGTTTGAAACCGTAGGGCTCGGGACTAAAGGCATTTCGAATAAAATACAAGATATCGGCCAGTTCTTCGTCGCTGCAATCCGGGTTTTCAGCCAGTCCGGGCATGGCCGCAGGAAAACTGTCCAAAACTCCATTGACATGTACAGGGCCTTCCAGACCAAAAAGGCCCACCAGAATGAGTTTTTCCGGATCACCTGTAACCAGTGGAGCCTGATCCAGGGGTGGTGCCAGCCCGGCATTTCCCTGCCCGGTTGCACCGTGGCAGACCCCACAATGGGTTTGGTACAGCTGCAGTCCGCGGGTCAGTCCGTCGGTGCCGGGATTGCGGGGGCTAGCCCAGTGCGCCAGCTTGTTTTCCAGCCGGTTTTTTTGACTTGTCTTTAATACACGGATCAGGCTGTCATTCTTTACAGAGAGCCGATCAATAAATTCCTGCTCATGCCCTTCAAGGCCAGCCGCAAATGCATCGATAAAGAGTTGCTCCTGGGGGTATTTCTGCGCGATGGAGTCCAAAAGGGGCAGGGCATTTTCCTGACAGATGGAGTGAGCGTAAAGGGCCAGTCCCAGATCAACCAGGGAGTCGCCCCGGTTGTGGAGTGATTCCAGGATTTCTGGTTTGCAATCGGCGTAGGGGCCGGCCAGCCGCAGACTGGTAAAACTCAGCATAGGGTCAGCCTGTTGCAGCAGGTGATCCCATTGGATTTGATCCAGTGCATGCATGCCTTCGAGTGTCCACAACGCGTGTAGGGCTGCTCTGGGATCGTCCTCGTTTTGCATACCTGTTTTTAAGAATGGGATGGCCTGTTTGTCCTGGCGAAAAACCAGTTCCTGTTGGGCTTTGTCCCGCACCCATCCATTTGGAGACTGAAATAAATCAACCAGTTCGGATACATTCGCGGATGAAAAGTCTGGAAGTGGGGTCGGTATTTTTTCTGTTCCCGAAATCCGAAGAATCCGTCCGAAATTCACCACCGTGTCCAGTCGCAGGGCCATGATTTTCTCGCGCAGGTATGCGGTCATATAGGTTTTATGCTGAATAATTCCCCGATGCATATCCACAATAGACACAGCGCCATCCGGTCCGTTTTTCAGGTTTACTGGTCGGAATGCCAGGTCTTCACTGGCAATGAATTCCACGTTTTCATAGGCTTGTCGCGCCCGGGTTTTGACCGGGTTTGTGCTCAGGATGTTTCGCTTAATGAGATTGCCTTCCGGCAGGCAAACCAGGCTGTTGTTTTGAAACGAGTCGGGCAGCAAATCGCCACGATAGATGAGCGGGCCACATGCTGAGGTGGCATGGATGAGTCGGCCGGTGGAGTCCAGCATGCCGTCCAGATAGCCCCGGTTTATGGCGGTAGGATGGAGTGGATAGACGCGTTGGTCGGGACAAATTTGGACATTCAGCCCTGCCATTGCCTGATAATATGGGTTGCTGAGCAGGGTGTTGGGTGGAAGCCAGTCGCCCTTAAATTGATTGGAATTATCGTTGTAGTACAATCGGCCCCAGTCGTCTTTTGTAATGCCCCATTGTCCGCGAAATGCCGTTGCCTCTTTTTCCCAAATCCCATCCCGAAGTCGATACCGTGCTGAAGATTTGGCCGAGTAAATCCAGTTATCGATGTTCCAAAGCAGTCCATTGGGTTGGTGTTCTACATTGCCGCCCGTTGCATACAGTGAGTCCACCAGTGTGCGTTTTCCGGGTTGGTCGTTCGGACCGATTTCCTGAAACCACAAATTGGGTGGCTCTGCATACAGCAAACCACCGTAGACCAGGGCAATGGCTCGAGGAAGAATCAGGCTATCCAGGAATCGAGTTTGTTTTTCATAAAAACCATCCCGGTCCCGGTCTTCCAGAATCTGGATTCGGCCACAGGGGAGCCCTTCGTCGGTGTTGTCGAGATTGGCCATGTAGCCCGGCATTTCCACCACCCACATTCGGCCGGTTGCATCGAAGTCGATGGCTACCGGCGTATTGATACCGGGTTCTGCAGCCACTACGTCAACCCGGATTGCCGGATCGTGTTGAAAATGAACTTGTGGAATTTCAGGTGGTGTTTGGCAGGCACTGGCAAGCAAAAGCAAGAAAAGGGGGCGTAGTTTTTTCATTAAAATGCGCTGTTTTGGATTAGCCACACGGACAAACTTGCGCCCATTTGAAATCCCGATCTTATTCGGTAATGGCTTCCAACCAGAAATTATTCATGCCTTCACCCTGAATGATGTTGATTTGCTGGGCATTCAGGAGTTCGAGGAGCGCCAAAAAGGTGACGATGGCGTGAATGCGGTTTTCGAGTTGGAGAAACAGCGTTTCGAACGACTTTTTCTCGCCCGAAGCCAATTCCGATTGCAGGTACTCACGCTGGTTCTGGATGGTGTAGTTGTAGTTGTATACCGTATGCACCCGTTTTACCCGTTGGTCTTCCTCAAACCGGGTCATCAATCGTTCAAAAACCCGGAGCAACTTGTAGAGGGTTACGCTTTCCATTTCGGCATCGGCGAGTGCATGCTCGGCAAGTTTGCGGAGTTCTACACTGGCATAGCCGCGGGGCGTCATGTGTGCGCGGGTCTCTTCGAGGGTGCGGAGTTCTTCCAGAACGCTTTTGTAGCGTTTGTATTCCAAAAGGCGTTCCACCAGTTCGAGTCGCGGGTCAATTTCATTGCCTTCGTCATCCACCTGTTTTCGGGGCAAAAGCAGTTTTGCTTTGATGCGCATCAAGGTAGCAGCCACTACGATGAATTCGGAGGCCAGGTCGATGTTCATCGACTGGGCCTGGTGCATGTATTCCAGGAAATCATCGGTGATTTTTGCAATGGGGATATTGTATATGTCCAACTCGTCTCGCTCAATGAAAAACAAGAGCAAATCAAAAGGGCCTTCAAAAGCCGGTAGTTTGATGGTAAACGTATCAGACATAGGGCTCAAAGGTACTGATTTGGCACAAAAATTTAAGCGCGCGATTGGAATTCTTGGAGCAGGGCCCAAACCCTTGTTTTTTCGATGAAAAATTACAGCCAATCCCATTCTGGCAGCTGCACTATGCCTATCTTTACAGTGAAATATTTAAAGAGAAAACGCATGAAAAACGTCGCCATCCTCACCGGGGGAGATTCCGAGGAACGGGTTATTTCCCTCCAAAGCGCACAGGTTGTATATGATCACCTGCCAACTGATCGCTACCGGTCTTTTCAGATAGATATTGCCGGGGCCGACTGGAAAGAGCGAAGTCGCGGAATTCAGGTGAATAAAAACGATTTTTCACTGGAAGTGGATGGTGAAAAAATCCATTTCGATGTGGTGTTTGCCGCCTTGCACGGCAGTCCGATGGAGGATGGGAAAATGCAGGGATATTTTGATATGCTGGGCATTCCGTACACGTGTTGCAATGGATTTGTGAGTGCACTGACGATGAACAAGCAACAAACGAAAAATCAGTTGGCGCCGTATTCCATCCCAATGGCTGCCTCCGTTTGTTTGGTAAAAGGCGGTGCCGTGGATATGGATACGATCCGGGCGATGGGCTTGCCATTGTTTGTAAAGCCCAATGCACACGGTTCCAGTTTTGGGGTTACCAAGGTAAAATCCTACGAGGCGTTTCAGGAGGCACTGGATCTGGTGTATGAGTACGATACCGAAGCGGTGGTAGAGGCCTTTTTGCCGGGGCGTGAGTTTGCAAACGGGGCTTTGCGGGTGGATGGAAAAGTGGTTGTATTGCCCGTCACAGAGATTATTCCCAACGGCGAGTATTTCGACTATGCGGCTAAATACGAAGGCGATTCACAGGAGATCACTCCGGCGGATTTGACTCAGGAACAGGAAGCACGCTGTCGGGAACTGAGCGGTCGGATGTATGAGATTCTAAACTGCCAGGGGGTGGTTCGGTTTGACTATATTTTGGCAAACGATGACTTTCATGTACTGGAGGTGAATACCATTCCCGGGATTTCTCCGGCGAGTCTGGTGCCGCAGCAAGCAAATGCCCATGGCTGGGAGCTGGGTGCGTTTTTTGCACTTCTGGTAGAGGAAGCCTGTAAGGGGGATTAGTCGCTTGAGCAAATAATTTTGAATAGTCTGTCTAAAAAATTGGCATGTATCCAATTTTTAGTCCACTTTTGGAGTTCTTTAGTTCTGATGCGCACATGAGGCACTCAGAACGTGTTCGGATTGTTTCTGGTTGAAAAGCCAGGCATCGGTATTACAACAGCAGAACGTATTACCAGGAAAGGGTGCCTTCGGGGCACTTACAACAATCACCAGATTAAAGCGTGGAGGCGGGTCCTCCCATACTTGTTGCTATGAAAACACTGAAAGAATTTTTCCTGTTCTGCTCAGGAACGGATGCGGACATCCTTGCCAAATGCCCATCTGATGAAAATAAATACACCGGAATTGGCGCGACCGTTTTTTTTACCGGTGTTCTGGCCTTCTTCTCTTCTTCCTATGCCTTGTATACTGTTTTTGAATCCTACTTCGCGGCCATAGCGTTTGGCCTGATTTGGGGTTTGATGATTTTCAACCTGGACCGCTACATCGTGATGAGCATGAAAAGCCGGGGCCGGTGGTACCGCGATTTTTTTGTGGCTTTGCCCCGACTGGGCCTGGCCGTATTGTTGGCGCTTGTTATTTCAAAGCCGCTGGAAATGAAAATTTTCGACAAGGAAATCCAGGCAGAACTCATTCAGATGGAGCAGGAGGTGTTTAAGGCGCAGGAAGATAAGGTGCAGGCGCGGTATGCTGCACAAATCAATACCCTGCAAACAGAGGTAGATGGCATAAAAAAGGACCTGGATGCCCGCGCTGCCCTGCGGGATACCCTGAGTAAAATTGCCATTCAGGAAGCAGATGGAACGGGTGGATCCGGCAAAAAAAACCTGGGACCAATTTATCGGGCCAAGAAACTGGAGGCCGATCGGGCTGAAGCCGATTTGTTGGCATTCCAGGCAACGGCACTTCCGGCAATTAAAGAAAAAGAGGCCGCGATCGAGGCATTGCGGTCCACCGCGCAAACTGAAATTTCAGCGCTCAACCGAACAGCCTATAACGGACTGGCTGCCCGTATGGAGGCATTGGATCGTCTGGGAAAAAACAGCGCAGCCATTTGGTTTGCCAGCATGTTCATCACGCTGCTTTTCATCGCTATAGAAACGGCTCCAATTTTTGTCAAACTCATTTCCTCCCGCAGCCCGTACGATTATCTGTTGCACCAGCATGAGCATGTATTTGAAATGGCCAATCTGGAAGAGACAACGATGCTCAGCAACGAGGTCAACAACAAGATTCGCTTTGACACCGAAACGGGTGCCTACCTGGTACAGGCCCGGATAAAAGCCGAGAAAGAGCGCATAGACGCCAAACTCAAGGAACGGGGCGACAACAACCAGTGGTCAATAGCAGGCAGTAAGTGGTAAGCCTTACTTAGAACTTACCACCTACTACTTACTACTTATCACTAGCATCCTTCTACTGCCACGCACAAATAATGCCTCCCATGATGGCCATGGTTAGAATCCAGTAGCCACTGTTGATGGCTATGTATTTGAGGCTTTTGCGCTCGAACAGGGCGTTGATGCCCAATACGGATGTGGCCAGGAAAAAGCCATCCATTCCACCGTGGATTGCGCCGTGTTTGAAGGTGCGGAAATTGGATCCGTTTTTTGCCATAAAGTCAGCCAGATACTTGCCGATTTCCGAGTTGGGGTCATTGATGCCGGGATCGTTCATGAAGATCGAGTACAGGTGCATTTGGTGGATCACGATAAAGTTGAGCGCCAGGGCAATGAACAGGCTCATAACAAATGAAATACCGAAAATCTTGCCCATGTTGCCGCCCTGGATTTGTTCTTCGGTCATTCCGGCTTCTTTCATCCAGGCATCGTTGAAGAGGGCTTTTCCATACCAAAAGAACCCGAGGAGTAGGGGGACGAGGGCCGCGACGAGCAGGGCCAGCCAGTTGATAGTCATAGGTGTTTTGTTTTAAGTGTTTAAAAAACAGGGATTGTTCCCTGGCAAATATAGGAAATTAATTAAAATAAAAAACAAATTGTTTTGAAATTTATTTCTATTACTTGCTCAACTCAACTTTATACCTCATATTTGAAATCGCAATTGCATTTTGCTGTTCCCCCACAGCTAATCTTCAAAAAACCACTCTCCCAATATTTTATTTGAGCTGGTCTTTAATACACGCTTTTCATGTGCTTCAATGGAACTGCCATCACGTTCCACAGGTGTTTGCTATGCATCTGGGGCGGCTGGTTTGTACCCGAAACCGCCAGTTGAAAGAATGGGAGTAGGGAATCATCAAAAAACTTTTTCAATATGAAAAAAGACCATCTTTTTAGATTGAAGCAAAATGGCCGGACCTATTGGGGCTATTTGTTTTTGTTCCTTTTGTACTTCTTTAGTACATCGACGGGTTTAGCGCAATCATTTTGTGGAACCTATCAAGCCGTTGCGCCTGCAACCAACAATTTGGATTCCACAGTCCTGGATCGATTTGGGAACCGATTTACATTGAATAAATTAGAGATTCCTCTGACATCGCAGAGTTCGATTAACAACACCAATTACTTTGAAGTAACCTCGCTTGGAAACCCTCCTGTAGGTGTTATGGATGTGGTAACTGAGGTTCTGGACTACATTTCTGCTACAATAATTCAACAGCAAGGAAACACAGATTGTGGTGTCATACCTATTCAGGATGTAAACCTACAACTTGCATGGATTAGCTTTTCAAGCCCTGATCCGGTATTAGTTAATGCGCTTGATATTGACCTTCCTTTGCCTACCGATGGTGCAGGAATTGGCACTCCATTTTATACTGGTCCGGAAGATAATGCCTGTGATGAGTTGGTTTTGGAAAGACCTTATATGAAAATCAATGGAGGCCTTCCAATTCCAAACAATATATTTGATGCGAGGATACTGTTGAATTCGGATGTCAATTGGAATCTGCTCTCAAGTTCAACTAATTTTCCCGGCCAGATTGATTTGTTTTCAGTAGTTCTCCATGAAATGCTCCATGCACTTGGTTATGCTTCCAGGGTTGGGCTTGGTGAAGCCTTTTCTATCTGGGACCAAAACCTTCGAACAACAGATGCCTATATTCCCGGAGGAGGAGGAAGCAATATTCAGGATTTATTGGTAACAACCAATGGACAGTGCGACCTGAATTGTTGGCAAATTAACCCGGCAATTGGTTCGGTTTCAAGTCTGGCAAACAACTCTTGCAATGATCCCAATCCGGATGTTGTATTTGGTGATGCTGCGATTGCCCCAATCGGAGGAAATGCGGGAAGCAATTCCAATCTTGCAAATCAACTGAGCCATTTAAATTCAGGGTGCAATGGCCAGTCTGGCTCCGCATTTAACTATGTAATGCAGACCGGAATTATGCCAAATGAGGCGAGGCGTGTGATCACCGACTCAGAACTGCAAATCTTATGTGGGCTGGGATATACCATTAATGGTACAACTTCCTGTCAGGGGTGTTATGTTATCCCACATTATGACCAATACTATGACTCAGAATCTCCCTGTTGCTATGCATACCGTAATGTATGTTTGGGAGAGACCATCACCATTTTAAACGAGGACCTGCTATGTAATGATATTACCAATGGTGCATCTGATTTAGAAGTTGTCCGAATCTGGTCATCCTATAATTCTGTTTTGATATTACCCAATTCAAATGGAACCGGCTGGGACATCACGGTCTCACCAACCTACCCAGCGACTGCATTATTAGTTTTTTATACAGTGCTTCGTTGCGACTGCAAAAATGGCTAACCACGAATTTCAAAATCACTGTGGAAAACCAATGCATGGAATGTGAATTCACCCCAGATCCATGTGACAATCAAATTTGCAATGTTGATTTTGAAGAATTTACCAATCAGCACCGTACCATATACATTCAATTGGCCAATTATGTTTCAGGGAGCTAGAGTTCCTGCAACCCGGATATTATAGTTACCAATACAGGAAATCATTATGTATTTAGGGAACTACACATTCAGTCGTGAGGCCATCGTTCTTCCATTGCAAACCTGTGTCCCTCCCGATTGCAGGATGGAGTTGTCAATGGACCTTTCAAAAAATCATGCTGGTTTATCTCAAATTGAGGTATGGGGTAGTAATTCTCTGCCATGTTCAGTTTATGATTCTCCATTAATACAAATTGGAAATAATTGCGATAGCCCAACCGATTGTGGAGGAGGAGTAATATACAATCCTCATTGCATTGCCACCATTGATGCCATAAATCAACAAACCAGCAATGACCTGCCCAATTTTGGTTCATCTGGAACTATAAACTGGGTAAACAATACTTCAGAGGACATTTGTTATGTAACCTTCGTACCAAATGGCCCTCCGTCGGTATATTTTGATAATGTCTCAGTTGAGTTTTATTGTGATCCTCAACTCAGTTGTAATGTGCCAGAAGAGATTGAAGTATGCCAGGGAGAGATTGCTACAATTCCTTTTGAAATTTGTGCAAGTGCCGCGGGAATTTGTTCGGGTTTCGTGGGGGTGGAGTTCAATCCTGTACTGCCTCCCGGATGGACTTTAGTTGGACCGGCACCTGATCCTGTTATCCTCTTTCCAGGAGAATGTGTTACCATCGAACTCATGGTTCAGATGCCTCCTGGTACGGATATTGGAACGATGGTTAACGTAGGTTTGCAGGGCCTGGTTGATGGACAAGTAGCTGTTGAGTGCTTTACTAAAGTTACAGTTATCATGTGTACTCCAAATCAACCCTTCACATGCCCATGCGGCCCAGGCGGCCTTAACCTGGACGCCACCGCAGCAAGCCCATACTACGATGCACTGCTTGGCGGTGTTCGTTTCTCAGATTTGCAGGCGGCTTTCCAGTACGACCAGAACAACGATGGTTACCTTACATTATCTGAACACCAAAATTGTATTGCCATAAATGGTCGCCTGATTATGGATCAGGATATTCAGATTGTGGCATGCGATAATATACAAATGCAGCCCTGCTCAGAAATTGTTATTGGTACAGATTTGGAATTTCCTGATGTCAATTTTACCGATAATACCATTTATTCCTGTGACATCATGTGGCATGGAATAACTGTAAATCCGTTTGCTGCGCTCACTTTTGAGCGGAATGAAATCAGGGATGCGCAGTTTGCCATCACGGCCATTGGCAGTTCCGGATTGGGCACGGACCCTCCAACCAAAATGTTGGCGTATGGAAATACGTTTACCAACAACCATGTAGGCGTTTTCGTCCCGACTTCTCCATATGCATCTTTGACGCACATTCCATTTTCCGAGAATGTTTTTGAGGCTGATTACAGCCATCCGGTTTGGCCTGCGTGTGATGCTGATTTGCCCAACTATAATCCAAACTTTATAGCCTATGCCGGTGTGGTGACATTGGGTACTCCACTTACAATAGGGGTTCCTGCGAGTTCGGGCATCGACAATGAATTCAAATACATTCGAAATGGAATAATTGCTGAAAATGCGAATGTCAATGTTTATCGATCTGATTTTTTTGAAATTCGGGGCGGTATAAACTCCGGGCCCACTTTTGCCAGTTCATCAGGTATAGGTGTCGCTGCAAATGGGGGCGTACTAACCGTTGATCGCTGCAATTTCAATACAGTTATGACAGGTATTTATGCCTACAATACACCGCGATTTACGGCAACTAACAATACAATGAACCCAGTGGGTTTTGGTATTGAGGTGTTTGGGGCAAAATCTACCAAAATCAGTGACAATTCTTCCATTGGGTTTGTTTTCCGTGGGATTCGCTGTCGGGAATTATTGCCGGCATTGGGATTAAATTCACATAAAATTACCAACAACTCCAATTTGTTCAATGGTGTTTTTAGTGGTTTGACATCCAATCCGTTTCCACCATATCCTGCCGCAATTGATATTGACCACACCTTGTCATTTGATATTGGCAAAGGAAGTATATCCAATAATGTGTTCAATGGCAACCAACTGAACGACGGAATCCGAATTAATGGATCGGGAAATTGGAATCTTGATGGAAACATCATCAACTTCCTGAACCCGGCCTCGCCGAATTTCAGCAATCCGGGTACGGGAATAAAACTGACCAATACCCATGAAAACTACCTGTACCAAAATACCATCAACGACCTCGACTTGAGTGCCCCCGTAAGCACTGGCCTCAGCCTGGCGGATGGTACCGGCAACCGATTCTGCTGCAACATAACCCGCAGCAATCGCTTCGGCAGCCGATTCATGGGCGCCTGTAGCAGCACCGAATGGCGGGTGACTACCGCAGAGGATACGGAGTTCGCCTTGCACTGTACAGGAGGGACGGTGATTAGTGAACAATTTGATTATGGGAATTTATT
>JAWKLR010000031.1:0-46067 GCA_041392625.1 Saprospiraceae bacterium | reverse complement strand
AGCATAGTTTTGAGGGCCTGAAAATTGCCTTCAATATCGGATAGCACCAGCATTTGGTCGGGCAAGGAATATTCGGATGCCGGAATGGTCAGGCTGTCCTGAAGTGAAAAATAGAAGTGATCATCCGACTCCGGTATGTTGCAGGTCAAAATAACCGAGCCTGCGTCATCGTAGGTTCTGGAGCGCACTTCTACCGTGGAATCCTGGATTTCAAGTGACTTAACCACGATTTTTTTGCTCTGATACAGAACATAAGGGCCATCCGTTCCGGCATCGCTGTAAGAAGGTGGTTCGGCATTGGCCATGAGCACAACAGGCATGCTCAGGATCAGGAAAAATAAAATTCGGAAATGCATAAGCGGGTGTCTTCGAAAAGACGGTGTCTTTGTTTTTGTCAGAAGGGAGGATTGGGCTCAGCCAGAATCAAATTCCCATTGCATAGCTTTTGTACAGAACTCAACCCGTACAAGTAAAAAGCGAAGGTACTATCAATTGTTCATTTGATTCATCTAAAAAAGGGTATTTAGATCAAAAATGAGTGAATGGCGCCTAATTGTAGGTGATTTATGGATAAAAGTTGGTGAATGGTTCGAGTGTAAGCCAGAACCCAGAATGTACCTCTTTCCGAAAGCGATGTTATTTTTTGCCCGTTTTGTTTAGAAGAACATTATAGCGTTTTACTTTGAATACTCTGCCCAGGAATTCAGGATTTCTTTTTCTCGGCTGAGAACGGTCTGCGGGTCCAGTTCGTATTTGTTGCGTTGTTCATCGGTGAGCGCATCGGAGTACCACCAGTCGTAGGTGTCTTTTATGGTGGTTTTTAGGTCTCTGAAGTTCAGTCCGGCATCCACTGCTTTTTTATTGTCAATACCCGCAGTGTATTTGTTGTTTCCCACGGGCATGATCCAGGGCACCAGGTAGCTGATCTTTTGAGTTTCCAGAAACTCATAATCATCAATCTGTACAAAGGAAGTTGGAACATCAAAGGTTTTTCCGGCTGCTGCGGCAAATTCCTGAATTGTTTCTAGGGTTTGCGGACCTGCGGCATTGAACGTGCCTGTTTGTTTTTCTTCGATCAAGCGGATCATCCACTCTGCAATATCACGGACATCGGCGTATTGAACACGGTCATCAGGTTTGCCCGGAACCAGAATTTCTCCTCCTTTAGACAGCCGTATTGGCCAATGAATAAACCGGTTGGTTTTATCTGCAGGTCCTATCATATAGGTAGGTCGGACGATAATTGTTCGGTCGTCCCCAAATTCTTTTCGTGCTGCAAGCTCCGAGGTGGCTTTCATCACCCCATACCAATATTCCAACTTCATGTCTTCATCCTCTATTCCTTCTGGTTCAACCAGCAAAGGCTGATGTTCTTCGTTCAGCCCATCCTCCAGGTATGGATAAAAACTCCAGATGAAGTATACAGGTAAAGATCTGCTTTATCTTTCAACAAGGCTGCAGACTTTTGTGTCCATTCAGTTTTGCGGCCGGAGTTGTCAATAACCGCATCCCATTTTCCGTCCTCCAAGGCTGAAAGATCGGACTCCCGGTCGCCGGTGAGCTGGGTAACCTGTTCAAATAGCTTTCTTTGATGTATGGTTGGAAGTGTTTTTGCCTCTGGTAAAAGTTGTAATGGAGTGTCCGCGCTCCAATGCATATGCTATTTGATGTGGTCCCAGGAAACTGGTGCCCCCAAGAATCAGGATTTTGAGTGGCTTATCCGTATTTACGTTTTTTTCACCTGTTTCATTTTGGCAGGAAAACAGGGAAGAACCCAGGAAAGGCATCGCAAGGCTGAGTTTAATCCCGTTTTTAATAAAGGTTCTTCTATTAGTTGGCTTCTTCAGTAAGCTGTTATTTGTTTTGAAAATGATCCTATGAAGTTAACTGTTTTTGGGAATTGGTGGTCAGTGGTCAGGAATTGTTTATTCGTTTAATCCGCCCCTGCGGGGCTCTGTTTATTTGTTTATGTTTTAAGGGCAAGGGTATGCCCTGCCCCTAAAGACCCAAATTAAACAAATAAACAAGGGAAAGCGCAGCGTCCCGATTAAACAAGGCCCACAGGGCCGAATAAACAATTTCTGGCTACTAAAAAAAAGACGCCAAGAACGTGGGAGTACCACGTTGCTTAGCGCCACAACAGCAGATTGTATGTTCAAATTCTTACGCAGGCCGTGTCAGGCTCTTAGTTTTCTTTTTGACGGATATCTGCCCGACCGTCATTTTGTATTTCACTTGAAAGGTCTTTCTCTATATAGAGGTCATCTTCTGCAAAGACCCGGGCGGAAGATCCTGTATTCAGGCGTAAATCGGCATCCCGGATACGGAATGTGCCAGCCTTGAGTATGGACCCTTCATTTAATACTGCGCTCAGATCATCTCCTTTCCCAAACAACTCAATGGTACTGGCGCCACCCATGTTGAGTTTGAGGTTATCGCAATCAAAATAGGCTTTTACGGTACTGGCTCCTCTGGATGTGATCCCGGCATGGTGCTCATCGAATCCGCGAATAATTACACTTCCGTTGCCATTGACATAGAGGTCAGTGAAAACAGGTGCTTCGATATACACTTTGCCGGCTCCTTGTCCATTGTTGGTCACGGTAAGTTTTCCTCCGGAAGGAATTACTTCAATGTTGCCTTCGGTTGTGAAATGGAACCGGTCGCCTTTTCGGATTTCAGCATCAAAGTTTCCTTCAAAAATGAAGTTCTCAAAGTCGTTTCTGCCGTGGTATTCGGAGTCGCCAAAACTTGGGCAGTCTGCACAGACGAGGCCGTCTTTAGTCATGAGGAATACCTTGTCTGGATAATCGCTTACATAGTATTCATCGTTTGCGTATTCAGTTCCCCAGGTATGGCGATTGACCTCTTCTCCAAACACCACATACTTTCCTACCGGGATGGCAATTTTTATCCGAATGTCCTGGGCTCTGAATTTATTGCCTTTTGGAATGCGGATGAAGTTTGAGATGCCAAGGGTGTTACCGGTTACGGTTGCCGCAGATTCGATCTGTTCTGTGTTTCGCTCTGCTTCATATTGACTTGCTCCGCGTGCGCTTATTTCCTGTACACATTCGAATCGGTTTCGCTTGGAAGGTTTTACAACTACCCGTGGCCATTCCCGAATTTCAAGGTTTCCGTTTTCAATCCGGATTCCGTTGTTGTTCACCCAGTTGTCGTAAATATCTCCGCGTTCTCCGTTGTACATTTCGATGCGAAGTGTATCGGAAGTAATGCCGGTCAGGTCCACCTTTTTATTGACTGTTTGCGAATGGCTGAATGCTTTGGCTGTTAAGCCGCCGAGAGTAAGGCCTATAAGTAGCTGATTACCCAAACCAGGCCCATTGTCATCCCCAACCAACCGGGGTATTTATTTTAAACAGGTAGCGTGCGAATAAAAGTCGAGTCCAATTGCCAGGATCGCAAGTAAAAGAACAATGCCGTAACTCCCAGATAGGTTATTGCCGCAGAAAACGGACTAAAGAAATTGAGGTAAGGAGCGGCCACCAAAAGGCCCCAGAAACTACCCAACCAACCTACAAAAAGGGAGATGAATATGGCCGCTGCAATAAGTACGAGAATCAACAGGCCAAATTTTGCAAAGAATTTGATGAAGACGGCAAATACCTGACCAATGGCATTCAGAATATTGGCCAAGGCATTGCTAGCGCTATGCCCGGCTACTCCGCTTTTTTTTTTGCTGTTGCTAAATTCATTCACCTTGTCACCGATGCGTTCAAAGCCTTCTTCAACTTCTTTAGCGATGTTGTCGACATTTACCGGCTCACCACGCATGGCCAGCCTTTCGGCTGCCGTGCGTGCTGGAGCTACCAAAATCCACATCAGGATGTAGGCGGGGATCCAAAATCCCGCGGAGGCAAAGGTCAGGAGTACAAAAATGAGTCGCATCCAGACCGGGTCGTTCATGCCAAAGTAGGCAGCCAGACCGGAACAAACACCCCCGGCTACTTTATCTTCCTCGTCGCGGAAAAGTCGGCGACCAGTGCGTACGCGGCCGGATTTACGGCCCATGGAGCGTTGGTTGTCGATGGGGTCTGCCCCGAATTCTTCGGGTTTACCCATGATTTGAATGGCGGCTTCCACATCGGGAAGCATGATGATGTTTCGGCTACCGAGTTCTGCGCTGATGAGTTCACCGAGTCGCATTTCGATGTCACTCAAAATCTCATCGCGTCCCTCGCTGGCGCTGAAACGCCGTCGGATACTATCAAGGTATGACGAGAGGTATTCAAATGCGTCGTCGTCTATCGTGAAGGCGAAACCGCCCAGGTTGATATTGAGAATCTTATTCATGATGGAGGTTGTGTTAATTGTAGTTTTACGTTCTTGGAGTGTTACTTCGTTTCCGGAGCCTCCGGGTCGGGTTCAGGTTCGGGGATTTTTTCCTCCCCGGACACTTCAAGGATTTGGGCTACTGACTGAACCAGTTGTTGCCAGCTGAGTCCGAGCCCTTCCAAAAAGCCATTCCCTTTATCTGTGATTTTGAAATACTTTCGGGGTGGTCCCGATTTGCTTTCCCGCCAGGTGTATTCTACCAGGCCGTCGTTCTTGAGACGAGTGAGGAGGGGGTATAATGTGCCCTCAACTACGATGAGGTCACTGGCTTTGAGGCGGGCGATGATATCGCTGGGGTAAACCTCCTCCTCGGCTATGATGGCCAGTATGCACATCTCCAGAACTCCTTTCCGCATCTGCGCTTTGGCATTTTCCAGATCCATTGCTTAATTTTTTAGTTGTTGTTAAATTTCTGGGGCTGTCTTGACAATGCAAAGATATGGTTAAAAGATGGTACTATGCAACACATAGAACCTTATCCTGCATGGTTCTATATGTATGAAAATGATTTAACTTTCTGATATACAGTGGTTTGGGTTAATAAATTTTTTTTATTTTTTTTTGAGAAAAAATTTCCGGAGTGTTTTTCAACCCCGTTTTGGCCGGTTTGCCGGGTCATCAAGTGGCAACCTATCGTTCTAAATACAGGCCCTATTCCATGTTTTTTACCTAAGATCAGGGGCGTATACAGTCGACTGAACAAGATAGGCTTAGGAGGCCTGGTTAATAAACACCTGCTCCTGGCTATAACCTCAGGAAAGTTTGTTGATTTATTTCCTATTTTTACACCCTATAGGTGCTTTGAAATATCCAAGGTTTGATTTACCTTTGCAGCCCATTTCAAAAAAGGCAGTGTCATGGAAGGATTTTCTGCGTATTCCATCCCGATTCAGGGGCTCAAAACGGGAATGCATCATTTTGAGTTTACGCTGGATAAGACCTTCTTCTGTCAATTTGAAGAGGCACCGATTTCCGAATCGGAACTGGTGTTTGAAGTAACACTGGATAAACGGCACGATATGATGCTGTTTGATTTTGACATGAAGGGCTGGTTTGCTACCTCCTGCGATCGTTGTACGGCTGCTATCCACCTCCCGATTCAAACGGAGCGAAACCTGGTAGTTAAGTACGGAGAACAGGAAGGAGAAACCGAGGACGAAGTGGTTTTTATCGAACGCGAAACCCCTAAGTTCAATCTGGCAAGCTATTTATATGAGTTCAGCTTGCTTGCATTGCCCATCACCAATACCTATAATTGCGAGGAGGATGCAATCCTTCCCTGCAACAAAGAGGTACTGAAGTATTTGAATAATGAAACCCAGGAGGAAAAACAAGATTCTGTCTGGGACGTATTGAAGGAAATAAATAAAAATTAGATAAAATGGCACATCCTAAGTCGAAAACGTCGAAGCGCCGCAAACGCGCACGTCGTACCCACTTTACGGCTGCACTTCCTACACTGGCTACCTGCCCAACTACTGGCGAACGCCACCGTTTCCACCATGCATACATGGTAGATGGCGACCTGTACTACAGAGGTCAGGTACTTGTTCCCGGCGAAATGAACGCCGAGGAAATCGAAGGTTAAGCACATCAAGAATATCCAGTTTGAGGAGGCTCCAGTCCCGGAACATCGGGAGTATTGGGGCTTTTTCTGTTTTGGTACACCTAAAGTATATGCATGGTGTTTTAATCCCATCATGTGTTGAAATCAAAGATTATGAAAACGATTGTAAAAACAAACAAGGCTCCCCTGCCAATTGGCCCGTACAACCAGGCCACTGTCTGGAATAACATGGTGCTTGTCTCCGGTCAAATCGCCATCAATCCGGCCGACGGTGAGTTGGTGCTCGATAGCATTGAAGCCGAGACCCACCAGGTGCTCAAAAATGTACAAGCCGTTTTGGAAGCAGCCAACAGCAGCCTCGATAAGGTGTTGAAGGCAAGCGTGTTTGTGAAAGACATGAACCTCTTTGGTCGTATCAATGCAGTCTATGCCGAGTATTTTCAGGAGGAAAATGCCCCGGCCCGTGAACTGGTACAAGTCGCCGAACTTCCCAAATTTGTAAACATCGAGATTTCCGTGATTGCCTATCAGGATTAATTTCCTGTGGGCAGAACTTGTTTCGGTCTTTAGGTGTTTGTAAAAAGTTGGCTGCCTGCGCCTTTGTGCAGGAGTCGAACTTTCACATTTATTTTTTACCATATAAATCCACTTTCTCATGAAGCGCGTTTTATCCTGCGTCCAGCCTACCGGCGATCTCCATATCGGAAATTACTTTGGTGCAGTACAAAACTGGGTTCGTCTCCAGGAGGAGTACGACTGTGTATACGGTGTGGTTGATTACCACTCCATGACCATGCCCTACAAGGCAGCCCAATTGCGCGAGAATACCTGGAAAATGGCCTTTTACCTGTTGGCCTGTGGCATCAAACCGGAAAACCTGTTTATCCAAAGCATGGTTCCCGAACACGTGGAACTCAACTGGATTCTTGGTTGTGTTACTTCCTATGGAGAACTGACCCGGATGACGCAGTTTAAAGACAAATCCGATCAGGTTAAAGAGGGCAGTAAAGATGCACTGATTAGCTTGGGGCTATTTGCTTATCCTGTTTTGCAGGCTGCAGATATTCTTATTTATAAGGCGGATTATGTACCTGTGGGCAAAGACCAGGAACAACACCTGGAACTCTCACGGAACATTGCCCAGCGCTTCAACAGTCAGTTTGGACAGGAATATTTCATGCACCCGGAACCACTATTTACCGAGACTCCAAAAATTCTTTCTCCGGCCGACCCTAATCGGAAAATGAGCAAGAGCCTCGGTGAAAAGCACTACATCAACCTGTTTGGTGATGAAGCACGGGTTCGCAAACAAATCAAGTCGGCAGTAACCGATACTGGCGATACCCCTGAAGGACAAATGAGCCCCGGTGTTCAAAACCTGTTTGAACTGCTCCGTGCTTGCGGCAACATAGAGGCACACGATGCATTTATGCTGGATTATCAGGCAGGTGCACTTCGTTACAGCGATATCAAGCAAACTGTTGCCGATACCCTGGTGGATCATATCGGACCATTCCGTTTGCGGCTGGAAGAAATTCAGGCAGATAAACGGACAGTAAAAGCGCAAATTCAGGAATCCAGCGCTCAAATACGCAAGCGCGCTCAGGAAACCCTCCGGGAAGTACGGGAAATCGTAGGATTGCCTAACTTGCGGTAGTAGTCAGGTTCCATGATTGCCCTGACCAATTGGCTTGCGCATGACGTACACTCTTTTTGATTTAAATGAACACCTGAGAAGGGTCATTGCCCTCAACTTCGGCGATCCGGTTTGGATCACTGCCGAACTCGCATCCTGTAAGCATTCCCGTGGGCACATTTATCTGGATTTGATTGAAAAAGGAGAGGAGGATATCCGAGCACAGGCACAGGCCGTCATTTGGTCAAAAGCCTACCAGGCCATTCGTCTCGAACATGGCAAATCCATCGACGATCTATTGCAGGAGGGCATGGAGTTGAAACTCCAGGTTCGGATTGACTACCACGAACGGTATGGACTCAAACTGATTGTTTCCTCTATTGATCCTACATTTACGTTGGGAAAAATGGCCTTGCAGCGACGGCTTACACTGGAAACGCTCCAGGGAGAAGGCCTGCTGGAGGCAAATAAACAGCACCAATTGCCTCTGGTACTTCAACGAATTGCGGTACTCAGTTCAGAAGATGCAGCGGGTTGGCACGATTTTAAATCCCAATTGGCTGAAAACAGTTTTGGCTACCGGTTTGAGTTGGATTTGTACACGACCGCCCTGCAAGGTACTCAGGTTGAGCGTGAACTCCCGGAAGCACTTCGCCGGGTAGCCCGCAAAGCCGATACGTATGATGTTGTAGTTCTGGTTCGTGGTGGTGGCGCGCGACTGGACCTGTCTGCATTTGATTCGCTTAAAGTCAACCGGGCCATCGCTGAAATGCCATTGCCTGTGCTTACAGGAATTGGGCACGATATTGATGAGACCATAGCAGATATTACGGCATTTGCAGCGTTAAAAACACCAACTGCGGTGGCTGCTTTCCTTATCCAGCACAATTTGTTTTTTGAAAACAGCCTGCTTGAAAAGGCACAGGCCGTGCGTTCTGCAGGAACGATACTGTGTCAATCTGCAGATTTGAATCTGAGTCATCTGGTCCAGACCTTACGCTGGCAGGGGACAACGCTCCTCCACCAGGCTGGCTCGGCCATTCACCATATTGAACAAATACTTCCCGATCTGAAACAGCAACAACTGGCTCGGGCGCATGAACAGTTGGATGCGGCCGAACGCTTGTGTGCTACCCTGAATCCGGACTCAGTATTGAAACGGGGGTATAGCATTGTGCGAAAAAACAAACAGCTTGTGCACGCTGTTGAAGCCATTCAGCCTGGTGAATACTTTCAGGTCACATTTCAGGATGGCACACTGGATGCCAAACGGGTTAAGAAATAAAAAATGCCGATTGGATGAATTCATACAATCGGCATTTTTTTAGCTATCTGAAGCTGCTTTTTTTGAATTACCCTCTTCTCTTGGAGCTTTTCAATGCAGGATATTTTTGTCCGTAGGCACGCGCTTTTGGGATCAGTTGCTTCAGGCGTTCGCTGCGTTTGGTTGGATCCGGGTGGGTGCTGAGGAACTCTGGCGGACGAGCACCGCCCAATTTATTCATGCGGTTCCAGAACGGCGCAGCCTCGCTAGGATTGTAGCCAGCCATCGACATCAGGTACAGGCCAATTTCATCTGCTTCCGATTCGTGTTTGCGACTAAATGGCAACAAAACGCCTACCTGGGCACCTGCTCCGGCAGCAGCCATTAAGAGGTTTTTAGTCTGACTGGGTTTTTGCGAAAGCGCAATATCCAGGGAAGTCAGTCCGAGTTGTGCGACCAGCCCCTGACTCATCCGTTCGTTTCCGTGATTGGCAAGGGCGTGGGCGATTTCATGACCCATTACACAGGCTAGAGCATCTTCATTTTGTGTGACTCCCAAAATTCCGGTATATACCACGACTTTTCCACCGGGCATGCAGAATGCATTCACGGTTGGGTCGTCCACTACATTGAATTCCCAGGCAAAATTTTTGAGTTCTTTGGTCAAACCTTTTGCGCGGTAGTAGACTTCCACCGCTTCGCGAATGTCGTTGCCCACGCGTTTTACCAGGTCAACTTCTGAACCGCTGCCCTTGGTTTGGGCCTGAGATAAAAAGGAGCGGTATTCCGTAAAGCTCATCTGATTGAGCGTACTGACAGGAATCAGGTTCAACTGTTTACGGCCAGTGAAGGCTGTTTTGTTGCAGGCCATAAATATGAATAAGGCCAAAAGTGCAATGAGGTGTTTGTTGCGCATGTTGTGCTGATTTTGTTGTGTTATAACGGGGCCGTCTGTATTTAAACGTCAAAAGGCTTCAAACGACACATTTTTTTTCTCAAAATAACAAATTATTAAATGCGGAGGACCCGCTGCTGCAAATATGGAAACATTTGTAGGTTCTCAAGGTAGTAAGTTCCTAGTTTTTCCAAAATGCATCAACTCGGGTTTTTGCGTTTGCCCGAATATCCATGTAATAGAGGTTCATGTCTCCAATGTGGTAATTGTTTCGGATAAAAAGTGCACTTCCGGGGAAGGAGGGCTTGGTACAGAGCAGGATACCCTTATACACTTCGGCGTCGCAAATTTGGGTATAGACATCACAGAAAGAGCGCAGGACTGCTCCTTTGTTTTCACTTTTGGGAGCATAAAGCCCTTCTTCTGTCGACCAATTAATGGGGTTGGTGCACACGACATCCTCTTCAAATGCGTGCTTTAATCCGTATTCGCGTTTCCAGGTTCGCCAGCTGCAAAAGCATCCGGTTTGTTCGGGACGTTGGCAAGGCGGTGTTTTTTTGAAAAAATCCTGTTTCACAGGCCAGCCGGCAAGATAGGCAACCACCAGCCGGTTGGCCAGGTTGGTTTGCTCGATCCGGTCGCGGAGGAGGTACATCCCATGTCGGGCTCCCTGACTGTGTCCGGCCAAAATGAATGGCCGGCCCTTGTTTTCATATTCGATGTAGTAATCAAATGCAGCAAGCACATCAGCGTATGCCACATCCAACGCCTGTTCGGCAGAAAGCGAATCTTTGGTAAAAAAGCTGTACAAATGTGCCTGTCGATATCTTGGTGCAAACACCCGGGCAACTCCATTAAAAATAGTGGATTGATATAGGATGGTCGATTGTTCGGTTTTTTTATTCAACGCTACATCATCCGGAGCGGCATTCCATTGTTTTTCACCTGGTTTGGTACCGGTATAGGTTGTTGGATAAAGAAAAAATACATCCACATCGGCAAGGCGTTGCAAATCTTCTGCCTTTGTACACGGGACGGAATCTGCCATATCCGCAAAATCCGGATGCGCTGCCCAGTTTGCTTTGTCCTGGTAGTTTGGAGGAGGGGGAGTCCGCGAAGGATCAAAGGAGCTTCGAGGACGACGGTCAAAGCAGGAAGTCAATAAAATTGCACAGAATAAAAAAAACAGGATGGGCTTGGGAAACATGATGTAGGTGTACTAAAGGCTTAGTGATTAATCGCTTGTTTGGGAGTTAGAGCGTGTTTGGGTCAAAGCAGTAAGTTTTTTCAAAAAATATCGTTGTTAAACCAAACGCTGTGCACATTTTAATAAATGTACGATTTCAACAAGTTCGCGAATTTTTTCAAACAAAAATAAGCATATTGTGTATTACATGCTGAAGGATGCGTTTTTGCGTTTACTTCTTTACTGGCTTCTTCCTTGTTTGTACTCGAATTTTTCAAATCATTCAGGCCCAGGGGCTATCTTCATTTCATCTATACCAACCTAAGTTATGAATAAATGGATTAAACGTATTTTGTATTTGCTTGGCTTCGGCCTGCTTGGTTTTGGATTGTTGGGTTGGTATGCGCTGGAAAATGTCCTGCCCTACATGGTTATCAAGCCACATCGAAACACGGAGGAAACCTGGGCCTTTAAGTTGCCCAATGGGAACCTGCCGGAAGGATATGGATTGGTTTCTACGCCTTTGGATATACGTACAAAAGACGGGATTACCTTGGATGGGTTTTATCTGACCAGCCAGACAGAGGCGCCATCAAAAACCACGCTCATTATGGTCCATGGTATACATGGATGCAAAGAGCATTTTATTCCCCACGCCAAGCGTTTTGTCGATGCAGGTATCAATGTAGCCCTGTTTGATTTGCGTGCCCATGGTGCAAGCGGGGGCGAGTATTGTACGTTTGGATATCTGGAAAAGGAAGACATAAAAACCTTGGTTGATACCTTGAAAAACCGGTATCCGGATCAGACCATTGGGATTTTCGGAAACTCGCTTGGGGGGGCAATAACCTTACAGGCCCTGGCGCATGACAAACGGCTGGAGTTTGGCCTGATCGAGAGCACCTTTCACGATCTGGAGGAGGTTGTGGCTGAATATGGAGAAGATATTTTTGGGGTGAAAAAGCATGTGGCTGGCCGATCAGACACTTACCCAGGCAGGAGCGATTGCCTGGCTTTCCCGGCACTGGAGGTGAAGCCGTATCAGGCGGCGCAAAAAATTACACAGCCGGTCTTCATCGCCCATGGAGATGCAGATACCAGCATTCCTCTGGAATTTGGGAGAAAAAACTATGAGAACCTGGGTTCAAAAGAAAAAGAGTGGTATACCATTCACGGGGCAAATCACCATTTTATCTGGCAATCCGGTGGGGAGGAGTACATTCAGGCGATGATTGGCTTTATAAAAAAGCACGGTGGTACTTCGGACGAAGCGATCAGTGAGAACGAAACCGGTTCTCACTGATCGTCGAAAATGTTGTTTAGCAGTTAAGTGCTCCACAAACGGAGATCACCTGTCCTGAAATGTAGGCGCCCATTTCGGATGCGAGGAATACTGCAGTATTGGCAACATCATCTCCACTACCCAGACGTTTCATTGGAATTGCCTCCAGGTAGGAATTCTTAGTTTTTTCGTCGAGTTCTGCGGTCATATCCGTTTCGATGAACCCGGGTGCAATCACATTACAGCGAACATTCCGTGAGCCGTATTCTTTTGCAATCGATTTGCTGAATCCAATAATTCCAGCCTTTGAAGCGGCGTAATTTGCCTGTCCGGCCTGGCCAAAAACGCCAACTACAGAACCCATATTGATAAAAGTACCACCTGAGCGAATCATAGGTTTCAGGCTGTGCTTGGTCAGGTTGAAAATGGACTTCAGGTTGGTTTGGATAACCTCATCCCATTGTTGCTCGCTCATGCGCAGCATAAGTGTGTCGCGGGTGATGCCTGCATTGTTGACAACAATATCCAGTTTGCCAAAATCTTTTACCACGTCGGCTACCAGGGTTTCTGCCTGCGCATAATCTCCGGCATCGCTTTGGTAGGCTTTTACGCCTTCACCCAATTCTGCTGCGAGGGCATTGGCCCGTGCGCTGGAAGAGTCGGAAACATAGGTGAATGCTACCTGGGCACCATGTGCAGCAAAGCGGCGGACGAGGGCTTCGCCGATTCCACGAGAGCCACCGGTTATCAGGGCAACTTTTCCTTCAAGAAGTTTCATAAACTGTCAATGAGTTTGGTGTATGATTTATGTCGGACAGGCCGTACCTTGCCCGGGAAAGCGTAAAGTTGAAAAAAATAAGGGATATGTGGGTATTCCAGCGCGCTGCAAATTATATTTTATGAGTGGTCAGCGGGATAGTAGTCAGTAATCAGTATTCAGAAATATGATGATTTGATGATACGCCCCTGACGGGGCTAGGATGATTTGTTGATGTTGTTTATTGGGACGCTGCGCTTTCCCTTGTTTATTTGTTACATTTTTTTCTGACTACTGACCACTATCCCGCTGACCACTCACAAGGCTACATTGCTCAAATTACTCAAAACATTATCAAAACTTGGATACAGAAAAACCCAGAATAGATAAGCCGGATGCATATGCTGCGCTTCGCATTCCGGATTTTCGTCGGTTTATGCTCATGCGGCTCACTACGACACTGGCTGTTCAAATCATGTCGGTATCGGTGGGCTATTTTGTTTACGATCTTACCGGAGATCCATTGATGCTGGGGTTGATCGGGTTGGCAGAGGCTATACCTGCTATCCTGATTAGTTTGTGGGCGGGCCACTTAGCAGATAAATACGACCGGCGCACCATTCAACTGCTTTGTCTGAGCCTGATGGTTGTGTGTACTTCGGTTTTGTTCGCCTTGGCCTGGAATCAGGATGAGTTGGGAAAAGAGGTTTTGCTGGGTGGAATTTACACCGTCATATTTTTTACCGGCATAGCACGGGGCTTCTTTAGTCCGACAAACTTTGCATTTCTCCCGCAACTTGTTTCCAGAAAATTGTTGCCGAATGCAATCTCCTGGAACAGCAGTACCTGGGAGGTTGCAAGTATTACCGGACTTGGAGTTGGAGGCTTGTTGTACGGATTTGCAGGGGTAACTACTACGTTCGGAGTTATGGCGACCTTGGTGGCAATTGCTCTGTTGCTGATGTTCCAAATTGCGCCCCGCCCTATGCCCAATACCGATGGCATGGAACCTGCATTGGTTCGCATACGGGCAGGACTTCAGTTCGTGTATAAAAATCAGGTAATTTTATATGCAATCGGATTGGACCTGTTTGCTGTTCTGTTTGGAGGGGCGGTTGCGTTGTTGCCTGTTTTTGCAAAAGATATTCTGCAGGTTGGTCCGGAAGGTCTGGGGATTTTGCGAGCGGCGATGTCGCTTGGGGCCATTAGTATGGCTTTGTTTATTGCACACAACCCGATCAGCAAAAACGCGGGCAAATTAATGCTGCTTTGTGTCGCTGGTTTTGGAGGCTGTATTATCGGCTTCGGCCTGTCCACTTCTTTCTGGCTGTCTTTTTTCCTCTTGTTTCTTGCCGGTGTATTCGATGAAGTCAGCGTATTCGTTCGCGCATCTCTATTACAACACCTCACACCCGATCACCTCAAGGGCAGGGTCTCCTCTGTAAACTCCATGTTTATTACCTCATCCAATGAAATAGGTGCATTTGAGAGCGGCTTGGCAGCCACCTTGTTGGGTACAGTTCCTGCAGTAGTATTCGGTGGGCTGGTAACCCTCGGGGTAGTTGCATTTACCTGGGTGAAAGCACCGCTTCTTCGCCAATTGGATTTTGACGAAGTGCATAGATCTCAGGAAGAGTAAGAGCATCTCCGGCAAATAATAAATGCCCCATTCCAATCGTAAAATTCAGATTGGAATGGGGCATTTGTATTGAGCCTGGCCGTAGGGCAATTAGGCGATTTCGGCCTTGTATGCTTCAGCGTCCATGAGTTCATCCAGGTCGCTGAGGTTATTGATCTCAACCTTTACAATCCAGCCTTCTCCGTAAGGATCGCTGTTGATAATTGCCGGATCTCCACCTTTGGCTTCGTCGATAGCGGCATTGAACTCGATGACTTTTGCATCGATGGGCATAAACAAATCCGAAGTGGTCTTTACGGCCTCAACTGCACCAAATGGAGCGTCGGCAGCAACATCTTCATCAAGGGTATCAACTTCAACATATACCAATTCACCCAATTCACTTTGTGCATAATCAGTAATGCCTACATAGGCGACGTTCCCGCTCTCGATGCGGATCCATTCGTGGTCTTTGGTGTATTTGCAGTCAGCAGGAATTTGCATAATCTGATGCGTTAATTTTTGGAAATAAATAGAGTTAGGTGGCCCGGAGTTTTTCCGACTCCATCAAAGCCGGGCCAAATTTATAGAATTTTACAAAGTTTGTGAATTCCTGGCCGGTCTTTTATTCCGGCATCGAGCTCTACAGGTTCAACCAATAGACAGCTTTTAGCACAAATGCCCGATTTTTGGGACTCAAAAAACGAACGGTGGTATTATCAACTGGTTCTGCAAAGGAGTTGTCGGTATACACCAAAAATAAATCCGACGCAGGTGCAAAACGCCATTGCAGGCGTGTATTGATATTGAAGTTGTTTACCTGAGTATTGTATTGGAAAAATGCACTTGCAAACACGCTTCGGCTAAATGATATTTCTGCCCGTGGACCAATCAGCCAAAATTTTGCGCTGGCATACGGCTCCGGAAGTTGGATGGTAATATAATTTGCACTCACTGTGAACAACCCAATGGGTTGAAGGCGATATGCCATATCCATAGTGATGTTTGCACCCTGCCCGTTGAAGTATTGACCGAACCCGGCATCCAGGGCAAATTGCCAGTTATTGGAGCTGCTGCTGTTATATCCTACAAATGCTCCCGAATAGGTGTACCCCTGGTTCCCCGGTAGCGGCTGTGTTCCGGGGGCATAGAGGTTGGTAGGGTCAAATTCACTAAAGAGGAAGGTGTAACTATTGGTTATGCCCACTTCTACATAGGATTGATTTTTAAAGGTTCCATTCAGGTATAATGCCACCTCCCGGTCCATTTCCTTTCCTTCCAGATTCAACACATGGTCGCCACTTACCCCGATCGACCAGGAATTTAGTTTTTGGTTTTCAGGATAGAAATTGATTTCAGCACCCGGGAAAAAACTCTGTGTTCCGTTTCTGGGTACAAATCCGGCATCCGCAGTATAGCTGCTATCAATAAACATGTAGCCCAGGCGGGCATTGAACTTTCTATCCCGATATCCCAGAAACTGAGCCAGCGTTTGGCCAACTTTCTTGGGGTCGGGCGACATGGACCGGTGGTAATACCACTCGCCTTCCCAGCGATTGTCCTTGCTGTACAAATTGTACTCCAAACCTGCTACCCGGTGGTAGGGCTCCAGGCCTTCTTTTTGACTTTCGTTGAGTTTATTGATCAGGTTTTCCTGGTTGACAAAAATTCCGCTGATTACGCTGCGTTCAAAGACGCGTCGCTGAAGGGTTGCTACGGAATAGTTGGTTCCGGGCAGTGCGCGGGTCGAGTCCCAATCCATCTGCTGGGTTTGCATATTAAGCAGACCGATGCGCCAGTTCTGATTTAGTTTTCCGCTTAAACGGGCACCAGCCAAAATGGGTACTGTTTGGTTTGTGCCGGTTACTGGATTACGGGCCAATCCGATTCGGCGCGAAAAAAATGGCCGTGTGCTGGGGAACCCAAACATGGCAAACAGGTCGCGGTTTTCGAGAAAAAACTGTCGGCGTTCTGGAAAAAATAATTCAAACCGACTCAGATTGGTTACCTGCCGGTCTACCTCCACCTGGGAGAAGTCCGGATTGAAAGTCAGGTCCAGATTCAACGAAGGGGTGACCGCTATTTTTGCATCACCACCCAAACTCATTTTGGTATCGGTCACGCTTCGGTCCAGCGATAAATCAGCAGGGTTGCGTTGGTAATCAATGCCGTGTGAGGCGTTGACATAGGGGAGTAGGGAAATGTTGGCCCCGGGTTTGGGTGGGGCATCATCCCAGATAAGGGAGCCTGTAAACGCGAGGTTGTTGGCCGCAAACTGGAGTTTGGTAGGATACCAGGAACTTACCTCCCATTCTTGCAGACGAACCCGAACAAAGTTCATTTTCCATTGGTTTTGGCCCGCCGTAACCTTGTAGCGCAGCGTTTTAAACGGAATAGCCACTTCGGCTACCCAGCGGTCATCACTCAGTGTTACTTCGGAGTACCATTTGTTGTCCCAATCGTATGAAAGGGTGGTACCATTATCGATCAGGGCTTCTCGTTGTACATTGTATGGATTGATGCCAAAAGCAAATCCGTTCAGGCCATCTTGAAAGGGATCAAACAAGAGGTTGAGCACATCGCTGCTGCCATTGGGAAAGTCCCGTTTCAGACTCTGTACCGTCACACTGGACTTTGGCTGAAAACAAACTGCACTGATGTATAAAAACTTATCATCAAAGGTCATGCGGATTTCCGTTTGCAGTTGGGATTGCCCTGTATCAACCGGAAACTGCAGGCCAAAGTTGGTTCCAACATCAGCAGATTGCCAGGCTGGCTCATCGAGTATTCCGTCAAGATGAATCGGAGCATTTGCTTTTTGTATGTGCAATGCATAGTTTGCCGGGTCGGGATTTTGGGCAATTGCGGCAATGCTTCCTGCTAAAACAAGCAGCAGGCAAAGTACAGGGTGTTGATTTTTCATATTGCGAAGGTACAAACTTAGAAAGTTTGCTTTCTTTCATTTTCCCCGGGAATGCGGTAATTGGTCGAATTCAAAAAATCCGTTACTTTCACAGTGAAATGGAAAAAAAAGACTCTAAATACCGAGTGCTTGTTACTGGTGCCAGTGGTCAACTGGGTAAAAGTTTTCAGCACATTCAAGCGGCATATCCCGAATTTGAATTTCTGTGGGCCACATCTTCCGATCTGGATATTTCCAAGGCAAACAGTGTGGAGCATTATTTTGATCAACATGCCCTATATGCCTGTATAAATTGCGCAGCATACACGGCAGTTGATCGCGCTGAATCCGAACCAGATGCTGCACGGGCCGTAAATGAAACCGGTGTGTTAAACCTGGCAAATGCATGTAGCAGGCAGGGGATTCCCTTGGTGCATTTCTCAACAGATTACGTGTATCACGGAAATCAGAATATCCCGTTCAAGGAGACTGATCCGGTAGGGCCAAAAAGCGTATATGCGCAAACCAAATTAGCAGGTGAAAACCTGGCACTGGCTAATAACCCAACTACCATGATTATTCGCACCTCCTGGGTGTATGCCCCCTGGGGACATAATTTTGTTCGAACCATGATGCGACTGGGTGCAGAACGAGAGGAATTGAGTGTGGTATACGATCAGGTTGGCAGCCCCACCTACGCGCCTGATCTTGCTGCGGCGGTGCTGGATATTTTACGGCAGCTGCTTGCCGGACATGTTTCGGAAGGCTTGCTTCGGGGAATCTGGCATTATTCAAATGAAGGGGTTGCCAGTTGGTACGACTTTGCAGCAGCGGTCTTCGAACTGGAAGGATTGTCCTGCAATTTAAAGCCCATAGAAACGCATGAGTTTCCTACTCCTGCACCCCGACCAGCCTACAGTCTGTTGAACAAATACAAGATAAAAACCGCTTTCCATTTGGAGATACCCTATTGGAGAGAAAGCCTGAAAACCTGTCTGCATGCTATTCCGCAACAGGCACCATCGCGCACCAACCAACCCGGTGATTCATCTGAATAGAAGTCCGTTTCTGAAAACAAACATTGTATCATGGATTATTCAACTCTTGTTGGCGAAGCCAGAGCCCTCATTGCAAAAGGAAAAACCAAGGAGGCAATTCATGCATTGCTAGATGCATTTCGTCCACAGCGCCGCCGCTTTTCGGGTCTGGTGCGAACCCTGGAAGTGATGCAGGCAGATTTCAATCAGACCCAACAACTTAAACTCAAGGACACAATTAGTTTTCAGGAGGCCCAACGAGAAAACAATAAAACCAATGACGCGCTGCTGTCAATTTTGGATGACATTGAAGCCGGGCGCTTTGTCGAGGAGCAAAAAATGACTCGCAACTGGATGTTCTGGCTTGGGGTTGCAGTGGTTGCTATTGCACTTTCTGTTTTTGCTTTCAAAAAAACCAGGCAGAATACTGCTTGTCCAACCTGGAGCAATGGCTCTTTTAGGGTATTGATCCTTCCGTTTACAAACCTCAACCAGGCCAAAGCCAACCCAGCACCTCGTCTTCGATCCAGCATTGAGGAGGTAACTGAAGCGAATGGATTAAACGTTCAGGTACAGAATTATGGGAAGAAGGAAATAAAAGGAGGTGTAAATGCAGCGACTGCTTTGCGCCTGGGTACCAACTGCGATGCCGGACTGGTTTTGTGGGGCGAATATTCTGAGAACCGGTCGGACTCCCTGATGCTAAAAACTGCGTTCACGTTTGTTGAGCAAGGTACGGTGCGGAGGACCGAGTTTAAGTCATTCGGGAATGTTGCACAGGTTGCTGTTGATCAGGATTTGGAAGACGCCCTGTTTTCAATATGTTCGATGATCGCGCTGCATGAACATCAACCAAAGCTGGCGGAAAAGTGGCAAAAGAAAATCAAAACCCCATCCAAAGCAGATACTGAGATTCGCAGTATGCTGAAAAAAGATAAAATTGGAACAGGTGATAAGTAGAGGCTATTAGGCCTTTTGGGAACGCTGCTGAATCTGGAGTTTGTCCAGGAAGGTAAGTGTATCAGGCAAGCCACTCAAAACGCGGGTGTTCGATCCGGTTTTAACCTGATTGAAGAACAGCTGGGCTCCGGTCAGCAGGAGGGTGCCTTCATCGACAATGGATGCCGCGTGATCAACATAGCCCTGGATTGATTGTCGGGAAAGTGGCTCATTCAGGATGGTGAACACAAAATCCGGGTTGAGGGTTTGTACAGCACTTTTTAGGTAGGCAAGTGAGATATCTGCACCCAGATACACTGCCTTTTGCTTGTGGGTTCTGAGCAGGTAATGTATGAATAGCAGTGTAATTTCCTGGTTTTCCCCTTCTGGCAAATAGAGCAAAAACGTGCTTGCATCCTTGGCGGGATCGGCAGGCTCTTTGTCAATAGCGCACATCAATTTGCGTTGAATCAGATTGGAGATAAATTTCTCGTGAACCGGGTTTACGCTTTGAGCGAGCCAAAGCACATTGAGTTTGTCGAGGAATGGGTAAATCAGTTCCAGCATTGCCTTTTCGAATCCATGTTCCCAGATAAAATCTGAAAATACTTGTTCGAATTTGGCTTCATCCAGATCAATCATTGCCAGGGTTAATGCATCAATCTGAGTATTCTGGCTGCTGCTGTTTTCAGCAATTTCAGCAACTTTCAGGTTGATTTCCTCTGGCGACATTTGAGCCAGTTTGCTGATTTTATACCCGTTTCGGTTGAGCAATGCGATATTGAACAACTCCCGAAGGTTGTCGTCGGTATAATAACGGATATTGGTTTCAGTCCTATCCGGTTCAATCAGGCGGTAACGCTGCTCCCAAATTCGAATGGTATGAGCCTTTATGCCTGTTAGCTTCTCCAAATCTCGTATGGAGTAAATAGCCATAAGTGAACTGTTTGCTGTTTGACCTGGATAACCCCTAACAATCGTGATGTGACTGCCCTGGGGTTGGCTGGATTGAGCGTGTGTTCAAAATCCGGGATAAATAGATTTTAATTCCTTGCAATGCTGATTGAGGAACGCCCCCCAATAACATTCTGGAACAGCAAAAATAAGATTTTGTTTACAAAGCTTCAATTAGTGGTCAGTGGTCAGTAGACAGTGGTCCAATTTTGATGATTTGTTACTGACCACTAATTACGAAGCTACCAGCCATTTTTTAAACTTGGCTGTTTTTTCAGTGCTGACAATAAATTCATTTTCATGGGTAGGCTCGCAATAGATCTTTAATCGACTTTTAGAATGTGTGTGCATTTCCTTTATAGAGTCGATGTTCAGATATCTGACGATTAATTCTGAAGAACCGGGCTTCATCCAGCATTTGCTCTAACCGGTCGAGGGGTAGTCCACCGGGTAGCGTTTCCCTTCATTGGTAATTAGGAATGAAATTTTATCCCTGGTATAGAAGTAGGCAATTTCGGATATGTCTACAAGTCGGATAGCATTTCCCAAGTTTTGCCAGGATGCGTTGCATCTGTGTGCTGTTTTGCCGTCCTTTTAATGCCTCAATAAGTGCATTGACTTTTGGTGTGCTGTATTTGGATGTGAATTTATCCAATGCTGCTTCCAGTTCGTGGTGCTTTATGGGCTTGAGTAAATAGTCGATGGCATGTACCTTAAATGCCTGAAGGGCAAACTCGTCGTAAGCCGTAGTAAAAATGATCGGGCATGGCACCTCAACGTGTTCAAAAATTTCAAAGCTGGCGCCATCAGCAAGTTGAATATCCATGAATGCCAACTCTGCTTCATTTTTGTGCTCTAAAAACCATTGCACAGCATGCTCCACACTATCCAGTCGGGCAAGCACTTGTGCTTCCGGCCTGAGAGCAAGAATCATCTTTTCTAATCTCCTGATTGCTGCAGCTTCGTCTTCAATAATTACAATATTCATGGCGCTTCAATTATTGGTAAATGAACAGTAAAATACTCCTCGGTTTTCTCAACCTTCAATTCATGATCGCCGAGAAGTTTGTAGCGATCAACCAGGCTTTGCAGACCAAAGTTGGTCCCCGTTTCTTGTTTCAATTTGGGCTGGATATTGTTGCGTACAACGATGTAGTTTGGGGCTTCGTTGTAAATTTCAATTTTAAGCGGATGGGCATGCGAAATCACGTTGTGCTTGACGGCATTTTCAACCAGGATTTGCAGGCTGAGCGGGATAATGAACCCGGTATTAAACTGCCCGCGTACTTCCAGGTGCAGGTTTTCCTCAAATCGCTTTTTTAACAAAAAATAATAGTTTCTGACCAGGGCTATTTCCTCCTGCAACGGAATTACATCTTTTTCCCGGTATGCCATCATCGTGCGGTAGTAATCTGAGAGGTGCTCTACGTAGGCTACTGCATTTTCCGGCGACTCCTCGATTGTGGTAATCAGGGTGTTGAAACTATTGAAAAGGAAGTGGGGGTTTATCTGGCTCTTGAGTGCCGAGAACCGGGAGTCTGCGTTTTGCTTTTTGAGCATGGCTTTTTGCTTCAATTGGTCTTCCCTGTTTCTTATCCATAAACGGAGTAAGAACAAGATGAGTGCAATGCTCAACAAGATAAACCACCAGCGCGCATAAATCGGGCTCGCAACCACAAAGTGGTAGCTGGCCGCTGGGGTTCCTTCAAAAGAACCGTGCTCGCTTGTTTGAAACCGGAACGTGTACGTTCCGGGAGGAAGGTTTGAATAGGATGCCAACTGATCTTTTGTTACTTTCCAATCCAAATCATATCCATCCAGCCGGTACCGGTATTTTACCGCTTCTGGGTTGGTAAACCACAGCCCTGTAAAACGAAACAGCAGGTAGTTTTCATCGTGCGCAAATTCAGATTGATTGTAATCTGAAATGGGCTCCATAAACAATAATATCTCTGTAATATTCGGCTGGGGGTCAAATACAAATTGCTCATCAAACTCCTTGATACAAAGTAAGCCGGCAGAGGTTCCAAATAACAGCTGATTGCCTCCCCTGGATGCACTGGCGTTGAGGTTAAACCCAAGTTCTTTGAAGTTTGTTTTCCCATCGGTATAATGCGCCACGTGTCCGGTTGAAGGAGTCAGTATGTCAAGCCCTTCCTCATAGCCCAGGTAGATGTTTCCGCTTGCTGCAATTTGCAGGTTCAGCAAGTGGTCGGTCTGTAATAATTCCTCTGTGGTGTAGTTTTTATCCCCGGATGCACCCATGGCAAAGAGCCCATGGTCAGGAGTGATAAGCCACAGGGTTCCGTCGGCGTCCTCTTTGATATCAAATACCGTTTGAAGGTTTTTCCCATTCAATTGTGTGATGGGGTTTACGCGCCCGTTGAAAAAAGAAATCAGGCCATCGCCATCTGTGCAAAGCCATATGCGTTTTTTGCTGTCGACAAAAATTTTGTACACATAGTGTTTTCCAAACTCCGCCGGAAGATCTGTATTGGAAAAACCCGAATCTGCATTGCCTTTAAAGACTCCAGCAAGGGTAGCAATCCAAATGTTTTTACCTTCTGATGCAATGGAAAGGATGCTGTTGTTTGCCAGTCCGTTTTGCTGTGTAAATTTTTTAATCAGTTTTCCGGAACTATCCAGTAAATACAAGCCCTGACCAAAACTCCCGGCCCATATAAATCCGGATGGGTCTTTGTGCAGGGAAATAATGTTAGCCCCAGTTTCTAATAAATTATCGGACTGACTGCCACTTGACAGATCGAATCGATGGAGGCCATTCCGACCTCCAATCCAGAGTTGGTTGTTATCGGTAAAAATGAGGGCCTGAATTTCTTCGGCTTGTGTTGGCAAATAGCTAAAGCGGGCCTGAATGCTCTGCAAACCAAGAGCCGGGTTGCTTACCCAGAGCATTCCCTCCCGGTCTTTAATGGAGGCAGAAACAGCCTGGTTCAGGGATTGATTTGAAATGGCCTCAGAGCGCTTACTGATCTGGTTGTAAATGAAGATGCCTTTTTTTGCGGTAGCGAGCCAAACTTCCTGTTTCCCAAACGGATTGATACCACTCAGTGCCCCGTTGCTCCAGTCTGGAGTCAGGTGTGTCAGCAAACCGTTTTTTTGCTGATAACGAAACAGGCCCTGGTCATAGGTTCCAATCCAGATGTTGTCAAAAGAATCTGTTTCCAGCACCGTCACGATTTCATCGGAGAGTCCCTGGTCTTTTCCTAAAAACTGAACCTGTTTCTGTTTGTTTTATGGAGCAAATGGCGATTCCTGCATCAGTTGCAGCCCAAACCCTTCCGCGCTTATCCATCGTCAAGTCGTACACATCGTTGCTGTTTAACTCTTGCTCTTCTTTCCCGAATTGGAAAAGCACGCCTGATGGTGACAATAGAGTCCTTCGCCATACGTTCCGATCCAGATATTGCCGTCTCGATCCTGCAGAAATCCGGTTATTTTCTCTGTTGAAGGCCCTCCTCCGGATTCAGAGTGTGAACTGTTTTAGGTTGGTGCCCAGTTTCTTTTCCGGTTGCGAATACACATAGGGCTTAAAACAAATTTGTCCGTTTGCAGGCCGATCCAGAGCGTATCCCCAACTGAGCAATTGCCGTAACCGACCGGCTCGTGCACGTATCGGGAAGCGTTTGCGCTTAAAGTTTTTGTCCGTCATATCGATAAAGGCCGTCCCGGCAACCTGTCCAAATCCAACAAGTTGATCCTGATAGATGGTTTGAGGAACCGCTTTTCGTAATTCTCTGGAACTATGTTCACGGACAAAGGGGCCCGTATTTGGGCAAGCGCAGGAACATGAAGCCCCATGTATCAGTATAAAGAGCAAAACCGCCTCATTCTGTTTCCGGTTTTTGGGTCAATACAGCATCTACATTAATCAGGATTTCGGTGGCGATTTTTTGGTTTACAATCTTTGGAATTGAAATTTGGTGATCCGACAGGAATACAGAAAACTCGGATTTGACCCGCAATTCGTTTGGACCGACAAGCAGGGTACAGCGGATGATCCGTTCCTGTTCCACGCCATGAATGCTTAGTTTGCCTTTGGCCCGGATGGTCTGGGTGCCTTTTTTTGAATAATCTACTTGTTCGATAATTCTACCGCTAAATTTCGCTGTCGGGTAGGCCGCGGATTCCATGTAATTCTCATTAAAGTGCTCGCGTTGCAACTGGCTGTTGAATCCCTGAAAACTCTGGATAGGAACCGTCCAGGCAAAACTGTTGTTGCCAGGCTTCACTACGCCGCGTAATTGCTTGCTGGAAGCACGAATACTTTCCAAGGGTGCATCGGAGTGAAAGTCGATGCTACCGTCCGAACATATATAAGTTTGCGGCGTAGTTTGGATACCAGCAATAAGGTAAATTGAATATAAAAGCAAATAAAGTGGTGCTGTGGGCATGGTTTTTGCAATTTCTTCTTAAGTCACGGGCAACTATTATTGTAGAAAGATCAGCCTGAACTAAAAGAGAAGCAGCATTTGTTCTGACAGAATTTGCGACTTCTCGATTTTTTCGCTTGATATGTGTTTTTACAAAATAATGGCGCGCTCAAATCGTTCATTTTATTCAAAGGGGCTTATTGGGACTAAAAGTACTAAGGCAAAAACCAAACAGGAAAAGATTGACTCTGAATCGGGAAAAAATCCACCTGAATGGCTTTTTTAGTGAATTGAGCATGAATGCTTTTTCTTAGAAAACGGTCGATTTCACTTATTTTTCGGTCTGTTAACATAAAAAAGTGCTCTTGGTATTGAAAAGTCCTAGAAATCAATGTACCTTTGAAATGGTTTTTAATACGCACGTATCTCATGTTGTCATTCTTCCTAAACAAACAGCAGCAGAACAACAACAACCAACGCCAGGAAGGCACGAAGAGTGCTTTGGATAAGGTGGTGGAAAACGAACACACCAAGTTGTTGGAAAAACAAGAATTGAACCGCATCGAAGGCGGTAACTCCAATCAGAATAAGCGATCGCTTTCTGATGGGCTTTCTCTTGATGACTTTTTTGGAGGACCTATACCCCAATAAGGGAGGTTCCCTCAACGAATAAACTTAAGCCATTGCGGTATACACCGCAATGGCTTTTTTTATATTTTTCGCCCAAACACACTCTAAATTACGAAGAACCCTCATGTCAATCTTAGAAGCAATTGCAGCCGGTCTGGGCGTTATCAGTGTTTGGTTTATTGTCCGGCGAAATGTCTGGGCTTTTCCCATCGGCATTGTAATGGTGAGCCTGTATATCCTGGTTTTTTACCGGGCCAAGTTTTATGCAGATATGGGTTTGCAAGTGATCTATATTGGAATGCAAATCCAGGGCTGGATTTTATGGACACGGGGAAAAAAAGCCATAGATCAAAAAATTGCTATTCGCCGATTAAGTCGGATTCAATGGCTGTACACACTCGGAGTAATCCTGGCTGGAACAGCCCTGATTGGGTATTTGCTTTCCATCAAAACCGATGCTGCCTTGCCGTACATCGATGCACTGACTACAGTCATTTCCCTCACAGCCCAATGGTGGATGAATAAAAAATACCTTGGTAACTGGGTGCTTTGGATTGTTGTCGACTGTATTTACCTATACCAGTACAGCTTCAAAGAACTTTACCTCACAACCGGTTTATACGCGGTGTTTTTGGTATTGGCCATCCTGGGCTACCAGGAGTGGAAACGAGAAGAGTTTCAGGAACAGGAACGGGATTTTACCCCGGATAGTTTTCTAACAGAATCCAAATAAACGGAAGTGAAAAGATCAGCGAGTCAAAGCGATCCAGAAAGCCACCGTGCCCGGGCATGATGCGACCGGAATCCTTGACCTGCACACTGCGCTTTAGCATGGATTCGACGAGGTCACCAACCGTGCCAAACATCCCAACGCAGATGGCGATAAGAATCCATTCGGTGGTGGTGTATGCTGAGAAAAAGTTGGAAAGCATCCAGGCTACCAGCACCGTGCCGACTGCACCACCCATGGTTCCTTCCCAGGTTTTCTTGGGGGAAATCCGGGGAAAGAGCAGCCTTTTCCCCAAAAAGGTTCCGGCAAAATAGGCCAGCGTATCATTGCTCCATATCAGCAGCAAAATGCCCATGGGCCTCATCGGGATGTAACTCCCGTTTTCAATGGAGATATCGAGCAGAAACATGATCGGAAAGCCGACATAAAACATTGCCAATAAATAGTGCGCAACAATCTGAAAGGGTTGCTTGCTTTCCAGGTACAATTCCAGCAATAAGGCCAGGAATACAAGAACAGTCAGGATAGGTATAACCTGTTTTAGTGGGTAACTCTCAGGAAATGCTACAGACTGTTCCGGGTTGAGGTGGTGGATTGCTGACAGGAAAAAGGGGGCCAGGCCAAACAGCAAACCCAGAATACGCCGGATGGCAAGGTGCCGCTCCTCCAGTTTGAACAACATGCGGAGACTTTCCCACAAACATCCAATGGCAATTACAAACAGCAAGGTAAGAAAGGGCAGCAAGCCCCCAAACACACCGAGCAGTATGGCAATTACAAACAGTATAGCGGAAATGACACGTTCTCTCATGTAGTTGTTGTTCAATCCTCAAAGGGCTCCCAATCATCGCCAAGTTCATCGGCGGGAATCCAGGTCAACGTTTTAAAATCCGTAACTTTATTGTCTACAACCTCAATTCCCTCGCTCTCCAGAAGTTCCTGCATTCGGGTAGGGCTGCCAAAATGCAATCTGCCGCTAAGTTCTCCCTTTCGGTTGACAACCCGGTGTGCAGGCACATCCGGTCGCATGGCTGCCTGGTTGAGCGCCCAGCCCACCATGCGAGATGAGCCCAAGGCCAAAAAATCGGCAATGGTACCATAGTAGCTTACCCGGCCGTGAGGAATTTCTTTTACAACGGCAAATACCAGGTCGTGATAGCTGATGTTCATGCCTGCTTTATCTCATTGGTGATGCGTACAAACTCTTCCCATCCAAGTGTTTCAGGGCGTTTTTGGAAGAAGGGATCTTCCATCAGTCGTTCAGCGGGAAGGAAGGGCTTAAGGGTGTTGCGGAGCATTTTTCTGCGTTGGTTGAATGCTGCTTTGACCACCGTTTTAAACAAAGAAAAATCACAGCCCAATTCAAAGTCGTTTTTCCGTTCGAGGCGGATAACTGCCGACAACACCTTGGGTGGCGGATTAAAAGAGCCCCGCTCTACGGTAAATAAGTATTTGCATTCATAAAAAGCCTGAAGCAGCACACTGGTGATCCCGTAGGTTTTGCTTCCGGGTGGGGCTACAATCCGATCGGCAACTTCTTTTTGAAACATGCCCACCATCTCCGGAACCTGGCTCCGGAAATCCAGCATTTTAAACAGGATTTGTGTACTGATGTTGTATGGAAAATTACCGATGAGCGAGAAGGGCTTGTCGCCAATCAAAGCCGCCAGGTCAGCCGCCAGAAAATCGGCATAAACCAGGCCATCACCCAATTCAGGCAAGTTTTTTTCCAGGTAGCGCACCATGTCCTTATCGGCTTCAATCGCCACCAGTCGTTCGGCTTTAAGATGAAGCAATTGACGGGTGAGCATACCCTGCCCGGGGCCAACTTCCAGGATCAATCCGGTTTCATTTACCAATTGAAGCGAAGCCGCAATGCGCTCTGCAATGCTGTCGTTTTTGAGAAAATGTTGGCCGTATGATTTTTGCACACTTGTTTGGATTGGTGAGCGGCAAAGATACTCAATAACAGAGAACAGGCGGGGTGTCAGGGTTATTTGTTGATGATGTTTATTTGGCCCTACGGGCCTTGTTTATTCGGGACGCTGCGCTTTCCCTTGTTTATGATAGTAGTCAGCGGGACAGTAGTCAGTTATTAAATTAAACAGATTCTGACCACTGACTACTGTCCCGCTGACTACTATCAATAAATAAGCCCCGGCAGTGTGTGGGGTAGAATCTGGAGTCAATATCAATCAGGAGGAAGAACACACGTGCCGGGGCGTCCACAGCAATCTTTAGCATAGGTTCGGTGGGGTGGGTGAGTTTCCGAACAAGAATCGCTTTTTCTTTGATTTTAAAACATGCTTTTTAAAAGTCAACCTGGCGCCCTGATTCAGAATACATGCTGAACCGATCAATCCAATAGCTGGCGCCAGGTGACCTGATGGATTAGAAATGGAACCCGTAACCAAAAAATACTGAGTTCATTCCAAAGAGACTGAGCCCGGATAGCACCACGCCAAGCATAATCAAGACAAACGGTATATAAACGGCAACGCGGACAAGGGGAGCATTCCATTTGAAGTGATGCAACAATGGCAATAAAATAAATGCAAGGCTCAGTCCCAGGAATGAAATTTGGAACATGACTAAAGACAATACGGCAAAAAGTACACCGGCAGCAATTTCAAAACCCTGGATAAATCGGGTGTCGGGATGGCTTTTTGATACAAAATGCTGCCATTGTGCTTTGGCTTTTGCAAAAAAGGAGGCGCTGTTTCGGCCTTCAGTCGTTATACTGTTTTCTTTTTGTTCGGTATCACCAGTCACCAGGAAAATGGCTTTTCTGGATATCATATAGGTCAGTACGCCAATAGATGAAAGCGGCGACAAGGCTGCATACAAGGCCGTACTGTGACTCAGAAATTTGAACAACTTCAGTGGCTTATGAGCCAATGCCAGGATAAAACTCAATACGGGAGCAAAAAATGTAAGGAGGGTAATGGCATAAAAATCATAATCGTAAATTACCTCAAATCCACTGTTGAGTGATAGGATTGGCAGTACGAACTCCCTGCCACCCAGTACGAATGTAAGGTCTTGCCCGGTACTGAAAAACATTGGAATAGCCAGGTTGGCATTGAGCATAAATAGGAAGTAAACCAGCGTCAACGGGAGGTTGAGTGTCGGGAAAAGGATATCGAGCTTTTCTGTCCAGGTGATGTTTTTTGCTTTCAACAACCAACCCATTTTTTTACCCAAAAACTCACAGGTGCCACGGGTCCACTTCATGTGGCGGATGCGGAAAGAACGAACCGTATCCGGAAAATCTTCATAGCAAACAATGTCTTCTTCAAAATAACCCTGATAGCCTTTTTCCCGTGCATGAATGGCAAATCCAAGGTCTTCACTTACAATGTCAGGGAAGCCACCAATTTCTTCCCAACAGCGGCGGCGCAGCAAGGCACCGTGGCCGAGGAACATCACAAAGCCAAATTTGTTGCGCAGTGGTTGGTACCACTTCCAATGGATGTCAATGCCAACACCAAGCGACTTGGAAAGTGGGCTCTCACTTTCCGGGTTGGCACGGTGGTTGGCCTGGACGAACCCGCATTTGGGGTTGTTTTCCATGGTTGGAACCAGCTTGCTCAGGAAGTTGGTTGGCAAAATTTCATCGGCATCTGCGATGGCAAAGTATGGCTCTTCTGTTGCAAAATTTGCCAGTCCGTGGTTCATGTTTCCGGCTTTGAAGGCCTTGCGGTCGGGGCGTCGCACCACCTCTACCAACTCCGGATATTGGGATGCAAATTGATCGATCCGGGTTTTGAATTCGGGTTTGCTGCTGTCGTCCAGGATATAGACTTTGTAGTTGGGGTAGTCCTGTTGGATGCAGGAAACCACACTTTTTTCAACGAAATCATTGCACGTGGTGTACAGGATTGCAACCGGAGGCAAATCCTTGTCAAGATCCAGACCGCCGGTTTGAATTAATGCGGCCTGATGCTTTTTTGCCCAGCGATAGTACAGGGCGAAGCCGACAATAGCAATGTTGTAAATGCCATACAGCCAGGCAAAGTCAATAAATCCGATGAAAAGCCAGATTACTGTACTTTCCATGAAGGTATCTGCCATGTTTAGCAGCAACAACAAACGGGGTTGAAACCAAAGCAGCGCCAGAATCCAGGTTCCAAAAACTGTAAGATACAGGTTGGGTTTTGGGCGGTGCATGCCTCGTTCACGGTTAATGGATTGGCTGGATTGGAAGTGCTTCTGAATGGTGGGCAATTGGACCGTTGTGGCTTGTACAAACGGTCTGCTATGTTGGTGGTTGCTTTTCATCATTAGGAAGTTTAAATCGGATAAAATTTGGTCGTTGATCTGGCAGTGTGTTTATTTTTCAAAGCGAACTTTTACACCGGCAGCCAGGACAGTGAGTTTGGTTAATGGAGTTTGTTCCCATCGGATGGAAAGCAGGGCCCAGATTGGTGTTGAAACCGGGAGAACTGCTGAGGCATACACCCCATTCAGGCGTTTATCGGAAAAGGTATCTTCTACGCCGGCCTGGCCGGTATAAAGCCCCAGATTGAGTTCGTATCCGGTTTTGGAACGCAGGTGGTTATTGAGCATAAACCGGTTTTCTGTTCGGGGCGCATTGGCAACTTTCGACCGGAAATAATAGGGCTCCAATGCATACCAGGGGGTGAGTGGTATCCGGGTACCCAGGTAGGTTAGCCATTCGTTTTGGACTTTCTGACTAACACCGAGGAAGCCCCCGATTTTGAGATTATATCCCCCCGGGATGAAATACACTTGTTCACCGCTAATAATGGTTTGGGTGATGTTGTCGGGAAGAATTCGCAGACCAGACTCAAGTCGGGTTGTCAGCGTCCGGTTCCAGGCTGCAACTCCTCCAATGGAGAGTGCCTGTGCTTCCTGGTTGGCCCGTACCAGAGCCGCCAAATCCGCTGTCAATGAATTATCGTACTTGAGGTACATGCGAAGTTTGGGGTTCATCTGTGTGGTAATCTGAACCGTTCTCAGAGCGAACTTTTTCTCTGAATCCGATTGAGAAAAACCACTCCAAACATCTAATTCAAAGGGAGCGGATAAGGTGGCACTGGCTTCGAGCAGCTCGTTTGCTGTCCGATTTCCGGGCTCAATTTGAAGCGCACTTTGTAGGGCGATTCGTGCTTTTGAAGTCTGTTGATCCAACAGATAAGCCTGCCCCAGGGCAACGCGGTATTCTACGACAGATGGATTGTTTTGGGCGAGGTGCAAAAATGCCTGAATGGCTTGTTTGCTTCGGCCCCGCCAGAGCGCCAGATAAGCGAGCCCTTTCTCCGCTTCAGCCGGGGCTGATCCCGTTTGCTGAAGCTGGAGAAAGTACTTTTCGCTTGCTTCAAAATTGCCTGAGCGGGCATAATTGTATGCCAATCCAAGGAGTGCGTCTGGGTAGTGTGTGTCGACACTCAGGGCGCGTTCGAAGCGGATTCTGGCCTGGTCGTATTCCTTATTCCAGGAAAAGTTGTGACCAGAGCCGGCGAGGGCCTCCAGATTGTCTGGAGCTTTTGACAGGATTAAACCATACGTTTTTTCGGCTTCGGCATGGTTGCCGGCCACAGCCTGTGCGTGGGCTTTGTTTAGTAATTCGCTGGTTGATTGGGCCAGACCAAGCTGCCAACTAAGCAGGAAAAATAATAGGGGGATGATGGATGAGTTCATGACGGCAGATTCGATTTTGTTCATTTTTCCCAAATGTGCGGGGAAATCCGTCTAATTATCAAATCAAATCAACCGAATCGGGCAATTTGGACGCTTAAACCAGAAATTTTAGAAACGACTGATTGTCGATACAAGCAAATTTTTACCATCCCCAAGGACGTTCTGCCGTGAGTAATAGCTTATTTAGAATTGAAATAAAACGGTAAAAAAGCCCCGCTAAATCGCCTGTTTGGTTTAAATTCAATATTTTTGCGGCTAGTGACCTGTCGTGATTAAATCACCGGGTTTTATCGGGATATTTCTGAACCTAAACACTGTCATAAACTACTGCTTCAAATACCATCTTAGCAGTGTTTGGGCGGGCTCAAATCCAGGATGAACCCGATTTAACCGGATTTTAAACATTGCCAAACCACTCGAAAAAAGTTTATTATGCTAAATAGAATGACAACCGATAAGCGGGTTCGCTTTAAAAGCAATCCGCGCAAAGATGAATTCATCAAAGTGCTGCGCGAACGCGTGAGCAATTACTTTGAGGAGAACAATACCACACAGTACGCCAATACCGAAATGGTGATCAAAACCATTGTATCCATTGTGGCCTGGTTTGGTTTGTACGCACTGATTCTTTCCGGCGTATTCAGCGGAAGCTTCGGTATGTTGGTGTTGGGCTTTACCCTCCTGGGTTTTGTCAACATCTTCATTGCCTTCAACATCATGCACGATGCAACCCACGATGCGTATTCCTCCAAGAAATGGGTGAATGATTTGTGGAGCTACAGCATGAACTTCATTGGCGGCAACCAGTACCTGTTCCGCCGCATGCACGGTGCGCACCACGGCTACGTGAACATTTACGGAATCGACGTAACCCTGGAGGCCCACGGTCTTTTCCGGTTTACTCCGGATGAGCCCTACAAGAAGTTCCACCGCTTTCAGCACATTTACACCTTCATCCTGTACTCACTGGCAATGCTTCAGTGGACGGTTATGAAAGACTTTAAATGGTTTTTTGGCGAAGCCCACATTGGCAACCAGAAAAACATCAAGCACCCCTTCCGGGAATATGTAATTCTCATTATTTCCAAGATCTGGTACTTCGGCGCCACACTGGTATTGCCGCTGATGATCTTGTCGGCTCCGGCCTGGCAGATTGTTATTGCCTGGATCATGCTGCACATCCTTCCCGGATTGACTTTTGCCTTGATTTTCCAGGTAACACACGTGTACGACGGAACCACCTACCCATTGCCAGATAACAACGGCGATATCGACAACAACTACGCCTTGCACGTGATGGATACCACTGCCGATTTCAGCCGCCACAACAAACTCGGCTCCTGGCTGATGGGTGGCATCAACATCCACGTGATTCACCACATCTTCCCAACGGTTTGTCATGTCCACTATCCGGCCCTGACAAAAATCCTGAAGGAGGTTGCCGATGAATTTGGAATCGTCTATCAGGAAAACCCGAATTTCTGGGTGGCCCTGCGCAAGCACTATGTGATTCTCAAGCACCTGAGCAAGCCCGATGCAACCGTGCCTCGCTACGGCCCAAGTGCGGCTATTGGCTAAGAGGATGTCTAAATTTCAATTCTGAGGCGAAGTCGAGCAAATTTTGCAGTCGCATACGGGTAATTCGGCGATAAATTTAACGTAGAGAAAAACCAAATTTGCCGAATTTAGCCCAGAAATTGAATTTTAGACTTCCTCTAAGCCCATTTTGATACAAAAAGCCCCCCCCTGCGGCAGTTGTCGCAGGGGGGGCTTTTTTGGTGCCGGGAAGCCTAAAGTCAACTTAAAAAAAGCACAATTCTTCTTTATGTATACCCAAAACTTTGGAGGGTATTTATCGACTTTGGGCAAGCCTCTTACTTCATACTGGTACTTTCCTGTTCAAGTTTTACTCCATGGTTGAAAGAAAGGTATATAATAATTGGATTACCAGATCGGTCTAAGGCAGCTGCTTTATCATAAAGGCCAGGTAAAACATTATCCAAAGCCTCTTTGGTTATCTTGTTTTTTGAAATTAAGTAATTTAATCTCGTCGGCAGAATTGCAAAACCAAACGTTTTACTATCTTTTGGAAAGATTCTTCCAGACTGGAATAAATGGTAAAGAGGGTCTGAAGGATTTGTAGCTCGAAGATCAATCGAAAGATTGGAATTGCTGTGGTCAAATGCATAAATGTGGATTTTCTCTTTCTCTGTAGTGGCAGCAATTGAAAATGAACCATCTGTAAAAAAATCTTCATTGAGGAATGAATAATCAAGTAAATTGATACCAGCAGATTTGTTTTTCATTCCTTCTGGTAACGTTTTTCCTCCAAATCCAAAAACAAATTTTGGGGTAACAGATTGATATTCAACTTTATAGATGGTATCGCTAAAAGGAGGGTTAAACCAAACGTCATTTCCTATTTTTGATAAAAAACCGGTAAATAAGAACCCGGCATGATCTTTTCCTCTTTCATAGGAATGCATTCTACCAGTGAGGTTACCTTTCTCATCATAAAAGATAAGATGGTTAGTTCCAGTATATTCTGACGAGTTAAATTCATTATAAACAACTGACTTTCCATCTTCAAATACTGCAATATCATCTCCAAACTGTCCACTCGGATAATGTCGTAAGTATTCCCCTGTTGATAATGAGTAGTCTATAAATGCATTTTGACCAGAGGAAATTATTCGAACTGTATTTGTTCCCGGGATATGACTTATATCCATTAAAGACATATACCCATTTTGGGGGTCATTTATATCTGTTTGGTTTCCAATTTTAGTTAAAAAGCGCCCACTCCCCTCATCAAATACCAAAGCATTATGAAAGTCTGTTTCATTGTCTACTACAATTACTTTATCATCCACAAATAACACTTTGTGTAATGACCTCAATTCACTCTCAGGTGATGTTTCAAGGATGGTATATCCGTTGGTATAAAATAAGTCTGAGATATTGACAGAACCAGCCTGCAACTCAGTATTCAGGTAGGTGGTTAACCCATCCTCTATTTTATTACTACATGAAGTAAGAAGGAGCATGCTAGCAAAAAATGCTATGAGAAAAGAAAGTGCGTGTTTCATAATTTAAGGTTTAAAATGTTATCAAAAAATTTTTAGTCAAGTTGTGCACAATCTAAGCCTTGTTCATAGTCGCAAAGATTCGATTCACATCCAGTACTCCCACCATAACAAGTATTACCATATTGGTATCTCACTTGCTCACCATCTTCCATACAATAACAGAATAAATACCCTGGTTGGTAATTGGATACTAATTCTGAACTGTGGTTAATCTTCAGGTGATGTTTACTTATGAAGACTTTGTTTTCATAAGTGTTTCCAATTACAGAAAAGGAAAACATTGAGGCTGACAGGCCTATTAGAAAAAAAGATAAAAGAAATTTTTGATAATTCATGTCTGTTGTAATTTTTGGTGAAGAATAGAGTTACTGATCTGAAGTACCACATTGGACTAACCCTTCTGAGCAGTCTTCTGGTATGCAGATACCTGTTCCGGCGTAAGCGCACGTTGTCGCAATCTGGACTGGTGTGTTAGGCTCTGTTGGATAGCAACAGTTTTTTTGAACAGGCTTAAACTTGCGAATCGATGCGTTTTCACGGTAAGAGCTCAATTCTGTTGTTGAAACTAGAATTTGTTCGGTATTACCGTTGTCAAAGGGCGACATAGTTGCCCAATTGAGCATAATAAGTAATAAAACCATAAGAAAAAATTGAAGTTAATAAAAAAAGTGTAATCTGTTTTGATCTCCGGGCTATGGTGTGCGGTATTACAACAGGAAGAACTCTTGTTAGAAATATTCATTCTGTATACCTGCGGGGCATGACCCTTAACCTAGTATAGGTAACGCAAATGTTGTGTTGATTGCTTTAAAGCCAATAAACAAATATATAGTTTTCTATCAAAATAGGCAAATTTGCTTATATTATTTTTTGGGTGTCTGTCGAAATAGCAGGGTGAAATACACCCGGCATAGTACAGGACTAAAGGCTTTAGGAGCACACATTAGAAAGGTTAGGAGAAGTCATGGCCTTTCACAAGAACAGCTTGCTTTTAAAGCAGATATTGAACTAAGTCAGATTAGCAGAATTGAGAGAGGAGTTATTAATACGAGTGTCAGTCAAATTTTTGTTATTGCAGAAGCATTAGATATTCATCCTAAAGAACTTTTTGACTTTAAATTTCCATCCAGTAGTTAGTTTATTCCACTATCGCCTATACATACCCCCTTGCCTGCAGTTTAAACAGCTCGGCATATTTACCGCCTTTGGCAAGGAGCTCTTCGTGACTGCCGAGTTCCAACAGCTGGCCGTGTTCGAGAAAGAGGATGCGGTCGGCCATGCGGACGGTGCTGAAGCGGTGCGATATCAAGACGGCGGCTTTGTTTTTCATTAATTCTGCAAAGCGGAGAAATACTTCGTGCTCGGCCCGCGCATCCAATGCAGCGGTTGGCTCGTCCAGGATGACGAGTTGCGCTTCGCGCATGTAAGCCCGTGCCAGGGCCACTTTTTGCCATTGGCCACCCGATAACTCCACACCCTTGGCGAAGCGTTTTCCAAGCATCTGCTCAAAGCCCTTGGGCAGGGTTTCGATTACAGAATCTGCCAGACTTTTTTCTGCTGCCGCTTCCAGTCGCTCCCGGTTTTCCCGCTCCTGTACATTCCCAATGGTGATGTTTTCCCCGGCTGTAAACATAAACCGCACATAATCCTGAAAAATAACACCAATTTCCTGGCGCAACTGGGCCGGGTCGTACTGATTCAACTCTTTTCCATCCAACAAGATCCGGCCTTCCGTTGGGGCGTACAGGTTGGCCAGGAGTTTTACAATGGTGGTTTTTCCTGCCCCGTTTTCTCCAACCAATGCCAGTTTTTCTCCGGGTTTCAAATGGAAACTGAGGTTTTTTATGGCCCATTTTTTACTGCCCGGGTATTTGAAGCCCACCTGTTCAAACACAAACCCTTGTTGAATTGGCTTGGGGACAGAAAGCCTGTTTTTGGGCTGATCCAGCAGGGGCTTGAGTTCCAGGAAATCAAATAAATCCTGCAGGTACAACGACAATTCCGAAATTCTGGAAAAGCGCCCGACCATGCTTTGCAGTAAGCCCTGCATCCGACTAAAAGAACCCGAAAGGAAGGTCAGGGTTCCGATGGTAATCAGCCCTGCCACAGCCTGCCAAATGATGAAAACATATGCGGCATAATAGGAGAGTGTGCCCAGCGCCGAGAAAAGCGTACCCCAGGCAGCCCGCTTTATGGCCAGTTTTTGGTTGGCTAAAAAATACCGGTCGGAGATGGTCTTGAACCGGTCGGCAATGAAGTGTTCCAATCCGAAAATTTTGATTTCCTTAGCCGTCGTGTCGCTTGCGCCGATGTAGCGCAGGTAGTCTATCTCGCGCCGCTCGGGTGTCCAGGAGCGGGTGAGGGAATAGGAGTCTTTGTTAAATTTGTTTTCGCCCAAAAAAGACGGGATCACGGCAACCACCAGGATCAACAGCAACCAGGGATTGAAGGCGATCAGACCAATAGCGAGAAAAACGATGGTGATCAGTTCTTGTACCTGTGAAAGCACCATGCTCATCAGGGCTGTCCGGCCAGAAGTTTGGGTGCGGGCGCGCTCCAGTTTGTCGTAAAAACTGGCGTCTTCAAACTGAAATAAGTCCAACGTAGCGGCATGCCGGATGATGCGGACAGACGAGTCGTTGGTGACCAAATCACCGAGCAAACTGTCAGTGAGCGTAATAGCCCGGTTGAGCACGCTGGAGAGAATGGCCAGACCCAGTTCCACCCCAAGCCACAGCCAGATTGGGTGGTTGATGTTGTCAAGTCCTTCCGTACTGTTGGCCTGGTTGATGGCCACAACAATCAGGTCCAGCAATTTTTTTCCGGCATACAGGATGGCAAGGGGAATGCCTGCCTGGAAGAGTCGGAACAGTATATTTAGAAATGAAAGGCGCGGTGATACCCTCCAGATCATTTTGAAAAACCTGGGGATATTACCCAGCGCACCGAGCTGGTTTATTTTTTGTTTCGAAGAAGACATGTTGCTGTGGAGTTCTGTGCAAATGGAAAAGAGGCGCCATTGGAAATGAACGGAGGCGACTCGTTTACAGGAGTAGGTATCATCTAAACCTTATTCCGGGCAATGGGTTCAAAAAATGTTAATGCCTTTAGGGCAAGGGCAAGGGCGAGGGCAAGGGCAAGCCTTGCCCCTACGGGCCACTGATTTCAACAAATAAACCCTACCTTTCGTTCCTGTTTAAATGAATATCCCGTTTTCTGGCTCGGGATTATAAAAATAATGGATATGGCATTAGACTGGAAGGGCGTGTACCCTGCGCTCACAACAAAATTCGACGAAAACGACAAATTGGACCTTGCTCTTTTTGCAAAAAATCTGGAGGCTCAAATTGAGGCGGGTATTCACGGAATTGTATTGGGAGGGACGCTCGGAGAATCGAGTGTGCTTTCAGAAGAAGAAAAAGAAACACTGGTGCGTTTTGCAGTTGAGCAATGTGCCGACCGGATTCCGGTGCTTATTAACATAGCAGAAGGAGCCACCCGCGATGCCGTTCGGATGGCAGAGAAAGCGGAAAAATGGGGCGCTAAAGGGTTGATGATGCTTCCGCCCATGCGTTACTCCAGCGATCACCGGGAGACCGTAGCCTATTTCAAAGCCGTTGCAAACTCCAGTCCTTTGCCCCTGATGGTGTACAACAATCCGGTGGATTATAAAACCGAAGTTACCCTGGATATGTTTGCCGAACTGGCAGAGTGCCCGACAATTCAGGCAGTGAAGGAATCCACACGCGATGTAACCAATGTAACCCGGATGATCAACCGGTTTGGCGACCGGTTCAAAATTCTGTGTGGAGTAGATACCCTGGCAATGGAAGAACTGTTGCTCGGCGCGGATGGATGGGTCGCCGGCCTGGTCTGCGCCTTTCCTAAAGAAACAGTACAAATTTTTGAATTGGTGAAGGCCGGAAAGATAGAGGAGGCCCGGGCCATTTACCGGTGGTTTATGCCCTTGCTGGAATTGGATATTCACCCGAAGTTGGTGCAATACATCAAACTGGCTGAGGCAGAAGCGGGAATAGGTTCGGAAATGGTGCGCCCACCCCGCCTACCTTTGATTGGGGCCGAGCGCGAGCGGGTACTGGGTATTATCCGCACCGGAATTGGCAAGCGGCCAAACCTGTAGTAGATTAATTGAAATTGAGTCTTTTGCAATCAGCCCAGCGTATTTTGCTTTTTGCATTATTAATTTGAAAAAAAAATGGAACCACAAATAAACAAGGTCATGGAAAATGCCCATGGCGCATTCAAACAATATCGGTCGGTAAGTGGCTCAGAACGGGCCCAATTCCTGGAAGCGATTGCCGATGAAATCGAAGCGCTGGGGGATGTACTTATCCAGACTGCTATGAGCGAATCCAACCTGCCTGAAGCCCGTTTGATGGGTGAGCGGGGGCGAACTACAGGCCAACTCCGGATGTTTGCATCCGTGGCCAGAGAAGGCAGTTGGGTTGAAGCGACCATTGATTCAGCCCTTCCCGAGCGAACGCCACCCAGGCCGGATATCCGAAAAATGCTGAAACCGCTAGGACCCATTGTGGTGTTCGGCGCAAGTAATTTTCCACTGGCATTTTCCACTGCCGGGGGTGATACGGCATCTGCGCTGGCTGCTGGTTGCCCTGTGGTTATCAAAGCACACCCGGGGCACCCGGAAACCTCACGCTTGATTTTCGGCGCAATCCAACACGCTATTTCAAAAGCAAGCATGCCGACACACACTGTTCAGCATGTGGATTTGCCTGGCATTGAGCCTGGGCGCGCACTTGTAAGCCACCCTCTCACGGCTGGTGTTGGCTTTACCGGTTCGCAGGCGGCAGGGCGAAGCCTGTTTGATTTGGCTGCAGCCCGCAGACAACCCATTCCGGTGTTTGCTGAAATGGGAAGTGTTAATCCTGTGTTGCTGTTGCCTGATGCAGCGAGTACCCGGGGAGAAGCGCTTGCAAATCAGTATGCTGGTTCGCTGACCTTGGGCGCGGGGCAGTTTTGCACCAACCCAGGCTTGTTGTTCGCACTGGATACAGAAGATTTTAAGCCATTTAGAGACTACCTGAGCAGCGCACTTCATGCCGTACAGGCTTCGGCAATGTTGCACGAAGGCATCAGTTCGGGCTTCGAACAAAAACTCCATGCTGCGCTCGGTGAAACAGGCGTGCAAACCTTGATAGAGGGGGCAGTTGACGGCCTACAGGTGCGTCCGGGATTGGCCGAAGTGTCGGGTGCCGAGTTTCTCAAGAATCCGAAATTGCACGAAGAAGTTTTTGGTCCGTTTGCCCTGCTGGTTGTATGCCGGGATGCCGATGAAATGCTGGCTGCCTGGCGTGCTGTTTCCGGGCAATTGACCACCACGATATTGGGAGATGCTTCCGATCTGGAGCATTTTGATCCGTGGTTGTCGGAGGCGGAACAGATCGCTGGTCGGATTATTTTCAACGGTATGCCAACCGGAGTTGAAGTTTGCCCGGCAATGGTGCATGGAGGCCCGTATCCGGCATGTACTGATAGTCGATTTACGGCCATCGGCAAGGATGCGATTCGCCGATGGGCACGTCCGGTATGTTATCAGGATTGTCCTTCAGAATTGTTGCCACCGGCACTTCAAGATACCAATCCGTTAGGCATCCACCGCACTATGAATGGAGTTCTCGTTTTAGCCTAATCAACGTTCGATGAAACACACTTTTTTTTGCATTGATGCCCATACCTGTGGAAATCCGGTTCGGGTAGTTGCAGGAGGTGCGCCAGCGCTTCAGGGGTCAAATATGAGCGAAAAACGCCAGCACTTTTTGCGCGAGTACGATTGGATACGAAAGGGATTGATGTTCGAACCTCGCGGGCACGACATGATGAGCGGTAGTTTGCTGTTTCCTCCCCACAAACCCGAAAATGATCTCGCTATTCTTTTCATAGAAACCTCGGGCTGTTTGCCCATGTGCGGCCATGGTACGATCGGGACTGTCACAATAGCCCTGGAGCACGGATTGGTACAACCCAAAACTCCCGGAGTACTTCGTTTGGAGGTGCCTGCCGGTGAGGTGGAAGCACACTACACCCTGGAAAACGGGAAGGTGAAAAGCGTTCGAATAACCAATGTTGCGAGCTACCTGGCGGCCAAAGACCTGGCAGTTTCTTGCTCTGAATTAGGAGACCTGAAAGTGGATGTAGCCTATGGTGGTAACTTTTATGCCATCGTGGATGTCCAGCCCAACTTCCCGGGTTTGGAGCATTTTCAGGCGGGCCAACTCATTCGCTGGGCCAGGGAGTTGAGAAAAAATATGAACGAGCGGTACACCTTTGTTCATCCGGATGATCCTACGATTCAGGGCTTAAGCCATATTCTGTGGACGGGTGCTGTCATCGATCCCGGATCAACAGCGAGGAATGCTGTTTTTTATGGAGAAAAAGCCATAGACCGTTCACCCTGTGGCACGGGTACTTCATCCCGCATGGCCCAATGGTTTAGCTTAGGCCGCTTGAAGCGGGGGGATGAATTCATTCACGAAAGCATTATTGGTTCCCGGTTTATAGGCCGAATTGAGGCAGAAACTACGGTTGGCGACAAGCCAGCCATTATTCCAAGCATTGAAGGCTGGGCCCGCATATACGGCCTGAATACCATTACCATTGATCCGGAGGACGATCCGTATGCTTACGGGTTTTCTGTGGTGTAAGTGGGTCGAACTTAATCTTCAATAATGCCGTTTACCAGGATTTCGCAGGAGGTGGTGACCGTGCTGCCAGGCTCAAACTGATCTGTTTCTTTACTGCTTATTCCTTCTGCCATGTAGATTTCCCAGTCTTCATTGATGGTGGCTACGGAACGTCGGATGGAGCCCTCCCCAACTTCGGTAAAGGCAATGACTCGCTGATTAATCAAGTCACCTTTTAGCGTAAAGGTGCTGAGCACATATTCGTAGCGAAGCAGGGATGCCTTCCACCAGACAATGGCGGCAAACTTCTCTGTGCCTTCTATTGCAAAACACGGTACGTACTCGGTAAATTCATCCGGACTGTCTTTGCCTGTGGGCACAATGTAGGTGTCAACCAACTCCTGAGACAGCGGTTTGTTTTCCTGACTAAAAATGTGGTGAGACTCCTCTCCCAGTACAATGGGCATGCTTACCTCGGGGAACCGGGCAAGAAAATCTTTGAAGCTGAATTTATTTGTTTTTATCTCCATAAAAGCCAGTGGCTAACGATCATTTCCTGTTGTCAGGTGCAAAAAGATAACTGGAAGTAACGATTTCTTTACTCAATTTCAGTTGGTTGTTCCTTCCAAATACTATTCAGGCTTTGTTCGAAATGCGGAACCCGGTGGACGGCTACCGGGATATGCATTTCCTCGGAAAGAAAGACCGTGTAGCCACGCCCGTTCTTTTCATAGGATTTAATGTGATTCAGGTTCAGGATATAACTATTGTGGAACCTGACAAAAAATGCGCTTCAGGCAATTTATCTTCCATCTCTTTAAAGTGCCGGTAACGATCAGTTTGCTCTCTGTATCTCCACACAAAAATACAGACTGATAATCGAATCGTTAATTTGAAGGTACTTTATGTCTCTCGCCTTGATCAGATGATGTTTTTTGAAAATGTCGGTAAATTCAAATTTTTGGTCCAGGCTCTGGGCTGCTTTTTGCTGGTGAATTTCCTGGAGTTTTTGGTTGGCTACTTTAACGGCATCGAGCAAGTCTGCCACACTAAAGGGCTTTACAAGGTACGACCATGGCTGGAAGCGATTTATGGCTTTTACTGCATATTCAGCATAGGCAGTTGTGAAGATTGTTCCAAACGAACGGTCTCGCGTTTGCTCAAGAAAATCAAAGCCACTGTGGATGGGTGAAATTTGTATGTCAAGGAAAACCAGATCCGGAGTTTGTTTGTGTACCAAATCAATCGCCGAGTGGTAATCCTGACAAATTCCAATGATTTCTACATTGGGACAAAATTTTTCAATCATCCCGCGCAATGTGGTAATTGCGCTGGACTCATCATCTACAAGGATCGCTTTTATTTTGGGTTGAAGTATTCCATCAGTGTTTTAATTGAAGTGGTAGTTTGTCCATTTTTTAAAAGAAAGAACTACTTGGGTACCGGTTTTGGTTTTGTTGCTGCCGATCTCTGATTTGCATGTGCAAATCAATAGGATACAAGGTGTTTAGTAATTTTATTTTTTCCTGCAACAATTTCAGTCCTTTACTCTCTATAATTAGGGTCCGCTTTTTCAATTTTTTCATACTTGTTATTCCTGGTCCATTGTCGGTTATGGTACAGACAATTCGATCCTGCTATTGAATTCCAAGTTCAAAACGGATTCTCCTTCCGTAGACAATCCATGTGTGGATGCATTCTCCAACAAGGGTTGTAAAATCATACTTGGAAAATGGAGTTTCTCAGTATCGTATCATCTGTTTTTATCGTGTAGTTATATCGCCCTCAAACCGCATGGCTATCATGTCCAGATAATCTGAGCAGTATTGCACCTCTTCAGTGAATGTGACAAAATGGGACTCTGAAAACAACATGGTTTGGCGAAGCAATCTGGTAAATATGGAAATGTATTTACTTGCTTTTTAGGATCGGGCAGGTAAAAAACCGCTGGATACCATTGATGCTGTTGCCAATGAAATGTGGATTGATCTGCAGTTTTAAGGCTTGAAGATGGAGGAGTGAAATGGAATTCTGTACATTCCGATGGTCATTAATCAATTTGACGATTCGGTACAATCCATATCCAAGAGTCAGCCAGATCAGCAAACTAACCCAGACAACTTGATACCAGCGTGGTGGCTTGGTCAAGATCAGTACCTGAGTATTTTGGCTCGGAATGCCATTTATATTTAATGCATTGATTTCAATCCGGTATTTTCCCGGCGGGAGATGCAGCCCAGACTCTTAGGTCGTCTGACTCAACAGAGTAAAATCCTGCTTATGATTTGATTTGAAAAAACATTAGTGAGATTGTCAAAAGTCCAGTTGATCCAGTTGCCTAATTCTTCATTTAGAAATAAAGCAGCTAAATTCTGTTGCTGCGTAGTCATTTGCGGTCAGATGGATGCTTACTAATTCGGCATTTGGTGGTAATACGATATCGGTTTGAGAACCGATGGAATCAAGCAGTTTCAATTGGTGGGATTCGCTATTGGTGGAGTATCTGATCTTTGATATAAAGCATTGAAAGGCTGTTGCGCGGGCTTGTTTCTGAGGTTGAGCCGAACAATTCCATCGGGTGTTCCGATCCATAAGGTGTCTTTGTATTTCAAGATGCTGTTTACATCTTCGGAAGGGAGTCCATTGTGCTCGTCAATCGTTTGGATAATGTTTCCATCATTATCAAGTATTTTACCCCTTTGTTTGATGCGAGCCAAAGCTGATGTTCTTCATCGGTGAATAAAGCCCGGATTAATTCTATATCACCTCATGGGATAATGGCAACTCGGAGGCGGATGTGATTTTGCCATTTGTTGTTTCAACTGAAATCAATCCTGCCGTTGCAAGTAGCAAACCCAAAGTCGACCGTTTACTCCAGCTTTGATCGAAGTGATTCTGGATTTGAGGATTGGGAAAGAATCCCCCCAGTTTAATCTAAACTGATCTGCTTCTGAATATAGACCATCGGTGCTGCCTGCCCAGAGGTTTTCATTGCTATCGGCTTCGATGCAGGTGATTCGCTTGTACAGAATATCATTATGGGAATATATACTATACGACCAAAATCCCAATTTATAGGACGTGCCATACCACAATTTATTCTTGTGATAATAAATGGCTTTCGGACTAGTCCTTCCAAATAAGTCTACTTTTTCAATTTCTCCATTTTTATACCGAAAAAAACTCTCATCGCTGACTATCCAATAGGTTTGGTTGGGGAGAGCGAGTACCTGCCTAATAAGGTTATACCTTTCAGTCCCGCCAAATGAGACAGTTTTTGATTGCCCTTCTGTCACAAAATGTAGATTCCCTGTTTTATCTCCAATGAGTAATTCTCCGGTTGGACTCTTACCTAAGATAGAAAGGTCTTTACTGTCCTGAACTTGGAAATACAATTGCAGGGCATTTTCTGGTAGGCAATAGATACCATCATCCAGAGACCCGAACCAGTAGGAGCCCTGGTTGTCCTGCAGCATATAGGAGATTTTCTTTTGAGGCAAATAGGTTTTGGGGTTAGAAAGGTCTTTTTTATTGTTGTCAAAACAAATAGCGCCATTAGAAAGAGTACACAACCAAAATCGGCCCTGGTTGTCTGCAAATACGCGGCCACCAAGTTGTTTCTTTTGATCAATTATTTTAATCTGTCCATCCTTCCATTCCAACAAGAATAATTTGTCTGAAAAAGAATAGAGCAGGCGGTTGCCAGAACGACAATAACTGGCGAACATCACCTTTTTTCCTGCGCTATACCCACTTCCATAAGGATCTGGAAATCTGAATAAGAGTGTGTCTTTATGATTTGAGTCTATGCCGCTTATTGAGGTGGCGTTTAAAGAAATGATTTGTTTGTCAATCTGATCAAATTGGAGAACGCCCATGTGTTGTTCCCCTTTTATTATTTCTTTGTTTTTTAGTTGAAAATAATAGCTGGAGGCTGCAGCAATCCAAATGTTTTTATCGCTGTCTTCAAAGAGGGTTGCTACACTTGAGCTTAGATTTATTTTTTGCAGCACATTGTCCTTTGACTCATTTACAATCTGTTTCCCATCCCAGTAGGCCAAGCTTTTTCTAAAACATGAAATCCACATTCGCCCACGGCTATCTTGAGTCAAGCCGAGCACTTCGGGGTCAGGCAATCCATCCTCTACACCAAATGTTTGAAAGTTTGTGCCATCAAACCGAACCAGCCCATTGTCTGTTCCAAACCACATAAACCCTCTGGTGTCCTGTGCTGCACAGTATACCAGATTGCTTGGAAGACCATCATTGGAATTGTAGTGAAAATAGATCGGTGTTTGCCCCAGCAGTATATTGCAGGATACAGTAAATAAAATACCAATAAATGAATGCTTTAGGTAAACTGGCATTGTAAGTGGGAGTGAAACTTTATCTCCTTATTGACTGATTTCAAAGGTAGCAATTAGAAAAGACGCTGTAGACAAAACCCCGTAACTGTGGCATTTTTCGGGGTAATTGAACACTATTGAGCGTTCTACGCTAGACTG
>JAWKLR010000030.1:0-47263 GCA_041392625.1 Saprospiraceae bacterium | reverse complement strand
CAAAGTGCCTACCAAGGTATCCCGATTGTTGTTTGCGGATTTGGGTAAGGTGTTCTTTGGTTTGATGGTGAGTGTTGTTTTGGTATTTATTATCAAAATGCTTGCTGGCTAAGCTAAATCCAAGCCAAACAAGATCTTATTTAAAAAAGTGTCCCGGATTCATTATTGAGTCCGGGACACTTTTTTTTATCCCGCTAAAACCACATATGGGCATCCACTCCTAAGTTTATAATTTGAGGGTTTAATGCATCGTTTACAACACCCCCTAAACTGTGTTGGTACTGAAAAAAGGGCGAGAGGCTTACAACCTGGTTTAACGGAATGCGGTAACCAATTGCCAGGTTAAGTGCCGGTAATATGGCTCTGAAATTGGAACTTTCATCTGATTCCTGGATGATCTCAGTGACGGGTGAGTCTCTAAAATGCACATCGTATTTGCGTGAGTTGCTGAGGTAAATCAATCCGCTGATTCCGGGTTCAAGGTAAAGCCGGTTCCACTTGCCTGTCCCCAACAGGAACTGAGCAGAAAGATCAATTCCAAGGTAATTATAGCGTGCTGCGCCTTTTACCTCAACGGGCTCATTGGGTTCAAACGGATATTGCGGGTTTCTGTCCCGGACACGGCCATCAATCTGGTAGGAAAAGTTGGAAAAACTCGTCCCTGCGGTCAACGCGATGCGTTCGGTCATTTTCCGGGTATAAGCCATTCCCAACATAAATCCCAGTCCTCCGGATCCACCTGTTTCAAACAGGAAATATTTTTCCGTAGGGAGATAGCTCCGAATAAATTCCGAGCCATAGTTGAAATCCGAGTAATTCATGGCGAGTCTAAACCGGAACCCCTGAATGGTAGTATCCTGGTCCTGTGCCCCGGCAGCAGTACAGGTCAGTGCAAGTAGCACAAGTGTGAATATCCAATTTCGCATAGTTTGTATTTTTTATCCATTGAGTTTGTACCCGATCCAAGCCTAAAATTAGCTGAATAAATCGGGAGGATCAAGCCTGTGGATAAATTTTAGAAGCGAATTGAACAGGAACTCACCCGTCTGCCGGAGTTTATGTCTTTACTAAAATCACCGGTTGTGACCTGCCTGCACCCTGATTTAGTTGAATGGTGTATTGTCCCGAAGGCTTGCTCTGCAAATCCAGTTGTAACTGATGTAAGCCTGGAGTAGGGTTTTGTTCGGAGTGGATTATTTCCAGTACAGATCCCTTGCTGTCATACAAGATGATATTCAATGGCTTTGACTGTTCAAGGGTGTATTCAAGCCGAAACAAACCGCTGGATGGGTTTGGGAAAGCAGTTACATGTATTTGTTCTGCTAGAATCGCCTGTGCCGGACTAGAGCCACCCAGGTTCGTTATCATCCGGACTTTTTTTGATCCATAGTCGGATACATACAACGTATCACCCGTAAACGAGGCACGTATCCCATTGGGTAAGTTGAATTTTGCCTGACTGGCATCCCCGTCAATATTTCCAAGTGAGGAACCTAACCATACTACGGCGTTACCGTCCAAATCGATTTTGTAAATTCGGTGGGCATTCATCGCTGTAGAATAAATGAATCCATTAGCATAGGCAATGAATCCAATGCGTGTTCCCTGAATAGGCCTGGCAAAAAAGCTGATGCTGTCATCCGGGCTTACCTTAAAAATCTTTCGGTCGTTGAAGTTGGCTACATATAGGTTTTGGTCATCATCATAACACAAGCCTACCGGGCCATTAAACTCCGGGTGTTCCAGGTAATCGGTGAGTGTTCCGTCATCACTTAGTTTCCATAATTTATGGGTGGTATAACTTGTTACGATAAATCCATTTCCATTTTTCTCCCGAATGATTCCTGAAGGGCCCGGGAGAAAGTTCACCAGAGTATCCTTGGAACCATCAGCGTGAACCCTATAGATTCTATTGCCGGTATTATCCACAGCGATCAGGTTGCTGTCTGAGTCAAATGCAAGACCATTAGGACTGCTCAGCCCACTGGTAAAAATGGACTCTGTTCCATCGGAAGCCCGCTTGAAAATTGAGGATCCATCATAATTTGAACCATACAGATTGCCCAGATGATCGAGGATGATGTCATCATCAATGGAACTGGCATTGGTGGTAATCGTTGTGACGGTTTGGGCCTTCAATACGGAGGCCATGCACCAGGCGATCAGTGCGAGTACAAGTACGTTTTTCATCTTTTTGTTTTTACTAGTGCTTGTTTTTAGTTGTTGAATTTGAGTCGTTAATCCCAAACGGGAACAAACTAAAACATGCACAGCAAAGCAGAATAAGATGAAATGAAAAAAGGTACTATGAATGAGTGAGTACCCTACTTTTTTGGGTGAATGCACCTGTAACCACCAAAAAAAGTTGAATGATCGCTAAAGCCTTCCTGTATTTGGTTGAACAGCTACATAGTGGGCATTGAGCTGATTGCCAGGGTGGTGTTCAGTGACAGGCAAATCCATTGGTCCGGCGCCTTTTGAATGGGATATACGCCGGCTTCAATGGAGCATTCCGAAATGCCCAGGGCTTTGCAAAGGGTAGGGGAGAGTGTTTTGGGGGATTCGATTAAAAATGAATTTGAATCAAAGAAATACTGAAGGGCCTGGGGAAGCAGCCCACCAGGAGGGAACTGAATATCCAGTTGCCGGGTGCAGGACTGGTAGGTGAAAATAGCCTTTGCCGTTCGGTAGTGCCGAAGCCTCAGGCTGTTCCATTCCCGGTAAGAGAGGAGTCGGGCGTCACAAATGCCAAATCGTGCGCAATGTGCATTTGGGTTGCCCAACTCCACCTGGGTGTAAACAGGATTCTGAAATGCATTCCATGTCGTTATCGATCGGTCCATGCTTAGTTTGTTTCAGGCAGGCCATACAGAAGGTCCTTTAATTTTGAGCCTTTCAGTTCGCTGAGTTTATACGAGGTTTCAAATTTTTCAATCGAAATTTCGATGTCTTTTTTCAGGTCGGTAAACTGACGGGGCAGCTGACCGAGGCATTCGGTTTCGTTGTTGTAGTTGGTTACGATCACCAGGAATTTTTTGTAGTATTTTTCACCACTTCCTACGAACACGGAGTACTTGTCGATAAAATCGAGCAGGCGATTCAACGAAAATTCGAGATTCACCTGGGCTTTCATTGCATCCCTGCGCTTGATGGGGTCGGTGCCGGATCCGGCATCAATGCTTTTAAAAACCCGATCGATGGCATCAGAAACAGCATCCCAGTCATCCTCTTTTCGGCACTGGTCGAGGGGGACGAAGTAGCCGATGGGCTTGGTGTATTCTGCAAATAAATCGAGACAGTCTTCCTTGAGTGTTTCGTTGTTTTGACGTAGGTATTCGGTTTCGTAGTAGATCAGGTTCAGATCATTGTTCATCCGAACAGTGAAGTCCAGAATACAGGAAATTTGGTCCAGATCTTTTTCTTTTTGATTGTTGTCTGCATCACTGAAAAAAATGGAGGCAATGGAAAACGTAGCCGATAAATAGGGGTTGCTTTTCAGGATTGCGGGCAACTCCAGGTTTCCTCCCTTTTTTTTCATACGCTCTTCCATCAGGGTTCTGTTTTGCTGGAAAGCGGGATAGGAGTTGGGGTTGGCCATGGCATTTACTTGCTGGAAAGTCTGGATGCTGGAAAAATGGTGGTCCAGCGAAAGCACTTTTTCATAAAGTAATTTGATGATTTCAAGGCCCTTTGTATAGCGGAGACGAAGGAGTTGAACAGCAAGGCTTTCTTCTTCTTCAGCCATGCGTTCCATGATGCTAAGTTTTTCCTCCAGTGCTTGCACATATGTTGGCTGGCCAGGGTAGGGGGTCTTACTGATCAGGATCAAATCCAGTTCATTGAGACGCTTGGTTTGCTGGGCCATCCACTCTGCATAATCCGACCTCAGCGTGTTAATTTCTTCATTGGTTTGAAAAAGGAGAATGCCCATGGCAGTTGTGTCGTATGCCGGATGGGTAGGGGTTGCTCTTGTTGTGTGTTGCAACAGGAAGAAAATGACGAAGGGTAGTAGCAGTTTGTTCATGACCTTTGAGTTTAGATAATTATTTCAAATGTCGTTGCAGTTTCTATGACCGGATAGCTGCCGGGGTCAATGTAAGTCGCCGCATCGATTTGGAACACGTCGATGGATAATTGCCGCTCAATTTCAATTTCCTGCGGACAATTGAAGGTGTTGTTGTTAAACCAGGCGGATTTCAAGGAAGGGCTGAGGGCCGATTTTTGCAGCCGGATGACGATTTGCCCAGATGCATTTTTCTCCAAAACAGCCGGACATCCTGCAGGTGGAGGTGCGTTTCCGGATGAACCCTCAGAAGTAATGGAACAGGGCCAGGTAAGGGTTGGATCAGGACACAGCATGCCTTCCACACTGCTGCCAATGTTCATGTTGGAATTGGCAACAAATGGAACTTCAGGCTCCACGGCTGCATGTTTGGTCCAGGCCAGCAGCGAAAGGAAGAAAGAAAGTGTAAGGACTAGTTTCATGATTTATTTTTTTGACATACGTGTGTACATGGGGCAAAGCAAATCGCAGGCTGGCACCTAATACAGGGCTCGAACTCAGACGTGTCAGCACCAGGCCTGCGAGGGAAATTGCTTTACTGGAATTCGGCAACAGCCGAAACGATTCTTTCATTCGAATTATGCCCTGACCAAGGCCGGCTGGACCGAATCCGTGCCGGAACTTAGTGTTGGCATATTAAAGGACTTACTGTAAGGAATGACGTAAGTAATGAGATTGAAGACGATCATAATGGATGAAAAATGGAACAATCCCAATATCAAAACAATCGATAAGTGCATGCCAATGATGCCGGTAACCCATATGACACGGGTATACTTGATATTGGTCATCAAGGGGTAAAGCATTTCAAGCAACATGGTTGCCCAGGCCAAAATCAGAAACAGGGGTGTGTTGACAAATGATTCCAGTACGGTGAAATCTATGATTCCTTCGTAGTTGTGTACTGCTCGCCAGATAGATTCTCCGTTGCGCCAGTTAAAGCCGAGCATTTTTTCAAAGCCTGAGAAAAAATACGCGATGCCCAGGTGGATCTGCATGATGCGCAACATGTATTTGGTAGAAAAAGCGCTCTCGATAAATTGATTGATGCGGCTTGTTTTCCCTCCTCGGATCAGGTTGTCCACCGAATAGTATTTACTCACCGGAAAGACGGCACAGTAGAACAGAAGCATGGTATTGAAGAAATCCGCACCATACAAAAAATGGTGGATGGAGTTCAGGATCATCAGGTGAAGGCCTGCTGCAACAATTGCACTGATGCGGGTCATAAATCCAAGGGCCAGGAATACCAGGAAGGTAATGTAGGTTCCAATGACCACTTTCGACAGTACATCGTATTCTACAAAGTAATACCAGCTATCCTTTAGGTAGTTTTGGAGTTCATAGATGGAATAGGCTGACTGATGCCCGAGTTCAGCCTGCATGATATCAGCAGAATAAGCCCGTGTCACTGAAAGAAGAGGGCATAGTCTTTATAAAAGGCAAACTACATCAGAATGGAAAGAACGGGAACCGCAATCCTGCATGAAAAGGAGCCAGGAGTCGTTGAGTATTTTAGATGAGAACATGGTCAGCAAGTTTTAGTTTGATTTGCAATCAGGAAGGATTTGGCGGGGAGGATTCGGAGGTCTGACTTCCCGGATTCGAGGGTTTCGGCACGGGTCGGGAAATCCAGTACATTGTATCGCACCATATACAGTCCGCAGTTCATCTTGTTCTCCTTGATCATTTTGATGGAGATGTTTTTAAGCAGGAGTTTCTGGTACTTGTTCAGGACTTCTTCGATTTTAGTTTCGTCCTTTTTTAGTTCGTCGGTGTCCAGATCGTTGATCATATCACCAATAAACCCTTCGTATCGAAGTCTGCCTTCGTGTGAAGCAAACTCCGGTGTGATTTCTTTTCCACAACCCTGAATCACCAATTGGGAAGAGGCGCGGACATTTGGAGCAAAAAATCCATAGCCACATTGGGTGGCAGAGATTTTTCCATAGGTCTTGTAAAGATCCGTACCAGAAAGTTTGCTCATTTTCTTGATGATCTTGCTATCGGTAGGCTTATCGTAGAACTTGTTGTAGGAATAGTAGGCTGAAATAGTGGAATGGATGGCAATGGAAGAAATGTGGAATATTGCAAAAATGAACATGCCAATACGCACACCATTTTTCAAGGTGCAATAGGTTTTAAATTTGTTGAAGTCGTACATGGCAAACGTTTTTAAAATGAAGCGAGGAAAGGAGGCAAAAGCCAGGAGAAGCAGGCAGGCATATTTCATCCTGCCCGCTTATACCTGGTTCATACATCTAAAATTCTGAGTTAATTAGTCAGCGTATTTGCTGATGATACCATCAAGCATCTGAACAGTTTCAGGCTCGCTTTGTACTTCTTCCCAAGTGATGAACTGCTCATCCAACCAGTTAAGGAACAATTTGCGCTTGATGATCCAGTTGCCACGACGTGCCTGGATTGGCTCGAGTTCGAGGCTTCCTTCGATCATCCGGTAGTCACCCAATTTGTACTTTTCGGCAACAGTGCTGAGTACAACCTGGCTGTCTTCCTCGCTCAACTGCGAGCTTTGGTCAACGCGGTACTGGAAGTCTCCTTCGCGAAGGATACCAGAGTTAGGAGCAGTCATGAAAGACATCATGCCAAGGGCAGTGATCAGAGTGACAGCGGTGAGTAAAGTTTTCATAATAAAGAAATAATGAAGTGAGGCCTACTCTTTTTTTGGGCTTTTCGGCATCCGCCCGGGTGTAATTGGGTTTACATTTTCTTGTTGTTTTGAGGCAGTTTTTTCCCAGGATACCAGCGGGTGAGATGCTTGTATCCAGTTGTATTCAGATTCTTGTGTAGTGTATTATTTGGTGGAGCCCGGAGGCTGATTTTCTTTTAGACTCGTTTGATTGGTTGTTCTTGGCCTTAGTTCAAATCCGGAAAAATACAAGTTGCCATTAGGCAGTATTTTCAAAGTAGCACCGGCTCCGCGTTCAATTCCATCTGCTGCGGCAAGCGTGGATGAAAGGGCGTTGAAACCGATTTCATCTTGCTCGTCCTCCTTTTTGCCTGCCCGGTACAGTACAATTTTATTTTCAATGCATTTCAGGTAGTATGGTACTACAATATCGCAACTGCTGAAATCCTGTTTGGGAACATATGGACCCTGTGCATTTAACCATTCCGGTGGCAGCGCCTCTTCCGGGTCTTTTCTGGAAATATACATTCCGGTCTTGCTCTTGTTCAACAGTGTTTTCATGTAAACGGTACCCGCTGTTTCTTTGAATGCGGAAGGACAGATCCTTTACCGGAATTGGGATTAACTTAAAAAGCAAGAAGCGTGTTTGATAGGTATTGTTTGATGTCCGTTTCAAAACCAGTACATTTCCATCCTGGATGAACCGAAGTTTACGTTTACTCTTGTTTTTATCCGAATATAGGCCTCCCACCACCTCCGTAGGTTCCGGCAATTTGGTCGTGGTCCAGTCGGTCGGCCTCCAATACAACCGAACTGGAATTCTTTTTCTGTGTTTTTCCCGACAGTTTCGTTTTTGACTATTTTAAAATACTGGCGTATAATCTCAATCGCCAGTGCATTTGCAAAGCGGGCTCCTGTTCAGAATTGGTTGCTATGCTCAGGCTCAGTGGAATTTCCGGATAGCACATAATGAGTGCATGGTGGTTTCGCAGATCGCCTGCATGGCCAAACCAGGGCCAATAATATGATCGTGGTCGGTGCCAAGGTATTTGATGAAAAGTCCGAGCCCAAATTGTTCATCAGTTTGGAGCAAAATCTTGTCCAGTTGGTTGGAGCGCATTCGGGCAAATTGTTCCCCGGAAATCAAAGGCGCTCCATTGTTCTGTATACACTTGGTCAGTGCGTAAGTCTTCCAGGGATGTGTATGCTCCACCGGCAGATCGCGGATACTAAATTTGGCTTCGGCAATACTGTCTGTGCTGTATCCAACGGCAACATTACCTGGATCGGATGGCGCAAACGTACTGTGATGCATTTTCAGGGGATTAAAAATGTGTTCCTGAATATAGGTTTCATAGGATTGTCCGCTTTGTCGCTCAATTAGGCATCCGAGTAGTGCGTAGCCTGCATTTGAGTAATTTTTCGTTAACCCGGGAGGGATGCTTAGTACCTCCTCATTCAATATTGGAATAATGGATTGCAGCGAAGTAACTGATTCGCAATAGCTCCCCATGTTGATGTCGTCTGTTAGCCCGGAAGTATGCGATAATAAATCGCGCACGGTAATGTCTCTTCCGGTGTGCATTTTTTGAGGTGTGAAGTCAGGCAGGTAATGTGTGATCTTTTGGTCCAGATCTACCTGCCCGGCTTCATTGAGTTGCATGATGGCAAAGGCCGTCAATACTTTGGAAATTGAGGCAATTCTGAAAAGCGTGTGTTGGGTGGCCTCTTTGTTTGATTCTAGTTGAGCGTATCCATAGGTCTTTTGCAGTGCGGTTCCATTCGGATCTTCGATGGCAACTCCGGCTCCGACGATCTTATAGGTATGCATCAGTGTTTCAATTCGGGCATCAAGTTCCTGAGTCCATTGCGTTTCATTGTTCTGGCTGAAGGCCAGAGGAGCGAGGAACAGGAGTGATATGACCAATCGAAATTTCATAGAATGTATTTTAATTTATCTGATGATACAAAGATAGTCGGAGCGGGATCGGATGCACAAGGACAGTTAGGTCGTTTTGGAACAGGGTAAATTTTTCCAATTAGAATAATCGCGTTCGAGCAGTTGATAACAATCAGAAGATTGGGTGGCATCTGTGACCGGGCCGTCGTTGATGATGATCTCATATTCCTGTTGTTGTTGTGGAGTGAGATCAAACCATTCTTCTTCGGTAACGAGGAATCCCATTTGGATTAGTAAGTAGATGAACCAGGGTAGCATAGTAAGATTAGGATTTGGTTAAAGGAATGATTGTGCGTGTTGATTAACTGGTACAAAGATGCTGCCCGGGCCTGGGCCATGAAAGGAAACAAGGATGCCTGTTGAACACATCAAATTTGAACGATTAGCCGCATCCTATTTTGGTAACATGCTCAAATTCAGTACTTTATTTGTCTTTTGTTGTCAAAATTAGTGCCCGGTTGCGCGGGTATTCCCAACAGGAAAATTACATGCATTGTGAACAGGGCAAATTAAACCAATTAAATAAAAATATAATATATAAGCGCTTCTTTATTTGGATTAAGTAAATTTTTATTAGGTAATTTGAACCATTTTTATAACATTTGTGGACTCATTTTATCCCTGACTTTTCGGTACCCAGATTGAGTTTTTAATCAATTTAATCTAGCTATTTGGGCTGCCTAACCGATTTAAGCTACACGCCATGGACACACTTCGTGAAGTAATTCATGTACTCGACAGATATAAAGTGCGAGAAATTGATGTATTGACCAACACGCAAAAAAATGGTTCTGCCAAACAAAAGGAAAACCGATATTTTGAATTATATATAGGCTTACGGGAGGGGCGCTGGGAAACGGAGGAGGAAATGGCTGCCCACTTTGGAATGGAGTATGGCTCCAGAAAATTCAACCGGTTTAAAAATGAAACCAAAAAGCGGTTGTACAATTCCATCCTGTTTATTGATACATCACTCCCAGATTTCAATGATTACAACCGGGCGTATGTCAACCTGATGCAACAATGGGCCGTTGCTAAATCATTGCAACACAGAGGCGCAAAGAATGCTTTTCTCGAGATTGCAGAACATGCGCTCCGGGTTGCAATGCAATTTGAATACGTTGATATTGCTTTTGAAATCCTGAAAATTATACGAGTCGTCACGCTCCCGTATCCACAATACCACAAGACCTACGCGCAACGAAAGGAGCAGTATGCAGAATATAAGCTGTTCTATCAGGCAGAGCTTCTGGCCCGTGAATCTTATGAGGAATTGGTGTTCCCCCTCACCAAAAAGAAGGGCTACCGAAAGGAACATTCTCATGAGGCATTTGAACTGCTCACGCCTTTGAAGCCCTATGCCCAACAAGTCAATACCGTGGTTTTTCAATACTATTACCGGATCATTGATTTGTACGCAAGTATTTTGGAGCACGATTGGCAAGCCGCCCTGGAGAAAGCACGTGATGCCAAAACTTTTTTCCTTTCTAAACCTTTTGAACCGCTATTTGCAATTGTTGCATTCTCTCACCAACTGGCCGGAGCACTCATTATGCTCAATCAGTTTGAAGAAGCACAAAAAGAATGCAGAGAACTATTGCCTTTTCTCACAGACCAGCAGACCAATTGGTTTAAAACCAATGAACTTCTTGTTGTGTGTCTGATGTATTCTGAGTCGTATGAGGAAGCTTGGGCGATTCAAAAAGAGGTTTTGAAGCACAAAAATTTTTACCAGGTTTCTCAAATGGATAAAGAGTCCTGGCTTGTATTCAAGGGCTACCTGAATCTGCTCTCCAAACTGGGTGAACTGGAACTTTCTCCCAGAGAAAAGGGTGAGGTTGAAAAGTTTCGACTGAGCTCCTGGCTCAATGATCTGCCTTTGTTTAGTCAGGATAAGCGCGGTGCAAACATCCCTGTTCTGATTGCGCAGGCTATGTTTTTACTTTTAGATGAGCGCTATGAGGCATTTGACAATCGGGTGGAGGCATTGCGGAAATACCGGCAGCGCAATCTGGATCCGGATAGCGAACATTTCGTACCAATTGTTTTATCCGAATGCTGGAACTCATTCCCAAGAACGGGTACATGCGGGAACCCATTGAAGAAGAAGCAAAGGCATGGCTTGACCAATTATCTGAAGTTAGTTCGGATCTGCTCGATCGAACCTATGAACTGGAGGTCGTTCCTTACGAACGCCAGTGGGCCTGGATTCTCACCATTCTGGGTATGGGGAAATAGACCTGGATTTTATAGCCTGTTGAGATTTTGTACTTGGAATACAATTCCTACTTGCACTGAGTAGTTTGCCAGGTGTGCAATTCCCAGTGCCCTTTTCTCCAGATATAAATGGCAGAAAAGCGGGATTCGAGTGAAAATTCAATCGTTTTCTTGTAGGTACCAGACATATAGGCAGTACCTGTGGCTGCAACTGCTTTTTTTCCCAACATCCTGTATTTTGTATCCCGGGTTTCAAAACTGGTAAAGACATAGGTTCCTTCCCGCATTTTGGCCAGGTACTCCGATTTGGTCTCCAAATTGCAATTGGAATGGGTATACACCAGTTCGTCAGCAAGCATTTTTTGCAGTTGGTCCACATCATTATCCAGAATTGCCTGATACCTTGCCTTTTCAAAAGCCTGAATGGTTTGGAGTTGGCGTGCATTCTGCGCATAGATTGCCTGAGATAAGGTGAACCCTAGGAGGAGGAGGACTAAACGCATCATATATTCAGGTGGGGTAGGGTGGCAGATTGGCGGCGCTCTTCAATTTCATCCAGAATTGCCTGTGCCAAGCGCAAGGCACGGAAGCCATCTTTCAGGCTGACAACAGGTTCTGTATCTTCAAGGATGCTATCCGCAAACGTTTCTAATTCACGCTGAATAGCATTGACAGCCTGGGTCTCAGGCATTTGCAATTGCATCCATTTTTTACCCAGTTTGGTGTCAAACTCCATTAGTTGATCCTGGGGCGGGAGGTTTTCTGCATCCTGGGCATATAGTCGCACTATTTGAGCATTCTTTTCAAAAAAGTCGAGACTGATATAGGCATCGGGCTGGAAGAGACGCATTTTTCGCATCTGTTTAAGGGAAATGCGGCTTGCCGTCAGGTTGGCAACGGCCCCGTTTTCAAACTCGATACGTGCATTTGCAATGTCCGGTGTGTCGCTCATAACGGCAACACCACTTGCACTTACCGCTTTTACCGGACTGTCGATCAGGCGCAAAACCAGGTCCAGATCGTGAATCATCAGGTCGAGCACTACAGCTACTTCAGTACCTCTGGGTTGAAACGCTGCAAGCCGGTGGCCTTCAATAAACATAGGGGCCAGGGGCATATCCTTTAGGGCAGTAAAAGCCGGGTTAAACCGTTCAACATGGCCTACCTGCACCTTGACCGGGTGCTTTTTTTGAAGTTCAAGCAAGGCTTCTCCTTCGGCGATGGTTGCAGTGACCGGCTTTTCAACGAATACATGTTTCCCCGCTTCCATAGCCTGCTTTGCCGCTTCGAAGTGAGCAGGTGTTGGAGTTACAATATCCACTGCATCCACAGAATCCAAAAGTTCTTCGTAGCTGCTAAAACGGTGTAAGCCAAATTGCTCGATGACTGTTTGGGAGTTTTTTTCATCCAGATCAAAAAAGCCGACAAGTTCAATTTGTTCGGCCGCCAGGGCACACTTGATGTGAATTTTTCCAAGATGGCCGGCACCCAGGACAGCCAGTTTTATTTTTTGCATAGCTTATTTTTTTCGGATTCCTTACCGATAATACATCAGGATAGCCCCAAACAGAGTAATGACAACAATGAGAATACTTGCCATTCGGATGGAGTAGCGCATGTGCCGAATGAACGATTCAATTTCGTTTTTAAATTGAGGGTATTTGGGCAAAATCTCCTCCTCCAGTTTTTGTCGGTTGAAGATATGTGCTGCACCAAACTGTACTTTGTTTCGAACCAGTACTCCATAAACTTTGAGCACCTTGGCCCGAAAGTACAGGTTGACAAAGAGCAAGGCTACAAATAGTCCAATCACAATCGATACCAACAAAATATACATGGGGCAAAGATAGGGCACCTGCTGAAACTTCCCCGACAAAAGCACTAAAAATAGAAGCGATCAGTGAGGGAGTAGTGGGTAGTCGGATTTAATTTACTGGATAAACCCCTTTTGGTCGCTCTGGCTGATTTTGAATTGCATGAGCTGTCCCATCATTTGGGCACGTTGCTTGGCGAGTTCAGCTTTTTCTCCTTCAAAGTGCTGATCGATAGTTTGAAAGAACAAACTTTCCCATCGTTCAAAATGGGCTTTGGTGAGGGGCACCTTTTTATGCAGTTCGATGTGTCGGATCATCGGGTTCCCTTTGTAATTCATTTTTCCAAGCAGAATGGACTCCCAGAATTGATACATCACCGGCATATGGGTTTCCATATTGATCTGTGCTACTTCGGTAAATATGAATCCAATTTCAGGGTCAACGAGCACCTGCTCATAAAAACTGTCTACTAAAAATCGAATGTCCTCCGGTGTCTGGATACTGCGTTTCATACAAGGATTTATTCCGTTGGTAATGGCACAAATGTAGCCGGCTTTTGGCAGGTAAAAATCAGTATTTTGTCAGAATAGGATCAGGGCAATGTTCGTTTGTTCTCAACCCGGATTTCAGATCCTTCTGCCAGCATTACCGATTGGGGTGATATGTTGTTAAGCACCGCGAATTCTTGTCCGTAAACACGTCCAAAATCAACCTGGATATCGTGTGCAATCACCGGATAGGCTTCCCACCGCGGGTGACTGACCTCGTATTCAAACGTTTTATCGGGTCCGGCCTGGGTATAGCCCCAGTAGTGTTCGGTGATGAATTCAGTTTCACTACCTGCTTCCATTGGCTGGGATTGAAGTTCTGCCCGAACGGCAAAATGTTGCCATGCACCCTTGGATTTCCACAGATATGAAACCATGCGCTCAGATGCCTGCTCCTCCCAATGGTGCTTCATCGGCATGGTTGCATAATGCTCTTTATAAAGGGTGTTTGCTACAAGGCTAAGAGCAGGTTTGGGCACAATTTCACGCACAAAAACTACTCCCCGCTTCCATTCTTTTCCATCGTGATGCCGGACGTAGAACCGCAAGTTGACCTCCTCAAAGTTGACGTGAAATGGGATTTTTATCCCTAGCATTTTGGTATTCAAAAACATAAAACCAACCAGGCTGACATAGCAGCGGTCGTTCCAAAAGTCCAATTCGGTATGTTTTGGGACAAAAGGTTGAAGCAAACCCGGATCAACCACATAATTTGCAATTGCCAGCTTACGCCATTCTGCGTGTAGGAAACTCATAGTCCGGGAAAATTTATTCGTATAAAAGATGTTGAAAGATTCCAGTGGATAAAACTCAGTCTACCCACTGGAATCTCAAGGTCTTATAAACAACAAGCCGCCAGGGCATTTAGTTGACCTACTTCGGTAGGAGAAAGTATCCGGTCATAAATGAATATGTCATCAATTTTTCCGGTATAATTATTTCCAATAAACAGATCGCCAATGTCTTGCACCGTAGGGGCAACCTGGCAATTGGCTGTGCCGGTAACGGAACCGTGGAGAACGCCATTTTTATACAACTCCAGCGTATTATTTGCTTCGCTGTAGGTAATGACTACGTGGTTCCACAGTCCGGTAACACCATCAGCAGCAGGATTGCAGCCAGCGGTTGGAGGCTGTTGTTCCCACACGGAATTTTTAAGTCCAAAAACGGCTCTGCGGCAATCGTACAATCCCAGCGACCATTGTCCATCGGTATCCGGGCAATGGAAGCCTTTATCACGGCTAATGAGAGTTTCAAAGGCACCGGCATCGCGGGTTGTATCCATTGGTTGGTACCAAAGAGAAATGGAAAATGCGTTTAGGCCATTCAGAAAACCGGTACTTGCTGTAGTGAGATATTGTGTGTTGACACTGGTTGGCAAATTGTCAAATTCAAAGGCGCAATTGGGGTTTCCGGCCCGGTCCATGGATGCAGCAGCGTTGGTTGAGTTGCTAAGGTCGTTGCCATAAATGGTTCCATCTGCGATGCTTCCATTGCCAAAGGTGTAGCAGGCAATCAGGCCGGTAGTCAGGTTGGACGGAAGGCAGGCATTGGCCTCGGGAGTGTCGGTTTTGGTACATGCAAAAAATACGAGGGCGATGAGGCTGAAAGACAGCAAAAATGATTTCATAAACAATTAGATTTGAGAAAAGTGAATGGGATATGTATTAAAAAAAGGTCAATGGGTATTCGTTATTAGTTTTTCAGTTTGAATTCTACCGGTATCGTGATTGAGCAGGCAACCGCTTTTCCATCATGAGAGGCAGGCGACCAGCGGGGCATTTTTTCAAAACATTGGACGGCCGCCAATCCACATCCATTGCCAATATCACGCTTTATGGAAATGTTGCTTAATCGTCCATCTGCTTCAATGTCCATTTGCAAAATAACGGTTCCTGCAATTCCGTTTTCCTGAGCAATTTTAGGATACCGCAAGTTTGATTCAATAAATTGGTCTAGTGCTTTTAGTCCTCCAGGAAAGGCTGGTGGTGTACTTAGTTCACTTCCGTCAGGCAGTTTTGGCTGGGTTTTGCCTGCTTGTTCAATTCTGAGGCGTTCCTGGTATTGGCCGATGGTTTCAGCAGGGGCCGCTTCTGTGAATACATATTCAGCACCCAGGCTGTCGATTCCTATCCAGGTGGGTTTTTCCATGCCTGATCGAACTCCGGTTGCAATGGGTGAAGAGCCTGTCTGGGCACTGAAAATCTCCAGCTCTGCCCGATTCGGTTCGCCTAATTTTATGAAATCTGCCTTGCCACTGGGCTTTCCATCCGGGGTTATCAGGCCAAAATGTTTTCGTTCATCCTTTGAATACACAAACCAGCCCGTCCACATTTTTCTCAATGCATCAAACTCGTAAACCGTGCTATCCAGGCCCTTATCTACAAAAATAAGGCCCTTTTTTCGTGAATTGGATTGGGTAGCCAGCAATATGTTTGGACTCCCTGAGTGGGTAATCCGAATTTCAGGTGGAACGGTGAAGCGTTTATTCCCATCTAATCCAAAAACTGAAACCATTTTTGGGGTGCCATTTTCACCCAAACTTTGGGTAATAAATGTGCTATTTGCTCCTCCATAGTCAATTTGTGAAAATGAATCGGGCAAGATTTGTCCGGATTTTTTGTGAAAAAGGAGTTTGTTGGGTTTTCCTTTTTGTTCAACAATAAAATAATCTCGGTGTGAATTGTCGCCCTTTGGGTAGTACACTCCTAGACCAACATATCTAATTTTTGCATTGGAGAAGAGCGTGTTTCCGGTAGAATCAAACAGGCTTTGCTGAAAATTTTGACCCGGATTTCTGCTGCTGATGAAAAAACTGCTTTCGGGTGGAAACCATTGCCTCAGTGCAACTGAGTCCAGTGGGATGATGAACTGCCCTTGTTCATCTACTACCCCCATGGTACCTTCCGCTGTTTTGACAATATAAAGCCCCAGGTCTGTGGGTGTTTTTTCAATAAATTCTGGGCTCTGAGCGGTTGCAAAATTAAATATGAACAGGAAAAAGAGGGGGTTTCGAAACATCATATGCTTTTGAGGTTTGATTATCGACTATTAAACGCCAAGAAAATCGGCCATGCGGCCAGCAATTTTAATTTTCTTCATGCAAAATTTGCGGGCCTTTGTCATTCAAAGTAAATTTCAAACACTTCAGTGCATAGAGTCATACCGCTGGATTCGTCATACATTGGGGTAATACGGGTGTATAATTCGGTAACGTGAATTAATAAGCGCAGAATCTTCTTCCAGATAACTGACGAATGGTATTGTAACGGGCTACCAGATCCATTTGTGCGAAACTGCTCTGATCAAAATTGGCATCTGAAATATCCAGTAGCCGGTCTTTTAGTTCATCATTTTGATCCATCAGGGAATGTTTCAATCTGTTGTATCCATCCCGTCTTCTGGCATGGATGGGTCAGAATCCAGGACTTCATCTATAAGGCCTTCGAGCAATCCCACTTTCAAATCCAGCAAGTCTGCACGAGCATCGTCGCAAATGGCATTGGCATGGCTCTCAAATTCACCCGCCGTTTTTTCACTTTCAACCTCATCCAATTCCTGTTGGACTTCCAGGAGTTCTTTAGACAGTTGGTTGTACATATTTTCCAGATCAATGGAACTTTCCTGTACATCCGGAGCGGTTGAGTCAATATCTTCATCCTCCACCTCATCAATTAAATTGAGTGCGGCAATCCGAAGGCGATTGAGAATGACATGGTAGTTTTCACTCGTAATGGTTCCCTGGTCCAATTCCGATTCAGCCTCTCCATACCTGGCTTGCAACAAGATCAATTCATTGAATCGCTTGCTTTCATTTGAAAGGTATTTTTTTATTTCTTCAAAAAACAACTCTACACTTTGTGAGAGCGCATTTTTGAGCTCCAGACGGATGAGTTTTGTGGAACGCATTGAAATTGAATTTGGCAGGTTTGTATTGGCAAAAATACTAATAGAGCGTGTTTGCCTAAAACAAAAATCACAAACGCGCTCTAAAAATGGGTGCAAACCGAACAACACGGTCCGCACCCACAGGTTTTATTATTTAACATTTAAACGCGCATCCATCGGACGAGCAGGTACTAGTTATCGGATCAAGGTTGTATTTCCGCTGAATGTTTCTTTGGTGCCATCGAGGTATTCTGCCTCAAGCACCCATACATAGACCCCTGGATTCATAGGCTTTCCACGGAAGTTTCCATCCCAGCCAATGGAAGTGTCATTGGGCTGGAAATCACTGGCAGAATACACCAATTCACCCCAGCGGTCGTACACCTGGAATTCAAGAATTCGAGCGCTTTCCTGACCGTGAACGAGCAGTTTATCGTTTGCAAAATCTCCGTTGGGAGTGAATCCGGTAGGTACAAATATGCGGCGGGGCTTGTCAACAAAAATTGTCAGTTGATCGCTTGCTTCACACCCGTTCGCATCCTCTACATAGACTGTGAAGGTATGAGCAAACAATAGGGTATCCACTACAGGGTCCGGACAATCGCCGCAACTCAGGTAATCCAACGATGCGCGATCCCACATAAACAGAGCCGGTTCAACTGCATTGCTGAGTATTGCCTGGAGTTGTGTACCACTTCCCAAATCAATGGTAATGTCGGGACCAAGATCAATCAGAACAGCCGGGGGCTGTTCCACTTCAATTGCAGGGATTGCCAGGGTACAACCTTTGGCATCAATCACCACCGGTTGATACAATCCTGCCTTCAAACCAATCTGAATTGGTGACCCATTTGGGGTGCCTCCATTCAAAGCAAATTGATACGGCGGGTTGCCACCAGTGGCAACAAGGTCTATGCTTCCTTCATTTCCGTCAAAACAAATGGTCGGATTCGAAGTTGCTGACGCTTCCAGTGCAGCAGCAGGTTGTTGGACGGTGACATCACTGGTATAAGTACATCCGTTTGCATCGCTGACAGTAAGGTAATATACTCCGGCTGTCAAATTATCAACGGATGCAGCAGAGGAGCCATTGCTCCAGGTGTAACTGTACGGACTGTTACCGCCAGATGCATTCACCTGAACTGTTCCGTTTGATCCTCCAAAACAATCAACGGAAGTGCTGGAAAGACTGAGGATCACATCTTCGGGCTGTTCTATGGTCACTGAAGTAGTTGCATAACAACCGCGACTATCGGTAACGGTCACAGGATACGTGCCAATGGGCAAGCCTTGCAACAGCGAATCCGTCGGGTTTCCTCCCAGTGCATTCCAGAAGAAGGTGTAGGGTGCTTGTCCATTACTACCAGTTACTGCAGCCCAGCCAGTGCTGTTGCCAGCACAATCTACATTACCAGTTGCAAGAACCTCTGCAGCCATAGGTACCGGGTTGTCCAGGGTGGTAGACTGTATGGTCGAGCAACCTTCAGAATCCGTAATAGTAACACTGTAGTTAACTCCGGAAACCAAATGATTGGCGGCTACTCCAGTTTGAGCAGGAGTTGTATTCCATTGATAGTTGAACCCATTCAAGTCGGCTTCGTCGGCACCGTAGAAAACTACCTGAACAGCCACAATGCCATCGTTGCCATCGTGGCAGGTTGGGTCTGTGCCCTCCAACAGGGCAAATACCTGTCCTTTTTGCACAACTGCTGTTGTACTAACTGCCGTACAATTATTGGCATCGGTAACTGTTAATGCGTAGACTCCCGGAATGAGCCCGGAAATAGAAGAGCCGGTTTGGTTATTAAAATCCCAGGCATAGGTATAAGGACCTGTTCCTCCGGATGCAATTGTACCGGCTACACCATTCGTTCCCTCAAAGCAAATTGTATCGCTTACTGTGGGCAGGTTGGTTGCCAGTTCAGCCGGTTCAAAAACGGTGATGGTATCAATCAGGGTACAGCCTTCACTGTCGATGGTCGTAGCAGTATAGAAGCCGGCAAACAAACTGCTTTGGTTGGTTCCGGAGCCGGAAAATCCGTTGGGGCCACTCCATGTTGTATTCAATGGTGGTGTGCCGCCAGATGCAGTCATTGTGATTTCACCAGCATTGTCTCCAAAACACGGATTGGGAACTGCGGCCAGGTTTGAACTGATTGGAGGCGGAGCACTTACCGTTGCCTGGCTGGTTTCCGTACAGCCATTGGCATCTGTGATTGTCACAGAATAGGTGCCCGGAAGCTGGTTAGACAGATTTTGCGTAATTGCACCATTAGACCACAAGTAGTTATAAGGCGTTGTACCTCCCTGAGGAGACAAATCAACGGTCCCGTTTGTGGAGTTAAAGCAAGAAACATCATTTGCTGTAGAAGTAGCAAGGAGCTCGGTTGGCTGAAGTACTTCAATGCTGTTGGTACTGGTACATCCGTTCCCGTCGGTAATGGTCACAGTGGCCATGCCCGCGCTCAATCCGGAGGCCGTGGCGGTATTTTCTCCATTGCTCCATTGGAATGTAAAGTTTCCAACACCTCCACCGGGAACGGCTGTAGCGGTACCGTCCATTCCACTGAAACAATTTACCGGCGTGGTACTAAGATTGAGTGTCAGAGCTTGTGGTTGACCAACCTCTGTACTAAAAACAGCAGTACAATTGTTGTTGTCTGTAATGGTAACTGTATACGTTCCGGCAGCAACATTGCTTAGGTTTTGAGCAGCGCTCATATCGCTCCAAAGGTAGGTATATGGACTTGTCCCCCCTCCGGGTGTATGGAGTACTGTCCCGGTTGCATTGCCATTACAATCGGCATCTGCGGGCATTAGGGTGGTACTGATTGCTGTTGGTTCCAGAATGGTAATCACTGAGGTTTCCTGGCAGTTGTTGGCATCGGTAATTGTGACACTATAACTTCCGGAACCTAGATTTTTGATGGTGTCTGTCAGCATCTGGTTGCTCCAGTTAAAGGTGTACGGGCCCGTGCCGCCACTACCGGTTGCAAAGGCCGTCCCGTTTGCTGCGCCAAAGCAGTCAATATCTTCTTTATCCAAAACCAGGTCCAGGACTGCGGGCTCATTCAAATCCAATGAGGCCGTCTCTGTACAGTTGTTTTGGTCGGTAATAGTAACGGTATAGGTCCCTGCTGCGAGGTTGCTGACAATAGGAGTAGTCGGACTTCCTGGTGCACTCCACAGATATGTAAGGTTGCCTATACCACCGTTTGCATTTACCTGCAAAATGCCATCGCTTTGTCCATTGCAAGAAATAGTTTGTTGTACAGAGGTAGAGGCGACAATGGCTGGTGGGCCGTCGACCGTAAATGGCAATTGTGCACTACATCCACCGGCATCTGTAACAGTTACTACATAGTTTCCTGCATCCAGATTTGCAAAATTGCCATCCGTGTTGCTGCTGCTGCCAATGTCAAAGCTGTATGGTGGGTTGAGGTTGTCAGTTGAAACAATGGCAGAACCATCACCACTTCCTACGCAACTTGCCGCAACCGGAACCGCGTTCAAACTGGGCGACAAACAGTTTTGGCAACTGGTAAGACCGATAAGAGCAGGGCAGGGCAGAGATCCGTTCACTCCGCGTACCTCAATAGTCACGGTAGAGTTAGGGAGCAGTCCAGTCACAGTGTGGGTGGTGTCTCCACTGGCACTGATCCAACCAGTTCCGTCAATATTTACTTCATAGGACAAACTGTTATTCACACTTCCCCAACCAAATGTGATGCTTCCTGCATCGGAAGAAATGCAATCAACATCCGGTGATAAAATAGAAGGCAGTGTGTCAATCTGGATGGAATCTCGCACCTCACATCCATAGGAGTCGGTTGCGATCAATTCATACAGGGTATTGCCTTGGGGGGTGACATTGGTGATCGGGCAATCAGTACAACTCAACCCGGTTCCAGGGCTCCACTGATAGTTTATTTTGTATGCTGGCTCAAAGGTGATTTGCCAGTCTTCAAGTACACCTGTGAATCCGTTTGCATCGTCCAGGACCTGCAATTGCCAGATTCCGTTGGTTGGATTGTCGCCATCCCAAAGGTCTTCCCAAACGCCCTCCGGTAAATAATCTCCGGTAAACGGCGCTTCCGTAGCAGGCGCAAATGGCCCAGGGAAACTAATGATTTGTCCGGCCGTTGGAGTAAAACAGGTGTTGGTGTAATTGTCTCCGTTTGCACCATTATCGGTTGTCAGTTCGATAAATTGCCCACCCGGAGAAATGAGGTACATGTCTATGTCATCAATCCAGGGGTGCTGCAGGTTGACACATACCGAACGAATAACCCCGGCATCCAGAAACGGAGGCTGAACTCCAAATACATTCACAGATGATAAGACAGCCGTGTTCGTAGGTGCAATGGTATAGTCCTGATCATTGGAAAAACTTGGTGGGTCCGGGAGTGGAATTGGAAGGGTCCCGTCGAGTTCAAGTGGAGCAGATCCAACACAAACGCTGGTGTCCTGTTGCAAATCCGGTGGTACAAGAATATTGTCCCGAATTCCGATATACACTGTGTCTCGGTTGCATGGGTCTCTTTGGACATCAATCGCGATAAACTCAGGTGCCTCCGCCATATTATCTTCGTAGGCAATAATAGGAATAACCAGCGTTTGCTGGCCAGCAGGGATATACAAATCACTAGGAATCAACTCAATATCGACGCCGTTTTCTGCTGTGCCCCAAACATTGTAATCAATGAGAAAATCCTGACTGGCGGGATTGGGCAAGGAAAAGGTCACTGTGCCAGATAAACAGCCCTCTGCAATGGATCCATCCAGACTTGCAGTTGCCGCTTCCACCCGAATAGATGCTGTTCCGAAACTTTTGCCTCAAGAAATACGCCGGAGTCATAAATGCCATCGCTAACGTCCGCAATTGCTAATTTGATGGTGTATTCCTGACAAGGAACCACAATGGCTTCCGCTACAAATACATCGGTAAAACCATCGTAGGTGGGCTGGTTATTGGAGTTGTTGTTGTCGTTGTAATACTGAGCATTCAGTGGGCCACAATTATACACGGGGTTGGCAGGGTGCAAATTATTAATAGCCACCGGAAGAGCCGTTCCGGGAATGATCGCAATATTTGTTGGGACGGGGTAACCCGGACCCTGAATAAAGAAGCCAAATACATCGTTGTACGGGCTGCAGGCATATTCAGGATACTCCTCTGATCCAAAACAATATTTGAATCGCAGGGTGTCGGAGGTTGGGATGAAACTGATGGTATATACAGCCACGTCATTTAATCCAGATGTCGTTAAACTGGCCAAATCTGCATCCGTAGCGCTACTTGGGTTGTCCACCGAGGCAAAGTTTCCGCCAACGGATTCCGAGCCAAAATTACCGGCGCCTGTAGTAGCACGTCCACTGGTCATCACAATTCCCCGTTCGATTCCGATGCTGTTTTGTCCGCCGGTAAAGTAACCCACAGCAGCATTTGATCCATTAAACTGAATGTTGGTGACCTCTACTCCGTCACCCAAAAAGATGTTGCTGATCAGGTTCTCAGGAGTGAACGGAGGGGTGGCTGCATCGGTCACTTCCAAAATCTGAGCGGAAGCAAAATAAGCAGTTGTGAAAAAGAGGGTACTGAGGAGTAGTTTCTTAAACATAGTAGATTTTGGTTTTTTCAAAAATGGTTTTTGTGGTACTACGTGCTATGGGGAATTGAACTGTGTGTTTAAATCCTGGATATACGAAGCCATTAAAGCGCTAATTCATTATAAAAAATCGAAGCGCTCCAATCAACAGGCTGATAATTCATGAGAAAATGGGATTGGAAAAAATCAAGGCCGAAAATTAACAAATTTACCTGATTAGAAGCACGCTTTGTTCTAGCCATTATTTGCCTTTTTGCCACATTGACCAATTATTTAACGCATGAACTGGATCAGGACCTGTTAACTGACCGGTAAATAGCCCGAAAATACGACCTTCTTATAGGAACCATTAAACCAGATAAACGATGCTTCGCAGCATGAAAATTTGCTGAAATCAGGCAAGATTATTCTTCTGTATGTTGTTTCTGCGGTTTCAGAACTTCCAATTGCGCAGTTTTTGTGAGTAGGGTAGCTTGGTTATTCTATCCGAGAAAAACTGACATTTATCTAAAAGCAAGAATACAACGGGCTTATTGCTGTTTATTTGTGTGAATTCAATAGAACAGTAGAGCCTTTAATCTTTTGGCCATGAATCAATTCTTTAAATTTTTATTTGCATCCTGCCTGGGAACAGCCCTGGCATTGATCCTGCTGACCTTCATCGGTTTTTCCATGTTGGCCGGCGTAGCCAGTTCGGCAACTCAAAAAGAAAAAGTCTCCATCCCGGCCAACTCTGTGTTGGAACTGCGGTTTGACCGCCCGATTCCGGAAAAAACCAATAATGTGGAAATGGACCCCTTCTCTTTTGAGGAAGAAACCGTGTTGGGTCTTTCCGATATGGTGCTTGCAATTCGCCAGGCAAAGGAAGATGACGATATCAAAGGCATTTACCTGAATGGAACCTATGTGGCCGCAGGAAAAGCCAGTTCTTCAGTTTTGCGTGAAGCATTGGAAGATTTTAAATCCGAAGGGAAATTCATCATTTCCTATGCACCCTTCTATACACAAAATGCCTATTACCTGGCTTCTGTTGCAGATTCTGTATTGCTGAATCCGCTTGGTGCTGTGGATTTCCGCGGGTTCTCCGCAACCATCGCATTTTATAAAGACATGCTGGACCGGCTGGATGTCAAAATGCGTATTTTCTATGCAGGCAAATTCAAAAGTGCAACTGAGCCGTTCCGTCTGGATAAAATGAGCGATGAAAACCGTTTGCAGGTTCGGGAGTACCTCGAAGCCATGTACGAAATTTTCCTCGAAGACATCGCTGAAAGCCGGGGCATGAGCAAAGAGGAATTGCGCGCCATCGCCAATGATTTCCAGGGACGAAGCGCGGCCGATGCGCTGGAAGCCGGACTCATCGACCGGATTGCCTACGAAGACGAAGCACATGCTGCTTTGAAGTCTAACATCGGTTTGGAAGAAAAAGACAAGGTAAAATTGATCAGTGTGGAAGATTTCTTCACATCCCGTGTGAAAAAACTGAACCTGAAAGAGAAGAATAAAATTGCCGTTTTGTTTGCTGAAGGAACCATTAAGGATGGTCCAAGCACAGAGCCAGGCAGTGTCTTTTCAGATGAGTATGTGAAAATGCTTCGCAAAATCCGCAAGGACGATAAAGTGAAAGCACTTGTACTCCGAATCAATTCGCCAGGCGGAAGCGTGATGGCTTCAGAAAACATCTTGCGGGAAATTCGTTTGTTTAAAGAATCCGAACGCCCTGTGATTGTAAGTATGGGCGACGTTGCTGCCTCCGGAGGGTACTACATTGCCTGTGAAGCAGATAGCATTTTTGCCGAACCCAACACCATTACCGGTTCCATTGGAGTATTTGGCATGATTCCGATCCTTCAGAATACCATGAAGGAACACCTGGGAATCACTTACGATACAGTTCGGACCGGTAAGTACTCTGCTTTTGGTACTCCGTTTATCGACTTTTCTCCGGAAGAAAGTGCTATGATCCAAAATCGCGTTGAATGGATTTACGAAGACTTCCTGAACAAGGTTGCCGTCGGAAGAAATATGTCGCGCGATGAAGTGCACGAAATCGCACAAGGCCGGGTTTGGCCAGGAAATAAAGCCATGGAAATCGGCTTGGTAGATGCCATGGGCGGTATTGATCGCGCACTCAGCGCTGCTGCGGATATGGCCGGACTGGAAGCCTACCGGGTTGCCGAATACCCCCGCACACAAACTGCCATGGAGCAATTGCTTGAGCGGTTTACAAACTCGAAAAAGCGGGAAGATGAAGTGCGCGCATACCTCCTCAAGTCGGAACTTGGTGAAATGTATCCCGCATACAAAACCATGCAGGACTTGCGTGAAAGCCGCGGCATTCAGGCCCGCCTCCCTTATGAGCTGATCATCAATTGATCCCTGGGTTAACCAGATAAAATACGATTAAACTATAATCCCCTTTTTCCGATTTTTGGAAAAAGGGGATTGTTTGTTTTTAGCCTGTTTAGGATTGTTTGGGTTTGAATGACCATAGAACCCGGACCTCACTTGCTTTCACACCATCGGGCAATGTACCGATGGATTTCATCTCCATGCTGCGCGCCTGACCATCCTGCAGCATATGTTCTATCAGCGTTGCCACCTCAATTCCCTGATCGCACCGAAAGGTCAGGGGTTTGTCTGCTTTTTTAAAGAACTCTGCTTCAATGTGGGTGACCAACATCGAAACCGGTGGCTTCTCCTGAAGGGCAGCGAGGCACAGCATGCCGGTTGACAGTTCGCCGGCAGCACATTGTGCAGCAAAGTAGGTGGACCGAAACGGATTTTGAGAACGCCAACCATAGGGCAGCCGTACAACGGTTCTTTCCGGTGTGCATTGTAGCAATTGCACCCGCATAAACCAGGCAGCCGGCAGTCGGGCTATGAGGTATAGTCTGAATAAAAACCGATTGTTAGCCAGTTTGTAAAAGCGTTCTTTTTTCATGATAAGTGGTGTGTAAACTGAAATTCTGAGTTCCCCTGAAACTTCTCAAAATAAATGCGCGTTGAGTTAGTTGGATTGCAAATGGAAACATTCATGGGTTCAGATCGGGTTAACCTGTCGTTAAGTTTCCAAAAAATGATCGGTTTCCCCAAGTGGATTCCATGGAATTGAATTAAATTGGGCAAAAATCAATCCGGCCCGTTCGCTGGCTTTTACTTAGACCACTACCAATATCTTGTACACTATGAAATGGAGAAGGCTAAATGGACAACACATCGAACAACCGCTTTTGGATGCCGTGGAAGCAACAATTATCCGTGAGCGGGGGGAAGGACACAAACTCAAGGTGTGTATTGGTACCGATTCTCAGGTGATCGGGAAAGAAGTGCATTTTGCAACTGTTATCGTTTTTCTTCGTGAAAAGCGGGGTGGATTTATGTTTATTTCCAATGAAATTAACAAGCGGGTGATGACGCTCCGCGAACGAATGATCCTGGAAGTCGGTCGCTCTGTGGAAGTTGCCTACACCTTGTGCCCCTTGCTTGATTTGTACGATGTTGAATTGGAGGTACACGCCGACATCAATACCGATCCGGCTTTTGAAAGCAATACAGCCCTGAAGGAAGCAATGGGTTATATCCTGAGCATGGGTTTTGTTTTCAAAGCCAAACCAGATGCATTTGCATCTTCTTCCTGTGCTGATAAATTTGTTTGATCTCCTGATCAGGGGACAACTCTGTGCGCTTTAGCCCATTTTGACCGGACGAAAGGCCATTAAATTGGTTCAAATTTCAGAGTCCTTTTGTTTTTGGACGAGTGCCGACAAACATTCATCGAATCGAATGTGCGTTCCTCATCCCTTTTGTGCATTTTTGCGGCGCAATTATTTTCAAACCAATATTTGACCAATCTGCTATGAAGAGGATTTTTCCCATCCTGCTGGCTTTGCTGTATGTAACTGCAGCCGGCGCCCAAAACATCCAATTTGTAGAGTATGAACTGCCAAACGGCCTTAAAGTACTCTTGCATGAAGACCATTCCACCCCAATCGTTGCAGTTTCTGTGATGTATCATGTGGGGTCGAAAAATGAAAACCCTGAACGTACTGGTTTTGCACACTTTTTCGAGCACCTTCTGTTTGAAGGTTCTGAAAATGTAGCCCGTGGCCAGTTTGATGATTACATCAGCAACGCAGGCGGATACAACAACGCGAATACCTGGTACGACCGTACCTACTACTACGAGGTATTGCCCAGCAACCAGTTGGCGCTTGGCCTTTGGCTTGAAAGCGAGCGTATGCTCCATGCGAAAGTGGAAAATGTAGGGATTGAAACACAGCGTCAGGTTGTTAAGGAAGAACGCCGCCAGCGTGTCGATAACCAGCCGTACGGACGTTTGCTGGAAGAATCCATGAAACGTGCATTTACAAAGCACCCATACCACCACTCGGTGATCGGTTCAATGGAACACCTGGATGCCGCTCAGGAGAATGATTATGTTCAGTTCTACAAAGATTTCTACCGCCCGGACAATGCCATTCTCTCCATTGCCGGCGACCTGGACATCGAGCAGACTAAGAAATTGATTGATACCTATTTCACCAGCATCCCAAGGGGGAAAGGTGAAATTTTCCGCCCTTCCATCGTAGAACCTGCCCTGAAAAGCGAAGTTCGCGATACCGTTTATGACAATGTGCAACTTCCGGGCATTGTATACACCTACCGGATTCCAGCACAGGGAACAGAAGATTTCTATGCTGTAAAAATGTTGTCAATGTTGTTGAGCCAGGGCGAAAGCAGCCGCTTGCAAAAAGAGATTGTGGACAACCAGCAGAAGGCAATTTTCGTTGGCTCCTTCCCATTGGAACTGGAAGATCCGGGAGCAAGCATCATGTTCGGAATCACCAATATGGGGGTTGATGTTGATGATGTAGCCAAGGCCATTGATGCTGTTGTGGAAGATGTTCAGAAAAACCTGATTAGCGATGAGGAGTTCCAGAAACTTCAAAATCAGGTTGAGAACGATTTTGTCACTTCAAACAACACCGTTGCAGGTATTGCTGAAAGTCTGGCAAATTATGAAATGTACTACGGTGACGCTAATCTGATTAACACCGAATTGAAACGGTATCGCGAGGTTACTAAAGAAGACCTCAAGCGCGTAGCCAACAAGTATTTCAATAAAAACAACCGGGTAACACTCTACTGGCTGCCAAAACCAAAGGCGCCCTAGTTGTTGTTTGTTTGCATACTGCTCTGATCAGATTCAAGGATCCGATCATACCCGGCGTTTTTAACCTTCCATTAAATTGTATATAAAGAATATATAAATGAAAAATCTCTTTTTATTCACGCTGCTTTCGTTGGTAACGCTGTTTGCCTGTACCCCGAAAGGCGGAGAGAACATCAGTAAAACCAATACTGCAAAAGCCAAGGCAAGTGCACCGGTAATTCCGATTCCTACCGGTGATGTCCGTGCTGCTGCTCCTCAACCAGGTACCGCACCCAAATTACAGATTGGGGAAGCGGAGACCTTTACGCTGTCTAATGGCCTGCAGGTGATTGTTGTGGAAAACCACAAACTGCCTCGCGTGTCTTACCAAATTTTCATTGACAACGATCCGGTTCTTGAAAAGGATGCAGCCGGATACATTGACATGGTAGGCGAACTGCTCAGCAAAGGAACTCAATCCCGTGATAAGGCTACTATTGATGCCTCTGTCGACTTTATTGGAGCGCGTCTCTCTTCCAGCTCCCGTGGAGTGAATGGATCTTGCCTGACGAAACACTCCGACAAACTGCTCGAAGTAATGTCCGATGTTTTGCTGAACCCAAGCTTCCCACAGGAAGAGTTGGACAAAGCAAAGCGCCGTGCTGAAAGCGGACTGGCTTCAGCCCGCGACGATGCCAATGCAATTGCCGGCAATGTAAATGCCGTCCTGTCTTACGGAAAGAATCACCCATACGGTGAGGTAATGACCGAAGAGACGCTTGAGAAGATCAATATTGATATGATCAAGAACTACTACAACACCTATTTCAAACCCAATATTTCTTATTTGGTAGTTGTAGGCGACATCACGAAAGCACAAGCAGAAGCACAAGCCAAGAAGTACTTTGGATCCTGGTTGAAAGGCACTGTGCCAAGTCACAAATACGATATGCCTTCCATGCCACAGAAAACCCAAGTGGATTTTGTAAACAAGGCAGGAGCGGTACAGTCTGTTATCAACATTACCTATCCTGTTGACCTTGGCCCCGGCAGCCCGGATGTGATCAAAGCGCGTTTGATGAACACCATCCTGGGTGGCTATTTCAACAGCCGTTTGAACTCCAACCTGCGTGAAGGCAAAGCCTACACCTACGGTGCCCGTTCAAGCCTTAGCCCGGATGAAATCGTTGGAAACTTCAATGCGTATGCAAGCGTGCGAAATGAGGTTACCGACAGTTCCATTACCGAGTTTATTCGCGAAATTGATCGTTTGCGTACCGAAAAAGTACCGGAAGCAGAGTTGCAGTTGGTGAAAAATGTACTCACCGGACAATTCTCTCAAAGCCTGGAACAACCGGGAACAGTTGCCCGTTTTGCACTGTCTACTGCCCGTTTCAAATTGCCGGCAGATTACTACGAAAAGTACCTGGAGAACCTTCAGAATGTAACTTCTGATGACATCCTTGCCATGGCAAAGAAATACCTCCATCCAGACCGTGCCCACATCCTGGTTGTTGGAAATCGCGAGGAAGTAGCCGACAAACTGGCTGGTTTTGCAGCCGATAAAAAAGTACGCCAATACGACATTTACGGCAACCCGGACAAGTCATCCGAGGTACAGATTCCAGACGGGGTAACGGCTACAACCATTATCACCGACTACCTCAATGCCATTGGCGGAAATTCCAAGATTTCTGCGATCAAAGACCTGCAGTTCACTGCTTCTATGAAAGGTATGGGCCCTGAAATTCTGATCCAAACATCCCAGAAAGCAAACAAAATGCTGCGTGTTGATGTGACGATGAACGGACAGGTGCTCTCACAGCAAATCTTTGACGGTAAAAAAGGAAGTGAATCCGGTATGGGTGGCTCAAGAGCCATTGAAGGCGACGAATTGCTGGATATGAAAGAGCAGGCTAAAATCTGCAAGGAAGCCGACTTCCTTTCCCGCGGCTACAAACTGACGTTGGTAGGTGTAGAAAAGGTAAACAACAAGAATGCCTATGCTCTGGAAATTGAACGCATGGCCGATGGCAAAAAGAGCATGCAGTACTACGACATGGAGACCAGCCTCAAATTGCGCGAGCAGGATACACAGGAGGACCAGGAAGGGAACCCGGTTACCATCACCAACGACATTCTGGAATACAAAGAAGTTGACGGAGTAATGTTGCCTTCTGTTATCAGCATCGGTGGTGTATTCCCAATGCCAATGAAAGCGTCTATTACTGAGATCAAGGCAAACTCTGGTCTGGAAGACTCGCTTTTTGAAGTAAAATAAAGCCTCGAAAATTGATTCATGAATTGACTTGTTTTTGCACATTCATGAAATTTTAGGCATACACCAGGCTTTGCTGCACTGGAAAAAAGTATTTTTGCGTCCCGGCCCTTTGGGTCGGGACGTTTTTTTTGAGCACTTCAAAAGTGTATGTTTAAACATCAATTCTAATTACTTGCAACTTAACTTATGAACGAAATGATATTATTACAAGCCGGCCAGCCTGCAGGTGGAGGCCTTTTGGGAATGCTATTCCCTTTTCTGATTCTGATTGTTTTTTACTTTTTCATCATCCGTCCACAAATCAAGCGCCAGAAGGAACAACAAAAACTTCAGGAAAGCCTGCGTGAGGGTATGGAGGTAGTAACTTCTGCCGGTTTGATCGGCCGTATCACCAAAATTGACGGAAATGTTGTTCGCCTGATGGTGGACGAAAAGACATTTGTGAAAGTCCTGAAGCAAAGTGTTTCCGGAGAATTTAACCCCGATGCAAAATGATTAGAAAAATAGCACTTTTGGGATTGTTGGCAATTGGGGCGACTGCCCTTTCTGCCCAAAGTCCCTGGACCCGCAGCAAAGGCGGATACTACGCTCAAGCTGCCTACCACTTTATCCCGACTTACACCGCTTTGTTCGGGACTCAGGACGCGCAGGAAACTCGACCAATTGATCGGGAACTATCCGAGCAGACCCTCCAGTTATATGGAGAATATGGTGTGGGAAGTTCTACCACGGTCATGGCTTCCATCCCATTTCGCATGATGCGCTCAGGGGCCTTCCTGAACAACACCGCGATGCCGGGAACTACCGAAGGTTCGCTCAACAGTCTGGGCAATGTATCTCTTGGATTGCGCCAGAAGTTTGTTTCTGGAAAAGTCCTCTTCAGTGGAACGCTTCAGGTAGATTTGCCTACCGGCAGTTACGATGATTCCACCGGTTTGCGCACCGATTACGATGCCACGACCATTCTTCCAACACTGAATGTTGGAACCAGTTGGGGTAAATCTTTCGGATATGCCTATGCCGGTTATGGATACCGCAGCAATGAGTATTCCCATTTCTTTAAGGCCGGATTGGAAGCAGGAACCCGCCTCGGGCCGGTTCTGGTAATTGCTTTCTCTGACTTCGTGGTTCCTTTTGAGAATGGCAGCATAAACTTGCCTGTTGCTAATGAATTCACTGGCCTGTATGTCGATAACCAAGGCTGGGTTTCTATTGGTGTTAAGGGGATTTATGAAATCAATAAGCACCTGGGCGTATTCGTTTCCGGTGCCGGTGCGTTTTGGGGACAGTATGTTCCTCAGAGCCCGGGAATTGGTATCGGTCTGTTTTCAAAAATGGACTAATACCTGACAAAACAATCCCGAATTATAGGCCCGTTCAGAACTTGGAACGGTTTCGGCTATTGGCAAAGTCCATGCTGAACCTCCAATTGCTGAACGGGCTTTTTGTTTGATGCGTGATTGGCCTTTTACCTCAAACCAAAGTCCCAATACGCTTATCAGTTTTTTCCTTCTATTCGTCGGCAATTTTTGGATTTAAAAACCGGAAATTGGAACTTGTACCTGTTGTGATGCATCCGGCATTTGCAACAGAGTTTTTTGTATTAATATTTTAAAAAAAACCAACGAATACAATGCGACAAAATCACGAAGTAGATTACCGAATTTTTGGTGAGGAAATGCAATGCGTAGAGGTAGAACTCGATCCGCAGGAGACGGTTGTTGCCGAAGCGGGCAGTTTTATGTACATGGATGATGATATAGAAATGGCAACCATTTTTGGCGATGGCAGTCAGCAGGATAAAGGGGTGTTTGGAAAACTGATGAGCGCGGGAAAGCGCCTGGTAACCGGTGAGAGCCTGTTTATGACAGCTTTTACTAATGAGGGGCACGGAAAGCGGAATGTAGCCTTTGCTGCGCCTTATGCAGGCAAAATTGTTGCCATGGACTTGCATGAATTGCAGGGAAAAGTTATTTGTCAAAAAGACGCCTTTCTCTGCGCTGCTAAAGGTGTGCGGGTCGGTGTAGAGTTTCAGCGGAAACTGGGAACCGGATTGTTTGGCGGTGAAGGGTTTATCATGCAAAAACTGGAGGGGGATGGAATGGCATTTGTGCATGCAGGCGGCTACATTTTGGAGCGTACGCTGGAGGTCGGTGAAACCCTCCGGGTAGATACGGGTTGTATCGTAGCGTTTACCAGCCAGGTGGACTACGATATCCAGTTTGTAAAAGGAGTGAAAAATATGATTTTCGGGGGCGAAGGCTTGTTTTTTGCCCAGCTGCGTGGTCCTGGTAAAGTATGGTTGCAATCGCTGCCTGTAAGCCGATTGGCTTCCAGAATTTTATCCTACGGCACTACCACCCGCAAAGGGGAGGGGAGTGTACTGGGCGGACTCGGCAATCTGCTTGATGGCGACGGTATCTAACATCCCAAAAAACTTGTCTGCCTCTAAGGAAATCCCAATCAATTGCAAATGAAAAGCAAATCGCAGTAGCCTGTAAAAATAAAGTCTGATTCCTGCGTTTTAAATGCGATCTATCTCCGTGAGCCAAATGTAAAACCTTTGTCGGAGGACAAGACAAGATCGAAGGAAGTTGGATGCCCCGACGGCCATCTGACAAAAACTAGGAACAGGCAGGTAAACGTACCGTGCCTGTTTCTTTTTAGTGCTCATGCAAATAAATGGGTGTAGGATTCTTTAGCCGATTAATTTCGGTTGTTCACCCGTTAAATCGTGTCGTTGAGAAAATCGGTGCAACATAAACCAGAATTCATGCGTCTTTAATGTACCGTTTGAATGAAAGAGCGTGTTTGGGATTTTCAGTTTGGGCTACAACCGGCGAATTTGGTTTTACTCTTCGTTAAAATTTTCGCCGTAGAGCCCAACTACGACTGCAAATTTTGCCTCGATTAAAACAAAATTTGCTCGCTTTCGCCTCAAACCAAAACCCCAAAAACGCTCTAAGTGATATACAAAACGAACGAACCCTAAAAATTACGGCAAAACTTCTCAGAAAGTTTGATTTGGTTATTCGCCCCGGCAAACGCGCCGGGGCATTTTTTTTAGGTGGGTGAGGGGATTTCCTTTGAGGCTTGGACCTTTTTTATTTAAATTACACCTGTTTTAAACCCAAACAGAAGAAATAGGTCCTTCGAATTCAGATTGTAACTAGGAATTTGATGCAATGCGAATGATTTGCAAGGTCTTATTTCAGCAAGCTCAATTTACCCTAAATGAAAAACCTCCTCTTTCTGGCGTTCCTATTTTCACTCCATACCCTCCCAGCCCAAAATCTTTACGACCAGATCTGGGTATTTGATAAATACATCATATTCGATTTTTCGCAAGAGCCACCCTTGATCACCTTGGAAGATCCTGATCCATGGCTAGGACCGGGAGATTTTACAACCTCGATTTGTAATAAATATGGTGCACTCCAATTTTATACTGGTGGATGTTTTATCGGCAATCGGTTACATGAAGTAATGGAGAATGGGGATAGTATAAATTCATCCATTGCGTTTACAGGTTGGTGTTATATAGGTGATTTACCAATATTTGTGAATAATACACTATTGCCATGGCCAGATGATACCTCAAAATACATCGTATTTAACTTGGATATGAGTCCTGTTTTACAGCCTGATAATCTGTACTACCATTATGTCGATATGAGTCTGGATGGAGGTTTGGGGGCTGTGACTGAAAAGTTGCAAGTGGCGGTAGATCATGAGTATTTAGCCGCAGGTCCGGTTACTGCCTGTAGACATTCGAATGGTGAGGACTGGTGGGTGATTACGCCTAAACACAACTCAAATTGTTATTACGTCATTCCCGTCGATTCAAACGGAGTAGGAGAGGCTGTCGAGCAGTGTATCGCCCTGCATTTTGGTGAGTATGACAGTGGGGGGCAGGCTAAATTCTCACCCGATGGTACCAAATACGCCCGAATGGAACCTGATAATGGAATGGTGGTGATGGATTTTGATGCATCCACGGGTGTTTTGTCCTCTCCGGTTGAGTTGGAATTCAACGACCCCTATGCGTTTTCCAATGGCTTGAGTTTTTCCGGCAATTCCCAATACGTTTATGTTTCCGCTACGGATCGGGTGTATCAGTTTGACACCGATGCTGCGGATATCCAGGCCAGCTTGGAATTGGTGGGCTTGATCGATCCGGATACCCTGGCAACCGGGATGGGCTCAATGGCTTTGAGCCAGTTGGCGCCCAATGGAAAAATTTATATTGCCTCATTTGGACTACATCGGTATTTGAGTGTAATTAATCGACCGAACTGCCCGGGTGCTTTGTGCGATTTCAGGGCGCATTCCCTGGAACTTCCGGCTAATAATTATGGCGGGATCAACAACCTTCCTTCCTTTCGGATTTTAGATCAGACGTATGATTGTGAGCCAGTCAACAGCACCGCTCCGGAATTGACATTGCCTACGGTGTTATTGGCTCCGAATCCGGTTGGGGGCTCAGGTATTCTTCGGGTTGAGTTGGGCGCATCCGGTTTGTTTGAGTTGGTTGGTTTGGATGGCAGAATTCTAATCACAAACCGGTTTGAAGCCGGTGTTCATTCCCTCGAATTGGCTTGCAGTCCGGGATTGTATATATACAGTTTCCGATCAGATAGCGGTGGGATTCCGGTATTTGGGAAGCTGGTGGTGGAGTGAGATGAAGCCCCCAATATGCACAAAAAAAGCCCGAAGAAGTTCCGAGCTTGGGTATTCTGTCAATCCTACCGTTTCAAAAGTGTTTCCCAGGATGAAACCGAGGTGTCTAAAAGAAAACTCGGCGTGTTTGCCGTTCCACGACGCTGATGCAGGTAGGGCGGGAGTTTGTATGCAGAGGCCTCGATTAATTGCCCCTGGTCGACATGTCGCCGCAAAAAAGCCTGCATTTCGGTTGCCATAAATTCATCAATAGCCTCCTCAAAAAAGTCGGGGTGGGTGGAAATATTCCGGTTGAAATTACCGGCTTGATAGTAATCCAGGAGTTCAATCATAAACTCCCGCAATCCGGCTCTGTGGGCGGTGCGCAGTTTGATGGCATTGTCCATGTAAAATGCAAGCATGAACCCGCGTTTGTAGGCAATTTCCTTGTATTCAGGATCCACAAAATATTTTTGATTGAGCAGGCTGTTGCTGCAACTGCCCACAGGCGAGCGATACAGTTTCTCTGCAAAATCCTTGTTTACTGCTTCTATAAATTCTGAGGCACTGATGTGGCCGGCATTCAGCATATTTTTATACGCCAGGTATTCCGTAAAGCCCTCGCTAAACCAGGCGTAGCGCATGTCTGCCGGGCTTTTTCCACACCGGATTCGGTTTCCAACCCATTCGTGCAGCATTTCATGGTGGAAGAGATGCCGCAATTGCTTGATGGTCATGGCATCGGTGGGTGTTGCAAAGGTGGTAAACGAGTTTGTGAGCCCTACACCGAGGTATTGGTAGAAGCGAACACCATCCCGGGTCATATCTTTGGTCAGATCCAGAGGCAGCAGGGTAACGGTAAAGGCCGGGAAGTCATCGGATTCCCAAAAGTTTCGTTGAACCTGAACGATTTCCTTCAAGTTTTGCAACAGATCCCGATCACTAAACGCCCAGTTTTTGCCGCGGACCGCCAGATAAATCGGACTGCCCGAAACCTCTGTTTCCAGCAATCTGAAATCACCTGCTACAAAGACCGATTCGAGCCAGCGTTTGCCGACGGCCTTAAGGGTTTGCGTTTGGCCATTTGCGGTGGTTCCGAAACTGTTGTGGATCAGCCAGTTTTCGGGCATATTTTTCCATTCAATTTCTACGGAATAATCGGTCCAGTCTCTTGGATACAAAAACAAATGGAGTCCTAGCAAATGAAAATATCCTTGTTGCAATTGGGGGCTAAGGGCTTTGTGCATTCCAATGCCTTCCGGCTGTTCGCCCTGCACCACATCATAAGAAACCCGTACTTCCTGACCAAAGGGGTGACTCAGTACTGCAATCGGCTTCTCGGGTTCCCGTTTAATCCGGATATCCGGACTTTCTCCTTTCAGGTTTCGAATATTTCTGTACAGATATTGCTCGCCTCCGTATTGATTGGGTAATTGAAGGTTGGTAATACCATTTATCGATCCTGTGAATTGCATTTCCACATGGAGGTAAAAGGAGGATTTATTTTTAAACACCGGCTCAATGGTGTAGTGGACTTTTTGAGAAAAGGCCGGAATGGAGAGCAGGAAAGCGAGCAAGGAAAATGCCAGGCGATACATGTACGGGTAACTTTTAATAAATGATGACAGCGGATTACGAGCGTATTTGGGTTCAGATATCAAATAGCTGTTTATTTAAACCCGAAATTCCCCGGTTTTGTTGTGTGCCCAAAAAACTTAAGCAAATGAAAAATTAGGGCCTTAAAAAACCTCGGATACAAAGTTTTAAATATTACGCAATATATGCATATTAACTACTTGCATGCTGCTTTGCCGGAGTATAAATTTCTGAAATGCAGTTTTGTGCAATGATTTGGGGATTTCTGTGGTCAAATTTGAGCAAACGAATGTCTGGGGAAGGGTTGGTGTCCAGTCCGTGTTGGTAGGTTTTGTCGTAATAAAAAAGAGCAATTTTCGCGGCCTCCTTAAAGTTGCCTTCCTGAACAAATTCGAGCGCTTGTTTCAGATTTTGCCCACCCAGTTTGCGTTCTATTTTCCGGAATGCTGCTTCCAGTACATCCTGACCGTAGTTGCAATAATCATCAACCAGATTTTGGAGCCGTTCATGATCCGGGATTTCGATGTTCAGCAAGGTGGTATGCTTCATTTGTTTGAAAAATGCATCCGGAACATACACTCTGCCAATATTCTTGCTTTCGTTTTCCACCCAGATTACCCTGGTTTTATCCAGCGCTCTGAGTTGGGTTTCCAGTAAATTTTCAAAATGCTCCACGGTGGGTTGAGCGGGTTCTCCCAGATCCCCAAATGCAGAGCCTTTGTGGTTAGCAAGCCCTTCGAGGTCGATGACTTGTTCGCCCGCTTCCTTCAGCGCGTGCAGGATATGGGTTTTGCCGGCCCCTGTTCTGCCGCCTAGCACGACAAGTTGCGGGATGTTTTTTTCAAATTGCGACAAAACATAGTGTCTGTATGCCTTGTATCCACCGGAAAGCACATAGACCTCAAAGCCAGCCTGACTGAATAGCCAGGCCATGCTTCCGCTGCGCTGCCCGCCGCGCCAGCAGTGAACAGCCAATTTCTTATTGGGGCAAATCCGCTGTACTTCCCGGACAAATCCCGCCATTTTCGGCCCTACCAGTTCCAGTCCCCGGATCAATGCTTTTTCTTTTCCTTTTTGTTTGTACAAAGTACCAACCTCAGCGCGCTCTTCATCTGAAAATAAGGGGAAACTCACGGCATGCGGGATGTGCCCGGCAGCGTATTCTTTGGGTGCACGCACATCCAGCGTCAACTCCTGTTGACTCAGTTCCAGAAAGTCCTCTATTTCCAGGGATTTTACCATGTAGCAAAGATATGGAAGTTTAAGCAAGTAGTCAGAAATCAGTAGTCAGTAGTCTGGAGATGTTTATTCGGCGCTGCGCGCCTTGTTTATTCGGGACGTTACGCTTACCCTTGGTTATTTGTTTATGTTGATGATATGATGAGGAAGGCAAGGGCAAGCCTTGCCCCGACATGGTAATCAAATCAACAAATAAATAATTTCTGATCTCGAATACAACCAAAAAACAGGAGGGCGAAGCCTTACGGCCTCGCCCCCTGAAATTGGACTACAAACGCTATCGTTTAGGGCAACTGCCCTGTGTTTTTATTCTGCTACATTCTGCACTTTTCCTGATCCGGAAATTTGCGAGCGAACATCTCCGGAAATATTCAGTACAGCCATGGAGGAACCGCTGAGTACGATGGATCCTGTTTCGCCTTTTAAATCCTTGCAGTGAACGTGTCCAGACCCGCTGGTGATAAAAGTTTGCGATTGTGCAGATCCGCTCAAATCAACAAAGCCTGAACCGGAAAGGATGACCTCAAGTGAATTGGTATTGATGGATGCAACGAGGCTTCCGGAACCACTTCCAACATAATTGAAATGATCTCCTGAAATGCTTGATTTAAACTCAATGTGGGTGTTGCCACTGTTATAAATGGCTTCTATTTCTGTAAAGGTGATGGTGAGAACCGCTCCTTTTTTCAGTTTCTTATTGCAGGAAACATACAAGGAGTTGTTATCCACGTGTGAACTCACCCGGGCCTGGTCATCCCCATTCACCTGAATGGATGGGGTATCGCCCTTTTTGAAAACTACTTTTTCAATGCTACCTGAAAGGTAAACGGTGTGGAAGCCATCCAGCACTTTGGCTGGGATCTGACTTGCCTGCAATGCAAATCCTGAAAGAACTGCAAGCAGTAGGAATGTGTACTTTAACTTCATAATGGTTTGATTTTAATTGAATAGACAAGTTCCGCTTTATGGGGTTGCATCAGGTATATGTTGGGTTTAAAAAAAAACAGGAAGTTCTCCGGTAAAGAGAACCTCCTGGTACTTCGTAGAATGGATAACAGAATTCAGTATCCACTACTCACAAATTCAAACACGTTTTCTTTTGGTACAAATTCATTCAAAGGATGAATGGATACTATTTTATGACTACCAATTGGTGGCTTTCAGTGTGGCTTGTACTGATAAACTGAACGGCGTATGTGCCGGCTGGAATATTGGAAAGATTTATTTGCACGATACCAGCAGCTACCTGAAGATTTTCAATGAGTTTTCCGGTTCCTAAGTTGTGAATACGGACTGTGGCTTCCGCTCCCACTTCATTCGGGATTTCCAGATACAGGTATTGGGTATTATTGGGGTTTGGGTAGATTCTACCGTACACAACCTGACCGGCTTGTGAATTGGTCCCGGATGTGCACTCTTCCTGATATTCAAATGCTCCCATGTCGCGTATTGCATCATAAACAGCCATGCCTCGTTGGTCTACCGTCATGTAGTTGGGGTTTCCACCATTGATTGCCGGGCTTGGGCACTGCAATGCATGCGTCTGTGTTGGGCCTCCGTTGTCTGCCAGCGCGGAGAGGTTTGGGTCAATGGCTGCGCCCGCACTTCCTTTGATATCGGTCATTTGTGATACGAAGATGTTTTCATCATCCTCACCAATGAGGTTATATCCGGTAGAGCTAAATGTGCCGCTTCCAGACAGGTCCTAACCTGTACTGTTGCTGTTGTTCCCAGCCAGGATTGTACTGTTTAGGTTTACAGAATTTGCTGCAAGGAGTTGTATGATTCCACCACCATTTCCGGATGCAGTATTTTCGGTAATGGTACTGGTTTCAATCGTCAAGGTGCCATTGTTTGCTATGCCGCCACCGTTTGTGTCGGAGTTGTTTCCTGAAATGGTACTGAGCTCTATTGAAATTGTACCAGATGCATCGTTGTGGATACCTGCTCCCTGGCCACCAGACCCATCGCAAGTGTTGTTTGAGATAGTCGATGTGGATATTTCAATTGTACCGCCTGCATTGAAAATACCGGCTCCACCTTGATCGGACATATCCCCGGAAGCGATGTTTGCATCGATGGTGGTGCCCAATACGGTCATGGTTCCGGTACCGTTCCAGAGTCCGCCGCCTTCAGCATCTGCCTGGTTTTGAATGACCCAGGAACCGTTGATCTGGATATCACCATTTCCGGTGATGTGTACGGCTCCTCCATTGCCCGGAGATCCACCGGTTGTGTTTGCTTCAAGCAATACGTTTGTGAGCACGACGAGCGATGCGTCTGCCGGAGTTGTCTTCAATACCACCACCTGCACGTACGGATACATTGCCGGAAATGGTGGTGTTTTCGATGGTGAGGGTACCGCCTGCATCGTTCAGGATGCCTCCGCCGCTGCCGGCTGATCCATCGCAAATGTTGTTGGAAATAATTGTGGAGTCTGCAATCATGAGCGTACCACCTGCATTGAAAATACCGGCTCCGCCCTGGTCGGACATATCCCCGGAGGCGATGTTTGCATCGATGGTGGTACCCAAAACAGTCATGGTTCCGGTTCCGTTCCAGAGTCCACCGCCTTCAGCATCTGCCTGGTTTTGAATGACCCAGGAACCGTTGATTTGGATATCGCCATTTCCGGTGATGTGCACGGCACCTCCGTTGCCCGGAGATCCACCGGTTGTGTTTGCTTCGAGCAATACGTTTGTGAGCACGACGAGCGATGCGTCTCCGGAGTTGTCTTCAATACCACCGCCTGCACGTATGGATACGTTGCCGGAAATGGTTGTGTTTTCGATGGTGAGGATACCGCCTGCATCGTTCAGAATGCCTCCGCCGCTGCCGGCCAATCCATCGCAAATGTTGTTGGAAATAATTGTGGAGTCTGCAATCATGAGCGTACCACCTGCATTGAAAATACCGGCTCCGCCCTGGTCGGACATATCCCCGGAGGCGATGTTTGCATCGATGGTGGTACCCAAAACAGTCATGGTTCCGGTTCCGTTCCAGAGTCCACCGCCTTCTGCATCTGCCTGGTTTTGAATGACCCAGGAACCGTTGATTTGGATATCTCCATTTCCGGTGATGTGCACGGCACCTCCGTTGCCCGGAGATCCACCGGTTGTGTTTGCTTCGAGCAATACGTTTGTGAGCACGACGAGCGATGCGTCTCCGGAGTTGTCTTCAATACCACCGCCTGCACGTATGGATACGTTGCCGGAAATGGTTGTGTTTTCGATGGTGAGGATACCGCCTGCATCGTTCAGAATGCCTCCGCCGCTGCCGGCCAATCCATCGCAAATGTTGTTGGAAATAATTGTGGAGTCTGCAATCATGAGGGTACCACCTGCATTGAAAATACCGGCTCCGCCCTGGTCGGCCATATCTCCGGAGGCGATGTTTGCATCGATGGTGGTACCCAAAACAGTCATGGTTCCGGTTCCGTTCCAGAGTCCACCGCCTTCAGCATCTGCCTGGTTTTGAATGACCCAGGAACCGTTGATTTGGATATCGCCATTTCCGGTGATGTGTACGGCACCTCCGTTGCCCGGAGATCCACCGGTTGTGTTTGCTTCGAGCAATACGTTTGTGAGCACGACGAGCGATGCGTCTCCGGAGTTGTCTTCAATACCACCGCCTGCACGTATGGATACGTTGCCGGAAATGGTTGTGTTTTCGATGGTGAGGATACCGCCTGCATCGTTCAGAATGCCTCCGCCGCTGCCGGCCAATCCATCGCAAATGTTGTTGGAAATAATTGTGGAGTCTGCAATCATGAGGGTACCACCTGCATTGAAAATACCGGCTCCGCCCTGGTCGGACATATCCCCGGAGGCGATGTTTGCATCGATGGTGGTACCCAAAACAGTCATGGTTCCGGTTCCGTTCAGAGTCCACCGCCTTCAGCATCTGCCTGGTTTTGAATGACCCAGGAACCGTTGATTTGGATATCGCCATTTCCGGTGATGTGTACGGCACCTCCGTTGCCCGGAGATCCACCGGTTGTGTTTGCTTCGAGCAATACGTTTGTGAGCACGACGAGCGATGCGTCTCCGGAGTTGTCTTCAATACCACCGCCTGCACGTATGGATACGTTGCCGGAAATGGTTGTGTTTTCGATGGTGAGGGTACCGCCCAGACTGTTCAGAATTCCTCCGCCACTACCCAACAAACCGGTGCAGCTATTATTGGAAATAATTGAACTGTCGGAGATTGTAAGCATGCCTCCAAAATTGGCAATGCCGCCTCCGCCCTGGGTGGCAGAATCTCCCTGTGCAACACAGTTTGTTACGATTGAGTTGATGATATTGAGTGAGGAGTTTTCACACAAAATTCCTCCGCCACTCGAGTTGGTGTGGCCGTTCGTTATGGTCAGGTTTTTGAAAACCACCAAATCTGCATCCACAATATGGAAAACCCGGAACAGGTCAGATCCGCTCAGGATCGTATTTCCGGGCCCATTTCCTTCAATAACCAAGGACTTGGTTATAGTGATTTCTCCGAGACCGAGGGTTTGAACTACGCCATCAAGTGCTGCATCGAATCGGATGGTATCACCATCCAATGCCGTCAACAGTGCCAGACGCAGAGAACCTGTAAGGTTGTCATTTGCATTTGTGACCGGGATTATTGTAGCTGAAGATGAGAAGCAGGTAGTGATTAAAAGGATAATCACAACTGCACATTGCATAAGGGATTTCTGAATCATAGGATTGTTTTTGGAACGTGAATAATCTGTTTCTACATGGATCTACGAGAGAATTCCGGGTTCCGGTTTTCATTCCTGTGATTTTTTTTAAAAAGATAGAAATATGTTTGGTTGAAAACCCGTTTCACATGGAGCATGTGGCTGCGTATGCATGCTCTAAATTCCATGTTGTATCTTTACCTTACCAAAATGAACACTCGGGTTGAGTTTGCCCGATCCTACTTATTAAACTGCATACCATGAAGCGACTAAACACTACTTTGTTTTCCATTTTATTTGCCTTGATTTCATTTAGTTTAACTGCTCAGACCAGTAAAACTTCCGTTTGCGGGTATTATGGAGATAATGCCAAGTACAATCGAAATGATATCTGCGATTACCTGAGTTTTGCCTCCAATTCAGAGGCGGAAGAAAAAGTGGATGACATCCTGCGCCAGGTTGGATTGAAGCGGAATTTCATCGTCATGGAATGTCCAAACATTGAGAATGCACTGGCGGTAAATCTGCCCTCAGATATTGGATTGCTCCGCTATATTATTTACGATAATAAATTTCTGGAGGGTGTAAATTCCACCACCAATACCGACTGGGCGGCAACCAGTATTCTGGCTCACGAAATCGGTCACCACCTCAATGGACACTCTCTTGACGGAACTGGTAGCCGTCCGAGTAAGGAACTGGAAGCCGATGAATTTTCAGGATTTGTTTTGTTTAAGCTGGGGGCTACACTTTATGATGCCCAGGCTGCAATGCGGGAGTTGCAGGGCGAAAAAGGTTCGTCTACACACCCTGCTAAATCAGCACGGCTTGCGGCCATCAAAAAGGGATGGGATGAAGCACACAGTTTGTCCGGTGGAGTTAGCAGGCCTAAAAGCACCCCAAGCACGGCCGATAATGCTACACTGGCAAAGCAGTGGTTTGAGAAAGGAGTAAATGAAAAAAGTGCCAGTCAGAAAATTGTTTACTACGACAAAGCCATCGAACTCAAGCCAAGTTATTCCGAAGCCTACAACAACCGGGGCGTTGCCTATTATGGTATGGGAAAATACGATCTGGCCCTGGCAGACTATTCGCAGGCCATCCGGTATCGCAGTGATTATGCCCGGGCATACTGCAATCGTGGCCTGGTTTACAAACGCAAAAAGCAATACGATCAGGCACTTGCAGATTATGGGAAGGCCATTCAATATCAGCCCGATTATTCGACTGCCTACAACAACCGGGGGCTGTTGTATGATGAACAGAAGAAGTTTCAGTTGGCAATCAATGACTACGATAAAGCCATTCAATACGATCCCAAATTCAAAGAAGCATATAACAACCGAGGTGTCGCCAAGAAGAACCTGGCACGCTATGAGTCGGCTATAGCAGACTACGATGCAGCCCTCGCGTTGGATGCCGAGTACCCTCGTGCATTGGCCAACAAAGGCTGTGCTCTGGTTGGCCTAAAACGCTATGGAGAAGGGGTTGATTACATCAATCGGGCATTGAAACTGGACCCCAATTTGGTGTATTCCAAATCGTGCAAAGAAGAGGCGCTTCGGGAACTGATGAAGGATTGATCTAAGCGCCCGATTTTACCCACAGACTGTCTGAAAAATAGGAGCGGCCATCCATAAAATGATTGACCGGCTGAAACCCTGTTTCTGTTGCCAATTCCTGGATCATTTTCAGATCGTATTTTTGGGAAAGTTCTGTCCGGATTATTTCATTTTTGCCAAATGAATAGGACTGGTTCAATGCCTGGATTTGTACCTGTTGTTCTTCCAGGCTTACCAGCATGCTGCGCACAGCGCCGGTATAGGGGTTGTAAAAGCAGTAAAAATCAAACTGGTTCAGCTCAAAATTTGCACCGAGTTCTCTGTTTGCACGTTCCAACAGATTCATGTTGAATGCCTTTGTGATGCCATGCGGATCCTGATAGGCTAGTCGGATGGTTTCCGGGTTTTTCTTTAAATCAAAACCGACTAAAATCTTATCATTTGGTAGCATGTGTTCGCCAAAGTGCTTCAGTAATTCGACGGCATTGGCATGCTCGTAGTTGCCGATATTACTTCCCAGAAACAAAAACAAATTGGGTCGCTCGGGGATGATAACTTCTTCCAAAACCTTGAAATAGTCTCCAACTTTGGGGTTCATATTCAGGTCAGGCAGTTCAAGGCTCAGGCGCTTGGTTAAGGACTGGATTGCCTCATCAGAAATATCGACCGGGATAAAGTTGAAATCAAGATTTTGGGATAGCAAAGCGCTGAGTAATTCCTTGGTTTTTAGCCCGTCTCCGGCGCCTAGCTCTATGATATTAAATGGCCTGTCAAAGTTCAGGTATTTGTAGATGTCGTTGGATTGCGTTTGGAAAATTTCCAACTCACAGTCGGTCAGATAATACTCCGGCATGTTCATGATTTGCTGGAAAATCTGGCTCCCCCGGTCGTCGTAAATAAATCGGGTTGGGATGGCTTTAGGGCTAGTGGATAGCCCTTGTTCCAGGGCTTCTGCATATGTGTTCATGGGTTGTGTTTTTAGCAAAATGAGGGCTGGAATGTGGCGCTTATTTAACCAGCCGGATACCGGTGTATTGCCAGCGTGCATCCGGGTGGAAAAAGTTGCGGTAGGTTTTCCTGCTATGGCCTGAACTGGTCGCTACGGAGGCACCGCGCAGCACCATCTGGTTCATCATAAACTTCCCGTTGTATTCGCCAACGGCTCCCGGTGCTTTAGAAAATCCGGGGTAGGGCAGGTAGGCACTGTGGGTCCACTCCCAGCGTTTTCCCCAATCCAGTTGGTCTGCAGCAATTTCCCATTCAAATTCGGTGGGTAGCCGCATTCCTGCCCACTCGGCATATGCCAGGGCTTCATACAAACTGATGTGGCACAGCATGGCTTCCGGATCGACTTTTTGCAAGCCTGCCAGGGTATACTGATGCCATGCTCCGTCCTTTTCAGTCCAGTAAAGCGGGGCTTTTAGTTCGTTTTCGCGGACCCAGGCCCATCCTTCATCAAGCCAAAGATTGAAGTTTTCATATCCGCCATCCAGGATAAACTGTAAGTAGTCCCCGTTGGTGACCAGGAAGTTGTTTATTTCAAATCCGGGGGTATATACCTTGTGTCTGCCCAATTCATTGTCGAAATGAAAACCAGGGCCTTCATGACCAATCGAATACACGCCTTCTTCGATTTTTACACAATTTTCTGAAGCATTTCGATCGGCAACCAGGTTGAAGTCAGTTCGGTATACCGGATGAAACGGATTGAAATGTAGGGTGTGTTTGAGGTCCGTAATTAATAACTCCTGATGTTGCTGCTCGTGGTTGATTCCCAGGGTGATCAATGTGTGAATATCCGATGAGGGATTGCTGTCCAATAACTCGCAGACCTGCGCATCTACATGAGCCCGGTATGCATAGACTTCATCTACTCCCGGCCGGGTGATGCTTCCGCGTTCACCGCGAAAAACACGCTCACCGATGTTGTTGTAATAGCTGTTGAAAAGGAAACTAAATGTAGGGTCAAAAACCGTGTAGTCGGGCTTGTGTTTTTTTAAAACAAACTCCTCAAAAAACCAGGTTATGTGTGCAAGATGCCATTTGGGAGGGCTGGCAAAAAGCACAGGCTGGGGGATGTAGTCTTCCGTTTTTAAAGGCTGGCACAGCGCCTCAGTGTAGGCACGTGTGTTTTTAAATTGGTCTTTTAATTCCATAAAATAAGTGGTTGGCAATAAACAGTAGTTTTTGCTTGGGCTTGAATCCTATTCCGAATTTGTGGGAGGGAACCAAGCCAATTCTATTCAATTATACATGCTCAAAACAGATCTATTTGAGGCTTTATACAAACCCAAATCAATCTGTTTTCCTGTTCGAACGTCGAACAGGAATCCATATTCCAGTGTACTGGATCCTACTGCTTATTGTTTCCCAATTACGCGGTCTAAAGATAGCGATACTACACAGACCATGCAAATGAAGTGTCCGACTCGGGGTTCTCAAGTTGAAATAACTTGGATGGCCTACCTGTTTGAAACAGGCAGTGGATGGTATTGGTTCAGGGGCGGCTGATTTTTCGAATAAATCCAATGGTCATAAAAAACAGAATAAACCCGAATGGCAATGCTGCCAAAACCAGAATTTGACTCACCATTTGGAGCAAATTGCCATCTCCTAAAAACAACAAAGCGATGGTGAAAACAGTGAGAAAAACACCCCAGAGAATCCCGTGTTTTTTGCTGGGTTTTTCATTGCCTCCGTCTGTAAACATACTGAGTACAAAAATGGCAGAATCAATGGATGTAATCAGAAATGTAAATAGCAAAAACACGGTCAAAATATTGAGCATCCATGCTCCCGGGTAGTGTTCAAAAAACAAAAAAATCGCGGTGAAAATGGAATCGTACTGCGAGTCCGATACCATATTCGTACTTAGTTGCTCCATGGCGTTGCTGCCGAACGCTGTAAACCACAAGAAGGTGCCAAAAGCAGGGACAAGCAGGGTGCCCAGGACGAACTGTCGGATGGTTCTTCCTTTCGAAATCCGGGCGATAAAAATTCCGGTAAATGGTGTCCAGGCAAGCCAAAATGCCCAATAGAAATAAGTCCAGTCCGCCATGAATTCCGGGGAGGCATGATAGCGGCCCAGGTTCAGGCTTAGTGGGATGAAATCGCGCAAATAAAGGAGGATGCTGGTAAAAAAATGCACTCCAAGTGCAGCCCAATTGCTTTGGAATAAAACAAAAGCCAGAAGGAACGTTGCACCTATCATATTCAAGTTGGAAATATGTTTGATGCCCTTCCCTAATCCGGTCATGGCAGAGCCAGTCGCGATGCCTCCGATGACTAAAACGAGTAGACAAATAAATGCTAGATTTAAATGGCTTGTTGTTAGATGATTG